>NZ_CAMTIG010000005.1 GCF_947072515.1 uncultured Clostridium sp.
AAATACTGTTTTATTTAGTTCGATTAAATCTGTCCACCTTTTTATACTAACACCATATCATACTCATCATTTATTTCAATTTTAAACCTATCAAGTATAATTTCTTCAGCTTTTGATTTTGGAGACACTTCTGATTTAAAAAATCTCTTACCATTTTTAACTTCTAATACATACTCATTATTCTTTTCTACATCTTTAATTTTTTGTGTATTGCCATACCCTATTAATATAAATATTGAAGCTATCACACCTAATGAAATCCATCTAATTCTCCTATTTCTCATAAACTTCTCCTATTTCTGTGTTTTCTCAAAAATTAAATCTAAATATTTTAACTTGTCTTTTACCCTCTATATACATTTCATTATCTTCTGGAATATTTACTATTTCTAAAAATTTTCCTCCTGCTATCTCACAAGTTCGTGATGATGCAATATTTTCCGTAACACAAGTAATAATCAAATAATTCATATCATGTTTTTTTGCTTGTTTAAATAACAATTGACAAGCTTTAGCAGCGTAATGATGTCCACGATATTGCTCATCTATTCCATATCCAATATTTCCACCAATGTATGTTTTTTCATTGTGTCCAATTCTTAAATCACAATGCCCAATAGATGTTCCATCTAACAAACAGATATCAAAATGATAAGCCGGAAAATATCTCTTTTCCGGTTCTGCTTCACAAGTTTTCGTAATCTTTAAAAATATTTCCTTTTCTTTTAAATCTTTAACATCAAAAAACATATTATCACTCCTATAATTTTTATTTTTCTAAATCCTCATTTAATTTTTCATACTTCAACCAATTCTGTGCTATAAAATAGTAAATAAATACTATAATAATTACTATTCCCGCTATCATTAATGCACCTAATATTTTATTTTCTGAGTCTCCCTCTACTAATGGTACTCCTAGAACTGAAAGTATTGCTACCATTACACCAGTTACTACTGAACTTACTATTCTTCCAGAGTTTCCTTTTATCACAAATATAGTTTTACAATTTTCACATTGTATTTTTCCTTTTTTTCTATTCATAGATTTTAATCTATCTACAAATTTAAACTTTGATTTACACTCTAAACAAGTCATCCCTGCCCCCTTACATCGTTCAAAATTACCTTTTTTTACCTTTTATATGTTTTATTATATTCTAAATTTTACATTTGAACTATTAAAACTGAAGTTTTATATAAAAAAAAGAGACCTTTAGGTCTCCAATTAAAATATTTTTTTTATTTATCTAAGGTTTATTTTATTACTTTAATTTCATATATAGTATAGGAAATTGATTACCTTGTTCATCACACTCAGATCTTTTAAACACCTCAAACCCCATATGCTCATAAAAACCCAATGCTTGCGGATTTTGCTCATTTACATCTACATAAATTACATTTAATTTTTTTATTGCATATTCCACAAGTCTTTTTCCATTACCATTTCCTCTATTTTCATTGCTTACAAATAGCATTTCAATTTTTGAATCATTTATTCCCATAAAAGCTTTTATAATATTTTGCTCATCTCTTATACATAAAAATTCATTAACATAATTTGCTCCTTCTTTTACATGAAGTTTTATAGATATTATATCTTCCTCAGTTAAAAAATCATGTGTTCCTCTCACTGAAGATTCCCATGTATCTAATATTTCTTTCATCTCTTTATCATTAATATTATTTAATTTTTCAATTTTCACCATATAATAATTCCTCCTACTAAATCAATTACTTTCTATTATACTATTAAATATTTTCCTGTACATCAAAAAGAGTATGAAATTGCTCTCATACTCTTCTCTACTTTTTTGCCTGATTTTAAGCTCTTCTTCTATTTCTTGCAAAGAATGATATTGAATATAATCCACTAATCCCTACCAATACGTATACAATGGCAGCTATCATTCCTACTCCAAATATAGCTTCAACTAAATTAAAGCCAAAGAATCCTATAAGACCCCAATTTACTGCTCCAACTATAATTAAAAGTAATGCTATAATATCTAAGCCTTTCATATTTAAAACCACCTTTCATTAAGATAGTCTTATTTTCTCTCCATTTTTAAATTTTATTCCTAATTAATATTTTAAAACTAAATCCATTAATATATTAGTATATAAAATAAAGTTTTCTTTATTCTCTTCTTCTATTGCTTTAATTAAATTTCTAGTATTTTCTTCTATTTCATTAATATATTTTTGTAAATATGCTTTGCTATTAGTATATCCTTGAACCTTTTCTAAAGATTCCTTTATATTAACTACTAAGAATTCCATTTCTTCTAATCTTTTCACCAAATTTTGAAGATTATTAATATCTTCTATTTTATTTTCTTTTATTATATTTCCTCGGAAAACATCTAATATGTTTATAATTTCTACAACTATATCCTCTAATATTACAATGTCTCTTTTCCCTAAAAGTTTTAAAACTAAATTTCTATCCATGTCCCTTTTTTCCCCTCCTTTTTATTTATTTTACTCTTATCTAACTATATATTAATTTTTTTAAATAATATCTTCGATATTTTAAAAGCAATAATACTACATACATATCCAACTAAAATTCCACCTAAAATATCTGTTGGAAAATGCACATATAAATATAGTCTTGAAAAAGCTATAAGTATTCCTAATATAAGTGCTGGTATATATAAATTTATTTTCTTTATTTTTAATTTTTCTTTTATAACTACAAATACAAATGCAAAAGATATCGATGTATGTCCTGATGGAAATGAATAATCTAGCGGTTTCTTTATTAATAATTGTATATTTGTATAATTAAAAGGCCTTATTCTTTCAAACATATTTTTTAAAAATAAATTTGTTATTATAAAACTACACATTAATGATATAGCACAAATCACGCCTATTTTTCTCGTTTTAGGATATATTAAAAGACATATAGTAAATATAATCCATATAATTCCCATATCTCCTAAGTGCGTTATAAAGCTCCAAAAGTAATTTCCTATCTCCGAAGAAAATATATTTTGTATTCCATTTAAAATTTCCAACTCAAAATGAATTAATCCTTCCATATCACTTCTCCTTTTTACCATTTTTATTAATTAAGTAGTACTAATTTTACCATCTTGCTATAAATTAGTAAATACGCATTATTTATTCTATCTTTTTAATATCTAAAAAGAAAAATATCAGATATTTTATTATAAATATCTGATATTTCTTTTAATTTATGTTTTTAATAATCTAAATTCTTTATTTTAAACTAAAGAATGCATCTCTTCCTCTGAATTCTGCAACATCTTCAAGTTCTTCTTCGATTCTTAAAAGTTGATTATATTTAGCAACTCTTTCTGATCTTCCTGGAGCTCCTGTTTTTATTTGTCCTGCATTAACTGCTACAACTAAATCTGCTATAGTAGTATCTTCAGTTTCTCCTGATCTGTGAGAAATAATTGCTGTATATCCTGCTCTATTTGCCATTTCTATAGCATTTAAAGTTTCTGTTAGTGTTCCTATTTGATTTAATTTTATAAGAATTGAATTTGCAATTCCTTTATCTATTCCCATTTTCAATCTTTGGGTATTTGTAACAAAAAGATCATCTCCAACTAACTGAATTTTCTTTCCTAATCTTTCAGTCATGATTTTCCATCCTTCATAATCTTCTTCTGCCATACCATCTTCAATTGATATAATTGGATATTTATTTACTAAGTTTTCGTAAAAGTCTACCATTTCTTTAGGTGATAGTGTTTTTCCTTCATGTTTTAATATATATTTTCCATCTTGGAAGAATTCTGATGATGCTGGGTCAAGTGCTATAAACATATCTTTTCCTGGTTCAAATCCAGCTCTTTTAATAGCTTCTATTATAACCTCTATAGCTTCTTCATTAGATTTTAAGTTTGGTGCAAATCCGCCCTCATCTCCAACTCCTGTTGAATAACCTTCTTCATTTAAAGTTTTCTTTAATGCGTGATATACAGTTGAACACATTCTTAATGCTTCACTAAAACTTTTAGCTCCAACTGGCATTATCATAAACTCTTGTAAATCAATTGAGTTATCAGCATGTTCACCACCATTTATAATGTTCATCATAGGTACAGGTAATACTTTTGCATTTACTCCACCTACATATTGATATAAAGGTAATCCTAAAAATGCTGCTGCTGCCTTTGCTACTGCTAAAGAAACACCTAAAATAGCATTTGCTCCAAGTTTTCCTTTATTTTCTGTTCCATCTATTCTTATTAATTCTTTATCTATAAATGTTTGATCTAATGCATTTAACCCTATAAGTTCATCAGCTATTATCTCATTAACATTTTTAACGGCATTTAAAACACCTTTTCCATCGTATCTATCTTTATCACCATCTCTAAGCTCAACAGCTTCATACATTCCTGTAGATGCTCCTGATGGTACTCCTGCTCTTCCCATTGTTCCATCCTCTAAGATAACTTCTACCTCAACAGTTGGAAATGCTCTTGAATCTAATATCTCTCTTGCTCTTATTTCTACTATTTCTGCAAATTGTTTCATTATTAAATCCTCCTTAAATTAACTATATCTAAATAGTTTTTCTTTTATCTATCTTTATTATACATCCTCTAATTGATAATTACAATCATTTATAACGAATAATGATTATTTTTCCAGAATATTTATTTTTTTCTTGCAATTTTTCGTTTTTAAAGCACTTAACTATACAATCTTTTATATTTTCTGTTAACTTTATTAAAAAATATGGTAAAATATACTCAAGGATGGAGGCGATTAAATGAAATTTTTATATGGTCGTTATGGAATAGATATTTTATCTGTATTCTTATTATTTGTAAGCAGTCTTTTAAATCTTACTCGCTACACCTATTATTTTGGCTTAGCTCTACTTCTTTTAATTATTTTTAGAGCTTTTTCTCGAAACAAATCTAAAAGAATAGAAGAAAATAATAAGTTTATTACTTTTGTAAATAAATTTTTAAAGAGATTTAACAAGCAACTACCTTATAATGTACCTGCTATAAACTTTGATAGTATTCCTTATATTAAACAAGCTTACAGTATTTATAAGGCTCAAAAAAATATGCGTAAAGCCCAAAAGGCTCGTGAAAAAGAAGCAAATAAAAATTTTAAAATAGTGTCTTGTCCTAAATGTGGACAAAAATTAAAATTACCAAAAGGTAAAAATAAAATAATAGTTACCTGTAAGCGTTGCGGACATGAATTTAAAATGAAAACTTAAGATTATAAAAATAACATATATTAAAGGAGATTATTGTAATGAATAATGGTCAAGGAAGATTTTTTCACTTTATAATGGAAAGAGTTACACCTGAAAATAAAGAAAAAGCAAAAGAATTATTAAATGAAAGTTTCACAAAACAAGATGAAGGAACTTTTAATCAAGAATATATGATGCGCTTTATTCCACAAATGCTTGGATTATTAAAACCAGAATGCATAGAAGAAGTTAAAAATATAATGGCTAAACATAGAGGATAAAAATAAGCATGCAAAAGGACCTAAGAAAATTTCTTAGGTCCCTTTTTATTATCTATTTATCCATTCAATAGCTTGATCTATTGAGGATGCACTATCTTTTCCATCAACTTTTGTAATAAGAAGTATATCATTTGGTTTTAAGTGTTCCATAATCTTCTCTTTCATTTCTTCAGCTTTAAGTTCACTTTT
Organism: uncultured Clostridium sp.; assembly: GCF_947072515.1. Lineage (GTDB taxonomy): Bacteria > Bacillota > Clostridia > Clostridiales > Clostridiaceae > Clostridium. Next base: position 5,680 of record NZ_CAMTIG010000005.1, read on the forward strand.
AACTAAATAACTATCTGGCATAATATTTGCCCATGCTCCAAAAGTTTTAATAGTTCCTACTACTTCATAATCGTCACGAACTTCATGTTCATGTTCGTGTTCATGCTCACGTTCGTGATCATGTCCTTCACATCCACATCCGTGTGATTCTTCTTGTAAATAAAAGTTTATAGTATATGTATTCATATTTTTCTCCTTAGCCTTTCAACGACATATTTTTATATGTTTATTATATGATAATCTATTATTAAAATCCATCTTCTATTAGAAATTTCTTTCATTTCATTAATTATTTTTCTCAAAAAAAATAAAACTAACAATTTCTTGTTAGTTTCACTTAATTTCTAAAATATAAAAAGTAATATTATTCCGTCCCCAATTATTACTTTATCTTATATTTATTAGCCCCCTATTTCTTAAATTACCTTGTTCATAATATCTTATTCTTTTCTTATTCACAACTTTTCATTTTATTTTTCTATTATTTTTTACTTTTCTTCTTTAATACTTTATTTTTCTTTGAACTCTTTTTTATTATACATTTAGTTAAAGATACTTTGAACTTCACTTTTTTCAATTTTTTTATGCTATCTATATTATATAAGTTAATATTTCTTTATATCTTAATTACTTAAAATTTCTAGCTATAATATCAAAAACTATTTCTTTTGCTATTGCACCCGAAACTTCTTTACTATCATCATCTAAAACTACAGCAAAGTATGTTTTTTTCTCATCTTTTTCAAAAAAGCCTGTAAACCAAGAATTCTTCTTACTCCCACTTCCTGTTTTTCCATATACTTTATAATTTTCTTCAGTTTTAACTAACATAAAATCTTTTACCATTTCTATATCTTTTTCTTCAAAAGAAGTTTTTTCCTCAAAGATTTTACTTAATACTTCTACATGTTCCATTGCCGAAATCTTTAAAGATGAGGATATCCAAAATGTATTATGTCCATTTTCATTCCAAGCACTAATATCTTTATTTCCATAATCTAATTCATTTAATATTTTTTGTACATACTCTTTATCTAAAGAATCTACTATCTTTTCGTAATACCAAACGCAGGACTCTCTAAAGGCTTCCTTAAAAGGAATATCTCTATTCCATTGTTCTCTCCAATGAATAGTCCCATCATACCCAAGCTTCGTATCTGGTGTTTTAACTACATCTTTAGATAACCCCATTAGTGATGTAAGTATTTTAAATGTTGAATATGGTGATATTTCCTTTTCACTTAATTCTTTATTGTAGATATTATACATATTTTCTTCTGGTGTAAAAAATACTGCACTTCCATTTATTCCTTTAAAATTTTCTTTATAGTCAACTTCTTTTTTTATAATTTCTTCTTTTACTATATCCTCATTTTTCTTTATAGCAGTTTCTTTAGTTTCTTTCCCACAAGCAACTAGAGATAAACTTACTATAAGCCCTAATACTACTAATATTCTTTTCATTTTTCCCCCTATAAACCTTCTCTTTTTTCCTTATTAACTTACCATATTATCCATATTATGTATACTATTTGTTGTAAATTTTCTTCTTCTCTACTTTTAAAAATAAATTTTTATTTTCTGTAATATGTTTCAAATCCATTATTTATTATTGTAGCACCTTTTGGAACTCTCCTTAATATAATCCATATATTCAAAGAATCAACAGATGATCCCATTGCATTTACCAAGCATAAAAATAATATAAATTTATTTAATATCCCCAATCTATTTACTAGTATCGGAAATATAATTGATAATATAATAAATGGCATAATAGAAATAATTATATATCTCCACCTTTTAATCTTTTCAGTAGTATATACAAATCCAAATCCTCTATTAATTCCCCAATATGTTTTATTTGATTTCAAAAAATTTGGTATAAAACAAGCATGAATAAATTCATGTATTATAGTAAACAGAATAATACTGCTAATGTATACTATCACTGTAAAATTTATATTTAAAGTGATTTTAAAATCACTAATAATATTTAAAAATTCTTCACTCAATGGATATATAACTATTGTAATTCCTATAAAAATAATAGTATTTATAATCATAAAAGGTATTGATAACAAAGTTGCTATTTTTAGATTAGTTGGTTCTTTTAGTTTTATCCATCCCTCAGCCATTAATATTCTTTTCGTTTCTTTATCAGCAACTGGTATTTTCTTTATATATTTCATTTTAAAGTCCCCCTCTTTAAAAATCTTAATTTTAGTCTATCATTTCTCTTTAAAATAAAACTCCTATAGCTATCGTCTAAAACTATAAGAGTTTTTATTTTCAGAAAATTTTATAGCATCCTACTATTCCAGCCATTTCTTTTTCCTAAATCATGTATATATTTATTTAAATCTTTTCTTGTCTCTTTATTATAAAATCTTTTTATATCTATTATCTTATTTCCTTTTATAGCTAATATAGCAAATATTTTTTCTTCTTCTCTTTTTATAAGTTCCGCAATAACTATTTTTTCTTTCGTCATTCTTTCTATATAGTTTAAAATCCATGTTCTATCATCTTCATCAAGATTTTCATCTATTTCTTTAAGAAGTGTACAACTATATTTATGATCTACTTGTTTTATTTTTATGTTTTTTCCACTTTCTTTTAATATACTATTATATTTTTCTTCTTTTTCTTGCATATATTTTTCAACCATTATATCGTGCTTATCTCTTAAATTTTCCATATAAGATTCAAATGTTATTCCAAGTTCCTCACTTATTTTTTTTATATCTGCTATAAACACTAATACTATATCTTTAGGTAATCCTTCATTTTTATGTATATCTTCTATATATCTTGCAAACATATCTACTTCATAATTATCATCTAGAAGTTCTTTTATTTTATTTATATAATCTATATTTAATCCAAGCTGTAATATTACTTTTTCAAAATCATATACACCTCTTGTTTCCATAAAATTTTTAGAATCTATTATTTTAGATAAACTCACTTTATTTTCAGCAAAATATTTTATTGTGTTTTTATTCATATTCCAAATTTCTGCTAAACTTTTCCCAGCTTTATTTACGCAAAGATTATTTTCAATTTTTTTCATATTACTTAAAAAATTCTCTTTTACTAAATATCCTAGTTTTTCCTCTATCATAATTTCAAATAATTTTGATGAAAATAAACAATTTAAAACTTCAAAAGAGTGCTCAACATTTGATTCATCTATAATTTCTTCCATTAAGTCTCCATAGTTTGGATTAATTTTAAGCTTAGTACAAATTATATACAAATCTTCTTTAAAAGTTTTAAAATCTGCAATATTAAACTCTTTAAAAAACTCACCCTTATTTCTATTTAAATATTCTAAATTTTCTTCTCCAATAGTATGCGTTAATATTTTTTGTCCATCTATTTCGTGAATCTTAAAAGTTAAAGATTCTTTTTTTTTCACCTTTTTATTTTCTATAAAAGATTTATATATTTTAAATCCATTATCATACCCATATGTATATTTTATTATATTTTCCTCTTTTGCATTATTATCCATCTAGTCTTCCTCCATTTACAGAGTAAATCTTCCTTTTTTTACATTAAACTTCTTAAATTATATCATATTTTTTTCTTTAATAAAGAGTAACTCCTTCCTTTTGAAATTTAATTTCTATCCTTACATACTAAAGATAGTGAAGTATAATAACCTCACTATCTTTTATAATTTGCTTTTAATTAGACATATTCCTTGTGTCATAGTCCCCATTGGACAATAAACACACCATGATTTAGGTTTATATAATACCATTGTAACAACTCCTAATATAGTTGATGTTATCATCATACTATAAAACCCAAATGCAAATTGTGCAATCCACGGAGTTACATTACTTAAATCCACAATTTTCCACGGAACTTTAAATGTCCACATAAGAGTAAGAACTTCTTTCAATTCATTTTCTCCTGCAAAAACAAGCTTAGTAATATATATCATATTTACAAACATTATTAAAAAGAATATTAAAAAGCCATATCTAAATACTTTTGTTTTTAAAAATTTAGGCATAGGTTTATTTCTTGAAAATTTTCTTCCTAAATTTTCTAATAATTGTCCTCGTCCACGGTAACTATTACAGTATGCTTTATTCTTTTTAGTAAAACTTATTATTAATGGAATAGAAAAACATAATAATCCTAACCAAGCAAATAGTATATTAAACAAACCTAATGTAAAATATATAATCGTCGCAATCCAAAGGTATTCATACCATTTCTTTTTTGTTTTTTTCATTTCTTTCCCCCTATTTTATCTCAATAGTTGATGCTGGACACATTTTAGCACATTTAGAACATCCAACACATTTATCCTTATTTATCTCTGCATAAATTCCATTAGCTACACTTATTGCTCTAACTGGACAGTTTTTTTGGCACACTCCACAAGCTACACAATATTTTGTATCAACATATGCTTTTTTACGTATTATATTTTTATTCATCTATATCCCCCTTAATATTTTCTTCATTCACTTTATGTTCTTAATTTACACTAAAATTTCATTTTTTACAGTGACAAAGTCACAAACGAGTATCCATTATATTTTTCCAAAATAAATGAGGGCTATTTAAATAGCCCTCATTTATTCTTTATTTAAATCTATAATTTCTATTCCACCTCTAAATATCCTTATCATTCCTTTATTTTCAAAATGCTTAAGCATACGAGATACTACTTCTCTTGCGGTTCCTAGATCTTTTGCTATGGCATTATGTGTTATCTTTATAGATTTAGAATTAAATTCTAATAAATATTCCTTTAATCTTTTATCAAAGCTTGTAAATAATATTTGTTCCATAAGCCACATAACTTCTGACATTCTCCATTGAGTTAAATGAAGTAAATATTTTTGGAACTCCCCATTACTCTTTTGAAAATATCCTACATATTTACTTGGAAGAACTATAATTTCTGCTTCTTCAGTCACTTCAATACTTATATTAAAATTTATATTATTAAATATACACGAAGCTGTAAAAATACAAGCATCTCCTTGCAATAATTTATATAATGTTATTTCTTTTCCTTCTGTAGAATTTAAAAAAGCCCTTAACTCACCTTTTACTACAATAACTAACCCTCTGCATTCCTTTTCAAATACACTAGGCGAATATTTTTCAGTAATAATTTCTTTATATGCATTTTCATTAAATTTTAATTTTTCCTCTTCACTTAACTTCTTATAAAAAAGAATATTTTCCTCTAAAAAAGTAATTTCTAAATTATTTAACATATTTTCACCTTATCATCTCATTTATAAATACTATTCTTCCCTTTCATTTACTTAATATTATCATATCTCTTATTATTTATAAAATCTAAAACTGACTTAAAATAAGTCCCTTAATTCCTTTTTTCTATAAAACTATTCATCCCCAAAATATTATAAGTATTACATAAACTAAAACAGATAATTTCTTATTTTCCATAAAAAAACAGCATCAAATATCTTTTAAACTTTCCTATAAATAAAGATTAGTTTAAGCTTCTTTGATGCTACTTTTTGTATTATTAAATTTTTTTTATAAATTCTACTAATAATCTAACTGTATCTACATAATCCTTTTTATGAATTATAAGTCTCGGTGAATGCATATATCTTGTTGGAATGGATATTGTCATAGCCTTTACTCCTACTCCTGTTTTATGGATATTACAGGCATCCGTTCCACCATCCATCATACAATCTATATTAAAATCTAAACTAAGTTCTCCGCAAATATCCTTCATCTTTTTAATCATTTCTTTATTTCCCATAGTTAAAGCATCTGCCATTGTTATATTTACACCTTCTCCAATACCTATACCCTTTTCTTCAAAAGGTGTATCTAGTGATTTAGTTACATCTATTGCTATTGCTAAATCTGGCTTTATTAAGTTAGTTGCTGTTCTTGCTCCTCTTATTCCAACCTCTTCTTGAACAGAACCAACTCCATAAACTTCACTATCTATTTTTTCATTTTCTAACATCTTCAATATATCAATTATAATTCCTAAACCAACTCTATCATCAAAGGCTTTTCCTAAAAAGTAATTTTTATTATTCATAACAGAGAAATCTACATCTGGAGTTATCATATCACCTATTTTAATTCCTAAATTTAAAACTTCTTCTCTATTATCTACGCCTAAATCTATATATAGATTTTTAGGTTCTATTACCTTTTCTTTTTCTTCCTTGCTCATTCCATGAGGTGCTTTTGATATAACTACACCTTTAATTTTTTCTCCACTATCTGTAGTTATTCTCATCATTTGAGCTGGCATAACATGTCCCCACCAGCCACCAATTGGAAGAAGCTTTATATATCCTTCTTCAGTTATTCCTCTAACAATAAATCCAACCTCATCCATATGAGCTGATATCATTATTTTCTTTCCATTTTCTTTTCCTTTTTTTATACCTATTATAGATCCTAAATTATCATAGATTATTTCATCTGTATATTTTTCAAAATAATCTTTAGTTACTCTGCTAACTTCTTTTTCATAACCAGATATCCCATCTGCATTACTTAATTCCTTTAATATATTTATATCAAATTCCAAAAGTTCTTCCTCCTTTCCTATCTATTTTCCATTTTAAATAGTTCTATTTTTTCTTCCTTCAAGTCTTTTAACATTTCTACTAAAGCTCTCTTTGAAGAAACATAGTCTCTCCTATCAATCATAGAACTACAGGATTTTATATTTCTAGCTGGAATACATAACTTTAACGTTGGACAACCATCCAATAATTTATGTATCCATCCACCATCACTTTCATCTAAAGAATAATAATGCTGATAACTTATATTCTTTTCTTCACAAATATTTATAAGATATTTTAAAAGAGTTTTATTTGGCATCATTGATTTATCATAAAAACTTACTAAAAGTCCTTCTCCAAGCTTTCCTTCTTCATCTTTTTCTCTAGCTTCTAAACAATCAGTTACTATGGCTAAATCTGGTTTTATTAAATTAGTTGAAGTTATGCTCCCTCTAAGTCCTACATGATTTTGAACACTACCTCCTACAAAAAGATGAAAATCTAATTCTACATTTTTAAGTTCTCTTAAAACTTCCACACCAAGAATACATCCAAATCTGTTATCCCATGCTTTAGATACTATTTTCTTTCCATTTAAAAGCATAGAAAACTCACCTTTTAAAACTATCTCACTTCCAATATCTATCTTAGAATTTAAAACTTCTTCCTTAGATTCAGCTCCAATATCTAATCCTATATTATCCTTATCCGCCTTTTTATCTTTATTTATAGGAGAAATAACCCCTTCAATTCTGTCTCCAATTTCATTAAAAACTATTGCTCTACTATTTATAGTTTCATTTATTTCAAAGCTTCCTAACGGTAAAAGTTTTATAATCCCATCTTTCTTTATTTCCTTAACTATAAAACCTATTTCATCCATATGAGCACAAATCATAACTTTTTTAGCATTTTCTTTCTTGCTTCTTTTAACTGCAAAAATAGAACCTAAATTATCAAAAATTATTTCATCACAAAAATCTTTATAATATTCACTAAGTAATTTAGAAATCCTCTCTTCATTTCCTGCTACACCAATTTCACAAGTTAAACTTTCCATTAAATCTAAAGTAACTTTATCCAACATAAAATCTCATCTCCCTTATATAATAATTGAGGCTGCATTAAATACAGCCTCACTATAAATATAGAATCTAGAACTTAAAATTCTTTTCCAATTCTAAATTACTTATAACATACTTCATTTATAAAAATATTTAAATCTGAAGTATTATCTTTTTTCTTTCTACTTAAAACACATAAGTTTTTAAGAGAATTGCTAAGTCCTATTCCACCTTTTTTAGGCATTCTTACTATATCAACTTTGTCCTTAAACATTTCTATAGTATCTTCATTCTCTTTTGACATAGCTGCAATAGCTATAGCATTTGTATTTTCATTTATTTCATTTGCTAAGACTCCACACATTCTTCCATAACCTTTATAATCATATGCTGGTCCACAAATAACTACATCTGCTCCAAGTTTTTTTATCATGCCTACAATCTTTGATTTGACTAATTCTTCATTTTTGTTAAAGAATCCATCACCACAGTAAAGACATCCAATTACTTTTGCATCAATTTCCTTGAAATTTTCTTCAAGCATACTTGCAGCTCCAATAGAAATACTTTTTCCACCTAAAGCTAAGTCTGGATTTTCCTTTCCTCCAAGTCCTGCTTGTACCTGATCAAATATCATAACTATTTTCATATGTTTTATTCCTCCCTATAGGTCATCAAATGATAATTCAAAGCTTTCTTCCTCTTCTGATTCTAAAGCTTTTTTAGCTTCTTCTTCATCTTTTAAATATTGTTTATCTAACATTTTTATAAATGGATAGTATATTAAGCATCCTAAAATTAACAATCCAATCTGCCATGCCCCTGCAAGTAAACTTCCTGTTGAAAGATAACCTGAAAAACCTATTGGTGTTGTCCATGGTAGTGGTACTCCTGTTGTATAAGGAATAATTCCCATGGTTGTAACTATAGTGGACAGGACTAAATTTATTACTGGTACACTTATAAATGGAATTATTAAAATTGGATTTAAAACTATTGGTAATCCAAAAATAATTGGTTCATTTATTCCAAAGATACCTGGAAGTACTGAAAGTTTTCCAAGTTGAGTTATTCTCTTAGATCTACAGAATAGAAGCATTACTATAATTAAAGATAGAGTACTTCCTCCTCCACCAAAATTCGTAAAGAAATTTGAAAATGGATCTGTAAAGATATTTGGAAGAGGTAATCCTGCTTGGAAAGCCTCTAAGTTTTCCATAGTTAAAACTTTACTTATAGGTGCAAAAACTGAATTTGCTACAGCTGGTCCATTTATTCCAAAGAACCAGAATACAGTACATGCTAAACTATATATTATTTGAGCTATTAAAGTATTCCCTGCTCCTTGAAGTGGAGTTTGTAACACTTTATAAATTAAATTATGAGCTGTTTCAAAAGCTGTTAAACTAATTCCTATTCTTATAAAGAAAAATAATAGCATTACTAATGCTGAAGGTACTAACGCTGCAAAAGACATAGACACAGCAGGTGGTACTCCAGCTGGCATTTTTATAGTCCAACCTTTTTTATAAACCCATATGAATAATCTTACTGAAACTATTGCTGTTACAAGTGCTAAGAAAAGTCCATTAGACCCAACATACTCAAAAGAAATTCCATTTAAAGTAGATGCTCCATCTACTCCCTCAAATCCTATTTTAGTTGGCATTAATATGAAAAATGCTACAAATGCTACACAAGCACCTTGAATTGCATCTCCGTCTAATTCTCTTGCATATGCATATCCTGTCCCTATACAAGATAAAACAGCAATTAAATTAAATGTTGCCCTAGATACATTTCCAAACCATGATGCCCAATCTGGTCCAAAAATATTTATCCAAAATTCTTCCCATCCTGGTACAGGAAAATTGGCAATAAGTAAAAATATAGATCCAACTATTATTAATGGTGTTGTTATTAAGAAACCATCACGAATAGCAATTAATACCTTGTTGCTGCTTAATTTTTCAGCTATAGGCATTAATATACGTTCCATTTTTGAAAACATAATTCTCTCCCCTCTCATTTTAAAGTTAATCTCTATACTTTTCTTAGCAATTTTCATTCCATTTTTATTATTTAATATTTTAAAAGGTTTTCTTTTATCTATCTATACATTAAGTTACTCTCTTAATACACTCCTTTACCTCTATATGTATTTTTTATACACATTTACCTTTAAAATTATTTTCTGTATTTTATTTCAACAAAATACTTCATTCCAAAATAAATGAACTTTACTTTCAGCTAATCTTTTTAAAATTCTTTAAAATACAACTAATCATTCTTTAAATATAAATTTATATACAATAAAAAAGATGGACTAGTACTAACCAATCCATCTTTTTTTTATAAACATTAATTTTAAAATCTAACTTTCCAATTATTTCTTTCAGCTAATCTTATTAAATAATCCTTCATTTCTTTTGTCATTTCTTTTTCGCCAAAATTTTTAGCTTTAACTAGTTCTTCATTCATTACTTTTAAAGTTACTAGTATTTTTTCTGGTTCCTTTTTATTTCTTATACTAGCTATAAACAAATTTTCTGTTTCCATTTTTAATATAGTATTTACTCCAAATTCTTTACCATTTTTCTCTTCTTCCTTAAAATCTTTTACAGTTCTCAATAATTTGCAATTATATTTATGACTAATTTGCTTAATATCTATATTTTTTGTTCTTCTATCTAATATCTTTCTTTTATCTTTCTCTTGCTTCACCTTATATTTTTCTAAAATATTTTTATATTCTTCTCTTAGATTTTCCATATAGGGATTAAATTCAATTCCTATATCACTACTTATAGTATATATTTCATATATTATATCAATTGCTTCATTTTGCTCTACATCTTCCTCTTCTAAAAGCTCCTGTAAATAATCTGAAAGTCTTTTTGTATCATAATAACTATTTAATAACTCTATTATTTTATTTTCCTTTGAAATCTCTATTTTTCCTTCTAGTATTAATTTTTCAAATCCAATGTATCCTATTTTTTCTATAAGTTTTTTTGTTTTTTCTAAATCCTTAACACTATACTTTTTATCCGCTGCATATTTTAATGCCTCTTTTTTGATTCCCCATATTTTTTCTAAAGATAATTCATTTCTATCTATACATAATGTTTCTTCTATTACATCAACATTATTTAATATATCTTCATCAATTAAATATGAAAACCCATCACTAATCATATATGCAAACATATGCTTTCCAAAAAGGCATTTGCAAAATCTAAATAAATCATGTAAATGGATTTGTTTTAAAAACCCCTCCATTAAATCTCCATAATTAGGTTCCATTCCTTTTCTTTCACAAATCCTAGTTAATGATATTTTGAATTCCTTTAAATCTTCCATTGTAAAATCATTAAAAAAATCTTCTTTCTCCATATTTAAAAATTCTAAATTATCATTTGCATATACCCATGTTAATTTTCTATCCTCATCAACTTGATGGATATTAAATGTTATAGATTCTTTTAGCATATTCTCAGTACTATATATACATTTTCCCTCTACAATCTCCGCATAATAAGTATGTTTATATATTTTAAACCCATTTTTATATCCATAACCATACCTAATTAATTTAGTGTCTTTTCCATCTATTATTAAAATATATTCTCGCCCACAAGGACATTCAAAAATATTTTCTATCTCTGTTTTCATTAAGCTTTCATTACACAGAGGTCTTCCACATTTACACTTCTTTTCTTTATCAAGTTTATTTTCTATAATTAATAATATTTTTTCTTTTGCTTCTCTGCTCATTTAACTTCCCCCCAAACGCTTTCTCTTTAAGTTATATATTCTTATAACAATTTTACAATATTAAAGTTAACATTTCGTTACATTAACATTACTTCTAACAATATTTAAAATTTATTATCATATAAAATTGTTTCCCTCACTTAATTTTATAATTTTAACTCTAAAATACTAACTATACTCTTCTATAAAATTTAAAATTCTTTTTATATTTTATTTCTAAAATAAAAGAACCATCTTTATAGATGATTCTCTTGGCTATAAACTCCATCTTCAGTATCTGTTATCAACTGAAGATAATATAATATATTCTTATTTAAATTTTTATTATCTAGTTTATAATGGTTCCACTTTCCTTCTTTTCTTATCTCAACTATTCCACAATCATTTAATACTTTCATATGATGTGAAAGTGTTGGTTGTGCAAAATTAAAATATTCTAAAAGTTCACAAGCACACATTTCTCCTGAAGATAATAAATCTAGTATTTTTAATCTTTTTGGTTCCGATAATGCTTTAAAAATCAAAGCATTATATTCATACTTATCCATACCTTACACCCCTAATTTCATTATATCTTTAGCGCATTTAAATTTATAAATTATAAATGCTGTACAACCTTTTAATATACTGCTTAAACTAAAACTTAACCAAATTCCATTTAAGCCAAATGGTTTCATCAAAATTAATGCAAGTGGTATTCTCATAGTTGTAAAAACTATACTTATAATTGATGGAATTTTAGGTTTTGCAATCCCTGTAAATGTTCCATTTGAAACTACTTCTATCATACTAAAAATTTGTGATATTGCGAGAATTCTAAGATAATTACTTGCCATAGTTACAGTTTCTCCACTACTTACAAAGAGTCTCGCTAATGGAATAGCAAAAAGAATGAATATAATTGTCATTCCTCCAGAATATACTCCCCCTATCTTTAATGAAGTAAAATATCCTTTATTTATTCTTTCATATTTTTTAGCACCAAAATTTTGCCCTATAAAGCTTGCAACTGCTCCATTTAATCCACCAATCACCATATATGTGACAGATTCTATTTGAAGTCCTATTTTTTGAGCTGCTATTGCATTATCTCCAAATACTGCAACTATTTTAGCTATAATAATATTAACTAACGTAAATATTATTCTTTGCATTGCCATTGGAAATCCAAGTCTTAATATTTCTTTCGATTTTTCTAAACTTACACCATATCTTCTATTAAACTTCAGCGTATTCCAATATCTTATATTAAATAATATAAACATTATTAAATTTGAAATTAACGTTGCTACTGCTGCTCCAAGCACTCCAAACTTAAAGAAATATATTAGTATCGGATCTAATACTATATTTATAATTATTCCAGTTGCACTTATTTTTAGTGAACCTACATTATTTCCAAAACTATTTAAAAGTCGTATATATACCGTATTAAAAAAAGCTAATAATAGCATTGGTGCACAAATTACAAGATATAAATACGAATCTCTTATAATTTTCAAATTTCCAAGTCCAAGAAAGTCTATAAAATTTCTCCCAAAGAAAATCAAAATCATCATATATCCAATACCAATTATTACGTTTAAAATAAGTCCATTATTTATATACTCTTTTGTTACTTCTTGCTCTTTTCTTCCTATTGCATGTGAAACCTTAATTCCTGTTCCTATTACTACAATTGAATTTATAGCATATCCAAGTCCTACAAAAAAGCTTGAAGACCCTATTACTGTTATTGCATAACTTCCAAGTCTTCCAACCCAAAGCATATCAATTAATCCATATATAAACTGAAGCAATGAACTCATCATTATAGGAATAGCAAGTTTTATAAGTGCTGACGAGATTTTTCCACTAGTTAAGTCAACTGCTTTTACTGATTTCATCTTATTCTTCAATCCTTGGAACATCTAGTTTTTTTTCTAATATTCTAAGCCTTAAATCTCTTACCTTCTCTTCTATAGCCTTTGCAATTTTTATAAATTCATCTTTACTTTTTCCTGTAGGATCCTCTAATCCCCAATCTTCTATATAATCACCTATAACTCTAGGGCAAACAACATTACATCCCATCTTTATCACTATATCAAGTTTTGGAATATCATCTAATAATTTTGATCTTTGATTTTTTTCCATATCAATATTATATATTTCTTTTATTACTTCTACTGCGTCACTATTAATATTATTCCTTTTCTCAGTCCCCGCAGAGTAACTCTCAAAAACATCACTTCCATATAAATTTCCTAACGCCTCTGCCATCTGTGATCTACATGAATTATGAACGCAAATAAATCCAACTTTTTTCTTCATATTTCCCTCCAATACATTTATATTTATCTATCTTTTAGTTTTTTCTTCCTTTAATTTCATACATTTTATTTTTTAATATATATAATCATCTATATATTATATATACGATATCATTTTATTGCAACTATTTATTTTATTTCTATTTCTCCAATTTTTCTACAACATATTTATTAAAATATTACTATTTTTTCCAAAGTACTGTTATACTTTTATTTTTTGTCCATATTTTTATTTATTTAATATATCTATATATTTAAATATACCTTTTTCTTATATTTCTCCATTTTTTCTATTAAAGAATTAATTTTTTTAAATTTTATTAACCATTTGATAAATCTATTTACTTCTTTTATTCATTAAAATATAATACAGGTATTCAATGTAAACATTTTCTTTAAATGTTTTTATAAAAGGAGGAACTGTTAAACAACACATAAAGATTTTACGGTATTATTTATAAACACAATGTTTAACAGTAATTAGATTATGGAAACAACTGAAAAAAAAACGCATGTTAGGTTTATAGTTATTGCACTGTTATTTCTAGCTGTCACAATTAACTATATGGATAGAGTAAACTTTGCAGTATCTACTCCTGCTATCCAAAAACAATTTGGATTTAGTATTGAGCAAATGGGTATGATTTCATTTGTTTGGGCTTTAGTTTATGCAATTTTCAACTTTCCAGGTGGATTAATAGTTGACAAGCTTGGTCTTAGAAAAGCAGCTTCTTTCGCACTTGGATGGTGGTCAATATTCACTATTTTAACTGCATTTGCATATAGCTTTATGTCTTGGATTCTTATTAGAGGTTTAATGGGTGCTGGTGAAGCTCCTCTTTGGCCAATAAATGCTAAAACAACAAGACCTTGGTCTCCTGAAGGAAAAGAGTCTACTGCATATACAATTCCTGCATCTGGGCAATTCATTGGACCTGCTTTTGGTTCAATTCTTTCTGGTTGGATAGTTGTAAAATTCGGCTGGGAATGGACTTTTATCATTTTTGGTATCTTAGGTCTTATTTGGGTTCCTATTTGGTATACAATGGTTAGAGATAACCCAAAAGATCATCCTTTAGTTAATGAACGAGAATTAAGATATATCCAAGGGGTTAGTAATGTCTATTCTTTTGATGAAAAACAAATTGATAAAGAAGGTGTAATTGCTTCCTTAAAATTAATTTTTAAAACTAGAAATGGTATCGGTATTTTACTTAATTACTTAACTTTTGGCTATGTTTTATTTACTTTTCTAAATTGGCTACCAAGTTTTATGTATTATACATTCCACTTAAGCATTATTAAAAGTGCAACATGGTCTAGTATTTCATATTCAGCTGGATTTTTTGGTTTTTTAGTTTCTGGACCTGTTAATGATTTTCTTGTAAGAAAATATGGACGCATCAAAGGAAGAAAGATTGGTGCTGGTATTCCTATACTTCTTACAGTTGTATTTATGTGTTTATCTATAGTTTCATCTAAGGCTGGATTAATTCCATTAACTGTTGGACTTTTTGCCGCATCAATGTTCTTTATGACATTTAGTTCAGGTGCTTGGTCTTTAAATGCTGTTGATTTATCTAGAAATAAACATGAATCTGCCTTTGTTTATGGAGTTTATAACGGAATTTTAAATTTAATGGGTGCTGCAAACTCTTTAATTCTAACTTTTATAGCTGAAAAATTAGGATTTATATCAGCTTTTGCAAGTGCAATAATCTTTTTAATTATATTCTTAATCGGTTTAATATTTATTATTAAAGACAAAAATAAAGGAATTTAATATTTATTATTAAGAAAATCAAAAGCCATCATGATTATATTTAAAAACTCATGGTGGTTTTCATTTATTATTTATAAAAAACGAGGTGATTGTTAATGTTTAATGCTCTACATATTTTTAATATACCCGAATTACAATTAGAATTTATATGTCGTTTAATTTTAGCTGCTATCTTAGGTGGTGTAATTGGTTATGAAAGAGAATCCCATTCTAAAGAAGCAGGTTTAAAAACTCATATTTTAGTTTGTGTTGGCGCTACATTAATAATGATAGTTTCTCAATATGGATTTTTTAGAGTTTTAGGAACTCATATTATTGTTGATCCAAGCAGAATTGCAGCCCAAGTAGTATCTGGTATTGGATTTATAGGTGCTGGCATAATTTTTAAAGATAATAGTTCTATAAAAGGTTTATCTACTGCTGCTGGGATTTGGTGTGTTGCAGCTGTAGGATTAGTTATTGGCTCTGGAATGTATTTCTTAGCTGTTTGTGCAACTATATTAATTTTGATTGTTTTCACAATTTTAAGTAAAGTTGGAAATCGATTTTATAATAAATATTTAGAAGTTCAAATAAAAACTAATGCTGAAGGTTATCAAAACTTCAAAGAATTTTTAGAATCTAATAATGCTGTTATCTTATCTACAAAAGTTGTATTTAGTCATAGTGAAGTAACTCTTTCTAACTTTAAGTTTAAAATTAGGACAAATACTGAAGCTAAAACAATACTTACTAAAATTGAAAACTCTATTGATATTCATTTAGAGTTCTTTGAAATAATATAATTGAATGTTCTAAAACAACTTAAAAGACTGTACTAAATAACATTAATACAGTCTTTCTAAAATCCATTCACTTTTCAATATTTACCTCATATATTTTCTGACACTTTTACTACTTTAAATTTCTTCTTCTTCAAAGATTAAACTAACTTCATCACCATATCTTCTATATGATACAACCTTCTCTTCAATGCAATTTAAAAATTTATCTAAATCCTCACTTCTTACCATATCTACTTTCATTATTAATTCCTTCCTCATAGCTAGTCCCCCTATCGATTATTCATCTTATTTTAACATATTTTTAATAAAATTCAAACTTTATTTTTAAAATTTCTGTATTTTATTTAATTTTTTCGAAAAATTTATTATTATTATTGAATTAACCATGAAAAATTTAGTCATATTTCCTTTTTTTATGATATTTTTCAAAATAAATAAAAAAATCAAATCTAAATTAAAGATTTGATTTTTTATAAAAGTATTTAATTTTTAAACTTTATATTTTTTTATTTCGTCATCTATAAGGACTGTTATTTCTGAATTATCTATATCATATGCTCCGATTATTCCACTGCTATAAACACCAAAGTCTAAGTTTATAAGTTTTCCGCCATAATCATTTTCTCTGTGCGTACTTTTTTCTATATAATCTTCAATGTAATTATCGGTTCGTTGTACTGGTGTATGACCTATTATCCCTGTATACTCTGATGGAATGCCTATTCTATCTTTTACAAATGCACTATTCCATAAATATCTATCCCAAAGAAACTTTTTAGATTCTTCAACTTTTCCAAGGATTTCTTCTATTTCTTCATTTGTATATTTTCTACCTGGATAAAATCCAACTCCCGCATGAAAAATTATATTATCATCTATTAATAACCATCTTGGACATTCTTGAAGATAATCGTAAAACTCTTTAAACAAGTCACGTCCACTCATATTATTAAATCTTTTTACTTCTAAAATAGTTTCATACGCTCCATTAGATAGCCATAACGAAAGGTCTTCATTTTCACTTACTTTACAAGTTGTCTCTATTCCATCTTTATTAGTACAAACAACTTCTCTTATATCTAGTTCGCTATTTAAATCTACTGCTTTATATGCTTTCATAAACATTTCTTCGTGATTTCCTAATATTAAATAAACATTTTTATTTGATATTACAAAATCTATAAGCTGTGAAGAACCAATTCCTCTATCTATTAAATCTCCATTTATATATAATTCATCATTTTCGTTAAAATCTACTTTTTCTAAAAACTCTGTAAATTCCTTATAGTGCCCATGTATATCACTCATTATATATCTTGACATACTTATGCCCCCAAATCTTTAAATTAGTTTTTCTCTAGTATATTATACTCCTATCTTCCTTTTCTAACAAGGAAATTAAAGTAATAACCATATTTAAAAGGTATATAATCCATTTTTTTGCATATAAAAGGCTATTACAAACCTTAGTTAGTAATAGCTTCCTTTTACTATGCTATTGCATCTTCATATTTAATATATTTAGTTTCAAATTCCATATTCGCTTCATCAAACTTCTTTATATCTATTTGTAAGACATAGTCTATTGGGTTTTCCATTACTTCCTCATTTATTTCAAAAGTTTTTCCTGATCGTAATTTCAATATTAGTTTGTTCTTTTGCTCTATTCCTTTCGTTACTATTATTATATTTGTATAGTCTCCACTTTTCACCTTACTAATTCGAGCTTTTCTTCCTATATCATTAAGATAGGCTAGTTCCACGCCCCTTACTATCCCATTAGAATCATTTTTTATTTTTACATTTAAAACATGTGGTGCTATATACATAAAAACCCTCCTTCCAAACTTTGATAACCTTTACATTAATTATAATATTATTTTTGCTTAAAATCTATAAATATTTTTATTTTTACAAAAATATTTATATTCTCATCTAAATACTTAAACTTCAAATATTTAAAAAAAGAATTATTTACAAAATAAATAATCCTTTTTTAATTTTAAATTACCATTTCATTTAAGATTTTTTCATCTACTATCAATTTTTCATTTTTAAATAATTTTTGTCTTTTATAAAAATATATGAATACTCCAATTATAAAGAACCCTTTAATGATACTTGTAATACTAATAGACCACCAAACGCCATCTATTCCTAGTATATTCGGCTTCGATAAAATATATGCTAGTGGAATTCTAAGTCCTGTTAAACTTATACTTATTATTGATGGAATATAAGTTTTTGATATACCATTAAATATGCCTGCCGTAGTTATTTCTAAACACATAAAAATTTGTGAATACCCTAAAATTTTTAAATATTCTTTTCCTTTTAAAATTGCTTCTTTTTCATTTATAAAAATTGAAAATATTTTTTCTCCAAAGAAAATTAATAAAATAGATGAAAATACTCCTATGATTCCAGCCAAAATTAATGTTCCTTTATATCCTTTTATTATTCTATCATATTTTTTCGCTCCAAAATTTTGTCCAACAAAAGTTCCTAATGCTATTGCTAACCCATCTGTCGTCATCCATGATATTGATTCAATTTGTGATCCTACTTTTTGAACTGCTATAGGAACAGGTCCAAAATTTGCAACTATCCTTCCTAAAACCATTGCAAAGAAACAAAATAATCCACTTTGTAATGCAACAGGAAGTCCTATTTTACAAATTTCTTTTATATATTTAACTTTTAATTTTTCTAAAATATTTACTCTCAAATACTTATAGTTTTCATTTATTAATACTTTAAGAAATAATAAAAAAACTACTATTTGTGCAGCAACTGTTGCTATTGCAGCTCCTACAACTCCAAATCCTTTAAAATCACCAATCCCAAATATCAATAATGGATCTAATATTATATTTAATATTAGTCCACAAGTATTCACTAAAAAAGGAATCTTACTATTTCCTAATCCATTAAATATAGATGTGAAAACAGGATTTATAAAATAAAATGGTAATCCTAAAATTATTGTAACCAAATATATCTCTGTTAATTTAATAACTTGGACATTCCCTAATTTGAAAAACCCAATTAAATTTTCTCTAAATATAAAAAGGCCCAATGAATACAATATTGACAGTATAATATTCATTTGTATTGCTGATTTTATATATTCCTTTCCTTCTCCATAATCCTTCTTCCCTACACATTGTGAAAGCTTTATTTCAGCTCCCATTTTAGATATTATAATAAATGCCATTGCAAACCATGTAAAAAAACCAGCTGTTCCAACTGCTGCAACTGCAAAGCTACCCATTTTTCCAACCCATATCATATCAATCATGCTATATGCCATTTGAATAAATGATGTTCCCATTATCGGTAAAGCTAATGTAATTAGCTTTTTTATAATTCTTCCCTCTGTTAAATCTAACCCCTTAAGCATCTCTTTCTCCCCTTAAACTGTAATTAATCTTTATCATATTATATCTTCTTTGCTCAAATGTCAATTTTTACAATTTATTTTTTATTTACTTCTCTTTATTTTTTAGCCTATTAATAATAGATAAAAAAATAAAGCCCTAAGGCCCTATTTTCTCTATGTCATTAAACAATTATATTTTTAGAAAATAATATAATTAAAATATCCGTTTATCTCTATTCTTTTTTAATATAAGCTTATTGCAGAAACTAATAGTATTAAATTTATATTCTTATTTTCTATTTTCTTTTCCTTAAGCTTTTTTAATATTTCTTTAAATACTTTATCTCTTTTATATTTTAATCCATCTAATAAGATTATTATAAATTTACTAAGAGTTATATATTCCGTTAAGTTTTTACTTTCTTTTAAAAGTGTATTCAAACTTTCTACATCTAGTTGTATAAGCTTTTCTATATTTATATCATCTTTTGCATAGTACTTTCTCATTAAGTTTAATATAATCACCGTATCCTCACTTGATACTTCCCCAATAACTTTAGAAAATAACATGACTTTTTTTATACTTCCTGATTTTTTAAATTTAGAATTTAATATTTTTACCATCTCTTGCATATAAACATCTAGTATATCTATTAAATATATTCCACCTTTATTTTCCTCTTTAAATAACTCTCCATGTAAATTATTTAGTACCTCATCTATTCCTTTAAATTTACTTTTAGGTGATTTAGTTAACTTTAATATTTCATTTTTTATTTCACTTAATATTCCACCTTCACTTAATTTACCAATTTCTTTAAATTTGCTATTTAAATATAAGTTTAGCATTATGCCTTTTTTCTTTAATAAATTTTCATCTTTAATATCCTTTAATAATATATACACTAATACTAATGTATCTTTGTTTAAACTATTTAATGCTCCATTTAAGTAATCATATTCATCTTCTATTACTTCAATATTACTAGCCTTATATAATTCTTCTTCATTATTAATTACTTTTAGAATTTTACTTACTTCTTTTAAGCTTTCTTTTACACCTTCTAATATTTCTTCTGCTTCTATATTCTCTATTATAGATCCTTCAGTTTTGAAAATTTCTCTATTACTATTGATAGTTTCTTGTATTACATCTAATAAAGGCTCTGCATTTCTTTTTTTTATTACTGCTAATGCTTCTTTATTCTTTTTTCCCTCTTCTTCTAAAACCCGTATTTCTTTTTTATATTTTATTAGTTCCTCATTTAAATTATTTATTCTTATCTCTCTATCCCTATTTGTCTTACTTAAAGTTTCTTTTAACTCATCTACTTCCCTTAATAATTCTTCTTCATTTAAAGAGTAGCTTTCCCTTGATGCTATTTCTTTAGGGGTATCTTTTGGTATTTTAAACTTTTCATTAAAATCCATTGGCAGTTTTTTCTCTATATTTTTTAAATACCATAAAATAAAATCATATGTATATTCTAAACAAGTGCTATGATTAAAATCTTTATCAATCTCATGCGCATATTTATTTCCTGCAAACCTTATATATTCAAGCTTTGCGTAAATACTCTTTGGTATCATTTCTTTTATATATATTATATTTCCTTTTAAGCTTCTCATGCTTGATTCTTCATAAGCTCCTAATCCACTTTTAGAAAATATCATTTCTTTTATTCCATATTCAATAAGTTTTCTACAATCTATAAATATCATATCTTTATTTATATCACTATTAAATACTAATTCATCATTTTTTAAATACTCATAGAATTTTTCAAGATTTGTGTTTTTTATTATTTCAAAATTTAAACTCTTATCCATACTACCCCTCCAATCTTTAAATACATTATATCATGTATTCCATCATTTCAATGTTATATAAATCTTAATTCTATTTTTTAACTTTCTTTGTATTTTTTAAACTTTGTATTAATCCAGAGTATTTCACTTGACTATAACCTTAGGTAATATTCTATAGTATAATTATAGGTATTATTCTATGAATAATTTTTATTTATAACATACAAAATATTATAATCAAAGGAGGAATTTTATATGAGTAAAAAAAGTTCTAAGGTTTTATTAATCATGTTTTTACTTGGTATTTTCATGGGATCTTTAGACACTGCAATCATTTCCCCTGCTCGTACTATTATGGGGAACACTTTACATATATCAGCAGACGCTAGTATATGGATCATAACTTTATACTCACTTATTTACGCTGTATCAATGCCAATAAGTGGAAAGCTTGCTGATAAATTTGGATTAAAAACTATGTTCACAGTAAGTATATTATTATTTGGAGTAGGTTCATTTTTATGTGGTATTTCAAATTTTTACGGAAGTTTTCACTTCTTATTAATCTCTAGAGCTATCGAAGCTATCGGTGGAGGTGGAGTTATCCCTATTGCAACAGCCTATATCGGAATGAGTTTCCCACCGGAAAAAAGAGGTATGGCTCTTGGAATGGTTGGTGGAATCAATGGTATTGCTACTTTAATTGGACCATCTCTTGGTTCTTTCATATTAGATACTTTTGGTGGAACACATTGGGATTTACTATTCTTTATAAATATCCCAATTTGTATAATGGTATTTATTGTATTATTAGCAACTAAAGTTGAAAAATTTGAATCACCTAAGAAGAAACTTGATATTACAGGTAGTGTAGTTTCTGGATTATTTATAGTTACTCTTATGCTATTTATTACAAATTTAAATTTTGTAAATTTAAAAGCAAGCTTTTTATCAACAAAATGCTTCCCTTATTTAATAGCTGCAGTAGTTCTATTCCCAATCCTTCTATTTGTAGAATCAAGAGCTGAGGATCCAGTTATAAACTTAAAATACTTTAAGAAACGTTCTTTAGTTTCTGTATTTATAATTGCATTTTTAGTTGGTGCAGGACTTATGGTAGTAGTATTCTTACCTCAATTCTGTAGTAATGTACTTAGATTAAAACTTGGTTCTGGTGGATATTTCGTAACATTAATGGCACTATTCTCTGGTTTTGCTGCACCTTTCGGTGGAAAACTTATTGATAAGTTCTCTCCAAAGCTTGTTCTTATATTTGGATTTATTTCAACTATTATAGGAACACTTTTATTAGCTTTAGTAGTTACTGCAACTTTAAATACAGTACCTCTTGTTATTGGATTAGCTTTTATGGGCCTTGGAGTTGGATTTACAATGGGAACTCCATTAAATTATGTTATTCAATCTTCTGTTCCAAAAGAAGAAATAGGATCTGCTCAATCAACTCTTTCTTTAATAAGATCTTTAGGAGTTGCATTGTCACCAAACCTTTTAGTTGGATTTATTTCAGCTGCTGGTTCAAATGTAGGAACAAACCTTATGGGTATATTACCTAAAGTACCTGGTGCTGGAGCAATGACTTCTGGACTTCATAGTTCAGCTATGGTCAATGCTTTCCAAAATGCTAATGTTACAACTATTTTTGAAACAGTAAAGAATTTTGTGTCAAACCAATTTAATGCTATTGCTCCTAAGCTTGCAGAAAGCTTACGTGGTGTTCCTCTTCATGAAAGAACAAATACCATAGTCAATATGAAAATGAACTATATGACATCTATAGACAGATTACGTTTAACAATAGAAAGCACATATCAAAAAACTATGAATGCTGGATTTTCTAAAATGTTCTTAACATTAACAATAATCGCTGTTATTGCATTTATAATAGCATTAACTTTACCAAAGAAAATATCTAGCACTGAAGAATAAAAAAAAATGAGTACCAATTGGTACTCATTTTTTTTACTTTATTTTCTTTATTGCTGTTACTATCCAATTTGCAACTTTCTTATCATTCCAAAGTGGCAAACTAAATTCCATACATAAAGTAGCTTCTTCTATACTACCTTTTTCATAATAAAGGATTTCTCCCTCACATGCTTGTTCTCCACCATATAGACATTCAATAACTTTGAAGTTATGTTTTGTTGCTTTTTTAAGCCATTTTCTTGCTCCCTGTCTATCTCCAAGTGCAAGGCTATATAGTACTCTTGCATATTTAAAGAATACAGAATCATCTTCTTTAAACTTTTCAAATAATTCTTTTACATAATCATATTCTTTAACCAATAAAGCTCTAAAAATTAGAGAATGTCTAACATTTTTAGTATCTGCTTCATTAAACTCTAAAAGTTCTTTTTCTAGTTCAAAACTTCTTCTAAAATCACCTAATGCAAAAACATAAGCTGAAAGAGTTGCTTGTACTGATAAAAAGAAATCGCCTTCAGCAGATACTCCAATATTACCATTATTATCTTTAAAATATTCGCTTCCTAAACTTTCTTTTAACATATTTAAGCAAGCTTCTATTTCTTTAGCTCCATTTTCTATGTTTTCATCTTCTAATGCTTTATTGAATTTATCTACTACTAATATTTCTTTCGAGTCATCATTCTTAACTTCTTTAGTATCTTCTTCACTAATTTTCCATTCACTATTATCTTTTTGTATATTAAGTGCTTTTCTTATTTCACGTGACTTTGTTCCTATAGTGCTTTCAGACACTGAGAAAAAATCTGCAAGTTCATCCATATGTATACCTTTTTTAGATAAGGTATCGTTTATGAAAAATATTGAATGTGCTATTCCAGCAGCCCAAGTGCCAGTTTTTCCTCTATTTAAAGCTAAGTTTTCACAATTTGCAACAGCTTCAGTTAATCTTAAAAACTTCTCATTATATAAATCATCTAAAACTTTAGTTCCAAACTCTACTAACATATCAGTAATATCTTTTACTTTAACTTCTAAATCTACGGGTATGTTTAAATCCTTAACCATTTATGCCTCCTAATGTTTTATTGGTTTAACTCTAAAATTAAACTACATTATGATATTATACCCTAAAATCTAAAATTTTTCACTAGTTAAATTAAGTAATCAATCATTCCACCTGTTCCTAAAGTTATTATCTTCCAGTCTCCTTTATTTTTTTCTAGAAGGAAAACTATCTTTTTAGTTTCATCTTTATATTTTGATCCTTTCTTATATTTATGAAGTAAATCTACACTAAATGAAGCATACTTATCCCCTGTTAATTCTATACCTTTTTTATTTCGATTTTTAACATACTTCTCACAATACTGAGAATATCCATCATTTTTAATTTCTATTATCTCTAAACTTTCTAACTCCTTTGCTCCTAAAAATATATTTGTAGCTTGCTTTTCTCCCCATCCATCTACCATATATTTTTTAATGTCCTTTTTATCCTTTTTAGACATTTCTGTTATGAAACCTCTTATTGTATTTCTAGCTGCTGCTTTTTCCGCTGTATTCAATTGTTCACTTGGAAATATTATATTTAAGGCTACATATAGTATAAGTATCATACATATGATTATTACCCCTATCAACATTGTATTTTTCTTAGTAAGATATCCTTTATATTTTTCTAACATATAATCACCTCACTAATTTATATTTCTCTTTACCCCTTTATATGATAAAAGAAGTGATGATTTTATTGCATATAATAAAAAGCCTATTAATGAATTGAATGTAATTCATTAATAGGCTTTTACTCTTACTCTAACTTTTTCTTAAAGTACCTGTTTTTTCTAAGTATGTGTTTTCATTATTATATTTCTTTTTGTAGCTTTTTACTTTTTGCTCTTCTAAATTTTCTTCGTAAGTTTTATTTTTCTTTGTCATAAGACTTCACTCCCTTCTCTATATATATTTTAAGGTAAAGTCCTTCTTTTTATTCCTTGTAAATTTTTCTTATATTACCCCTATTTTTTCTTTTAGTTTCACTCTATCTAAAGCAAATGCAACTATATAAAAAATAATTCCACTTGCAATAGGCTGGATACAATCTAAAATTATAACTGTTATTGCAACTTCAATACTACCTGTAATAATTACATTTGCTATTGTATATCCAATACTTGTTATAAAAATACATATTAAAGGTGCAATAATATTTCTTTTATTTAATATTTTATCTCCTTTATTTGTAAAGCAAATTACTAATAAGGATTTTATTATTATCGTTGGAATTATATACATAGGTGCATTTGATAATAGATCTGCAAATCCTCCTCCAATAGCTGCTGCTAACATAGCATACTTAGTTGGAAGTATTATTGCACATATATATATAACTACATCTCCTAAATGTATATATCCACCATATCCATTTGGAATGTGCATTATATATACAGTCACTATTGTTATTAATGCTGCAAAAAGTCCCACCTTTGATAATAGATTACTTTTTTTACTCACTTATCTTAACCCCTTTTAAAACTCTTTCAAAATTTATTCCTTCTTTTGTATTTGTTACTCCATGCTCTATACTATCTACAATTGCTTCTTTTATAAATTTTGTAGCTAATTCTAAAGCTTTAAATATATTTTCCCCTTTAAGCATTGTTGCCGTTAAAATAGATGTAAAAATATCTCCTGTTCCACTAAATGAATATGGATAATATTCTTCTTCTACTATGTAAAATTCATTGTTTTCCTTATCATAAGCTAAGTTTTTTATTTTATTTTCATATATTATTCCTGTTAAAACTACATATTTAGGACCTGCCTCAGCTATTTTTTTTGCTAGATTCTTACCAACACTCTCATCTACTATCACATCTAGGTCTGTATTTGTTAATATCTTAGCTTCAGTTAAATTAGGTGTTACTACATCTGCATATTTTATTAATGCCTTTATTTTTTCACACATTTCTTTTGTATAAGTAGTATAAATCTTATTGTTATCCCCCATGACTGGATCTATTACCACAAATGAGTCCTTGTGATTTTTTATAAATCCCTCTATTATCTCAATTGATTTTTCCGAACCTAAAAAACCACTATATATTCCTTTAAATTTTCTTCCCTCATTTTCCCATACATTTATGTAATCTTGCATATATGGTGTAAAATCAAAAAAGTAAAATTTTTCATAAGCAGTTTGATTTGATAAAATTGCTGTTATTATTGGATTTGCTTCAATTTCAAAATGCGAAAAAATCGGTATTGATACCATAAGTGAGCATTTCCCAACTCCTGAAATATCGTTTATAATCGCTATATTATTTTTCATAACATCCCCCTAAAGTTTTATTTTTATTTCAATATATTAGATATTAACACATTAAGGTACTTTTTTTAAAAGTACCGATACATTTTCTGTATCATTTGTTACAGAAATATTTTTTGTTTTAATATATACTATAATAAAAATAGAAAGTAAAAGAAAATTACTTTTACTTAAGGAGGTTTATTTAATGGCTTGTGGATGCGGAAATACAAATGGTGATGGGAAAAAAATCTGTGATTTAGTTAGAAGTAAAGGATTTGAGGCTATGCCTACAAAGGTTGTTCATACTATTGAATGTTCTTGTGGAAAGAGTTTTGAAATGACTACTTTAGTTCAAGATTGCCCACATTGTAAAATTACATATGCAGTTACACCTTGTAGCTCTGATAAAAGAGAAAATATCGCTTCTTGCGGTGAAAATTATTAAATAAAAAAATGGAGTTTAAAAAGCTCCATTTTTTTATTCATATAGGAAACAAAATTTTGGTTTTTCATTTTTACAAATATCTTTTCGCTCTTTGCATCTTGTATAAAATTTACATCCTTTAGGTAAATTTCTTCCTGATGGTATTTCTCCTTCTAATAACTCTCTACTTCTTCTATCTTTTGGATTTTTTACTGGTATTGAATTCATTAAAGACTTAGTGTATGGATGTTTCGGATTATTATAAATTTTTTCCCTTTCTCCTTCTTCCATTACACTACCTAAATACATAATCATTATTCTATGACTTATTTTTCTAATCCATTCTAAATCATGTGATATAAATATATAAGATGTTTTATATTCCCTTTGTATTTTCTTTAATAATTGAATTATACTATTTCTTGTTTTAATATCTAGAGATGAAATTGCTTCATCTAAAACTATAATTTCTGGCTTTAGAGATAACGCTCTTGCAATACATATTCTTTGACATTGTCCCCCTGAAAACTCTCTTGGATATTTATATAAATCTTCTTTTCTCAATCCACATATATTTAAAAGTTCTATTATTTTCTCTTCTGCTATTTTTTTTTCATAAATTTTATTTTGTATAATACCTTCAAGCATTATTTCTTTTATATTCATAGTAGGATTCAATGAACTATATGGGTCTTGAAACACCATTTGAATTTTAGATCTAAGTTTTTTTAGTTCTTTCCCTTTAACTTTTGAAAAATTTTCTTTATGTAATATTATTTCTCCACTATCACACTCTAAAAGTCTGACTATAAGCTTTCCTAATGTAGATTTTCCTGAACCTGATTCTCCCACTATACCTAAAGTTTCTCCTTTAAGTAGCTTAAAACTTATATCATCAACTGCTTTTAATCCATCTTTCTTCTTATTAAATAATCCTTTTGTTTCAAAGAATTCCTTAGTTAATTTTTTTCCTGCTAAAACTATATCTTCTTCTAAAATAGTGTTTTCTTCTATGTAGTTTTCCTTATTTATCTCTAAAAGTTCTTTTGTATATTTCTCTTTTGGATTTTCAAAAATAGAAAAAACATCTCCTGTTTCTATGACTTTACCATCTTTCATAACTACTATATAATCACATATTTCAGCACAAACCCCTAAATCATGAGTAATAATTACTACAGTCATATTTTTTTCTTTCTTTATTTTTTTTATAAGCTCTAAAATCTGTGCTTGTATAGTTACATCTAATGCGGTTGTTATCTCATCGGCAATTAATACCTCTGGATTCAATAAAAGAGATGCTCCAATTAAAATTCTTTGTCTCATTCCACCTGATAACTGATGAGGATACATTTTTAATACTTCTTCTCCATCACTTATTCCTACTTTAGTTAGCATATCTAATGCTAATTTTTTCGCTTCTATCTTATTTATACTTTTATCTTTTATTAATGCCTCAATTAATGCATCTTCTACTTTATATAAAGGATCTAATGATGAAAGTGGATCTTGAAATACTATTCCAATTTCTTTTCCTCTGATTTTTTCTTTTTCTTCTTCTGTATAATCTATTACATTCTTTCCTTTAAATAATATTTCTCCACTTTGTTTTTTATTTTGTAACAACCCTACTAAGCTCATACCTGTTACAGTTTTTCCTGACCCTGATTCACCGATTATTCCAATAATTGAATTTTCTTTAACTTTGAAATTAATATTTTTTAATATTTCTGTTTCTCCAAATGATAAAGAGTAATTTTTATATTCTATTATATCCACTTTCTATTCCTCCTTTCTTAAAATAGCTTTTCCTATAAAATTGAAACTCAATATTATCAAAATTAAAAATATACTTGGGAAAACTACTAAATATGGATATGTCATAATATTTTGCTCACCAGCATTTAACATACTTCCTAAAGATGCTATTGGTGGTTTTAAACCTAGTCCTAGGAAACTTAACATTGCTTCAGTTAAAATAGCACTTGCAGCTGTCATTGTTCCTGATACAATAATTGTATTTAATATATTTCTTATTATATATTTTCTTATTATTTTGACTGCATTTATTCCTTGAAGCTTTGCAAACTGCACATATTCCATATTCTTTATTTTCAAGACTTCTCCTCTGATCAATCTAGCTGTACCCATCCATGAAAATATAGATAAAACTAATAGAATTTCTATAAGGCTAGACTTTAGTATTACACTTAATGCTAATAATATAAAGAAGCTTGGCACACTCATTAGTATCTCTAATATTCTCATAATTATATTATCCGTTTTTCCACCTATGTATCCACTTACAGAGCCTACAATAGTTCCTAATAAAGTAGACACTACTCCTACAACAATTCCTATTAATATAGTTATTCTTGCTCCATATAATATTCTTGTTAAATAATCTCTTCCTAATGAATCTGTTCCAAAAGGATGTTTTAAAGTTGGACTTAAAAAAATATCATTCATATTTATACCATTAACCTTATAAGGTGATAAAAATGCAAATATAGAAAGAAGCGTTAAAGTAATTAGGAATATTATACTAACTAAACCTATTTTATCTTTTTTTATTTTAAGTAAAATTTCCTTCATTATTTTAGACCTCCTTTAATTCTTGGGTCTACTATAAAATATAATATATCCGAAATTAAATTTCCTAATATAAGCAATATAGAACCAAACATTGTAATTGCCATAATAGTTGGATAGTCAAATCCTGTTGCCGCATTATATGCAAGTCTTCCTACTCCTGGCCATGCAAATATTTGCTCTATAACTACAGATCCCATAACTACATTTGGTAAACTCATCCCAATTAATGTTATGACAGGAAGTATACTATTTTTTAAGACATGTTTGTAAAATACTTTTTCTTTTGACAATCCTCTTCCTAAAGATGTTTTTACATAGTCTTTTTCCATTTCTATTTCTACATATCCTTTTACATATTGAATTATTCCACCTATATCACTTAATACCATTGCTGTAACTGGCATTATCAAATGAACTATAAGCCCTAATATACTTTTATCTCCCACATCATACATTCCTATATTAGGAAGTAAATTAAGCTCTACTGTAAATATTATTATAAGTATCAATGCTATTAAAAATGATGGTGTTGCAATACTTATACTTGATAAAATATCTATTATTTTTCCTTTTTTATTTCCTTTATTTTTCCCTCCAATTATTCCTAATATTATTCCAAATAAAAATGTTAATATTATTGATATAATACTTAAGATTAAACTGGGTATTAGTCGTATCCCTATCTCATCTATAACTTTACTTCCAGAAATAAGTGAATATCCAAGATTCCCTTTTAATACATTCTTAAGCCAATAGAAATATTGAACTATTATCGGTTTATCTAACCCTAAATTATGTCTTATAATTTCTACTTGATGATAGTTCATTCCTGGTCTTTCATACATCTTAATGGGACTTCCTGGAGCCATTTTTATAATAAAGAAACAAATTATTGATATAGCAAATAACATGGGAATAATTTGTATTATTCTCTTAATTATATACTTTACCATTTTTACCTCTCCTTTCTTCTTTTGTATTAAATAAAAACTGGGTATATAACCCAGTTTTTTTTATTTTATTTAATTTTTATAAGATAATGCACCTAGATTGTTGAACATTGAAATAGGTTGTAATCCTGCTTCCTTTATACCTTCTAAATCCTTAGATACTAAAACTATATCTTCTGGATAATTCATTACATAAAGAGGTGCTTCCTCTGATAATTTTTGTTGAATTTCTGTATAAAGTTGTTTTCTTTCACTTTCTGTTTGTGCACTTTGTGCTTTTGCAAATAATTCATTTATTTCTTTATCATTGAAGTTTGAAGCATTGTTAGCTCCATCTGTAGTAAATAATATGCTGTATCCATCTGGTGTAGTTCCCATATTATAACCATTTATAGCTAAATCGTAATTTTTATTATTTGGTGTAAATATTTCTTTAAAGAACGCATTTAATTCTATTGGTTCTAATTCTACATTTATTCCTATTTGACCTAAATCTTGTTTTATTATTAAAGCTTGATTTTGAGCCCATTGGAATCCAGCTGCATATGAAAGTCTAAGAGTAATATTCTTTTCTCCTGATTCTTTCATAAGTTCTTTTGCTTTATCTACATTGTAGCTATAATTAGTTACATCATTTGTATAATATTGTGTTCCTGGTGCAAATACTGAATTTCCTTCTTGTACATATTTGCTATCTCCATATTCAGCTTTTGTTAAAGCATTCTTATTTAAAGCATAACTAATCGCTTGTCTTACTTTTAAATTTTGAAGTGCTTTATTTTCAAAGTTGAATACCACACTATTTACTAATCCTGAACTCATTGTTTCTACATTATATTTAGAAGTTACTTTTTTATTACTTAATAATTTATTTGATCCAAATGCTGCTGAAAGTTGTCCTGACTCTAAAGCTGCGTCACCTGAGTTTCCATTTGGTATTACTCTAAATACAACTTTATCTATATTTGCTTTTTTACCAAAGAAATATGGATTTTGTACAAGTGTTACTTCATTTCCAGCTTCTTCACTTTGGAACTTATATGGTCCATCTCCAACTGGATTTTTATTTTCTTCTGCTGTTTGTAAATTTGTTACATCCTTATAAATATGCTCTGGAATTGGATATAGTTGTGATAAATCTCCAACAAAACCTAATGATGGAGCCGGTAATGTAAATTGTACAGTCGTAGAATTTATTTCTTTAATTTCTACTGGTTTATTATTTATCATAAATGTTTGCATTACTAATGCATTATTTTTTGGATTCATTATTTTATTAAATGTAAATACTAAATCATTAGCTGTCAATGGTTGTCCGTCTGACCATTTTAAATTTGATTTTAATGTTACAGTATAAGTTTTACAATCTTTTGAATGTGTTACTTTCTCTGCAAGCCCATTGTAATCTATTCCTCCCTTTGAATCTAATGTATAAAGTGGTTCGTATAAAACATCTGTAACCATTAATGAACTACTTGAGTTCGCATATAATGGATTCATTGTAGGTGGTGTTGATGAAAGTGATAATACCAATGACTTATTGTCATTTTTTGAATGTGCATGTGCATTTATCGCATATCCACCTCCAATTATAATACCTAAAATAATTATTCCGCCTACTATTTTTGTAATTTTTTTTTTATTCATATCTTCCTCCGCTTTCTGCTAATCCTAGGTAATTATAATTCAAATTTATGAATTATATTTGAATAATGCATAAACTCTATATTACATAAATAAAAAAATCTTACAAATATAAAAAGCTATTAACAACCTTGCCTTTAAGGTGCTAATAGCTTTTTCTTATTCTACTATAAATTTATCTTTATAATAAAGATTTATTTCTTCTTTTTCTCCAAATAATATTCTCTCTGCTAAGTTTGGCTTTATTTCACGTTCAATAACTTTTACTATATCTCTTCCACCAAATTCTTTTATTTTAGCTTCCTTTAGAATTCCTTCTATTAAGCTATCATAACACATCACTATTTGGATATTTCTTTTTTTAGCTTTTTCTTCTAATTTAAATAGTTCTTTTTTAGCTATAAGTTTTCCTATCTCTTCATTTATTGGATTAAACTTAATTACGCTATCTAATCTATTTCTAAATTCTGGTGAAAATATCTTCTTAACTTCCTCGAATACATTCTCCCCTTTTACTTCTCTTTCTAAAAATCCTACTAAAGGCTTTCCTATCTCTCTAGCACCTGCATTAGATGTCATTACAATAATTACATTTCTAAAGCTTACACGCCTTCCCTTATTGTCTGTAAGTGTTCCATAGTCCATAACTTGAAGCATTGTATCAAAAACATCACTATGAGCCTTTTCAATTTCATCTAATAATAAAATTGCATTTGGATTTTTATAAATTGCATCAGTTAAAAGACCACCATCCTCATATCCTACATAACCTGGAGGTGTTCCTATAAGTTTAGCTGCTGAGTGTTTTTCACCATATTCACTCATATCAAATCTTAATAGCTTTAAATTCATTTCTTCACTTAATGCTTTTGCTATTTCTGTTTTTCCTACTCCTGTTTGCCCTACAAATAGGAAAGATGCTACTGGTTTGTTTTCATCTTTAAGTCCTGCTTTAGACATGTTTATTGCTCTGCAAAGCTTATCTATGGCATTATCTTGCCCAAATATTTTTTTCTTTAATAAACCTTTTAATTCTTTAACTTTAGTTAATTCATCTTTTTCAACTATTTCTTTTGGGATGCTCACAATTTTTGCAACTGTATCTTCAATTTCTTTTTTATCAATTATATGATTTAGTCCTTTCATTGCAACAAAAGCACCTGCTTCATCTATAATATCTATTGCTTTATCTGGTAAAAATCTGTCATTTATATATTTATTTGTTAAGGTTATTGCTTCTTTTAACGCTCTATCTGTATATTCTACATCATGATAACTTTCAAATTTTTCTTTTAATCCAGTTAATATAAGGAATGTTTCCTCTTCAGTTGGTTCTTTTATTTCTATAGTTTGAAATCTTCTTTGAAGAGCTTTATCCTTGTCAAAATTCTTTTTGTACTCATCATAAGTAGTTGATCCAATAAATCTAACATTTCCTTCTTGAAGATATGGCTTAAATATATTAGATGCATCTAATGAATTATTTCCTAATGCTCCTGCACCCACTATCGTATGAATTTCATCTATATATACTATTGGATTTTCATATTTTTCTACATCTTTCAATACAGATTTTATTCTCTCTTCAAAGTCTCCTCTGTATTTAGCTCCTGCTATCATTCCTCCAATATCTAATGAAAATATCTTAGAATTCTTTAATTTTTCAGGAACCTTTCCTTCATTAATTAAATTTGCAACCGCTCTAACAATTGAAGTTTTTCCAACTCCTGCTTCTCCAATATGAATAGGATTATTTTTATTTCTTCGTAATAACACTTGAATTGTTCTTTCTATTTCTTCTTCTCGTCCTATTACAGGATCTAGCTTTCCTTCTTTTGCTTTTAATGTTAGTTCTTCTGCATATTTATCTATATATCTTTTCTTTTCTTTTTTTGAATCACTATAATCTATTTCTTCTAGATTTTCTTCCTCTTCACTTTCTACATATTCATCTAAAAATGTTTCTAAAAGCTCTACTCTTTTTATTTCATTTTTTTCTAATATATATTTAGCAAATGATTCCTCTAGATTATAGAAACTTGCAATAATATGTTCAAACTTAATAGTTTCATTTCCACTACTTATAGCTATTGATGCTGCATAAGAAATCAATTTATTAAATTGATAACTTTCATTCGGATTCTCATCTTCTATAATTATAGCGTTTTCTTCTATATATTCTTCTAGTTCACTTTTTATTTCTTCAATATTTAAATTTTTTTCTTTTAATAATTTCTTTATTTTTTCATCTTCTAATATTACTAAAAGAAGCATCTCTGGTGTTATATATTCATATTTTTTTTCTTTTCCAATTAAAAACACCTTTAAAATTATATCATTAACTATTTTATCTAAATTCATAATATTAAACCTCTTCTACTGTCATTTTAAATGGGAAATCTTCTCTCTTTGCTATCTGTAATGCAAGACCTACCTTACTCATTGCAATATCATAACTATATGTCCCTGCAACCCCTTTACCTTTATTATGAACATCTCTCATTATTTTATTTGCTTCAACTTCAGGTTTTTTAAATATATCCATCAATATAAAGATAACAAACTCCATTGTCGTAAAATCATCATTATACATTATTGCATTATATTTTTTGGGTCTTTTAAATTTTATCTTCTCTATAGTTTCTATCTTCTCTTCCACTTCTAACTCCTCCTAAAATGTATATATAGTATTATACTATATCACTTCCTATTAGGTTTACTTTTTTTCTTAATAAAAAAATATATCATTGTTAGTATTAACGATATATAAGCTAGTCCATAGCATTTTAAAAGTGCATTTTCTATAGAGTCTATATTTTCACTTAAAAAATATCCAATAAGAATTAAGCTTGTATTCCATATTGTTATTCCTAAAAAAGAGTATAGGAGAAATATTGAATATTTCACTTTCTGAATTCCTGCTGCTATTGATATAAAATTTCTTGTCATAGGTATTACTCTACATACTACTAATGCTACCTTTCCATATTTTAAAAACCATTTGTCTAATTCAATAATAATATTTTTTACTCCTGTTATCCTTATATTTGATAATGAAAATATAGCCTCTCTTCCATAATAACCAATTAAATAAGCAATACTTGAACCTATTAGTGCTCCTAATATACTAAATACTATTACTTCTAAATATGAAAAAATACCAATATAAATCATAACTCCTATAAAAGGTAAAAGTAATTCACTTGCTATTGGAAATGCCGTATACTCTAGCGCTACAATTAAAAATATCCCCACTACACCTAAATTGCTAAAGAAAAGAGTTAATAGATTCAGCATTTCTTTAATCATTATTCTTCTCCACTATATTCCTTATTTTTATATTTAATAATATTCTATATTTTAATAATTATTCTTTTCTCTAATTATTATTTAAAATTAAATTTATTTTCCTTTTTTAGGAGGATTTTATATTTTTTTGAAGAATATTATATTATGTTAAGAAGTATACACTTATGAAAAACTAAAAGATAGACTTAAAGGGGTGCATTATTTATGGGAATTGATAATTTAAAAAAAATTAAAAATAGCAGTAATATTATAGAAAGAACTATTTTTAATACTCTTATAACTGAAAATTTTTCTTTAGATGATTTAATATCAGAATCTATAGAAAATTTAGGTTTCACAATAAAAAAAGATTTTTTTTCTGAAGATTTTTTACTTACATTTGTTTATTTAGATGTGTTAAAGACTCATATTTCAGGAAAAGAAAACGTTTATAATAACTACCACATAATAATTAACCACATAGAAAAAGTAGAGAAAGCTCTTGAAGAAATGTCTGGTAATTCTAATATTCAATTACTCGAGTTTAGAGAATGGCTTGGAATTTCCGATAACTTCCATAATACTTTGTTAGCATTATAAAAAATTAAGCTAGATAAAATAAAGCTAATTTTAATACTTCTTATTAGCTTATTTTTATCTAGCCTTTTATTTTATATGGAGTTTATTGTATTTGTTCCCCATTTAAAATTTTATTTAGCTTGTCTATATTTATATTTTCTTTAAAAATATCATAAAAATCTACAAATCTCTTTTCTTTATATTCACTAAAAGATTTTTCTTCTAACTTTTTATTACTTGTTACAACACCGTGTCTCGCTTTTAATATTTTTAAAAGCTTACGTCTAAATTCTTTACTTTCAAAAACTCCATGCATATATGTTCCAAATACATTTCCCTCTTTATTAGAAAATCCAATAATATTATTCATCTTGTCTATCATAAATGCTTCACATTCGCTTAGCATTTCTGTTTCACCTTCAATACTCTCATATCCATATAATGGACTTCCTGATAGCTCTTTAAGGTTATTTAGCATATTACACACATTTCCCTTTGCAATAGTCGTCTTATTAACAAATGTATATGTAGTCTTTAATGGTAATAAATCTAATCCTTTTAATTTAGTTCCCTTATTATCTATACTATATAAATCTTCAACTGTCGATCCAAGCATTTGCATTCCACCACAAATCCCCATTACAGTTTTCCCATTTTCTACAGCCTTTAATATTCCTTCTTCTAGTCCTTTTTCTTTCATGTATTCCAAATCTCTTAATGTATTTTTACTTCCTGGAACAACTATAAAATCTGCTAACTCCATTTGTTCTGCTGTTTCTATTAAAAGCATCTTAACTTCTTTTTCATCTTCAAAAGGATAAAAATCTGATACATGAGAAATTCCTGGAAATTTAACTACTCCAATTATTAAATCTCTCTTTTTATCAAATCTATATTGTTTCCCATAATCCTCTTCTGTTAATATATCTGTATTTATCTCTGGCATAACACCTAAAAATGGA
Source organism: uncultured Clostridium sp. (assembly GCF_947072515.1). Classification (GTDB taxonomy): domain Bacteria; phylum Bacillota; class Clostridia; order Clostridiales; family Clostridiaceae; genus Clostridium. The sequence goes on from NZ_CAMTIG010000005.1 coordinate 42,845, forward strand.
ATTTTCAATCTTTTCTCAAGCTTTGCAAGTCCTCTTTTTAAGTAGTCCATATCTCCATTATATCCATTTATTATTATACCCTTTATTCTTTTTCTATCTTCTTTTGTAATAAGAGATAGTGTTCCATAAATATTAGCAAAAGAATTATTATCTAGATAATCACTTACTAATACAATATCTGCATTTACATTTTTCGCAAAATTAAAGTTTAAAAACTCTTCTTCTCTATCAACGTATTCTAGGCATTCTCCTGTTCCTTCTATTAATATATACTCTTCACTTTTACTTATTTCTTCAAAACTAGAATACATAAACTCTTCGAAATCTTTTTTTACATCTTTGTAATTAAATGCTTCTGCTTTCGCATAGTCAGAACCTTTAACAAAGACCTTTGTTTTATTTTTTAAATTTTGTATTACTATTGGATTGTTATCTATTGAAGCCTCTTTATTTAAAGCATCTAATTTTAACTTTTCCATATATCCTATATACTGTTTTTCTGAAATTTCAGTTATTTTATTTGTTATTTCTAAAGGTTTAAAAGATGTTGCTTCTATATTTCTTTCTTTTAAAAGCTTTCCTATGCATATGCTTATTAAAGTTTTTCCTACTCCATCTTTTATACCAAGTATTGCTATCTTATTGTTCAACATAATCATCTCCAAAAATATATCGTTAACTCTAATTCTATCATCTATTTCAGTTATATTGAAGAATAAAATTTAAAAAATATCTTTTCTTTAATTTTATATATAAAAAAACTCTAACCTATAAATTTTAATAGGTAGAGTTTTTTAACTTTTAATTTCTAACAACCATTTTTATACAGTTATTTCACTTTCAATATTAATTGCTTCTCTATGCTTTGCAATTATTGGATTAACATATTCATCTATAAATTCAACAACTTGACTTTCTGCTCTTCCAGTAAATAGCTTTGGATCTATTATATTTAAAATTTCTTCTTTTGATAATCCAAAAGTTTTATCTTCTATAATTCTGCTAATTAAATCATTATCAAGACCTTCGCCTTTTACTCTCTTTGCAGCTTCCATTGAGTGAACTCTTATTTTTTCATGAAGTTCTTGTCTATCTCCACCTCTTTTTACAGCTTCCATCATTATGTTTTCTGTAGCCATAAATGGTAATTCACTATCTACATGTGCTCTTATTACCTTTGGATATACAACCATATTTTCTGAAATATTTATATATAGGTTTAATACTCCATCTAAGGCTAAGAATCCTTCTGCTACAGCTATTCTTTTATTAGCAGAATCATCTAATGTTCTTTCAAACCATTGTGTTGATGCTGTAATAGCTGGATTTAATGCATCTACTATTACATATCTCGCTAATGCACTCATTCTTTCACTTCTCATAGGATTTCTTTTATAAGCCATTGCTGATGAACCTATTTGATGCTTTTCAAAAGGCTCTTCCATTTCTTTCATATTTTGAAGTAATCTTAAATCATTACTAAATTTATATGCACTTTGTGAAATTTCTGAAAGCGTATTTAAAACTATAGAATCTAGTTTTCTTGGATAAGTTTGCCCTGTCACTCCATAGCTTTTATGGAATCCCATTTTTTCTGCAACTATTTTATCTAATTTTTTTACCTTTTCTTCATCACCTTCAAAAAGATTCATAAAACTAGCTTGTGTTCCTGTAGTTCCTTTAACTCCTCTTAATTTTAAAGTACTTAAAAGGAATTCTATATTTTCCATATCCATTACTAAGTCTTGCATCCATAACGTAGCTCTTTTTCCTACAGTAGTTAATTGAGCTGGTTGAAAATGAGTAAACCCTAAAGTTGGCATTTCTTTATATTCCATTGCAAACTTACTTAATCTATCTAGAACAGTTACTATTTTATCTCTGATAAGTTCTAATCCATCTCTTAATATTATTATGTCTGTATTATCCCCTACATAGCAACTAGTTGCTCCTAAATGGATTATCCCCTTAGCACTAGGACATTGTACTCCATATGCATAAACATGACTCATAACATCATGTCTAACTTCTTTCTCTTTCTTTATAGCCTCATCATAATTTATATTATCTATATTTGCTCTTAATTCTTCTAATTGTTCTTCAGTTATATTTAATCCAAGTTCCTTTTCTCCTTCTGCTAAAGCTACCCATAGCTTTCTCCACGTAGAGAATTTCATATCATCTGAAAATATGTAACTCATTTCTTTTGATGCATACCTTGTATTAAGTGGTGTATTATAAATATTTCTCATTTTATACCTCCATACGAACATATTTTATATTTCAATAACTTTTATTCGTATTATATCATATTTTTTTCAATTTATCATCTTTTTTAACAAATTAGACTTTAAATACTCTCTTCCCATTATTATTCATATATTTTCTTTTCTTTATACAAATAAAAAAAAGACCCCTTTAAAGGAGTCTTTTCTTACTAATCTTCTAAGTTTTCTATTAAGCTTGCTATTTCTTCAACTGCTAAAGCTTCATCATCTCCTGATGCCATAACGGTTACAGTTGAATTAGCAGTAACTGCTAATGATAAAACTCCTATTAAGCTTTTAACATTTGCTTTCTTACCATTGAATTCTATGCTTACATCCGATTTGAAAGATGAAGCCTTTTTAACTAATAAAGTTGCTGGTCTAGCGTGTAAACCAGTAGCATTTTTTACTAAAACCTCTTTAGATACCATGCAAATACACCTCTTTACTTAATATTGTGTTAATTACTATTAACTTTCTTAATTATAAACTTTTTTCCTTATAATTTCAACTGTTCACTTTATTTTTATTATTGCTTTTATAATATATTTTCAACTATCTTGGTTGAATGATTAATTTTATAGCTGTTCTTTCTTCACCATCTATTTCTATATCTGTAAACGCTGGTATACAGATTATATCTTTTCCAGTTGGTGCTACGAACCCTCTAGCTATTGCTATTGCTTTTACCGCTTGGTTTATTGCTCCCGCTCCTATAGCTTGTATTTCAACAGTATTCTTTTCTTTTATGATAGCAGCTAATGCTCCTGCTACTGAGTTTGGGCTTGATTTAGTTGATACTTTTAGTACTTCCATTTGTATATTCCTCCTTAGATTAATACCATTTTTCTTAATATTACCATGTAATGGTATATTATATATATTCTCCATTTTCCCCTTTTTTCCTTTTTTTTCTTTAAATAAATTAAAATTTTACCATTTTTTCAGTTAATATCATGTTACTCTTTCTTTTTATTAAAAACTTCTAACATTTACCACTAATTTTCAATGATTTATTAATATTTATTTGAAACTTTTTTAAATATTTTTTTATTTTATAGCTTATTTTTTAAAAAAATTTTTATTTTAATCAATTTCATTTGTCTTTTCAATAATTTTTTTAATATTAAAAAATTTAAAAGAGGTATATCAAAATGATATACCTCTTTTACTATTTTGCAAAATCAATGGCTCTAGTTTCTCTAATTACACTGATTTTTATTTGTCCTGGATATTCTAATTGTTCTTCAACACTCTTCACTATATTACGTGAAAGTTCTATAGCTCCTGTATCGTCAATTTGATCTGGTTTAACCATAATTCTAATCTCTCTACCAGCTTGAATGGCATATGACTTTTCTACACCTTCATATGAGTTAGCAATTTCTTCTAACTTCTCTAATCTCTTAATATATGCCTCTAATGTTTCTCTTCTTGCACCTGGTCTAGCAGCTGAAATTGCATCTGCTGCTTGAACTAGTACCGACTCTAGACACTGCATTTCCACATCTCCATGATGGGCTGAAATTGCATTCACTACAAGTGGTGATTCACCATATTTCTTAGCAAGATCTCCACCAATTAATGCATGTGGTCCTTCTTGCTCTTGATCTACAGCTTTACCTATATCATGTAGTAATCCTGCTCTTCTAGCTAGAGTAACATCTAAACCTAGTTCTGAAGCCATTAACCCAGCTAAATATGAAACTTCTATAGAATGTTTTAAAACATTTTGCCCATAACTAGTTCTATATTTTAATCTTCCTAATAGTTTTGTAATCTCTGGATGAAGTCCATGAACACATGTTTCTAGTGTTGCTTGTTCTCCTTCTTCTTTAATGTTGTTTTCAACATCTTTTTGAGCTTTAATAACCATTTCTTCGATTCTTGCTGGATGTATTCTACCATCCACTATTAACTTTTCAAGTGCCATTCTAGCAACTTCTCTCCTAATAGGATCAAAGCTTGATAAAATAACTGCTTCTGGAGTATCATCTATAATTAAGTCAACTCCTGTTAATGTTTCTAAAGTTCTAATGTTTCTTCCTTCTCTACCTATTATTCTACCCTTCATTTCATCGTTTGGTAGTGCAACAACATGAACAGTCGTTTCTGAAACATGATCTGCAGCGCATCTTTGAATAGCAGTAGTTATGATTTCACGGGCTTTTTTGTCCGCTTCTTCTTTCGCTCTACTTTCAACTTCTTTAATCATTATAGCTGCATCGTGTGATATTTCTTTTTTGATTTCTCCTAAAAGAAGTTCTCGCGCTTCTTCCCCTGAAAGGTTTGCTACTCTTTCAAGTTCTTCTCTTCTTTTTGAATAAAGAAGATTTGCGTCTTCTTCTAGTTTTTCAACGTCTATCACTCTTTTATTAAGTGTTTCTTCTCTTTTTTCTAAAAGATCGTTTTTCTTATCAAGAGATTCTTCTCTCTGAATTACTCTTCTTTCAAGTCTTTGAACTTCATTTCTTCTCTCACGAGAATCTTTTTCAAGTTCATTTCTTAGTTTATGAACCTCTTCCTTAGCTTCTAAGATAGCTTCTTTCTTAGTAGATTCCGCTTCCCTCTTAGCATTTTCAAGTTGCATTTCTGCTTCTTTTTCTAGAGTTTCAATTTTATTTTTTGATTTTGTTTGAATTGTTTTATATACTACTACTCCTAATATAAGTAGTACCAATATATATCCAATAATAATACCTGCTGCTTCCAAAACAACACCTCCTAAGCTTATTTTTTTATACTTAGCATAGTTGGTGTCATATTCATTCATGGTTATTCTTGAATATGATAAACCAGTATTTGTTATTATTGTATATTAAAATTAAAATTATGTCAAGTTGGGCGATATAGAGCAAATATCTAATATTTTTCTCTGTATTTCTTCAAATTTCTTTATATTTTATAAAAAGGAGAGATAAAAAAATCTCTCCTTTTTAATAATTATTCTTCTGTTTTTCCTGCTTTACTTACAGCAACTTCAGCTTTTGCTTCTGCCTTTGGTAAATTATATTTTTCTCTAATTGTATTTTCTATTTCTAATGCTGTTTCAGGATTTTCTTTTAAGTAAATTTTAGCATTTTCTCTTCCTTGCCCAAGTCTTATATCTCCGTATGAGAACCATGCTCCACTTTTTTGAACAATTCCTTCTTTAACTCCAACATCTACAATATTACCTTCTCTTGAAATTCCTTCATTATACATAATATCAAATTCCGCTTGTCTAAAAGGTGGTGCAACTTTATTTTTAATAACCTTAACTCTTGTTCTGTTACCCATTATAAATTCACCTTGTTTTATTGAATCAATTCTTCTTACATCTAATCTTACTGATGAATAGAATTTTAAAGCTCTTCCTCCTGGTGTAGTTTCAGGATTACCAAACATTATTCCAACTTTTTCTCTAAGCTGATTTATAAATATTGCTACACAATTTGTTTTATTTATTGTTCCTGCTAGTTTTCTTAAAGCTTGAGACATAAGTCTAGCTTGAAGTCCTACGTGAGCATCTCCCATTTCACCTTCAATTTCTGCTTTTGGTACAAGAGCTGCAACTGAATCAATAACTATTGTATCTATAGCTCCTGATCTAACTAATGCTTCTGTTATTTCTAATGCTTGCTCTCCTGTATCAGGTTGTGAAACTATTAAACTTTCAGTATCAACACCTAAATTTCTAGCATACGATGGATCTAAAGCATGTTCTGCATCAATAAATGCAACTGCTCCACCTCTTTTTTGTGTTTCAGCTACCATATGAAGTGCAACTGTAGTTTTACCTGAACTTTCTGGTCCATATATTTCAACTATTCTTCCTCTTGGTACTCCACCTATTCCTAATGCTATATCTAAATCTAAACACCCAGTTGATATTGCTTCAATGTCTAATGATGCTTTTTCACCAAGCTTCATTACAGCACCTTTACCAAATTGTTTTTCTATTTGTCCCATAGCTGCTTCTATGGCTTTTAATTTATTTACATCTATATTACTCAATTAATACACCCTCCTCGATGAATAGAACAAATGTTCTTCTTAATATTAAGTATATATTATCTTATTATTATAGTCAACAATTTTAAAATAATTTATACATATGTTTTTTACTTTTATTCCATTTTATGTATTTTTATTTTTGTAAAAATAAACTGCTAAAGCTTTATCTATATTTATAGTCACTGCTTTAGCATATTATACTTCTTAAACGTTAAAATAAGAGAGTACTTTTATTAAGTATTCTCTTATTTTTTTATTTATTAGTTGATATTACACCTTTATTTTTTCTAAAATAATCCCAGCCAGATACAACTGTTATTACTACTGCTACATACATCATTATAGTTGGTAATGATGTAAAAGTGTATTCAATTATTTTATGATTTGCTACAAGATTTGTAAGGTATTTTGATGTTCCAATATTTACTTCTATTAGAAGTAATATTATCGCAATTATTTGTATAACTGTTTTTATTTTTCCCCACCAACTAGCAGCTATTACTTTTCCTTCAGATGCAGCTATAGTTCTTAATCCCGATACAGCAAACTCTCTAGCAATTATTATTATTGCAGCCCATCCTTGAACAAGCCCTAACTCTACCAACGAAATTAATGCTGCTGTTACTAGTAATTTATCCGCTAAAGGATCCATAAACTTTCCAAAATTAGTTACTTGATTCCTACTTCTTGCAATATATCCATCTAATTTATCTGTTAAAGATGCAAGAATAAATATAAACGTTGCAATAAAAGTTCCATATGGTATTCCTTTTGCTACTATAAATACTAGGAATATTGGAACTAATATTATTCTTACCATTGTTAATTTATTCGCAAGATTCACATATACCAACTCCTATTAGATCGTATTCAGCACTTTCCTCAATTTTAACTTTTACAAAATCGCCCTTTTTAGGAGCTGTACAATCTTTTTTAAAGAACACTTCTCCATCTATATTTGGTGCCATTTCATAATTTCTTCCATAATAATATTCTCCATTATTTCCTTCGACTAGAATATCATAAATTTTACCTATTTTCAAGTTATTTATCTCTTTTGAAACCTCATTTTGAACCTCCATAAGAGCTTTTTCTCTTTGTTCTTTAACTTCTTCATCCACTTGTTCTTCCATAATAGCAGCTGGTGTTCCTTCTTCTCTTGAATAAGTAAATACTCCAACTTTTTCAAGCTTTTTATCAATTAAAAATTCTTTTAATTCGTTAAATTCTTCTTCGCCTTCATTTGGGAATCCTACAATTAGAGATGTTCTTAATGCAATACCTTCAACTCTTTCTCTTAATGTATCTATTTTTGTTAATATGTCTTTTTTAGTTGTCTTTCTTCCCATAAGCTTTAATATTTTATCACTAATATGCTGAATTGGAAGATCTAAATATTTTACTACCTTCTCATTTTCACTTATTTCAGTGATTAATTCATCATATATTTCCTCTGGATAACAATATAAAAGTCTTATCCATTTTATTTCTTCTATTTTAGCAAGTTCTTTCAATAATATATGAAGATTTTGTTTTCCATATATATCTTTTCCATACATAGTTGTATCTTGTGCTATTAGTATTATTTCTTTTGTTCCTGAATTTGCTAATGCTTTTGCTTCTTCAATAATGTTTTCCATTTGTCTACTTCTAAATTTCCCTCTTATCTTAGGAATTATACAATATGTGCAAAAATTATCGCACCCTTCTGCTATTCTTATATAAGCAGTACTTTTATCAGTAGTTAAAAGTCTTATTCCTTCATTTATGTTCTTATCTGAATAATTCACATTTGTTATGATTTCATTATTATCTATAAAATTCAGTATTAATTTATCTATTTTTTCATAGTCATTAACACCTAGCATTATATCTATTTCTGGCATTAACTCTTGCAATTCACTACCATATCTTTGAGTTAAACATCCTGTTGCTATTAGTAACTTACAATTGTGATCTTCTTTATATTTTGCCATTTCTAAAATTGTATCTATAGATTCTTGTTTTGCTTTTTCTATAAATCCACAAGTATTAACAATTATTATGTCAGCTTCCTTTGGATCATTTGTTATACTGTATGTCTGATTCATAACACCTAACATAATCTCTGAATCCACTCTATTTTTGTCACAACCTAAACTTACCATTCCTACTTTATATTTTGCCAAACCGATTTCCTCCTGTGTTTCAATTGCTTATTTTATTTTATATCTCTTTTTATTTTATGACAAGTAAATTTTATTCTATTTCTTCTAACTCTTCGCTAAAGTACTCTTCTTTTGATACAAGTACTTGTCTTGGCTTACTTCCATCTCTTCCTGATATTATTCCTCTTTCTTCCAATTCATCCATTATTCTAGAAGCTCTATTAAATCCAACTTTAAATTTTCTTTGGATGAATGAAGTTGAAGCTTGATTAAATTCAATAACTGTTTTTATAACATCACCTAAAAGTTCATCTACTTCCTCTCCATTAGAACTACTTTCTGCATTTTTAGTTTCTTTTTGAATATGTTCTAAAATATCCTCTTCATATTTTATATCAGAAATATCCTTCTTAACAAAGTTAACTAAGTTTTCTACTTCCTCTTCCGATATAAAACATCCTTGAACTCTAAGTGGCTTACTTTCTCCTACTGGATAATAAAGCATATCTCCTTTTCCTAGAAGTTTTTCTGCTCCACTACTATCTAGAATTGTTCTTGAATCAATTTGTGATGAAACTGCAAATGATATTCTAGATGGTATATTAGCTTTAATAACTCCAGTTATTACATCTACTGATGGTCTTTGTGTGGCTATTACAAGGTGCATTCCTGCCGCTCTAGCCATTTGCGCAAGTCTTCCTATATAATCTTCTACATCATTTGCACAAACCATCATAAGGTCTGCAAGTTCATCTACTATTATAACTATATAAGGAAGCTTTTCTTGTATGACCCCTTTATTAAATAATTGATTATAAGAATCTATATTTCTCGCACCTGAGTCTGCAAATAATTTATATCTTCTTGTCATTTCATTAACAGCCCAGTTTAATGCAGCTGCTGCTTTTTTAGGCTCAGTTACTACTGGTATTAAAAGATGTGGTATTCCATTATACACACTTAACTCAACTACCTTCGGATCTACCATTAATAGTTTAACCTCATCTGGAGAATACTTATACAACAAACTAACTATTAATGTATTTATACATACACTTTTTCCTGAACCTGTTGCTCCTGCTATAAGAGTATGAGGCATTTTACTTAAATCCCCTACCACACATTCTCCACCTATATCTTTACCTAATGCTATAGCAAGTTTTTTATCTGTTTTAGTAAAATCTTCACTTTCTAATACTTCTCTTAAGAATACTGGAGTTTGTGTTTTATTTGGTACTTCTATTCCTATAGCTGACTTTCCTGGTATAGGCGCTTCTATTCTCACTCCTGATGCTGCTAATCCTAAAGCTATATCATCAGCTAAATTTACAATTTTACTTACCTTTACTCCTGGACTTGGCTGAAGTTCAAATCGTGTTACTGAAGGTCCTTTAGTTACTTGATTCACTTCTGCTTCAACTCCAAAACTCATAAGAGTGCTTGTTAATTTATTTGCACTTTTTATAAGATCTTGTCTATCACTACCATTCAATTCAGTATCTTTATTTATTTTTAACAAGTCTAATGATGGTCTTATATATTCTTTCTCATCTTTAGTTTTCTTATTTTCTAATAAACTATTTTCAATGGCATTATGAATTTCTTCTTTTTCATCTCCATTTACATCTTTTCCCTTGCTTTTCTCAATCATAGGTTCATGAATTCTAGGTACAGCTTTTCTTTTTGGTTCAACAGCTTCTTTTTCTTTTGGTTTCTTTTGCTCTTCTTTTTTCTTTTCTTCAAATTCTTCATAATCATCTGGTTCTTCATTATGCAAACTAGAGTTTTGCATAAATTTTAATGTTTTTAATTTAGAATCATCAGTTTTAATTCTTTTGTTCTCTACTTCACCTTCATTAACAACATCAATAAATCCATGTTCTTCTGCAAATTTATCTTCTCTTAATTTATTTAGTGATTTGCTTTTTTCTTTTACTTTTATACCTAAATCATAAAGTGTAATATCAAAAACTAAAATGCTTCCTATCAAAACAAATGCAAAATAAATTATGTATGAGCCTATTGCACCTAATAGCTTGTACATCGGATATGACACTATATATCCTAATATACCACCATTTATTGCTCCTTTATTTGTAGCTACTTCATTAAATCCACTAGTAAAAGTAACCTCTTTTAAATCATGTATATATATAGTTGAACTTATTAAAATAAATAATATTAAATATATTGTAATCCCAATAAAATTTTTATTTATTTTTATTCTTCCTTTTCCTCTTATATATTCATATCCAAGGTATAAAATATATACAGGAATTGCATATCCACCTATACCTACTAAAAATTGAACTATACTTTGTGAAAATTTAGAAAGACTTCCTATTAAATTTGTATATATAGCCAATGATAATATTAAACCTATTGCTATAATTATAATTCCTTTTATATCCCCACTCTTATTAGAGGTATTTTTTACTTTTTCAGAACTTTTTTTAGGACTTTTTTTAGTGTTTGTGCTTGTACGTCCCTTTGTATTCACTCTCTTTTTGCTCACTTAATCACCCCACTATCATTAAATTCTACAAATTATATAAAACTCCTTTTAAAAACAAGAATAAAATCAGCCATATTCAATATAGCTGACCTTTAAGTTATTTTTCATCTATAAGGTTATTTAATTTCTCTATAGCATCTTTTAATCCACCAACTCCATCTATAAGTCCACATTCAACAGCCTGTTCTCCAATTAAAATAGTCCCCATATCATTTAATAAATCACCTGTTTGTCTTAGCAATTCATCTAGTTTTTTAGGTTTTATTTTAGATGTTCTTACTATAAATCCATTTATTCTCTCTTGCATCCTTCTAAAATATTCAAATGTTTGAGATACACCTATTATAAATCCATTCATTCTTATAGGATGAACTATCATTGTTGCCGATGGCGTTATAAATGAATATGTTGAACATGTTGCTAAAGGTACCCCTATAGAGTGACCTCCACCTATAACTATTGAAACTGTTGGTTTAGATATAGAATTTATCATTTCCGCTATTCCAAGACCTGCTTCCACATCTCCACCTACTGTATTTATTACAATTAAAACACCTTCAACATTTTCATTTTGTTCTATATCTATTATTTGTGGAATAATATGCTCATATTTCGTCGCCTTTGTTTGAGCTGGTGCAACTACATGCCCCTCTATTTGTCCTATTATAGATAAAATTCTTATCCTTTCATTTGGTTCTACTGCTCCAGTATTCCCAAGTTCTTTAATGGATTCAATTTTTTCATTTTCTATTTTATCCTCTTCAATTATCTCTGAAGTTTTCGATTCTGTCTTTTTTTTCATAAAAACACCTCCCGTACAAATTTATTTTGCACGAGAGTTATTTTTTTATTCATTTTTATTATAGTTCAAATATTTTATGTAGAGCATTTATTGCTTTTTCTACATTTTTTGTATGAATAAGACACCAAATAGTCATATGTGAATCTGCTGTTTGAAGAACTTCAATATTATTTTCAGTTAACCCTTGAACTATTTTAGCTATTACTCCAGGAATTCCTGTCATTCTACTTCCAACAATAGCAAGTTGACTACAGTTTTCTACTAATTCATATTTTAAATCTAATGTTTGTAATACTTTTTCTAATTTTTCTTTTCTATCTCCACCTATAGTGAAAACTTGTCTTTCTGGAAAAATATTTATTAAATCTAAACTTATATTATTAGCTGCTAAAAATCCCAATACATTTCTATAATTATTATTATTTTTATTTTCCTCAAACTGAATTTTTACTTGTATTCTATTATTTTGATGAGTGATTCCTGTAATAATCTTAGGATGCTTAATATCCCCATTATTATTTATAAGTGTTCCTTCACACTCACTCATAGTATTTTTAATTAAAAGTGGAACATTCCCTTTCATTGCTACTTCTATTGCTCTTGGATGAATAACTTTTGCTCCATGATCTGCAAGTTGAAATACTTCGTTATAACTTATTACATTTATAAGGGAGGCATCTTCAACTATTCTAGGATCCGCCGTCATTATTCCATCTACATCAGTGTAAATTTCTATTCTTTCAGCTTCTAATGCAACCCCTAATATTGCTCCACTAGTATCACTTCCACCTCTACCTAATGTCGTAAAGTAACCATCCTCTGTCATTCCTTGAAATCCTGTAACTACTGGAACTTTACCTTTTTCTAAAATTCTCTTAATTCTCGCTGTATCTACTTTTATATGTTCAGCTTCAGAAAATTCATTATTTGTCTGAATGCCAGCTTGACCACCTGTTAATGCCACTGCATCTATTCCTGCATTAAATAATTCATTACTCATGACAACTGAACTTATAAACTCACCACAACATGTTAAAAGATCTGTAGATTGCTTATTATATGTTTTAAATTTATCATCAAGTAAAGATAGTAATGTATCCGTAGCATAAGGCTCTCCTTTTCTTCCCATAGCTGATACTACAACAACTGGTGCAAAACCATTTTCAATAGCCTTTTTTACTTTTTCTATTACTTTTTCTCTTCTATCTTTTGTTGATACAGAAGTTCCTCCAAACTTTTGAACTACTATTTTCACATTAATTCCTCCTTAAAAATCATACCTTTGCTCTTCTTATACTTTTTTCATCCGCATCTAGTATTATTGTTTTTGCGCCAACTTTCTGTACACATGACCAATCAATTTCTAAAATTTCTCTTGAACCTCCAAAAAGATTAAACTTTGAAGATGTTGCATCTATTAAAAGATATTTTATCTTTCCCTCTTCATCAATAACTAAATCATTATTTTGAAGATAATCATATTTCTCGCCATCATTTATATTTATAAGCTCATACCTTTCTAATTCACTAAGATATTTTATATTTTTTTCTCCATGTATATACATAAGATATACCTCCCTCTAATTAATAAATATTATATATATATTTATTAATTATTTCGGAAGTATATTACAACTTATTATATATCATCTTCTATTTTTTTTCTATAAATAGACTTTAAAAATTCTTCTTAAATATAATTGAATTTAAGTCTTCAATATTTACTTTTTGACCAACATAAACAGTATTTACTGCTCCACTTCTAAAACACTCTTTAATAACAAAATTTACGTCTTCCATAGTGATCTCATCTATTTTTTCAAGAACTTCTTCTTCTGTTCTTATTTTCCCTCTAAATAATAATGATTTACCATTTGCAAACATTTTTGAACTTGTGCTTTCTTGCCCTAAAATAAATGTTCCTTTTATTTTTTCTTTATTTATCTTCAATGCTTCTTCTGTTATTCCATTTTGAACAAAATTCTCTACCGCTTCATTTATAACTTCTAATGCTTTAGTTGCAGAATTTTTATTCAATCCTAAATATACATTCATTCCACCACATTCTTTATATGAGTCCATATAAGAGTAAATAGAATAACATAAGCCTAGTTCTTCACGAACCTTTTGGAATAGTATTGATGAAGCTCCTCCACCTAATATATTATTTACTAATACTAATGCATATGATTTAGGATGATTATATTTTAATCCTCTATATGATATGTTTATATGAAGTTGTTCTATTTCTTTTTCTATAAAACCTGTTCCACTAGAAACTTCTACTTCTTCATAAACATGATTATATTCTTTTTTATTTTTCCATGTTGAAAAATATTTTCTCACTAAACTTTCTATTTCTTCATAATCAACTTTTCCACAAATTGATATAACAGAATTTTTAGGTGCATATTTTTCTTCAATATATTCTATAATATCTTCTCTAGTAAAACTTCTTACTTTTTCTTCTGTTCCTAAAATTGGATATGATAATTCTGAATCTTTATATGATATAGTTGCATGTAAATCTTCTAAAACTTCTTCTGGTGAATCAGTACTCATGTTTATTTCTTCAACTACTACACCTTTTTCTTTCTCAATTTCATCTTTATCAAATTTAGAATTTAGAATTATATCTGATAATACATCTAAGCCTTTTTCTATATGGCTTCCTAATACTTTGACAAAATAACAAGTAGACTCTTTTCCTGTAAAAGCATTTATTTGCCCACCAATATTTTCAATTTCACTAGTTATTTTATTAAATGTTCTAGTTTCTGTTCCTTTAAAAAACATATGTTCAATAAAATGTGATATTCCATTTAATCTAGGTTCTTCATTTCTTGACCCATTTTTTATCATTACTCCTACACTTACAGAATTCACGCCATCTATTTTTTCCATTACTATTTTTAGACCATTTTCTAACTCTATAATTTTATGCATAATTCTCTCCTTTTCTTTTTCTTTATGTATAAAAAAAAGGCAAATAAATTGCCCTTTTCAAACTTGCTATTTAGTTTCTTCAACATCTGGTAGTGCATCTTTTCTTGAAAGGTTCACTCTTCCTTGCCCATCAATTTCAGTTACTTTAACTAAAATCTCATCTCCTACAGAAACAACATCTTCAACTTTATTTACTCTTTCTTTTGCAAGCTTAGATATGTGTACTAACCCTTCTTTTCCAGGTAGTATTTCAACAAATGCTCCAAAAGTAGTTATCTTAGTAACTTTTCCTAAGTAAACTTCTCCAACTTCTGCCTCTTTAGTTATTCCTTCAATTATCTTAATAGCTTCATTAACTCCATCATGATTAACTGATGATACAAATACTGTTCCATCTTCTTCTATGTCGATTTTAACACCAGTATCTTCAATTATCTTATTAATTACTTTTCCTCCAGCTCCGATAACATCTCTTATCTTATCTGGATTTATTTTAATTATTGATGTCTTTGGTGCATAAGTTGAAACATCTTCTCTAGGTGCTTCTATACACTCATTTATTTTATCTAGAATTACCATTCTAGCTTTTCTTGCATTAATTATTGCTGTTTTAACTACATAATTACTTAATCCTTGTAGTTTTGTATCAACTTGAATTGAAGTTATTCCTTTTTCTGTACCTGCAACTTTAAAGTCCATGTCTCCAAAGAAATCTTCTATTCCTTGAATATCAGTTAATACTTCTTCTTCAGTTAAATCTTCTGAAGTTATAAGTCCCATAGCGATACCAGCAGCTGGTCTCTTTAATGGTACACCTGCATCTAATAATGCTAATGTAGATCCACAAACTGAAGCTTGTGAAGTTGATCCATTTGAACTTAATACTTCTGATACTAATCTAATTGAATATGGGAATTCATCCATTGAAGGGATTAAAGGTTCTAAAGCTCTTTCTGCTAAAGCTCCATGTCCTATTTCTCTTCTTCCTGGTCCTCTAAGTGGTCTTACTTCTCCTACGCTGTATGCTGGGAAGTTATAGTGATGCATATATCTTTTTGATTGTGCTTCAGCTATACCATCTAAAGTTTGAACTTCACTAACTGATCCTAATGTAGCAACAGTCATAACCTGAGTTAATCCTCTTGTAAATAATCCTGTTCCATGTGTTCTTGGTAATATACCAACTTCACAAGCAAGAGGTCTTATTTGATCAAAAGTTCTTCCATCTGGTCTTCTCTTATCATCTAAAAGCATATGTCTTACGACTTTTTTCTGCATAGTATAAAGAATTTCTTTTATGTCTCCTTCTTTACCTTCATGCTTTTCTGCAAATTCAGCATAAACTTTCTCATTTACAGCTGATATTGCTTCATTTCTCTTATCTTTATCTATTATATACATAGCTTCTTTAACCATATCGCTTGCAAAAGCTTTAACATCTTTTTCAACTTCTGGATCTACTGTATATAATTTTGGAGTTATTTTAGTTTTACCAAATTGAGCTTGAGCTTCTTTTTGGAATTTTATTATATCTTGACATGCATCAAATCCAAATTCAATAGCTTTAATCATCGTATCTTCATCGATTTCATTTCCGCCTGCTTCTATCATCATTACTTTTTCTTCTGTTGCGCAAACAGTAAGATCTAAATCAGTAACTTTTCTTTCTTCTGATGTTGGATTTAATACAAACTTTCCATCTATAAGTCCTACTTGAACTCCTGCAACTGGAATTGTATAAGAAATACTTGATAATAATAATGACAGTGATGCAGCATTTATTGCTAAAATCTCTGGTAAATTATCATTTTCTACTGAAACTACTGTACAAACTACTTGAACATCATTTCTACATCCCTTTGGGAATAATGGTCTTATAGTTCTATCTACAGCTCTTCCATGAAGAATTGCTTGATCAGTAGGTCTCCCTTCTCTTTTTACAAATCCTCCTGGAATTTTACCAACAGAATATAATCTTTCTTCATATTCAACACTTAGTGGAAAAAAGTCTATTCCTTGTCTTGGTTCTTCTGAGGCATTAACGTTTGTTAGTATAACAGTATCTCCATAGCTTATAAAAGTTGCAGCATTTGATAGCATACCAAAACCACCAAATTGAACCTTCATCTCTCTTCCAGCTATAACTGTTTTTAATTCATTCCTCATAAAGGACCTCCCTTCGCCTTTAATTACAAATTTTGCCAATTTCTTTAAAATAATAGAGCGGTTTTACCCGCTCTAAGATAATTATCTTCTTAAACCTAATTTTTTAACAACAGCTCTATATCTTTCGATATCTTGCTTAGCAACATAGTTTAAAAGACCTCTTCTTTGTCCAACCATCATTAAAAGACCTCTTCTTGAGTGGTGATCTTTTTTGTGAACTTTTAAGTGTCCTGTTAATTCATTAATTCTTTCAGTTAATAATGCTATTTGAACCTCAGCTGATCCTGTGTCCTTTTCATTTTTACCGAATTCGTTGATTATTTCTAATTTTCTTGCCTTATCCATGTGTTCTACACCTCCGTATATTATCCCCTTAGCTCCAAGTAAAAAGATGGCACCTTTTAACATAGAACTAGGTTTACCGTCTAATTATAACAAAAATAATTTTGTTTGTAAATATAATTTATTTTTTCGAATAAAATCCTCTTTTTTCCGCTATTTCTTTATCTAGTTTTAATCTTTCCATTAATTCCTCTAAAGAATTAAACTTCTTTTCTCCTCTAATTCTATCCAAAAATAATATTTTTAAACTTTCGCCATATATATCCTTGTTAAAATCTAATATATTTGTCTCTATAGTTAGTTCTGTTCCATTTACAGTTGGATTATTTCCTATGTTTGTAATCCCTTTGAAAATTTCTCCATTATAAATTACATTAGTATAATAGACACCTTTTTTCGGAATTACAAATTTAGAATCTGTTTCTAAGTTCGCAGTTGGAAACCCAATAGTTCTACCAAGTCTCTTTCCACCAACCACTATTCCTTCTAAGTCATAAGGTCTCTTTAACATACAATTAGCTAATTGTATCTCTCCATCTATAAGTAAATTTCTAATGCGAGTACTACTTACAATCTCATCATCATACATAAAAGGTTCTATAACTTTAACTTTAAAACTATATTTTTCTCCAAGTTCTTTTAAAAGTTCTATATCGCCTTTATTTTTAAAACCAAATCTGTAATTAAATCCAACAACTAATCCTAATACTTTATATTCATTTAATAACTTTTTTATAAAATCCTCTGGTGAGAGCTTCATTAAATCCTCATCAAATGTTTCTAATACTACTTTATTAATTCCTAGTTCTTTTAAAACTTCTTTTTTTTCTCTATTTCCCATAAGATACTTAAAAGTACTCTTTTTTTGTATTACTTCTCTTGGATGATTTGAAAAAGTAAATACCATACTTTTAGAATTATCTTTTTTTGCTAAATCTTTAACACATTCTATTAATTCTAAGTGCCCTCTATGCAGTCCATCAAAACTCCCTAGCGCAATATAATATCCATCTCTTTTTTCCATTTGACTACCTAAAGTTTAAGATAGAAGTTTTTCTATCTTAAATCCTTCCTCATCTTTTTTTCCAAGACCGATAAAGTTATCTTCTTCATCATAAACTCTATATAAAATATTCTTTTCAATATTTTCTGTATAAAGCCTTTTATCATAAACTTTTGCTCCATTTATAATAAGCTTTTTAAATTTATTTCGTATGACCATTTTATCATACTCTTTTAAAGCTTCTTCCATTGGAATGATATATCCTTCTATATTTTCTTCTGTTAATTCTTCTATATTTATACTTTCCTCTTCAGTAAAACTTGAAGTAGAATTTCTTCTAAGTCCTGTCATTACTGCTCCCACATTTAGCTCTTCACCAATGTCATAGCAAAGACTTCTTATGTAAGTTCCTTTAGAACATTTAACTTTCATTTTTATAAAAGGCTTATTTATTGTTATATCTTCTATATAATAAATATTTATAAGTCTTCCTTCTCTTTCAACTTCAATTCCCTTTCTTGCAAGTTCATAAAGTCTAACACCATCTTTTTTAAGTGCTGAGTACATAGGAGGAACTTGATTATATTCACCTTTAAACTTTAATATAGCTTTTAATATCTCTTCCTCGGTTAAAAAACTACTGTCTTTCTCTTCTATAACTTTTCCTTCTAAATCATAAGTATCTGTTTTCATACCTAATTTAAATTCTACAGTATAGACTTTAGGAGCTCTCATTATATAATCGATTATTTTTGTAGCTTTTCCTATACATACAGGAAGAACCCCACATGCCTCTGGATCTAGAGTACCTGTGTGGCCCACTTTACCTGTCTTTGAAAGTTTTTTTATTTTTCTCACTACATCAAAAGAAGTCATCCCTGTGTTTTTAAAAACATTTATTACGCCTTCCATGTTTCTAGCTCACTTTCAATTTTATTTAAAAGGTTTTCTTTAGCATCTTCTAAAAATACACCTTTTTGCATTACTCCAGCTGCCTTTATATGACCACCGCCACCAAAGTTTTCAGCTATTTTTCTTACATCAAATTCATTTTTCGAACGTAAACTTGCTTTTGTTCCTTCTGAAGTTTCCTTTAAAAGAATTGCAACTTCAACATCTTTTATACTTAATAAATTTCCAATTATATCTGATGTATCTTCTTGCTCACAATCATAGGATTTTAAAACATCCTCTGAAAGCCCAACTGCTACTACTTTACCATCTAAAAACAATCTTGCATGTTCAAAAGCATATCCCATAAGATTTAACTTTTTCATTTTTCTATTATCAAATAAATTTTTATAAATATCTGTATTATTTACTCCAATTGCAATAAGCTTACTTGCAATCTTATGTGTTCTTTCTGTTACATTCGAATGTCTAAATGACCCTGTATCAGTTACAATAGTCGTATATAAACATGTCCCTATATCTTTAAGAACTTCATCTTTTTTATTGAAGAGAATTGATAATTTTTCTATTAACTCAAATATTATTTCACCAGTAGATGCTGCCTTCGTATCTACATAGTTTAAATCTCCATAGTTATCATTTGAAATATGATGATCTACATTTATTAAAAAGCCTTTATAAAAAGAAAGGTCTGCAGAAATTCTTTCAAAATTTCCGCAATCCACTACAACTACTAAATCAGTATCTTTTTTAGGAGAGGTAGTGTTTCCATCTACCTCTTCTCCTAATGATAAAAATTTTAAATTGTCTGCAATAATATCTTTAGATACTATATATGCATCTTTCTTTAAATATCTTAATGCATTTAAAAGTGCTAATGCGCTTCCCATTGCATCTCCATCTGGAGATTGATGATAACTAATTCCTATTTTTTTAGAACTTAGTATCTTTTTTGCAATATCTTTTAATGACATTATTTTTTTGACCTTTCGATAAGTGCATCTATTTTCATTCCATAATCTATAGATTCATCTAGTTCAAAAATTATCTGTGGTACCGCTCTTAATTTAACTCTTCTTCCCACTTCTCTTCTTATGAAGCTACTAGCTCCTTTTAAAGCTTTTAAATTCTCTTCTTTTTCTTCTTGGCTGTTAGCAAATATACTTACATATACTTTCGCAAAACTTAAATCTCTAGTAACATCTACATCAGTTACAGAAATCATAGCTGTAAGTCTTGGGTCCTTAACTTCATTTTGAATTAGGTTGCTAACTTCTTTTTTTACTTCTTCGTTTATTCTTCCACCTCTATAGTTAGCCATTTTTTTCACCTCTTTATTAATTAAAGTTCTTTTCTTTCAACTGCTTCTATAGTATAAGACTCTATAAGGTCTCCTTCTTTCATGTCGTTAAACTTTTCTAAGCTTAAACCACATTCATATCCTGATTTAACTTCTTTTACGTCATCTTTAAATCTCTTTAATGATGATAAAGTTGTTTCGAATATTACTATTCCATCTCTTATAACTCTTACATCTGAATTTCTTACTATTTTACCATCTGTTACATAACATCCAGCAATAGTTCCAACACTTGATATTTTATAAGTTTCTCTTACTTCTGCTGTTCCTAATACAACTTCTTTATATTCAGGTTCAAGCATTCCAATCATAGCTGATTTAACATCTTCTATTGCATCATATATGATTCTATAAGTTTTAACTTCTACTCCATCTCTATCTGATGCAGCTAATGCATTACCATCTGGTCTTACATTAAATCCAATTACGATTGCGTTTGAAGCTGATGCAAGAGTAATATCAGTTTCTGTTATTGCTCCAACCCCACCATGGATAACTCTAACTTTAACATCGTCTGTTGAAAGTTTTTCAAGTGATTGTTTTATAGCTTCTACTGAACCTTGAACGTCAGCTTTTACTATTATACCAAGCTCTTTAACTGTTCCTTCTTTAATTTGGTTATATAAACCTTCAAGAGAAACTCTGTGGCTTGAAGTAAAGCTTTCATTTTTAATCTTTGCTTTTCTCTTATCAGCCATATTTCTTGCAGTTTTTTCATCTTCAACTTCATTGAATCTGTCTCCTGCTGCTGGTACTTCTGAAAGACCTAAAACTTCTACTGGAATTGATGGTCCAGCTGTTTTTATTTTCTTTCCTGTATCATCAAACATAGCTCTTACTCTTCCGTAAGTAGTTCCAACTAAAATAGAATCTCCTACATTTAATGTTCCTGTTTGAACAAGTAAACTTGCAACTGGTCCTCTACCCTTATCAAGCTTAGCTTCTATAACTGTACCATTTGCATTTCTGTTAGGGTTAGCTTTAAGTTCTAATACTTCAGCAGTTAATAATACCATTTCTAGTACATTTTCTATACCAATTCCTTGTTTAGCTGATACTGGAACACAAATTGTATCTCCACCCCAGTCTTCTGCAACTAAACCATATTCAGTTAACTCTTGTTTAACTTTATCTATGTTAGCACCATCTTTATCTATTTTATTTATTGCAACTATCATAGGTACTTCAGCTGCTTTACAGTGACTTATAGCTTCTTTAGTTTGAGGCATTATACCATCATCTGCTGCTACAACTAAAATAACGATATCTGTTATTTGAGCTCCTCTAGCTCTCATTGATGTAAATGCTTCATGTCCTGGTGTATCTAAGAATGTTATTTCTTCACCATTTAAAGTAACAGTATATGCACCGATATGTTGAGTTATTCCACCTGCTTCTGTTTCAGTAACTTTTTCTTTTCTTATTGCATCAAGAAGAGAAGTTTTACCGTGGTCAACGTGACCCATTACAGTTACAATTGGTGGTCTCTTTTCTAAAGTTTCTTCTGCATCTTCTATGATTAAGTCATCTAACTCATCATTTCGCTCTATTTTTTCTGCAATTATTTCAAATTTTTCACAAACTTTTTTAGCTGTTTCAAAATCTACTTCTTGGTTCATTCCAGCCATAACTCCACAGAACATAAGCTCTTTTATAAGTTCTGCTGATGGTTTATTAATTTTTTCTGCTAAATCTTTAACCATTATAGTTTCGCTTATTTCAACAACTTCTAAAGCATTTGCTGCTGCTAATGCTGCTGCTTCTGCTTCCATTTGCTTTCTAGTTTTCTTCTTTTTCTTATTTCCTTTGTTAACCTCTTCTGCTAACATGTCTTCGTACTCATCTACGATAGTTTTCTTTATAATGTCTTCTCCGCCTTCTTCAATAAGTTCCTTTATTAATTCTGCATCTTCTTCCTCAATAATACTCATATGATTTTTGGCTACAACATTAAATTCTTTTTTTAATAGTTCTATTAAGTCAACTGAACTTACGCCAAGTTCCTTTGCTAATTCATACACTTTAATTTTTGACATACAGTCACCCCCGTATTAATTTTCTACATATTTGCTTCCTCCTTGTAAAGACTTAATAATTTATCTGCCATATTTTTATCTTTTATGGCTAATATTTTTATTTCTTCTTTACCAATAGAAGCACCTAATTTTTCTTTACTAAAATCTTCAATATATGGTATATTTTTTTCTTCACAGTGTTTTAAAAATTTCTTTTTTGATGACTCTGAAGCATCCTTAGAAATTATAAAAAGCTTTAGTCTTACTCTGTTTCTATTTTCATCACATTTACTATAGCCTTCTATTAAATTACCTGATCTTTTTACAAGGCCTAAAAAATTAAAAAATTTATTCATCATTCATTTCTTCCCTTAGTTTATTATAAATTTCTTCACTAATTGCAACTTCTAAATTTCTGCTTAATCTTTTTGTTTTATATGCCTTGTTTAAGCATTCTTCAGACCTACATACGTAAGCTCCTCTTCCTGCTTTCTTTCCTGTCAAATCTATAGAAACTTCACCTTCTTTAGATCTTACAACTCTTATAAGTTCTTTTTTAGGTTTCATTTCTGAACAGCCAGTGCACATTCTTAAAGGTACTTTCTTAACTTTCATAAAAGCCACACCTCACCTTAACTACTCTTCAATTTCTATAGTTTCTATTATTTCTTCTACAGCCTCTGCTTTTTCTAATTGTTCTTTTTCGCTTTGGCTTTTACTTTTGATATCTATTTTCCAGTTAGTTAATTTAGCAGCTAATCTTACATTTTGACCTTCTTTTCCTATTGCTAGTGAAAGTTGGTTGTCATCTACTACAACTTTAGCTGATTTATTTTCTTCATCAACTTCAACGCTTATAACTTTAGCTGGACTTAATGAATTTGCAATAAATTCTGCTGGATCTTTGCTCCATTTTATGATATCAATCTTTTCATTCTTAAGCTCATTAACTACAGCTTGAACTCTGATTCCCTTAGGTCCTACACATGCTCCCATTGGATCTACTTCTTCATCATGTGAGAATACTGCAATTTTACTTCTTGAACCTGCTTCTCTTGATATACTCTTAATTTCTACAGTTCCATCTTGTATTTCTGGAACTTCCATTTCGAATAATCTTTTCACTAATCCTGGATGTGTTCTTGATACATGAATTTGAGGTCCTTTAGTTGTAGATTTAACTTCTACAATATAAAGTTTTAACTTTTCATTGAAAGTATATTCCTCACCTTTCATTTGCTCATTTGGTCCTATAATACCTTCGATTTTTCCTAGGTTTACAAAAACTAAACCTTTATCTTTTCTTATTATAGTTCCTGTTATTATGTCAAATTCAAGTTCTTTATATTCTTGGAATATAATACTTCTTTCTGATTCTCTTATTTTTTGAGTTACCATTTGTTTTGCATGTTGTGCTGCTACTCTTCCAAAGTTTTTTGGTGTAACTTCTAAATCTACTATATCATCAACCTCAAATTTTGGATTTAATTCTTTTGCTTCTTCTAAACTTATTTCAGTTACATCATCAAATATTTCATCAACAACAACTTTTTGTGCAAAAACTTTAACCTCACCATTTTCTTTATTTATTCTAACCTTAACGTTTTGTGCATTTGTATATTGATTTGCATAATTTTTCTTATAAGCTGCAACCATTGCATCCTCAATAGTTGAAAATAGTAATTCCTTACTTATTCCTTTTTCCTCTATGATATCCTCTAGAGCATCTATAAACTCCATATTCATCTTTCTTTCCTCCTCTTATAGTTCCCCTTGGATGTTGGCACTTTTAATTTTTTCTGTTGGAATGTCTAAAGTAACATCCCCTTCTATTATAATAATATCATTATTTACTTCTTTTAAAATTCCTGTAATATGCTTCTTTCCTTCTATAGTACCAGTAAATTTAACAAATACCTTTGCTCCTATAGCTTTTAAAAAATGTTCTTCCTTGTAAAGCCCTTTATCTATTCCTGGTGATGAAACCTCTAAATAGTATGATTTATCAATTGGGTCTTCACTGTCTAGCATATCACTTACTTTTCTTGATACTGCTTCACAATCAGTTAACTTTATACCTTCTTCACTATCGATATAAACTCTCAAATAATTTTCTCCATCTTCATGAACAAATTCAACATGATATAATTCATATCCTAACTCATCTGTTATTGGAAGAATTAGTTCTTCAATCTTTTCCATTAAAGCATCCTTTTTCATATGTTAACCTCCTTTTTAAATATTCAATTTTTATATTATTCCCAAAAAGTCCTTTTAATATTTTAATTAAAAACGCAACTATTTTATAAGTTGCGTCTAAATAGAAAGAGCGGGATTTTTTTCCCACTCCTTTCCGTAACTCTCTGCAATAATCTTTTCTCTATTAGAATATCATAAACTCCTATTTAATTCAAGTTTTATTTATTTTCGAGGAATTTGGCCATATTTTTATTCTATCCTTTTCTTTTTAGAAAAGTGATAATTGATTTGTCTCTGGAACTCCTTCTAAGCAACCATGATTACTTAAAGTTTCAATATTAGTTTTAGTAATCTTTGCTCTAAGTCTTAAATCTTCTTTTGAAATAAACTCTCCATCTTTTCTTGCTTCAACTATAGCATCTGCTGCATTGGCCCCAACTCCTTGAAGCGCACTAATAGGTGGTCTTAATACCCCATCTTCTTCAATTAAGAATTTATTTGCTGCTGATTTATAAAGATCTACTTTTGTAAAACTCATTCCTCTTTTAAACATTTCATAGCAAAGTTCTAATGATGTTGTCATTCCTTTATCCTTTACAGTAACATTATTTCCTAATGCATATAATTCTTCTAATTTTGCTTTTACTGCACTTTCTCCCCTACAGATAAGTTCTGCATCAAATTCATCTGCTCTTACTGTAAAGAATGTTGAATAATAAGCTTCCGGATAATAAACTTTATAATAGGCTATTCTAACTGCCATCATAACATAGGCAACTGCATGGCCCTTTGGAAACATATACTTTATTCTTTTACAAGATTCAATATACCAATCTGGCACATTATTCTCTTTCATTAAAACTTCATCCTCTTCACTTAACCCCTTACCTTTTCTTACTTTTTCCATTATAGTAAATGATGTTTTTGGTGGAAGTCCTCTATACATTAAATAAACCATAATATCATCTCTTGTAGAAATACAATCTTTTAGTGTAGTATATCCTTCTTTTATAAAATATTGTGCGTTATTAAGCCATACATCCGTTCCATGTGAAAGTCCTGATATTCTCACTAAGTCAGCAAATGCTTTAGGTTGTGTATCTATAAGCATTTGCCTAACAAACTTAGTTCCAAACTCAGGTAATCCATAACTTCCAACTTCTCCAAATATTTCACTACCTATTTTTTCTTTTTCTATTTCTAAAGCTTTTGCTGATGTAAAAAGACTTATTACCTTTTCATCATTTAAAGGAATTGTTTTTGGATCAAGTCCTGTTATATCTTGAAGCATTCTAAGTACCGTAGGATCATCATGTCCTAGTATATCAAGTTTTAATAATCTACCACTAATTGAATGATAATCAAAGTGAGTAGTTATAAAATCTGCCGAATTATCATCTGCTGGATATTGTATTGGTGTAAAATTATATATTTCATTATCACTAGGCACAACCATAATTCCACCTGGATGTTGTCCTGTAGTTCTTTTTATTCCTGTACACCCTATAGTCAATCTTTCTATTTCAGCACTAGAAGCTCTTATACCTTTTTCATCTAAATATTTTCTAACATATCCATAAGCTGTTTTTTCTGCAACCGTTCCTATAGTTCCCGCTTTAAATACAAACCCCTTACCAAATAGAACCTCTGTATATCTATGAATATCTGCTTGGTTATCCCCTGAGAAGTTAAGGTCAATATCTGGTTCTTTATCTCCCTCAAATCCTAAGAAGGTTTCAAAAGGAATATCATGCCCATCTTTTATATATTTAGTTCCACATTTAGGACAATTTTCATCTGGTAAATCTGCTCCTGAACTTATAGAACCATCTAAGAAGAAATGGGAATACTTGCAGTTAGGACATACATAATGTGGTGGTAATCCATTAACCTCAGTTATATCTGACATTGTTGCAACAAATGAAGATCCAACTGATCCCCTCGATCCAACTAAATAACCATCTTTTAAAGATTTAGCAACTAATTTTTGTGCTATAAGATAAAGAACAGCATATCCATTGTTTATAATAGAGTTTAATTCTTTATCTAATCTTTTTTGTATAACTTCTGGTAGCTTATCACCATAAATTTTATGAACCTTTGTTAATACCATATCTCTTATTTCATCTTCTGCTCCCTCTATTTTAGGTGGATATGTCTCATCAGGAATAGGTTTTATATCCTCTATACTTTCAGCTACTTTATTTGGATTTACTATAACTACTTCTCTAGCTTCTTCCATTCCTAAATAACTAAATTCCTTAAGCATTTCTTCTGTTGTTTTATAATAAAGTGGAGGCTGAGCATCTGCATCTTTAAATCCTTTTCCTGCCATGATTATTTTTCTAAAATCATCATCATGAGGTTCTAAAAAATGTACATCTCCCGTAGCAACAACCATTTTACCCATTTTCTTTCCTAAATTATAAATCCTTCTATTTAACTCTCTAAGTTCATCATCATCCTTAACATTCCCCTTTTCTACAAGGAATCTATTATTTCCTATAGGCTGAATTTCTAGGTAGTCATAAAACTCTGCTATCTTTTCAACTTCTTCATCACTCTTTCCTGATAATATAGCTTTAAAAACCTCACCAGCTTCACAAGCTGAACCTATAATAAGCCCATCTCTCATTTTTTGTAGCTTACTTTTTTTAGTTCTTGCACTTCTAAAAAAGTTACTAACATGAGCTTCTGATACAAGTTTATATAAATTTTTAATTCCTGCTTGTGTTTTAGCTAAAATAATTATATGTGATGTAGGTTGTTTTTTTATATCAATATTACTTAAAAATTCTTCATTTAATTTTTTTAAAGAGTCTATCTCTAATTCTTCTTTCATTTTTTTAAAACATACTAATAAAATATCACAAGTTGCCTTTGCATCATCTACAGCTCTATGGTGATTATCTAAAGAAATACCTAAATGTTTTGCAACAATGTTAAGTTTTACTTTTTTTAATTCTGGATATAAAAATCTTGCAAGCGGAACTGTATCTAAAACTGTATATTCATAATATAAATTTAGTTTTTCACAATTATGTTTGATAAAAGATGTATCAAATCCAGCATTATGCGCAACTAATACTGATCCCTTACAAAATTCTAAAAATTCCGGTAGAATTTCTTCAATAGTTTTAGCGCCCTTAACCATCTCATCTGTTATACTAGTAAGCTCTGTAATTTTATATGGAATTAATCTTTCTGGATCTACAAACTCACTAAATCTATCAATTATTTTTCCTTCTTTTATTTTAACTGCACCTATTTCAATTATTTTATCATTTTTAGGTGAAAATCCCGTAGTTTCTAAATCGAATATAACATATTCGTCATCTAAATTTTGTCCCTTTTCATCTAATGCAACTGGAACACCATCATCAACTAAATATCCTTCAACTCCATAAATAGCTTTTATTCCATTTTTCTTTGCTGCACTTTGTGCATCTGGGAAAGCTTGAACTCCTCCATGATCTGTGATTGCTATAGCTTTATGCCCCCACTTTGCAGCTCTTTCTACAAGCTTTGAAGCTGGTGTCATTCCATCCATAGTACTCATATTAGTATGAAGATGTAGTTCAACTCTTTTTTCTGTAGATCCATCCATTCTTTCTATTTTTTTCATTCTAACTATATCACGACCCATTATTACTACTTCTCTAGCATAAGTATCATAAATAGCTTCTCCTCTTACTTTGCAATAAAGCCCTTTTTTAACATTTTCTAAAACTTCTTCTTTCTCTTTTTCTTTTAAGAAACACTTTACAGTTATAGAACTAGTGTAATCTGTTACGAAGAATGTTAATATAGTCTTTCCAGTTCTTGTTTCTATTGTTTCTGTTTTAAATACTTCTCCTATTATTGCTACATATCCTGAGGTTTCATCTATTTCATCTATAGTTATAGGCTCATCTTTTATTCCTCTTCCTAAAATAGTATTTTCATCTTTAGGCTCACGTCTAAAGTTCTCTCTCTTATATCCTTCTTGTGGTTTAGCTTTTGGTTTATCTTCTTTCTTACCATCTCTTTGCTCTCCATTCGAATGACTAAGTCCTCTATTTTTAACAGCATCTTGCATTATTTTTAAATACTCTTCTTCTTTTTTCTTTTCATAAGTATTATCTTCTAATGTAGCATCATATATTATTTCAACTAATGGATTTCTTCCAAAGATATCATTT
This sequence comes from uncultured Clostridium sp., assembly GCF_947072515.1. Classification (GTDB taxonomy): domain Bacteria; phylum Bacillota; class Clostridia; order Clostridiales; family Clostridiaceae; genus Clostridium. The sequence continues at coordinate 71,696 of NZ_CAMTIG010000005.1, forward strand.
ATTTTTCTAGTTATTTCTTTTCCTATATTTTTTCTTTTTGAATGTTCAACAATCATTTCACATCCATATTTTATTACTATCTTATCATTTGATATTTCTCTATCTTCTGAATATAGCATAGCTGTAGCTAATGGAACCTTTTTCCCTATTTCCATAACAATATCTAGCCAATGTTCTTTTACAATAGTTTCTAAAGGAAGTCCCTCTACATCCTTATATACTTGTAGTTCTATTTTAAATGCTTTTCCTATTCTGCTTTCTATAAGTTTCGTTATGTATGATTCTTCTTCTTCTGTTAATGATACTTTTGTTTTTAATATTACTTTTAAAACATTACTCTTCTTAAAAAATTGAAATCTCTTCAATGAAATTTCCTTATCTTCTAGTGCTTCCACTTTATTTATTTCTTTATTTATAATTTTTATAAACTCTTCTCCCACAAGTATCCCTCCTTTTTATATTTAATGGCGGAAAAAAACTAGCTTTATAGCTAGTTTTTCTCTCTCTATATATTTAAACTAATACTTTAAATATTTTTAAAGAGAATCAATTTCCTTTAATAATTCTTCCACTAAATCCTCTTCTTTTACTTTTTTTATTATTTCACCTTTTTTGAATATGATTCCTACACCTTTTCCACCAGCTATTCCAATATCTGCTTCTCTTGCTTCACCAGGACCATTTACTACGCATCCCATTACAGCCACTTTTATCTTTTTATCTGAATTTTTAAGTCGTCTTTCAACTTCCTCTGCAATTTGAATAAGTTTAATCTCTGTTCTTCCACAAGTAGGACATGAAATTAATTGTAATCCACTTTCATAAAGTTCTAAAGATCTTAAAAGTTCTTTTGCCACTTCTATTTCATCTAATGGATCTGATGTTAACGATACTCTTATTGTATCTCCAATCCCTTCTGCTAAAAGAGTTCCTATTCCGACACTTGATTTTATAGTTCCTTTAAATTTAGTACCTGATTCTGTAACTCCTAAGTGAAGTGGATAATCTACCTTTGTGCTCATTAATCTATAAGCTTCTATCATCATTTTTACATTCGATGATTTTATAGAGATTATTATATCATAAAAATCTAAATCTTCTAATATTTTAACATGTCTTAAGGCACTTTCCACTAGTCCATTTGCTGTAGGTTTTCCATCTCTTTCTAAAATATCTTTTTCTAGAGACCCTGAGTTTACTCCAATTCTTATAGGTACATTATATTCTTTTGCTTTATTTACTACTTCACGTATTCTCTCTATACTTCCTATATTTCCTGGATTTATTCTAAGTTTTGAAATCCCATTTTCTATAACTTTTAATGCTAATCTATAATCAAAATGAATATCTGCAACTATTGGTACAGGTGATTTTTTCACTATATCCTTTATAGCTTCAGCAGCTTCCATATCTGGAACTGCACATCTTACCATTTGACATCCTTCTTTTACTAGTGCATTTATTTGTTTTAATGTTTCTTCTACATTTCTAGTATCTGTATTTGTCATAGATTGAATTACTATTGGATTATCTCCTCCAATTTTTAATTTATCTATTTTTACAACCTTTGTTTTTCTTCTTTCCATAATTTACTCCTTATAAATTTATTGGAAATAATATATCTTTTAAAGTTACTACAAGCATGAGTCCCATAAGTAAGATAAAGCCTATAGTATTAATTACATTTTCTACTTTAGTTGGCACTTTTATTCTTGTAATCACTTCAAAAATATACATCAAGCATCTTCCACCATCTAAAGCTGGAATAGGTAAAAAGTTAATTACTGCTAAATTTATACTTAAAAATGCAGTTAGATTTAAAAGTGGCCATATTCCCATTTTAGCTGCTTCACCAGTCATTTTAATTATAGTAACTGGTCCTCCTACATCTTTTGTAAATGATCCCTTACCTGTTGCAAGATTTTTTATTCCAATATATGTTTGTTTTATTACGCTTAAGCTTTCATTTACCCCATGTTTTAAAGATTGAACTATACCTACATTTTTAACACTTTTAAATGTTACTCCTATTAAATATGATCCTTCTATTTCTTTTGGTTTTACCTTTATGTCTAAGTTTTCACCATTTCTATCTATTAGAAGATTTACATCATTTCCATTTGACATTAAAATTTCTGATGTTATATCTGTTGTTGCAATAACTTTAGATCCATTAATTTTTTCTATAGTATCCCCTTGTCTAATTCCTGCTTCATAAGCTGGACTATTCTTTTCTACGCTATTTATAGTTTGTGTATTATACCCAAAGTGACTTCCCATTGCCCCAAATATAACTATAGCTAAAATTATATTCATTACTACACCGGCAATCATCACTGCAATCTTTTGAAGAGGGCTTTTACTATTTAATGTACCTTCTTCATCTTTCCTCTCATTTCCTTCATTATTATCTTCGTCATATTCACCAGCCATTTGAACATATCCCCCAATCGGAAGTATTCCTAATGAATATTTTGTATCATTTTTATTTATCGAAAATAATTTAGGTCCCATCCCTATAGAAAACTCAATAACCTTAACACCATTTAATTTTGCTACTATAAAATGGCCTAGCTCATGTACTATAATTAAGGAACTAAATGCTAATATAGCAAATATTACATACAATATAGTCTCCTCCTAAAAATTATTTCTTACATACTCTTTTACATCTTTATCTAAATTAATAATATTCTCAACTGTTAATTCTTCATCTATTCTATCTTTAAAATTCTCAATGGCTCTCTCTATTATATCACCAATTTCTAAGAATTTTATTTTTTCATCTAAATATAATGCAACAGCTTCTTCATTTGCTCCATTTAATATAGTTGGCATTAATCCTCCTCTTTTTCCTGCTTTAAAGGCTAATTTTAAGCATTTAAATGTATTCATATCAGGCTTTTCAAAAGTCAAATTAACCATATTATAAAAGTCTAATCCAGTAGCTATTTCTACTTTTCTTTCCGGATAATTTAATGCATATTGTATAGGTAGTCTCATATCAGGTGATCCTAATTGAGCTATTATACTATTATCTTTATATTCTATCATTGAATGCACTATACTTTGTGGATGTACAACAACTTGAATATCCTCATAATCTACATCAAATAAAAAATGTGCTTCTATAACTTCAAGACCTTTATTCATAAGACTTGCTGAATCTATAGTTATTTTTTTCCCCATACTCCAATTTGGATGATTTAAAGCATCTTTTAAATTCACCGTTTCTAAAAACTTCTTATCCTTACCTCTAAATGGGCCTCCTGATGCAGTTAATAGAATTTTTTTAATTTCTTCTTTTTTGTTTCCTTGAAGAGCTTGAAAAATAGCACTATGTTCTGAATCAACTGGTAAAATATTAACTCCATTTTCCTTAGCTTCTCGCATTACAATTTCTCCTGCTACAACTAATGTTTCTTTATTAGCAAGAGCTATATCCTTTTTCTTTCTTATAGCTTCTAATGTTGGTCTTAATCCAATCATTCCCACTACCGATGTTACTACTGTATCTATTTCATCTAATGTTGCTATCTTTATAAGTCCATCTATTCCTGTAGATACATCTATATTTAATTTTTTCTTTTCTACATATTCTTTTATCTTTCCCGAACTTTCATTATCCATCATACAAACATATTTAGGATTAAATTCATCTATTATCTCTATCATTTTTAAAACAGATGTATTTGCTGTTATTCCTATAATCTGTATATCTTCACTTTTTCTAACTACATCGATAGTTTGAACTCCTATGGATCCTGTAGCCCCTAGTATTGATATTCTCTTCATCTATATTCCTCCATAATTTTAGTTTTCCATAATTATATCTATTAGTGTCATGCAAAATATTGGTCCTATAAAAATCCCCATAAAACCAAATATCTTAACTCCTATATAAAGTGACAATAGTGATAGCAATGGATGTATATTAAATCTATCACTAACTAATTTTGCCTCTAAAAATTCTCGAATTATCTGCACAAGAATATAAAGACAAATTAACCCAAAAGAAATTAAATAATTTTTTACAATAATATTGTATATTATTATTGGTATAAATACAATTATAGTTCCTACATATGGAAGTATATCTAAGATACCACAAATAAGTCCTAAAAATATGGCATTATCAATTCTTAAAACATTAAAGCCTATTATTATTATTAAAGTAGAAATAAAAAGTAACAAAAATTGTATTTTAAGCATATTTTTCAAATTATTCAAAATTCTAATTATTCGCTTATTTATTTTTATCGGCATTAAATTATCTAAAGTTTTTTTTATCTTTTCTTTATCACTAAAAATAAAAAATGTACAAATATTCCCTATAAAATAAGCTAAAAATCCTTCTCCTGTCGATGTTGCGCCTATTTTTATATAATTGAAATTTAAAATATTTTTCATTTTTTCAATTATATTTATATCTCCTAGTATTAATTCTATATTTTCTTCCATCTCTAAAAATATCTTCTTCAAATCTACTAAATTATCCGATATAATTTCTTTAAATGTCATATATACAGTACTCCCTAAATACAAAATACTTATAATAATTACAACATTAAGCACAAGTATCGTAATAGCTGCACATACACCTCTATAATGAATTTTTTTCTTTAAAAACTCATTTATAGGATTACCTAAAAAATAAATCACTAAAATCCATATAAAGGGAGTAAAATAATTTCTAATTACTTCTACAAATACTATTATTCCCACAATCCAACATAAAATTTCTAATATTTTATCTTTATTTAATTTACTCAAAATAAACCCCTCCATATAAGATTTATATGCTTACATAAAGAAATTTATATAAATTTTTCGTCAAAACATTTTTACACTATTTTTTCCCATCAAAAAAAGCCTTAGAAGAATTTCTTCAAAGACTTTAAATTTTATCTTACTATAAATGTTAAATAGTAGAATATTATTAAACCTGAAAATAATATACTATCAAATCTATCTAGTATTCCACCATGCCCTGGAATTAAATTACTGTAATCCTTAATTCCAACATATCTTTTTACGGAAGATGCTACTAAATCACCAAATTGGCTAAATATCCCACATAATGCACCTATTATAAAGAAATTATATATTGGCATTATATATATATTAAATCCATAAAATAAAACAACTCCATATAAGCCACAAACAATAAATGCTCCTATAGCTCCACCAATTGAACCTTCAATTGTTTTTTTAGGACTTACTTTTGGTGAAAGTTTATGTTTTCCAAAAAGTCTTCCTGAAAAATATGCTGCAGTATCTGTTACCCACGAGCCTATAAATACTATCCAAACTAAAAATGCTCCTCCATTTTTAGTACTTATTAAATATATGAAAGAAAACAAAATCCCCACATATAAAAATCCTAAAATTGTTACACCTACATCAATGAATGTATATTTTAAATTTACAACTGGTAAAATTAAAAGTATGAATGTAATAAATATTAAAGCATACATTGTCATAGTCAAATCATTTTCTGTTAAATAATATATTATAACTAAAAGATACCCTGCTAAAGCAAAAGGATTTAAGTTTTTTTGCCTTAATGCATTATAAAATTCATGTAACCCTAATAAAGATAATACAATAGTAAATCCTTCTAAATATCTTCCTTGCAAACATAAAAATAATATTATAATAGGTGCTAAAATAGCTGCTCCTAAATACCTATTATTTGATTTCACTAAAAAATCACCTCTCTTATTTTTTTATTCCCCCAAATCTTCTATCACGCTGTTGAAAATCATATATAGCTTGATGAAGATCTTTCTCCTTAAAATCTGGCCAACATATATCTGAATACCAAAATTCTGAATATGCACATTGCCAAAGTAAAAAGTTGCTTAATCTTTGTTCTCCAGAAGGTCTTATTATAATATCTGGATCTGGAATATCTTTTGTATATAAATAATTTTCAAACATTTCTTCATTAATATCTGAAATATCTATATTCCCTTCTTTTATTTCAAGAGCTAATTTTTTTATTCCTCTAATTATTTCATTTCTACCACCATAATTTAAAGCAATATTCATAGTTATTCCACTGTTATCTTTAGTTTTTTCTTTAGCTTTTTTAATTTCTTCTCTACATTCTTTAGGTAACATACTCATATCACCTAATACATTTATTTTAACCCCTTTTTTATGTAGTTCATTTATTTCTTGTCTTAAATACTGAACTAAAAGCTTCATTAATGCTCCAACCTCATCTTTAGGGCGTTTCCAATTTTCTGTTGAAAAAGCATAAAGCGTCATATATTTTATACCAATTCTATCTGCTTCTTTTAAAACTCTTCTTATAGTTTCTACACCTGCTTTATGTCCCATGGTTCTAGGCAATTTTCTTTTTTTAGCCCAGCGGCCATTCCCATCCATTATAATAGCAATATGCTTTGGTATATTATCCATATCTAAGCTTATATCTTCTTCAGTTCCACTTATTTTTTCACCTTTAAAAAATCTAATCATACCAAAACCTCCCCACATAATTATATAAAAAACCTGCTAAAAGCAGGTTTTTTAAATTAAATTGACATAATTTCTTTTTCTTTTGCTTCTATTAATGCATCTATTTCTTTTACAAACTTATCAGTAACTTTTTGAATATCGCCTTCGCTTTTTTTCACTTCATCATCTGTAAGTTCACCATCTTTTTTTAGAGCCTTTATCTTATCATTAGCATCTCTTCTTATAGATCTTAATGCTACTTTAGACTCTTCTCCTACTTTTTTAACATTTTTAACAAGACTTTTTCTTGTTTCTTCTGTTAATTCTGGAATTATAAGTCTTATTAAACTTCCATCATTTGAAGGATTTAATCCTAAATCTGATGTTAATATAGCTTTTTCAATATCTTTTAATAAACTTGGTTCCCAAGGTGATATTTGTAATACTCTTGGTTCTGGTGCCGAGACGTTTGCAACTTGTGATACAGGACACATGCTTCCATAATACTCTACTTGAACTCTATCAAGCATAGTTGGGTTAGCTCTTCCTGCTTTCATAGTTGTTAAATCAGTCTTTAAAACAGTAATTGTTTTATTCATTTTTTCTTCAGCACTCTTTAAAATACTTTTAACCATATATATCCTCCTTATTTAGAAACTAATGTTCCTATCTCTTGACCTGTAATAGCTTTTTGTATATTTCCTGGTTGATCTAAACCAAATACTAATATTGGAATTTCATTATCCATACATAAAGATATTGCAGTTGAATCCATTACTTGAAGACCTCTTTCTAATACCTCTATATAAGATAGTTTATCATATTTTACTGCATCGTCAAACTTGTTTGGATCTTTATCATAAACTCCATCAACATTTTTTGCTAAAAGAATTGCATCAGCTTCTATTTCAGCTGCTCTTAATGCTGCTGTTGTATCTGTAGTAAAGTAAGGATTTCCTGTTCCTGCCGCAAATATAACAACTCTTCCTTTTTCTAAATGTCTCATAGCTCTTCTTCTGATAAAAGGCTCTGCTATTTCTTTCATTTCTATGGCAGTTTGAACTCTTGTGTTAACACCAAGTTGTTCTAATGAATCTTGTAGTGCTAAAGCATTTATACATGTTGCCATCATTCCCATGTAGTCAGCAGTAGTTCTATCCATACCTTCTCCGCTTCTACCTCTCCAGATGTTTCCACCACCTACAACAGCACCTACTTCAATTCCTTTTTCTACTAGTAATTTTATTTCTTGTGCTATTCTTGTTGCTACACTAAAATCTATTCCAAAACCATTTTTCCCTGCTAGTGCTTCACCTGAAAGCTTAAGCATTACTCTTTTATATTTACAATCAGCCATTATATTTTCCTCCAAAATCATATAACTTTTTTTATTTTACTTTAAGTTACTCATTTAACATGCTAATACTTGCCTTTATCTTAAAAAAAGAGAACACAAAGTGTTCTCTCTATGTGGTAGAATTATTTACCCATTTGCTTAGCAACTTCTGCTGCGAAATCTTCTTCTACCTTTTCGATTCCTTCTCCTCTTTCGAATCTAGCAAATTTGCTTATTGTCATTGGAGAACCTACTTCTTTTGATTTTTCTTCTAATAATTTAGTTATTGTTTTATCTCCGTCTTTAACCCAAACTTGGTCTATTAGACAAACTTCTTTATAGTACTTTTGAATTCTTCCTGTAACCATTTTTTCAACGATTTTTTCTGGTTTTCCTTCATTTAAAGCTTGAACTCTATAAATTTCTTTTTCTTTTTCTAAAGCTTCAGTATCAACTGCATCTCTATTTAAGAATAATGGGTTAGCAGCTGCAACTTGCATACAAACTTCTCTAGCAACTTCAGCAATAACTGGGCTTTCAGTTTCACAAGCAATTTCAACTAAAACTCCAATTCTTCCACCACCGTGAATGTAGCTTTGAACAGCTCCATTTTCGATAACCATTTTTTCAAATCTTCTAACTGTCATGTGTTCACCTAACTTAGCAACTAAAGCTGTAAGTTTTTCTGAAACAGTCTTGTCATCCATTTTTTCATTTAATAATTCTTCAACTGATGATACGTTTGAATTAGCAACTAATTCAGCTAATTCAGTAGCAAATGCTACGAACTCTTCGTTAGCAGCAACGAAATCAGTTTCACAGTTTACTTCTACCATAGAAGCTTTTTTATTATCCTCTGATACGAAAGTCTTAACTATACCTTCAGCAGCAACTCTTCCTGCTTTTTTAGCTGCAGCAGCTAATCCTTTTTCTCTTAAAACTTCAGCAGCTTTTTCTAAATCTCCATCAGTTTCTGTTAAAGCTTTTTTACAGTCCATCATTCCTGCACCAGTTTTTTCTCTTAATTCTTTAACTAACTTTGCTGTAATCATTATTTAAATTCCTCCTTAATATATACGCTTTTTATATCCTTTTAGGTTAAAAGGTAAATGAATAAATTCACCTACCTCTTATATCCAAAACTATTCTTCTATTTGTTCAACTTGTCTTCCTTCAATGATAGCATCTGCCATTTTAGCAGCTATTAATTTAACAGCTCTTATAGCATCGTCATTTCCTGGAATTACGTAATCAACTTCTTCTGGATCACAGTTAGTATCTACGATAGCTACTACTGGAATTCCTAAGATTTTAGCTTCTGAAATAGCATTTTTTTCTTTTCTTGGATCAACTACGAACATAGCTCCGATGTTTGTAGAATCAAGGTTTTTAATACCACCTAAGTTTTTAACTAACTTTTCCATTTCTCCTTTAAGTTTTATAACTTCTTTCTTAGGAAGAACATCGAAAGTTCCGTCTTCTTGCATTTTTTCTAGTGCTTCTAATCTATTAATTCTAGTTCTAATAGTTTTGAAGTTTGTTAACATACCACCTAACCATCTGTTATTTACAAAGTGCATGTTTGATCTGATTGCTTCTTCTTGGATAGCTTCTTGAGCTTGTTTCTTAGTTCCAACGAAAAGAATGTCTTTTCCTGTTTCAGAAACTTCTCTTAAGAAGTTGTATGCTTCCTCTGCTTTTTTAACAGTTTTTTGTAGGTCTATGATATAGATCCCGTTTCTTTCTGTGAAGATATAAGGAGCCATTTTAGGGTTCCATCTTCTAGTTTGGTGTCCAAAGTGTACACCTGCTTCTAATAATTGTTTCATTGATATAACTGACATTTTGTTACCTCCTGGTTTTTTCCTCCACTATCTTTTTTCTCATAAGAAACCTTTAATTTAAAAGGACCATCTTATAAATTAGATAATGTGTGTATTTTATTACCTTAGTTAGTATACCATAAGCTAATAATACTATCAACAAAAACTTTGTTTAATTTTCATTATTTTTGTTTCTTCTATTAAAAATACTTTTTTCGATTTATTCTCTATAAAAAAAACAGCTTTTCAGCTGTTTTTTACTTTATTTTTTTTAATTCATCTAATAATTTATCATTTAAGACTCTTATATGAGTTCCCTTCATCCCTAATGATCTAGACTCTATAACTCCAGCACTTTCAAACTTCCTTAAAGCATTTACTATAACACTTCTTGTAATTCCTACTTTGTCTGCAATTTTCGAAGCAACTAAAAGTCCTTCATTTCCATCTAATTCATTAAAGATATGTTCAACAGCCTCTAATTCTGAATAAGAAAGTGTTCCTATAGCTAATTGAACCACAGCTTTCTTTCTTGTTTCTTCAGCTAATTCTTCTTGTTTAGCTCTAAGCATTTCCATTCCAACTATTGTTGCACTATATTCACATAGTACTAAATCTTCATCTGTAAATTCTTTTCCGAATCTTGCTAAAAGAAGTGTTCCTAGTCTTTCTCTATTTCCTATAATAGGAACTATAGTTGAAAGCTTGTCTTTCACAATACATTCTTTTTCGCCTTCAAATACACAATCTCCTTTATTAAGAAGATTAGCTAGTGTTTCATTAACATTTAGTAATTTATCATTATAATCGGTTGGAAACCTTCTTTCATCTGTTACCTTTTTCTTCATAATGTCACATTCAAATTTTTCTGAAAAGCTATATCCTATAACTTTTCCTCTTCTACTTGCAATATAAACATTACATTCTAATACATTACTAAGTAATTTACATATATCTCCAAAGGCAACTGCTTCTGTTCCTGTCTTTTGTAAAATTTTGTTTAGTTTTCTCGTTTTATCAAGTAATGATGTCATCAATACTTCCTCCTCGATGATTATGTTATCTTAGTGAGTTGTTTGAAAATTCACAATATTCTCATTCTTCATCCTAATATGAATAAAAGTATATCATAGTCAATAACCATTTTCAACAGGTTTACCTCGATTTTCGACAAAGAAGTATCGTTATTTTACATCATTTCTATTTTTCTTCTTTTTTCTGTTCTATTTCATCTTTATGTTTACATTCATTATTAGAACATTGTAGATATTCTCCGGTTTTTTTAGAGAACTTTTTAACCATAAAACTGCCACACTCTGGACATTTCTTTTCAACTGGTTCATTCCAACTTACAAAATCACACTCAGGATAATTTGCGCATCCAAAGAATTTATTTCCACGTTTACTTCTTTTAGCATAAACTTTTCCACCACATTTTGGACAAGGTGCTTCAATTTCTTCAACAATTGGTTTTGCATTCTTACAATCCGGATATCCTGGACAAGCTAAAAACTTTCCATATCTTCCACGTTTAATAATCATCATTCTACCACATTTATCACATGGTACATCACTTACTTCATCTTCAATAACTACTTTTGCAATTTCTTTTTCCGCTTTATCAATAGCTACCTTAAGAGGATCAAAGAAATCCGCAACTACATTTTCCCATTCTATAGATCCTTCCTCTATAAAATCAAGCTTTCTTTCCATTTCAGCTGTAAATTCTACATCTGCTATTTGTTTAAAATAATCACAAATTATATTATTAACTATAAATCCAAGTTCTGTTGGAATTAAGTTTTTCTTTTCTCTTACTACATACTCTCTACCTAAAAGAGTTGATATTGTTGGTACATAAGTACTTGGTCTACCAATTCCCTTTTCTTCTAGAAGCTTTACAAATGACGCTTCATTATATCTAGCTGGAGGAAGAGTAAAATGTTGTGATATATCTAAAGTATCACTTTTTAATATTTCACCTTCCTCTAATTCTGGAAGAGTTGTATTTTCTTCTTCTGAATTAGAATATTCATACACCTTCATAAATCCATCAAATTCAGTTGTTGAACCACTCGCCTTTAGCTTGTAATCTCCATTTATAATATCAATTGAATTTGTATTTAACATACATGATTCCATTTGTGACGCTATAAATCTTTTCCAAATCAATGAATATAATTTATATTGCTCTGGAGTTAAACTTCCTTTTGCAATTTCTGGTGTTATTTCCACATGTGTTGGTCTTATAGCTTCATGAGCATCTTGTATATTTTTCTTTCCTTTATAAACCCTATCTTCTTTAGGTAAATATTTTTCACCATAAGCTTCTTTAATAAAGTCTTTTGCTAATGCTTTTGCATCATCTGAAATTCTTACGGAATCGGTTCTCATATAAGTAATTAATCCAACTGTTCCATGTCCTTTCACTTCTACCCCTTCATAAAGTACTTGTGCAACTGACATAGTTTTCTTTGTCATATAATTTAATTTTTTATTTGCATCCTGTTGAAGTGTACTAGTTGTAAAAGGTGCTAAAGGTTTTCTCTCTTTTTTACCTTTTTTTATTTTTTCAATTTTAAACTCTCCATCTTTTAAATCATCTAAAATCTCTTTTGCTCTAGCTTCTTCAATCATTTCAAGCTTTTCATTTTTATATTTCGATAAGTTTACTTTAAACTTTTTTCTTTCCTTCTTTAGTAAACAATCTATTGTCCAATACTCAACTGGATTAAAGGCTTTTACCTCTTCTTCTCGTTTACATATTAAATTTAATGCAGCTGATTGAACTCTTCCCGCACTAAGACCCCATCTTACGTTTCTCCATAAAATAGGACTTATTTCGTATCCAACAAGTCTATCTAAAATTCTTCTTGCTTGCTGTGCATCAACTAATCCTTTATTGATAGTTCTAGCACTTTTTAAAGAACTTTTTACAGCTGTTTTTGTTATTTCATTAAAAACTATCCTACACTTATCTTTTTCATCTATCTTTAAAAGGTTCGCTAAATGCCATGAAATTGCTTCCCCTTCTCTATCTGGATCGGTTGCAAGATATATTTTGTCTGCTTTTTTAGCAGCTTTTCTTAAGGATTTTAAAAGTTCACCTTTTCCTCTTATTGTTATATATTGTGGTTCATAATTATTTTCTATATCTACACCTAACTTACTTTTAGGTAAATCTCTAACGTGTCCCATTGATGCTTCAACAATGTAATTCTTTCCTAAATATTTTTCTATTGTTTTCGCCTTCGCAGGTGACTCTACTATTACTAATTTTTGGCCCATAAATAAACTCCACTTTTATTGGAGTTATTCACCCCCTCAAATCTATATTATCCTAGCATAATAGTTGCCAGGTAAACTTACGATGTTATTTTTAATTTGCATTTCAAATAATACCTTATACAAAGTATTTCTGTCAACCTTTGCCTTTTCAAATATTTTATCTATATGCATAGGTTCATCTCTTATTATAGTCAAAATTTCCTCTTCTATTAGAGAGTTAACTTTCCTTATATTTTTTTCCTCAAATTTTAAGAAATCACTTAAAGATTGTCTAGAAATAATAGGTACCGCGCCTTCTTTCAAAAGCATATTGCATCCATATCCAAGTTCTGAAAATATAGATGATGGTACAACCCCAATTTCTATTCCTTTTTCTAATGCATAGTTTACTGTTATAAGTGAACCACTTTTGTAATTTGCTTCTGTAACTATAAGATATCTAGCTATTCCGCTTATTATTCTATTTCTCATTGGAAAGTTATAACTAAAAGGTGGTGTTCCTAAGAAAAATTCTGTGACTATAAGACCTCTTTTTTCTAGTTCACTAAAAAGCTTCTTATTTCCTTTTGGATATAGTACATCTATTCCACAACCTAAAACTGCAATAGTTTCTCCGCCATTTTCTAAAGCTTCTTTATGAGCTATTGAATCTATTCCCCTAGCTCCTCCACTTCCTATTACATAACCATTTAAAACAGCTTCTTTTGTTATAAACTTTGTAACTTGTTCTCCATAAGACGTGTGCTTTCTGCCACCAACTATAGATAAAATCTTTTTATTAAGTAATTCTATATTTCCTTTGTAAAAAAGATAATATGGAGGATTTTCAATGTTCTTTAGTTCCTCTGGATATTCCTTCATATTATAAACTATAATTTTATCCCCTTCATTTAAATAATTTTTTAAAATTTGAATTCTTTTAGTTAAATTTTGCAAATTATTTATATGAATAGTCCTTTTTATATTTTCAAAGTTATTATAAATATTTTCCTCATTTTTATACATCTTTAATAAATTTATTTTATCTATATTTTTTATCTCTAATGATATTAACCATAATACATAAAAATCCATCTGTCTACCCCTTTACAAAAATTCTCCATTTATATCTTTTCTAAAATTTAAAGCTTCTATTAAAAATTCATATTCTATTTTTTTACTATTTTCCATATCAGCTATTGTTAAACCTAGCTTTAATAGCTTACTATAACTTCTCATAGATAATGTATTTTCTCTAAAAAAAGTTTTCAAAAATTTTTCACTCTCTTTAGTTAAATTACAAAATTCAAAAACATCTCTTCCTTGAATTTCTGCATTGTAATTATATTTTGTATCTTTAAATCTTTCCTTTTGTTTTTCTCTAGCTCTATTTATTTTTTTTAAAATTTTATCCTTTTCTTTAATTGGTCTTCTTTCTAATTCTTCTACTTTCAACCTGGGTACATAGGTAAAAATATCTATTCTATCTCTAAGTGGTTTTGATAATCTATTTTGATATCTTCTTATTTCATTATCTGTACAAGTACATTTATTTTCTTCAGATAAATCTAATGTACTTCTTCCACAAGGACATAAATTTAATGCTCCCACTAAAATAAAATTTGCAAGCATACTTCCTTTAAAGTTCATTCTATCTATTTGAATTTTCTTTTCTTCTAAAGGACATCTTAATCCTTCTAAAATATCTTTTTTAAACTCTAAAATTTCATCTAAAAATAATACACCATTGTGTGCTAATGTGATTTCTCCCGCTTTTCCATCTCTTCCTCCTCCCATAAGCCCAATTTTAGTTATTGTATGATGTGGTGCTCTAAATGGAATATTATCTTTTTCAATTTTTTCAATCATCCCTGCTATAGAATATATCTTAAAAACTTGAAGCTTTTCTTCTTCTGTAAGCTGTGGCAATAAACTTTTAAAGGCTTTTGCAAGCATTGTTTTCCCTGCCCCTGGAGTTCCAAAGAGAATTATATTATGTCTTCCTGCCGCTGCAATTCCTAATCCTCTCTTAGCTAAAATTTGACCTACTATACCATCTATATCTACGTCCTTTTGGATTTCTCCTTTTTCTTCTTTAAACTCAAAGGGTGCTATATCTTCATATTCACTAAAGTCTATTACTTCTTTTAAATTTTCAAATAAATATATTTGCCCATTTTTTATTTTATTTATTTCACTTTTATTCTCTAAAGGACAAATAAACTTCTCTACACCTTTATCTAAACCTTCTAATATTATTGGAATACTTCCATTTACTTTTTTTATTTTCCCACTTAATGATAATTCACCAAATATAATGTACTCTTCTGTATTTATTTTTTTTATTTGTCCTGACTCTATTAATATTCCTAGTGCTATTGGTAAATCTAATAGACTACCAATTTTTCTTATGTCCGCTGGAGATAAATTTACAATTATTCGTCCTAAAGGAAATTCAAACCCCAAATTTATAATAGCAGCTCTAACTCTCTCTTTTGATTCTTTTACAGATGCATCTGGTAAACCAACAATATTAAATTGTGGCAGCCCCTTTGATATATTTACTTCAACTTCAACTATTAAACTTTCCGTCCCAAGATTCGTTCCACTTTTAATCTTAATTGCCATTATTCTCGCCTCCTCTTTTATTAGTCATTATTAACAGGAGACAAATTTTTAATCAATTTTGTTATTTTTATTAATCATTAGTCAATACTTCTAAAAAGGAGTTGATTATTTTGAAGTCTTTAAATAAAAAAATAGGAAATTACGGCGAAGATATTGCCTATACCTTTTTAAGAAATAATGGCTATACTATATTGAAAAGAAACTACAGAAATAGATTTGGTGAAATAGATTTTATTTGCTCAAAAAAAGATATTTTATCTTTTATAGAGATTAAAACTCGCTATTTCAATTCTTTTGGTTCTCCTTGTGAAAGCATTAATTATAAGAAAAGAAAAAACATTATTTTTATGTCTAAGTTTTTTCTAACTGAAAATAATATCCATAATTATTTTATTCGGTATGATATTCTAGAAGTTTTCTTAAATCTTAATTCAGATAATCATGAAATTATTTTTACTACTGATGCCTTTAGGCTTTAATTCAATTAGAACCTATATATTTCTATATATAAAAAAGAGCTGTAAAAAAACAGCTCTTTTTTGTTTAATCTAATATATTCTTTAAAAAACTCATTCTATGAATTTCTGTAGCACCTATTTCTTTTATTTTTTCTATGTGTTTAGCTGCTCCATACCCAACATTGCTTTCAAATCCATATTCAGGATATTTTTCTCCATATTTTTTCATCAAATTATCTCTATATACCTTTGCGATAATTGATGCTGCTGCAATCGTTGCACTTTTAGTATCACCCTTTATCACAGATTTATTTTCTATTTTAACACCCTTTATTAAATATCCATCAGATAATACAATATCTGGTTTCACATTTAACATATCTAAACTCTCTAAAAATATTTTATTATTACAATATCCTATTCCTAGTTCATCTATCTCTTCATTAGACTTTTCTGCTATTGCATATGAGATAGCCTTTTCTTTTATAATTACAGCTAACTCTTCTCTTTTCTTTTCATTTAATTTTTTAGAATCATTTAAATAAAATATCATATCTTCATCTAAAACTTTCAAATCCAATACAACACACGCTGAAACTATAGGTCCTGCTAACGGTCCTCTTCCTACTTCATCAACTCCAGCTAAAAAGCCTTCTTTTGCAAAAGCTCTATCAAAGTCATACATATCTTTAACTCTTATCTTTTCATCTTCAAAAGCTTTAATTTCCTTTTCAATCTTATTTCCTAATGCTATAACATTTTTTCTTTTATCTTTTAAAAAGGATTCTTTTAACACTAATTTTTCTTCTAATGTTAAATTTAAAGATTCAAAATTTGTCTTTATATCTTTAAAGCTTTTTTTATCTAAACCTTCTAACAGTTTTTCCATATTCTACTCCTCTTATGGTCGTTCTAAAGAAATATTCCCCATTTTCCCTGCTCTAAACTCATCTAAAAGCATAACTGCAAGTCTTGTATAGTTTATTTCTCCACCCTTAACAATACATCCTCTTTTTCTTCCTATTGCATTAAGAGTTTCTAACGGATCTTCATAGATTTCATCTATTTTATATCTTTCTTTTAAAAGCTCTCCATAATGTTCACTCATTCTTTCTATAAGTCTATATGAAAGATCTTCTGTATCCATTATTTCATCTTTAATAGCTCCAGTAAAAGCTAAGTTTAATGCTGTTTCATCATCTTCAAATTTCGGCCATAAAACCCCTGGTGTATCTAAAAGTTCTACTCCAATAGAAGTTTTTATCCATTGTTTGTTTTTAGTTACTCCTGGTCTATCACCTGTCTTTGCTATACTATTTCTAGCAAGCTTATTTATGAATGTAGATTTTCCAACGTTCGGTATCCCAACAACCATAACTCTAATAGTTAAGCTCTTAAGTCCTTTTTTCTTCATTCTATCTATTTTTTCTTTTAATAACTCTTCTAAAGCTGGTTTTATTTTATTTATTCCAATACCTTTTAAACAGTTAACTTCGATCGCCATAACATTATCAGATTTTAATTCTTTCATCCACGATCTAGTTACTTCTTTTTGTGATAAATCACTTTTATTTAAAAGAATAAGTCTTGGTTTATTCTCAACTAATTTATCTATATCTGGATTTGCAGAACTTCTCGCTATTCTAGCATCTCTAATTTCAATAACAGCATCTACAACTTTTAAGTTTTCTTTTATTTCTCTTTGAGTTTTTTTCATATGACCTGGAAACCAGTTAATTGCCATTTAAATCACTCTCCTATATTTAAAATTTATAGAAAAAAAAGGACTTATTAAAAGTCCTTTCAATCTATGGTTAATTATCTTGTAATTAATTCTTTAACCTTAGCTGCTTTACCAACTCTGTCTCTTAAGTAGTAAAGTTTAGCTCTTCTTACTCTACCTCTTCTAGTGATCTCAATTTTTTCGATCATTGGAGCGTTCATTGGGAAAGTTTTTTCAACACCAGTTCCAAAAGCAACTCTTCTTACTGTAAAAGTTTCTCTTAAACCACCGTTTTGTTTTTTAATAACAGTTCCTTCAAATACTTGAACTCTTTCTCTGTTACCTTCTTTAATTTTTTGGTGAACTTTTACGCTATCTCCAACATTGAAGCTTGGTAAATCAGTTCTTATTTGTTCTTGTTCTATTGCTCTTAAAATTTCATTCATTGTGTATTCCTCCTAGTAATAAATTTTGACGTTCGTTCCAAAGCTAATATTCGGAAGAGGACCGCCGGTACTAACACAAAGGTTATTTTAACATATTTTTTTTTCTATTGCAATCATTTATTTTAAGAAGCTTTTTATCTTCTTTAGATAATTGGACCTTTTCAAATAAATCATTACGTCTCTCTTTTGTTATCTCTAGAGACTTTAATCTTCTCCATTTCCTTATATTCTCATGATGTCCTGATAATAATATTTCTGGTACACTTTCTTCTTCAAATATTTCTGGTCTTGTATACTGTGGATACTCTAAAACTCCATCTGAAAATGATTCTTCCATAAAACTCTCATTTTTACCAAGTACACCATCTCTTAACCTTAAAATAGAATCAATCACTGGAATAGCTGCCATTTCTCCCCCAGTTAAGATAAAATCACCAATAGAAATTTCCATATCAATATACTTATAGCATCTTTCATCTATTCCTTCATAATGTCCACAAACAAATATTAATCCTTCTTCCTTTGATAGTTCTTTTGCCATTTCATGATTGAATGTCTTTCCTCTTGGACCTAAAAACACTACTTTAGAATTATTTTTTTCTTTTACATATCTAATTGCATCTACTATAGGCTGAGGAGCCATAACCATTCCTGCTCCTCCTCCATAAGGATAATCATCTACTTTCTTATGTCTACTCGCAGTAAAATCTCTTATATTTATAGCTTCTATGCTTAATAATTCTTTTTCTTGCGCCCTACCTATAATACTATGATTAAAAATTTGAAACATTTCTGGGAAAAGTGTCAGCACACTAATCTTCATATCGCCACTCTCTTACAGGTTTTATTACTATTTTTTCTTCATCTAAATCTATATCTAATACAATATCTATAAGTGCTGGAATTAGAAGTTCTTTTGGTTTTCTAATCCAATATACATCGTTATTTTTAGTTTCTATAATATCATATATTGCACCTAAATCTTCTCCTTCAGAATCGAATACATGCATTCCTATAAGATCTCTAACATAAAACTCATCGTCATCTAAATCTGGTTCATTTTCTCTTAGTACATATAATTCTGTACCTTTATATGTTTCAGCTTCTTCAATTGAGTTTATTCCTTCTAATTTTAATATTACTCTATCTTTTTGAAACTTAGTTCCTTCAATTTTGACTTCCTTGTCATTTATAAGTACATATCCATATCTTTTAAAATTATTGACGTCTCTAGTTTTAGCTATTACTTTTACTTCACCTTTTAATCCATGTGTATTAACTATTTTTCCTACGTTAAAAACTTCATCCATCTTATTTAAACACCTCTTTTTATTTAATCACTCTATATTTTAACCTAAATCATATGTGCTAATCAATTACTATATTGAAATTATTTATTACATTTTATTTATCTATATATACAAACTATAATTTTAGCACTTTAAATCATTGCTCTTCATAGCATCTATTTAAAGTTATTTTCAATTTACTAATTATACGAAATTATTTTCTTACATATTAAAAAAAGAGTTAGGTGTTAGCCTAACTCTTTAAATAATTTCAACTACTACTCGTTTTTCTTCTTTTATGGCAACAGCCTTTACTACAGTTCGAATAGCTTTTGCTATTCTCCCTTGCTTTCCGATAACTTTTCCCATATCTTCTGGAGCTACCTTCAGCTCAAGTATAATAGACTGCTCGCCAGCAATTTCATTAACTCTAACTTCTTCGGGTCTATCCACTAATGATTTAGCTATTAATTCAACTAATTCTTTCATATAGTGTCTGCAAATATGTACTACTTGCAGTCTTCACCTCCAATAATTATTTGCTAATTCCTGCTTGATTGAAAAGCTTTTTAACTACATCAGTTGGTTGAGCACCATCTTGTAACCATTTGTTAGCTTTTTCTTCGTTGATTTTGATTTCTTTTGGTTGAGCAACTGGATTGTAGAATCCGATTTCTTCGATGAATCTTCCATCTCTTGGGCTTCTTGAATCAGCAACAACAACTCTGTAGAAAGGAGCTTTATGAGCACCCATTCTTCTTAATCTTATTTTAACTGCCATGTCTATTTCACCTCCTTTAAAAAATTTTAAATATATTTTAACTCATGAAAGGCATCTTTCCAAATAAACCTTTTTTAGAAGATTTAGTTAGTGACTTCATTTGTTTCATATTCTTCTTCATCATTTCATAACCTTTTATAAGCTTATTAACTTCTTGAATCGTAACCCCTGAACCTTGTGCTATTCTTTTCTTTCTTGAAGATGATCCTATTATAAGTTGAGGATTTCTTCTTTCTTTAATAGTCATTGAATAAATTATTGATTTCACTTTATTCATTTGGTTCTGACTATCTTCTAAATTCAAGCCTTGTAGTTCCTTTGAGTTTACTCCTGGTACCATTTCTAAAAGTTTATTTATTGGTCCAAGTTTTTGCATTTGTTCCATTGCATTAATGTAATCTTCAAAATTCAGACCTTCAGTCATCATCTTTTTACTTAAGTCTTTTGCTTCTTTTTCATCAATTGCAGCTTCTGCTTTTTCAATAAGTGATAACACATCACCCATTCCTAAAATTCTTGATGACATTCTATCAGGATGGAAAACTTCAAAATCATTCATTTTTTCTCCAACACCGATAAACTTAATTGGTTTACCTGTGATAGATCTAATTGAAAGTGCTGCTCCACCTCTTGTATCACCATCTAATTTAGTTAAGATAACTCCTGTTAAGTCTAATTGACTATTAAAAGTTTCTGCTACATTTACAGCATCTTGACCTGTCATAGCATCTACAGTTAGTAAAATTTCTGATGGATTAACTGCTTCTTTAACATCAGCTAATTCTCCCATTAGAGCTTCATCTATATGAAGTCTACCTGCTGTATCTATAATTACTACATTATTTCCATTTTCTCTAGCATGTTTAATTCCTGCTTTAGCTATATCAACAGCTTTAACTTTGTCTCCCATTTGGAACACTGGAATATCAATACCTTTTCCAACAATCTCTAATTGCTTAATCGCTGCTGGTCTATATATATCACAAGCTACTAAAAGTGGTTTTTTATTGTTCTTTCTAAGATTTAACGCAAGCTTTCCACACATAGTTGTTTTACCTGCACCTTGAAGACCAACTAACATTATAACCGTTGGATTTGCTCCTGTAAAGTCTAATTTACTTTCAGTTCCACCCATAAGTTCAGTAAGCTCATCATTAACTATTTTAACTACTTGTTGCCCTGGAGTTAAGCTTTCTAAAACTTCACTTCCAACACATTTACTACTTACATTTTTAACAAAGCCTTTTACAACTTTAAAGTTAACATCCGCTTCTAATAATGCAAGTTTTACTTCTCTCATTGCTTCTTTTATATCTTTTTCATTAAGCTTTCCTTTTCCTTTAAGTTTTTTAAAGGTATTTTGAAGCTTTTCTGATAATCCTTCAAAAGCCATATTAAACCTCCTTGTTTTATAAATCTTCTAGTTC
This sequence comes from uncultured Clostridium sp., assembly GCF_947072515.1. Lineage (GTDB taxonomy): Bacteria > Bacillota > Clostridia > Clostridiales > Clostridiaceae > Clostridium. The sequence goes on from NZ_CAMTIG010000005.1 coordinate 93,342, forward strand.
TTCTTTTAGCATATCATATTCTTCTTCATTTATAGAATGTTTTTTTCTAAGATTCTCTAAAAGTCTTATAATTTTCTTTTCTCGATTTAAACTCTTTTGAAGTAAGTTTAGTTTATTTTCATAGGCTAAAAGCTGCTTTTCACATCTTTTAATTAAATCATGAATTGCTTGCCTACTTGTCTTATTTATCTCAGCAATCTCTGCTAATGATAAATCTTCATTGTAGTACATTTCCATAATATTTTGTTGTTTTTCTGTTAATAACGGCAAATAATAATCCATTAAAAACGAAACTTCAAACCTATCTACCATAATAATCACCTTACCCACAAAAGAGATGATATCAAATTTTCAAGTAAGTGTCAAGTATTTTTACTTAACACTTATCTTTTTTTTAAAATAATGCTTCTACAAAACTTTCTGCATCAAATTCTTGTAGATCATCTACACCTTCACCTACACCTATATACTTTACAGGAATATCTAGAATTTGTTTTATCGAAATTACTACTCCACCTTTAGCTGTTCCATCTAACTTAGTTAATATTATACCATCTATAGGACAAGTTTCCATAAACTGTTTTGCTTGGATAACTGCATTTTGTCCAGTTGTTCCATCAAGTACAAGTAATGTTTCTTTTTTAGCTTCACTATATTCTCTGTCAATAATTCTATTTATTTTTTCTAGTTCATTCATAAGATTTTTTTTATTGTGAAGTCTTCCTGCAGTATCACAAATTAAAAGATCTGCATTCCTTGCCTTTGCAGCTGTAACAGCATCAAATACTACTGCTGCCGGATCTGCACCTTCTCCTTGTTTTACTATATCAACTCCAGCTCTTTTACTCCATATATCTAGTTGCTCTATAGCACCAGCTCTAAAAGTATCTGCTGCTGCTAACAATACTTTTTTACCTTCTTCTTTATTTTTTGCTGCAAGTTTTCCTATTGATGTTGTTTTCCCTACTCCATTAACACCAATTACTAAAAGAACTTCTTTACTAGAAGGATTTTCTTCCTCTTCTTTTGTCCCTTCAAGCATCATATCTTTAATAACTTCTTTTAATGCTGGTTTTACCATTTGAGGATCATTTATTTTCTCATCTCTTATTTTTTTTCTAAGTCTTTCTATTATCTCTACTGTTGTATCCATACCAATATCAGATATTATTAGAATTTCTTCTAACTCTTCATATAAGTCATCATCTATGGCCACCGCTAAATTTAACACTTCATTTATTTTATCAGTAAGCCCATCCCTCGTTTTTGTAAGTCCCGTTTTTAATTTATCAAAAAATTTTCCTAGCATAAAAATCTATTCCTCCTTATTTTTCATATCTACTGATACTACCTTCGACACACCTTTTTCTTCCATTGTTACACCATACATTACATCACTTACTTCCATTGTTCCTTTTCTATGAGTAATAACTATAAACTGTATATTTTCTGAAAATTTATTTAGAAATTCTGCATATCTATTTACATTAGCATCATCTAACGCTGCTTCTATTTCATCTAAAATACAAAATGGTGTTGGTTTCATCTTTAGTATACCAAAAAGCAATGCAATTGCGGATAAAACTTTTTCTCCACCTGACATTAAATTTATATTTTGAAGTTTCTTTCCCGGTGGCTCTACATTTATTTCTATTGCAGAGGTTAATTCATCCCCTTCACCTAATATAAGTTCAGCACTACCACCTTTAAATAATTCTTTAAACGTCTCATTAAAATTTTTATTTATGACTTTGAAGTTTTCTCTAAAAAGTATTCTCATTTCTTCAGTCATTTCTTCTATTACTTTTAAAAGTTCATCCTTTGATTTCTCCAAATCTCCTTCTTGCTTTGACATAAATTCATATTTTTCTTTTACATCGTCATATTCTTCTATCGCTGCTAAATTTACCATTCCTAAAGCTGAAATCTTCTTCTTTAGCCCTTGTACATTTGATTTAAATCCTTCTATATTTTCTATAGGTTCAGATATTTCTAATGCTTCTGCAAATGTTAGTTCTATTTCCTCATTCAACTTCTTATAAAGGGTTTCTTTTTCTGTATCTTTTTTTGCTTTTTGAATCTGTATCTTATTAAATTCCCCTTCATCTTTAGTTATTATATCTCGAATTTCTGATATAACTGTATCTATTTTTCTAAAATCTTCTTTTAATACAGCTCTTTTTACTTCATCATCTTTAAATTCTATTTCTAAATTAGATACTATTTCCTCATTATCAAAAATAGTATTTTCACTTTCTTTTATTTCTGCTTTAAATTTTTCTATATCCTCTATAGCTTTATTATTATTTTCTTTTAATATAGCTATTTTTTCTTTGTTTTCCGTAAATTCTCTTTCTGTTCTTTCAATTTCTCTAATTTTATTATTATGTGTCTCATCTAATGTTGCTTTAGCTATTTTAAATTCAAGTAAATCTGATTTTATATTTTCTAAATTCACTCTTTTTTCTTTCAGCTCTTCAGATACATCCTCTTCCTTTTCTTTATTTCCTTTTGATGTATCTAAGACATAGCTTAAGCTATTTTCCATTTCTATTTTATTAGATTGTATTTCTTCTAATTCAAGGTTTATTTTATTTATTTTCTTTAATGATTCATTTTTATGTTTTTCTAAATTATCTTTTACATTTAATATGTTAGAATATTCATTTTTAGATGTTGCAATCTCTACTCTTACTCCATGTATTTTATCAGTAAAATTCAATATTTCTTCATCTAAAATAGTCCTTTTCTCTTTAGATTGACCAAACTCATCATTTATTTTTTCTAATTCTACTTTTAATTTTTCTATATTTTTCTCTAAATCTTCTATCTCTCTTTTTCTACCTAGAATATTTCTAGTTTTTCCTTTTATACTTCCACCAGTTAATGCTCCACCTGAATTTAATACTTCTCCTTCAAGAGTTACAATTTTATTTTTATAATTAGTCACTTTTGCAATTTTAAAAGCCGCATCCATATCTCTAGCTATAATTGTTCTCCCTAAAGAATATTCTACAACTCTTCTATATTCCTCTTTAAAATTGACTATATCAGATGCTATACCAATAAATCCATCTACATCGACTACATTTTTATTTATAATTAATCTATTACCTTTTATAACATCTAATGGTAATAATGTTACTCTTCCGAGTCTTTCTCTCTTTAGATAATTAATAATATTTTTTGCATTAAATTCTTTTTCTACAATAAGATTAGATATAGCTCCCCCTAATGTAGTTTCAATTGCTAATTCATATTTAGGATTTATTTTTAAGATTTCTCCTAAAACTTTTACCTTACCCTCTCTTATTTCACCTTTGTCAACTCTATCCATTAGTGATTTAACTGATCTATTATATCCTTCATATTGATTTTCTAAATCCTTTAGAAGTGTTACATTCGCATTCAATTTACTAATATTTATATTAAGCCCTCTTATTTCAAGCTCTTTCTTAGAGATTAAAGTATTCATTTTTGTAAGATTATTTTTCTTTTCTATAACTTCTCCACTAAGCAATTTAAAATCTTCATCTAAAGATTTTATTTTTATACTTAAACTATTTATGCTAGATTTATTTAAATTAAAAGCATTTTCATTTTCTTTTAATTCTTCTAATAATCTTTCCTTTTCTTCTTGTTTACTTTTATATCTTTCTTTAAATCGTTCAAGATTTTTTGTAATATTAGAATTATTTTCTAATATTTTTATTTCTTCCTTTTTTAAATTTGAAATTTCTAACTCTAAATCCTGAATTCTATCTTTGCATTTTTTCCCTTTTTCTTCTAACACTTTAATTTCTTCTTCATTTTCACTTCTTAAAGTATCACTTTTTAAAATTTCCTTTTCTAGAAAATCTTTTTGTTCTCTAAAATTTTTTATTCTTTCATTTAGACTGTATTCTTCAAATTTATTTTTTTCTATATCATTTTTATAGTTTTCTATTCTTTCTTTCAAGATTTGGATATTACTTTTCAATTTAGTAATATCTTCTTTTTTCTTGAAATATTTAAATTTTTTATCTGTTGTTATTCTTTCTAATCCTTCTATCTTTTCTTCTATTTCTCTCAAGACTTTTCTTTTTTCATTTAAATGTTCTCTTTTAGAAAATAGATTTTTTTCTCCCTCTTCGAGTTCATTTATAATTTTTCTTAATTCTAAATCAATATCTTTTATACTATGTACTATTAAAGATACTTCTTTTCCTTTTAACTCCTTTGAAAGGTCTCTAAACTTCAGTGCTTTTTCCCTTTCATTTTTTAAAGGCTCAATTCGCTCTTCATAAGTACTTATTATATCTCTAATACGTACAAGATTATCTTCCGTATTTGAAAGTTTTCTTTCGGCTTCTATCTTTCTATATTTGTATTTTACAATTCCAGCTGCCTCTTCTAAAAGAGCTCTTCTATCTTCTGGCCTTCCACTTAATATAGCCTCTATTTTCCCTTGTCCTATTAAAGAATACCCTTCTTTTCCTATTCCAGTATCCATAAATAAATTAGTTATATCTTTTAATCTAGCTTTACTATTATTTATTAAATACTCTGTTTCTCCTGATCTAAATATTCTTCTTGAAATAGTTACCTCGTTATAATCTGTAGCTAAGCTTCCATCTTCATTACTCAAAGTCAATGAAACCTTTGCAAGTCCAACTTGTTTTCTATATTGAGTTCCTGCAAAAATAACATCTTCCATCTTTCCGCCTCTTAAAGTTTTAGCACTTTGTTCCCCTAAAACCCAACGTACAGCATCAGAAATATTACTTTTTCCACTCCCATTTGGCCCAACTACAGCTGTTACACCTTTTTTAAACCTTAATTCTGTTTTATCTGCAAATGATTTAAACCCTCTTATCTCTAAAGATTTTAAAAACAATAATCTTCACTCCTTCTATGCGAATAACGGTATTATCGTAACAAGAAGTATTAATACTAATCCTATCGCTAATACTATTTGTAATTTTTTTCTTGTTTTTGCTTTCATAAAATCACCTCTAAAAAACTTTTTTATTTAACAAAACGAGAGTTTCCTCTCGTTTTATTTAAATGCTTATTTTAAATTTTTCTTCTTTCGTAACGAGTATTTCTCCTCGTTTTATCTTATCATTTACAGATACTCGTATATTATATCCATTCTCTAAAAGTTTCTTAAAATAAAACTTTTTATTTGCATATAACTTACTTATATCTCTTGAATTTATATTTATACTGCCTATTTTTGTCTCTTTTAATAGTTCTTTTATTTCTTCATTTATTATTGAACTTTCAACTAATTCTCTAAATGCTGGATGAAAAGGACCATCTATTACGTCCTTGCCTTCTGTTATTGTATCTGTTGGTTGAAGTCCTACTCTTATTATATTAATGTCAGCCTCTTTAAAAAGCTTATAGATTTCTTTTGAAACATCTACAGCCTCTTCTACTGAATAAGGAGTATAATCTCCTCTTCTATACATTTCCTCCATCGGTGTATCTTTTATTACAAGTGATGGATATATTCTAATTAAGTCTGGTTTCATCTCAATTGATTTCTTAGCACTTAATATATCTTTTTCTTTTGTTGTTCCAGGAAGTCCTGGCATAAGTTGATGACCTAAAGTAATTCCATATTTTTTAATCAGTTTTGATGCTTGATATACATTAAATGCTGTGTGCCCTCTTCCTGCTGCTTTTAAAACACCATCATCTAAAGATTGTACACCTAACTCTATAATATCTACATCATATTCTAAAAGATATTTTAAAATATAATCACTTATAGCATCTGGTCTAGTTGACATTCTTATTTTTTTTACTATTCCCTTATCTTTAAATTCTTTTGCAACGCTTAAAAGTTCTCTTTGTTTTTTTTCATTTATAGCTGTAAATGTTCCCCCAAAAAACGAAACTTCTATCATAGCATCTTTATTTTCTATAGTTTCATAATACTCTTCTATTATGTTTTTAACCTTTTCACCATTTACTCTATCTTTTATTCCTGTTATCCTATCTTGATTACAAAATACACATTGATGTGGACAGCCTTCAAATGGAACAAATATAGGTATAATATAATGGTCTTTACTCATTTATTACCTCCAGATTTACTAAAGCCTTCTTAGCAGCTTTTTGTTCTGCTTCTTTCTTTGAAAAACCTTCCCCTTCGCCTTTAACTCCACCATTTATTAAAACTGTAGTGTAGAATTTTCTTCTGTGTGGTGGCCCTTCAAATTTTACTAATTCATAAGTTATATTTACTTCACCATTTTGTTGTAAATATTCTTGTAGTTTAGTCTTGAAGTCTAAAATTATTTTATTATTTATAGCTTTATCAATTATATCATGGAATTTATTTAATATAAATTCTCTAGCATACTCAAAACCTTTATCTAGATATATAGCTGCAATAACAGCTTCTATAGCATCTGCTTGAATAGAAACACGGTTTCTTCCCCCTGTTAGTTCTTCTCCTCTACTCATTCTGATATAAGCCCCTACACTTACACTTTTTGCTACCTCAAATAAAGAATTTTCACATACTATTAAACTTCTTATTTTCGTTAGTTCCCCTTCACTTTTTTCTTTATAATTTTTATAAAGATACTCTGTTACACTTAATTGAAGAACAGAATCCCCTAAAAATTCTAATCTTTCATTGTACTCTGAATCCTTATATTGATTTGCAAAGGAACTATGTGTTAATGCTACACGCAAATAACTTAGATTTGTGAAGGTCACTCCGAGCGAAGCTTCCATCTCTTTTAATTTTAATTTATTCATTTTTACACTCCTCTAAGTTTATTCTTCAATTTCCTCATTAAGGTTTAAATTCAAGAATAAACTATCATAAATTTAATCATAAAAATCCCGCATACCGCGGGATTTTCTTACTCTTCTACATGTTCTTTTACATAGTTAACTACGTCTCCAACAGTTTTGAAGTTTTCTACGTCCTCGTCTGGTATTTCCATTTCAAGTTCATCTTCTAAAGCCATTATAAGCTCAACTATATCTAAAGAGTCTGCATTTAAATCATCAATAAATGACGATTCTAATTTTACCTCTTCTTTATCAACACTTAATTTTTCTGCTATTATATCTTGTATTTTTTCAAACATCCATTTCACCTCCTAATCACTATACAATTAGATAATAGTATATATTAAAAAGCTAGTCAATATTCTAAATAATAAAAGTTAATTATTTTCACTAATTTCTTTTTTTATTTTCCCAACAACATCTGATGCATAAAAAATTCTTGTCTGCTTAATTGCATTTTTAAAAGCTTTCCCATCAGAGCTTCCATGTGCTTTTATACAGATTCCATTAACTCCAACAAAAGGTGCTCCTCCAACTTCTTTATAGTCGAATTTTACTTTTAATGAATTAAATACTGGTTTTAAAAGCATAGCTCCAACCTTTGGCATAAATGATGCACTCATGATTTGATCCTTTATAATCCCTAAAAGATTTAAAGCTGCACCCTCATACAATTTAAGAACAGTATTCCCTACAAATCCATCACATACTAAAACATCAACTTCACCTTTTGGAATTTCTCTTGGTTCAACATTCCCAATAAAGTTTATCCCCTTTTCTTCTTTTAGAAGCTTATATGTAGCTTTTGTTAGGTCATCACCCTTCTCTTCTTCTTCCCCTATATTAACTAGTCCCACTGTTGGATTCTCTTTATTAAACACACTTCCATAGTAAATTGAACCCATATTTGCAAATTGAACTAAATATTCTGGTTTGCAATCCACATTTGCTCCTGAATCTATAACCATAAAGTTTCCGTTTCTTCCTGGCATAATTGGTGCAAGTGCTGGTCTTTCAACACCTTTTATTCTTCCAACTATTAATGTACATCCAGCTAAAAAAGCTCCTGTACTACCTGCTGATATAATTCCATCACATTCACCTGATTTAACTAAATTCAACGCTTTCACTATACTTGAATCTTTTTTTCTTCTAACTGCCATAACAGGATGTTCATTTGTACTTATAACTTCAGTTGCATTTACTATCTTTATTCTTTCATCAGTACAATTCCTCTTGTTAAGCTCTTCCTTGATGCTTTCTTCTGGACCCGTTATATATACTTCGACATCATTATATTCCTTTATAGCTTCTATAACACCTTCTACAACTGCTCCTGGTGCATTATCTCCACCCATTCCATCTATTACAATTCTCATTTCTACACCTCACTTCAATTAAGCTTTATTTTCTTAATTTCATAGTTTCTAATTAAATTATAAATCAATTTTATATAATCATAAACTCTTAAATAATATTTATATTTAAAAGTTTTATATTTCATTTTAATATTTCTTTGTATATAAAGAAAAGAAAGTCAAAAGACTTTCTTTTATTCTGCTGAAGCTACTACTTCTTTACCTTTATAGAATCCACAGTTCTTGCAAACTCTGTGAGCAAGTTTCATTTCGTGACATTGTGGACATTCAACTATCCCTGGTAAGCTCGCTTTAAAAGTTTGAGCTCTTCTTGAATCTCTTTTCGCTCTATATGTTTTTCTTGCTGGATTTCCCATGCTTACACCTCCTTATTTTCTAGTAGCGCCTTAAGTCCTGCAAGTCTAACATCAACATTACTATCATCTGCACATGTACATGATGAAGTATTTAAGTTAGTCCCACACATTTGACATAAGCCCTTACAATTGCTACTACAAATTCTCTTAATAGGTAAGGTTGAAACTATTGCACTTTCAACTATTTCTGTGATACTTAATGTATCACCATCTACAACTAAAACATCATCCTCTTGGGCCTTTGCTTCATTTGTAAACCTTTCTTCTATATCAATATCTATTGGATAGATAAAGGTTTCTAAACATCTCGAACATACTAATTCTAGTACGGTTTTTATGTTTAAGTCAAGCAAAACTTCATTACTTCCTGAAATTACTTTCCCTTTCACTAAAACTTTATCAGTTGGAACTATGTCTTCGCCACTAAAAGTGAACTTTTCCATGTAGAAGTCATATTCTATTTCTTTGCTTCTTTCTTTCTTTGAAATTAAATCGCTAAATAATATTTCCATAACTCCTCGCTCCTAACCTTTAATAGATTTTAGGCATAATTTTGCCCCTTAATGTAAGTTATATTATAAACAAACACAACTTATTATATAAAGGGGCAAGACAAAAGTCAAGATTTTTCGCTTTTTTTCTATCTATTATTTTACTAATTCTAGCGTATCTCTTGCTATAACTAATTCTTCATTAGTTGGAATTGCATATACTTGTATTTTAGAATCATCTGTTGAAATCTTAGCAACTTCTCCACTTACATGGTTTCTCTCTTTATCTAAAATTATTCCAACATTCTCAAAATCTGATAATATACCTGCTCTATTTGTAAATGAATTCTCACCTACTCCTGCTGTAAATACAATAGCATCTACTCCATTCATAGCAGCAATATATGCACCAATTTGTTTTCTTATTGCGTAACGGAACATATCTAGTGCTAATTGTGCTCTATCATTTCCTCCGTTAGCTGCTTTTTCTATATCTCTAAAATCTGAGCTTACACCTGAAACACCAAGTACTCCAGATTTTTTATTAAGCATTAAATTTATTTCTTCTAATGAATATCCTAACTCATTTGCTAAATAAAGTACAACTGCTGGATCTATACTTCCACTTCTTGTTCCCATTACAAGTCCATCAAGAGGTGTAAATCCCATACTTGTATCTACACAAATTCCATTTTTCACTGCAGCTATTGATGATCCATTTCCTAAATGGCATGTTATAACTTTTAAATCTTTTAAATCTTTTTTCATGATTTTTGCAACTTCATCTGCTACATATTTATGTGATGTTCCATGGAATCCATATTTTCTTACTCCATGCTTTTCATATATCTCATATGGAAGTGCATACATATATGCCTTTCCTGGCATTGTTTGATGGAATGCTGTATCAAACACTGCTACCATCTTAACATTAGGCATTAACGCTCTACAAGCTTCCATTCCTACAATATTTGGTGGGTTATGAAGAGGTGCTAATTTAACGCATTCTTCTAAACCTTTCATAACATCTTCTGTTATAATTACTGATTTAGAATATTTTTCTCCACCATGAACTACTCTATGTCCAACTGCATTTATTTCGCTCATATCTGATATAACGCCATTAGTTTTATCTACTAAAGCACCTAAAACTAATCCAATAGCATCTTTATGATTTTTCATTTCAGTTTCGATTATATATTTGTCTTTACCTTCAACTTTTTGAGTTAAAATAGAACCTTCTATTCCTATTCTATCAACTAATCCTTGTGCTAAAGCTTTCTCATTCTCCATATCTATTAATTGATATTTTAAAGATGAACTTCCACAATTTATTACTAAAATTTTCATAATATACCTTCCCTCCATCATCACTAATACTTTGCTAAATTTAGTGTCTTATCTTTAGTTTATATTTTATTTAGATTGCGCTTGAACTGCTGTTAATGCTACAACATTAACTATATCATCTGAACTACATCCTCTTGATAAGTCATTAATTGGCTTAGCAAATCCTTGACAAACTGGTCCTATAGCTTCTGCATTAGCAAATCTTTGAACTAATTTATATCCTATATTTCCTGCTTGTAAGTCTGGGAATATTAATACATTTGCATTTCCTGCAACTTTACTATTTGGAGCCTTTTGATCTGCTACTTTTTTAACTATTGCAGCATCTAATTGTAATTCTCCATCTATTAATAAATCTGGTCTTAATTCTTTTGCTTTTTCTGTAGCTGTTCTAACTTTATCAACTAATTCATGATCTGCACTTCCCATAGTTGAGAATGAAAGCATTGCAACTTTTGGTTCTATCTTACAAAGACTTCTAGCTGTTTCTGCAGTTGCTATTGCTATTGCTGCTAATTGATCTGCTGATGGATTAGGGTTAACAGCACAATCTGAGAATAATAACATTCCTTCTTCCCCATATTTTGATCCAGGTACTAGCATTATAAAGAAACTTGATACTACTGAAACTCCTGGAGCTGTTTTAATTATTTGAAGTCCTGGTCTTAAAAGATCTCCAGTTGTATGCACTGCACCAGATACCATACCATCTGCATCATCTGCTTTTACCATCATTGTTGCAAAGTAAAGAGGATCTCTAACAATCTTCTCAGCTTTTTCTATTGTCATACCTTTATTTTTTCTTAATTCATAAAAAGCATTTATATATTCTTCTAACTTAGGTGATGTTTCTGGATCTATTATCTCTACTCCCTTTAAATCAACACCTTGTTCTTTCGAAGCTTTTAATATGCTTTCTCTCTTTCCTATTAGCATTGGAAGAGCTAACCCTTCTTCAACTATTTTTTGAGCTGCTACTACTGTTCTTTCCTCGTCACCTTCTGGAAGAACAATTTTCTTTTTATCTGCTTTTGCAGCTTCCCAAATTTTATTCATAAGTTCCATGTTCATTTCTCCTTTCAAAATAGGATAGCATCCTTACGTCTACTATATTATTATTTTAATCTAACTTAGTATATAAATTCAAGGAAAATCACTCTCATTTATAGAAGTCTTTACATTTTTAATAATACGAATTTTCTGAATAATCACTTCTAGTTATTATAACGCCCCTTTTATGCTATACTTATTTTAAAACATTACGAGAGGAGTTTTTCTTTTGAAAATTACTGGTATAGTAACCGAATACAATCCATTCCATCTAGGACACAAATTCCATTTAGAAAATGCCATAAAGCAAACAGATGCTACTCATATAATTTGTGTCATGAGCGGGAATTTTATGCAAAGAGGCATTCCATCTATGTTAGATAAATGGAATCGTGCTAAAATGGCTGTTTTAAACGGTGTTGATTTAGTAATAGAATTACCACTAATCTATTCAACTTCATCTGCTGAAAGTTTTTCATATGGTGCTATAAATATTTTGAATAATACGAATGTAGTAGATTCTTTATTTTTTGGTTCTGAATGTGGAGATATTCAAAGTTTAAAATCCATTGCATCAGTTTTATCCAATGAACCTTCAAGATATAAAGATTTACTTAAACTTGAATTAGATAAAGGACTTCCTTTTCACTCTGCACGAGTTAACAGTTTAACTAGTTATTTAAAAGATGATAATTTAAAGACTATCTTAAAAAATTCTAATAATATATTAGGCATTGAGTATATTAAAGCTATTGAAAGATTAGATAGTCCTATGAAACCTATTACTATTCGAAGAGAAGGTTCTTTTTACAATGATAAAACTTTATCTACAAGCTTTTCTTCTGCAACATCTATTCGTGAAGAATTTTTTCTAAATTCTTTAAAAAACTTAAATTCTTCATTACCACAACCATCTTTCGATTTATTAAATAGTTTAAAAAACTCTAATTATGATTTTGTAACAGAAGAAAAATTATTTCAATTTTTAAAATTTAAACTTCTAACTGAAAACATTAATTTTTCTAATATTCCTGATCTAAAAGAAGGTATAGAGAATAAAATTTTAAAAGAAATTTCTTCATCCATGTCTTTAGATGAATTAATCACGCGAGTAAAAAGTAAAAGATATACTTATACAAGAATTTCTAGAATTCTACTTTCTATATATCTTTCACTTTATGAAAAAAACATAGAAGACATACATAATTCGGCCTCTTATATACGACCACTTGCCTTTAATAAAAAGGGAACAGAAATTCTAAAAAAAATTAAAGAACATTCCCAAATAGAAATTTTCACAAAAGTACCAAAAAAAATATCAAATCCTTCTTTAGAATTTGATGTCTTAGGTACAAAAGCTTATTCTCTATTAAATACTTCTATTAGCCCTTTTGATGATTATATAAAGACACCTTTTGTCTTAATAAATTAAAGTAATATAAGTTATGGTTATTAACATATAAATAATATGATTGGAGTTGATTTTGTGATCAGTATTATTGTTTTAACCATAATCTTTTTTTTATTTTTATTTATAATTTTAAGATATTTTAAAATTCAAAAAGATATTATTTTTTGCTTTTTTATAACTATTTTGACTTGTTTGTTTTTTTATGATATGAATAGCTCTCTAGAAAGTATCAAAAAAGGAGTCCAACTTTGCTTCTCATCAATATTTCCTAGTATTTTTTCTTTTTCTTTAATATGTAATTTACTAATTTCCTTTAATGGAATTGAATTATATTCTAAATATTTAGGAAATCTTTTATGTAGACCTTTTAGAGTTAGTTTTAACTGCTCATTTATTCTTATTGCAAGTTTTTTATGTGGTTATCCTTTAGGTGCTAAATATGCTACAGATGCTTATAAACAGAATTTAATTTCCGAAAAAGAATATGTAAGAATCAGTAGCTTAGCTTCTAACGCTAGTCCTGTCTTTATGCTAGGTGTTCTAGGACTATCTATTCTTGGAAATATTCAGTATGGATATATTTTAATCTTTTCATCACTGCTTTCAATTTTTTTTATTTCACTTATACTTCCTTCACCACGTGGAAAGAATTTTAATCCTTTTGAAAAAAAAATAAAAGCAACTCCTAAATTGGGAATTGCTCTTCAAACTTCAATAGAAAACGCACTTAAAACAACCCTTTTAGTTTGTGGTTATGTAATTACTTTTTCTCTTATTATTAACATTTTAAAAAACTTAACTTTTATAAAAGACTTTTTTGTTATTATAGAAAACTCTTTCAATCTTCCAGCCTCTTCATTATATGGATTATTCTTAGGAAGTATTGAAGTTACTAACGGATGCAATTTAATCTCTCAAACTAATTTAAGTGTTCATCTCAAAGTTAGCTTCATGGCATTTTTCTGCTCCTTTGGTGGACTTTCAATAATATTTCAAACAAGTTCTTTTCTTCTTTCTAACAAAATATCTTTTTTAAAGTATTCTGTTATTAAACTTGTCCAAGGAATTATAGCCTTCATTATTGCATTCATAGCTTCAAACTTATTTATCAATAATATTCAAACCTCTATAACTATAGCTACAGTAAATCCTTATAAATATATATTTTTTATTTGTTTTCTGTTATTTTTGCCTCTTTTATTTTTAATGATTAAAAAACTACTTAAAGTTCTTTAATTCCTTCATATTTTCTTTTATTGTGGAGCATGCCCCATTTAAATTATCATCAATTTCTTTAGCTGCTTTTTCGAAACTTAATTGAAGATTTCTTATAAGCTCCACTCTCTTCTTCTCTAATTCTTTATCTAAATTCCCTAAGATTTCCTCTGAATAATTTCTTGAACCAATTCTAATTGCTTTCGCTTCTCTTTGAGCTGCTCCCACAATTTCATTTGCTCTCAATTTAGCGTCTCTTACTAAATCATGATTTTCTATATTATATCTCTTTATTTTCTCTGTCTCTTCTTTAGCACCTTGAAGTTCTCTTTTAGCTTCATTAATAATTTTTTCTTTTTGCTCCGCAACCCATTTTGCCTCTTTAAATTGCTTTGGAAAATAATTTATTATTTCATCAATAGTATCATGGATTTCTTTTTTATCTACCATTACTTTTCCACTCATAGGAACTTTAGGCGCTCTATCAACCGTATCTTGAAGAAATTCTAAAAGTTCTAATACACTTGTATGATTTTCCATTATAAATACACCTCTATTACTTATTAAATTTATCTTCTATATCTTGTCTTATAGCATCAGGAACCATAAATGAGATATCTCCACCAAATTTACTAATTCCTTTTACAATCGATGAACTTATATACGAAGTTTCACTTTCACTTATCATATATACCGTTTCAATATTTTTATTTAATCTTTTATTTATTTTTTCCATAGTATTTTCATACTCAAAATCTGTAGTATTCCTAATCCCTTTTAATACAATATCTACTTCTTTTTCTTTAAGTAAATCTACAAGCATTCCATCAAAGCTTATAACTTCAATATTCTCGATTCCTTCTACTGCTCTTAATATTAAGCTTTTTCTTTCTTCGACTTCAAATAACCCTTTTTTATCTGGATTTATTAAAATAGCAATAATTATTTTATCAAATATTTTAGAACCTCTTTTTATTATATCTAAATGTCCATTAGTAATAGGATCAAAACTTCCTGGATAAACTACCCTTTTCATCTTACTCTTCTACCTCATCATACTTATAAAAACATACAGTTGTATTTCCATATTTCTTATTTCTAACTAATACTAAATTTTTGTATCCTTCATAAATTTCTTCCATAGAATCTATTTTTGTTACTATTATCCCATCTTCATCTAACATATTATTTTCATATATTGTTTTTAATGCTTCTGGAATCATTTCTCTACAGTAAGGTGGGTCTATAAAAATAAGATTAAAAACCTTATTCTTTTTAGCTAACATTTTTAAAACCGCATAAGAATCCATATTGTAAGTAAAGCAACAATCTTTAAACTTAAGATTTTCTACATTCTTTTTTAATATTGGATATGTTTGTGGGCTCTTATCTATTAAATGTACTTCTTTTGCTCCTCTACTTGCTGCTTCTAATCCTAAACTTCCTGTTCCTGAAAATACATCTACAACTACTGCATTGGGGATATATCCTTGAATTATACTAAACATAGCCTCTTTTACTCTATCTAAAGTTGGTCTTGTTTCATATGTTTCAGGGGATAATATTTTACGCCCTCTTGCTTTTCCTGCTATTATTCTCACTTTACTTCCTCCCTAGAGTTTTATTACATAATATTTTATCATATTAGACTTTTTTATACAATTTCTACTTAGTTAAAACAAATATATTTTCCTGTATTTTCAATATTTTTTTCAATTTCTTTAACTAATTTTTTATTTTTTTCTTCTCCACTATTTACTATGATATCTGCTTCACCTTTTGCTTTCATTAATATCTTAACATCTTCATAAATATTAGCTAAAACAAATTCTTCATCACCACTTTGTCTCATTCCAAACATTTCTCCTGAACCTCTAATTTTTAAATCTTGTTCTGATATATAAAAACCATCTGTAGATTCCACTAGAATTTCCATTCTCTTCTTTGTTTTTTCACTCTTAGCCTTTGCTAATAACACACAATAAGATTCATGACTTCCTCTTCCTACTCTTCCTCTTAATTGATGCAGTTGAGCTAGCCCAAATCTTTCAGCATTTTCAACAATCATTACAGTAGCATTTGGAACATTTACTCCAACTTCTATTACTGTTGTAGAAATAATTACTTTTGTTTTTCCATCTTTAAATCTACCAATTATTTCTTCTTTTTCTTTTGGTTTCATCTTACCATGAAGATATTCAATTTCGATTCCTCTAAAAACTCCCGTACTTAATTCATCATAAATTTTTTCAACAGAGTTTAATTCTAACTTTTCATTTTCTTCAATAAGTGGACACACTATATATACTTGCCTTCCACTATCTATTTCTGCTCTAGCAAGTCTATAGCCATCATCTCTTCTATTTTCATCATAAAACCTAGTATCAATTTTCTTTCTACCCGGTGGCAATTTATCAATTATAGATACATCTAAATCTGAATATACATAAAGTGCTAATGTTCTTGGAATAGGCGTTGCTGTCATCACCAATACGTCTGCTTTTTTCCCTTTATTCATAAGCTTAGCTCTTTGTTCTACCCCGAATCTATGTTGTTCATCTGTAACTATAATTCCCAAGTTATTAAATTCTACATTGTCTTGAATTAACGCATGTGTACCTATTAAAATAACCCGCTCATCTTCTTTTATTCTCTCTTTTATTCTTTTCTTTTCCTTTTCTTTTGTACTTCCTGTTAATAATTCAATATTAACTTGGAATCCTTCAAAAATTTTTTTAGCTTCCTCATAGTGCTGATTTGCTAATATTTCTGTTGGTGCCATAAGTGCGCCTTGATATCCGTTTGTATATGCATTAAAAAGGGCTATAAGAGCTACTATAGTCTTTCCACTTCCAACATCACCTTGAACTAATCTATTCATTGGGAATGTTGAATTTTGATCTCTAAGTATACTTCTAACAACTTTAGTCTGTGCATCCGTTAACGGAAATGGCAATTTTTCTTTTAATTCTCCTAGTTCTTCTGTCCATTTATATTTGATTCCAATTTCTTTTTTTATACTACTTTTCAGTAATAATAATTTCATTGAATAGGTAAATAACTCCTGAAACTTTAATCGTTGGATAGACATCTCTAATCCTGATTTTGTTTTTGGATAATGTATTTCCCTAATAGCTCTATCCAATGAAATAAAATTATATTTTTCGATAATGTATTCAGGTAAATTTTCATTTATTTTTATTTCATCTAGTACATCTCCAATTATCTTAACTAAAAAATTATTACTTAACTCTCCTTTTAGTGAGTATTTAGGAATAATTTCACTTTCTAAAGAATGTTTAGAGCTTACAATTGGATTTACTACTTCTAATCTATTTCCTACAGCTTTATATTTTCCTAGTAAATTATATTTCTGGTTAATTATAAATTTTGATTTTATGTACGGTTGATTAAACCATTTTCCTTCAATTATGTGTCCATTATAATCAAATTCTAAAGTTGTAATTGTTTTTCTATTTTTAGTTTGAATGTTACCCTTATATCTTTTAAAAACACATGTCAGTATTTTTTTCTCACTTTCATCTATTTCCTTAAAATCCTCATTTCCATTTACAAACTCATAGTCTCTTGGAAAATATAAAAGAAGATCTAATATATTAAATATTCCTGCTCTATTTAATCTCTCTTTACTTTTAGGGCCAATTCCTTTTATAGTCTCAATATTATTATATATATCCAAGTATCTCTCACCACCGTATTCTTTTTTATATTAAATAAAAGCACCAATTAAGGTGCTTTTACATCTATTATTCTACTGACATTAATAAGTAGTATAAAGGTTGTTCCCCTTTATATAACTGAATATCACATTCTTCAAATTTTGCTTCCATTTTTTCAACAAAGTTATTAGCTTCTTCTTCTGTTACATCTTCTCCATAAAAAATAGTAATAAGCTCACTATCTTCATTTACAAGATTATCTAGAACTTTTTCTGCAACCTCTAACTTGTCTTCTCCAACTTCTCTTATCTTTCCTTCAACAAGACCAAGCATATTTCCTTCTTTTATTTCGATTCCATCCATTTCAGTATCCCTAACAGCATATGTTACAGATCCTGTTTTAATAGTTTCTAAAAGGTCATTTAGCTCTCCAACATTCTCTTCAACTTCTCCATCTTTATTAAACATGGATAAAAGAGTTATTCCTTGTTGTATGCTAGTAGTTTTTATAACTACTATATTTTTTTCTGATATTTCAGCTGCTTGTTCTGCTGCCATTATTATATTTTTATTATTTGGGAAAACAAATATATTTTCTGCATTTATTTTTTCTATGCTATCAATTATATCTTGAGTTGATGGATTCATAGTTTGCCCACCTTCAATAACAAAATCAGCTCCTAAATCTTTAAATATATTAGCTATTCCATTTCCCATAGCTACTGTTATGAAACCATATTTTTTTGCTTTTTCCATTTTCTTAGCATCTTCTCTTAATTCATTAGCCATGATTTCTCTATGTTCTTCTCTCATATTATCAATTTTTATTTTTGATAATTCTCCAAACATAACAGCTTTTTCTAAAACTTTTCCTGGATTATTAGTATGAATATGAGTTTTTATTACATCATCATATCCAACAACTATCATTGAATCACCCATTGGTTCAATTAAATCTTGGAATTCTTTAGCCTTACTTGCATCACCTAAGATTATAAATTCAGTACAATATCCAAATTTAATGCTATCTGGATCAATTCCTGCACCTGCACTGGTTTTGTCTCCTCCACCAGCACCAATCTTAATATCTTTAACTTCTGCTTGTATTCCTTCTTTTAAAGCTTCAGTCATTCCTGATAAAATTATATAAAGTCCCATTCCACCTGAATCTACAACTTTTGCCTTCTTTAAGGCTGGTAGCATTTCTGGTGTTTTATCAAGCATTACTTTTGCTTCTCTTGTTATATCTTCCATAAATGCAACAATTTCAATCTCATTTGATTTTGAAGCTGCTTCTGCAGTTGCTCTTATTACTGAAAGAATTGTTCCTTCTGTTGGTCTCATAACAGCTCTATATGCTGCTTTTGATCCTTCTTCAAATGCAATTGCTAATTCTTTATAATTAATAGTCTCTTTTCCTTCAAGACCTTTAGAAATTCCTCTTAATATTTGAGAAAGTATAACTCCTGAGTTTCCTCTAGCTCCCATTAAGGCACCTTTAGCAAGTTTCTTCGAAACTTCACTTATAGACTCTGAATTAATATTCTCTATTTCTTTAACAGCTGCTTTAAATGTCATAGACATATTCGTCCCTGTATCTCCATCTGGAACCGGGAATACATTTAAAGCATTTACAAAATCACTTTCCTCAGCTAATCTGTTGCTCCCATTTACGACCATATTATAAAAATCACGGCCATTTATTTGTTTATATTCCATTAGTTTACCTCCTAGACTCTTACCGCTTGAACATTTACTGATATAGCTGAAACCTTTAGTCCAGTGTAGTTTTCTACATTATAACGTACCTTTTGAATAATGTTATTTGCTATAACAGATATTTTCATTCCGTACTCTACCATAATAAAAAGTTCAATATTTAATTTTTCATCTTCAGTTACTGTAAGTTTTACACCTTTGCTGAAGTTCTCTATTCTTATTAATTCCCAAAGTCCTTCTGCTGCACTTTTTGAAACCATTCCTACTACTCCATAGCACTCCATTGTTGATAGTCCAACAATTTTAGCTATAACATCTTCTGAGTAATGTACTTTTCCGTTTTCTCTTGAAAATCCAACCATTACTATTCCTCCTATACTATATCATATGTATATTTTATCTTAGAAAACTATTTAATTCAAGATTTATATTAATTTATATCTAATAATCCCGATATTTTTCTAAAATCCACTTGCAAATTATATTTATATTGTGATATACTGAATTCTGTCCTATTGAAGAGAATTTTATCTTCACTAATAAGGAGGTGTTTTCAAGTGGCAAGAAGATGCGAAATTTGTAATAAAGGCGTTGTTGCAGGTGTACAATATAGTCACTCACATCGTCAATCAAAGAGAACTTGGGCTCCTAACATAAAAAAAGTTAAGGCTTTAGTTAACGGAACACCAAAAAGAGTTCACGTTTGTACTAGATGTTTAAGATCTGGTAAAGTTGAAAGAGCAATATAGTTCAAATAAAAAAAATGCTTTGCAATTTGCAAGAGCATTTTTTTTCTTTTCACATAATTTACTTATGTATTATCTATTTTTTCCTAAAAATTCTAATTATTTTCGATAAAAATTTTGGTAATTTTATAGCCATTATTTTCATATATATATCCCTCCTAGAAACTTTTTTCTATTAGTATATATATATGCAAACTTTAAAATTTATTTCTTCTTTTTTAAATTTTAATTAATCATTACTTAGTATTACTAAAAGTCTTCCTTTTTCAAAAGTAATTTGGACATCTTCATCTAAAAATTCATTACTGATTGCTCTAGGCTCTAAAAGCTTCAAATCATACTCTTCTAACTCATATTTAGCTCCCTTAATAGAAAATTTTTCTACTACTTCTGATAGAGCATGAAAAGAAAGAATTTTCCCTTCAGTCTTTTTTATTTTATCTCCACTTTTTCCCATAAACATAATATTATTATTATCTATAATTTCTAATTCAACATTGTCTTCCTCACTATTTAAAAATAATCCAATGTTTCCTAAAAAATGGTCTACCCTTGTTCCTGTTGCACCTAATAAAAATATTTTTTTTACTTCTTTCATTTCTTTTGCTATATTATATGCTAAATGAGTGTCTGTATAATCTTTATCCGAATTAAATCTTCTTACTTCCACTCCTTTTCTCTTAAAGTATTCTATAGCTTCTAAACTCCCAGAATCAAAATCTCCAACAATTAAATTTGGCTCTATTTCATATTTATAAAGTACATTACAGCCTTTATCTGCACCTATTATATAGGATACTTGATTTTTATATCTTAAAAGTAATTCTTCACTTGGTTCTGTTCCTCCAGTTACTATTAAAATATTCACTTATCTAGTCTCCCCTAATAATTCTTCAATATTCTTTAAAATATCTCCTGAATATACTGCTGATCCTGCTACTGCAACATCTACACCAGCTTCATATGCTTCCTTTATATTATTTTTCTTAATTCCCCCATCAATTTCAATGATAAGATCTTTATTGTATTTTTCCTTAAGCGCTTTTACTTCTTTTATTTTATCTAAAGAATATGAAATAAAACTTTGTCCTCCAAATCCCGGATTAACACTCATTATTAATACCATATCTATAGTTTTAACTAAGTCATTTAATACACTTACAGGAGTTCCTGGATTTAAAACTACACCAGCTTTAACACCTTTAGATTTTATATACCCTATAGTTCTATCTATATGTCTATCAGCTTCATAATGTACTGTTATTATATCTGCACCCGCTTCTATAAAATCATCTACAAAGTTTCCTGGATTTTCAATCATTAAATGTACATCAAATATCTTATCTGTATATTTTCTTAAAGCTTTTACTATAGGTGCTCCTAATGTTATATTAGGTACAAAAGAACCGTCCATAACATCTATATGAATATATTCTGCCTTCGACTTATCTAATAAGCTTATTTCCTCTCCTAATTTTGCAAAATCTGCTGATAAAATTGATGGTGCTATTTTTATCATTTATATTTCCTCCCACTCATTATTTCTTCTAATGTTCTTATATAAAAGTCATATCTAAATTTATTTATTTTTCCTTCTTGCACAGCACTTTTCACTGCACAATTTGGTTCTTTATAATGTAAACATCCTCTAAATTTACATGAATTATTATATTCATAAAAATCTGGAAAACTTTCTTTTAAATCTTCTTTTTTTATAAAGTCTACATCTAGAGTAGAAAAACCAGGTGTATCTACAATGTAGCCTCCCTGTACTTCTATAAGTTCACTATGTCTTGTTGTATGTTTTCCTCTTCCTAATTTTTCACTTACTTCTCCCGTCTCCATATGCTCCCTATGAGTCATTTTATTTATTAAAGTTGACTTTCCTGCTCCTGAAGGTCCACATAAAACCGTAACATTATCTTTTATTTTTTCTCTTAATAGTTCTATTCCTTTTCCTTCTTTAGCATTTATAAATAGAACTTCATATCCAATTTCATTTATTTTTTCTTTTAACATATTTTTTTCATTTTCATCAACTAAATCAACTTTATTTAAACAAACTACTGCCTCTATATTATTACTTTCACATAATAATAAAAATCTATTTAATAAATCAAAATTTAAATCTGGATTTTTTATTGCAAAAACAACGAAGGCTAATGTTACATTTGAAACTGTAGGTCTTATAAGTTCTGAACTTCTTTCTCTTATTTTCTCTATTCTTCCTTTTCCTTTTTCTACTTCAATTTCAACATTATCACCTACCATAGGCTTTAAGCCTTGATATCTAAAGTTTCCTCTAGCCTTACATTCGATTATTTCATCTTCCGTTTTTATGTAATAAAATCCACCTATTCCCTTTAGTATTTTTCCTTTCATATTTCCTCCTATTTATATTATTCCTTTATAATATAACCTTTTTCATAAAATTTTACCACTTTTTTAAATAAAAAAGGCAATTGAATTTTAAAATGGAACCTATAAAGTGGACACTTATAAAAAGTGCCTTCGCTTATAGGT
>NZ_CAMTIG010000006.1 GCF_947072515.1 uncultured Clostridium sp.
AGTTCTTCTTCAAGAGATAACAGAAGTAACGATTCTAGAAATAGTTCTTTCTCAAAAGACAACAGAAACTTTAAAAGCAGACCTAAATCAAATGGATTTAGTAAAAATAAACCTTCATATGCTAAGAAGAAATAATTTTATATTAAAGAAAAAATGTGATACCTCTAAAGTATCACATTTTCTTTAAATTTTTCTAAACCTATTCTATCTATAAAGAATCCTAACTTCTCACCAGCATCTGCATTTTCACTATAGTAAGCTAAAATACTATCAACTATCTTTAAAGCCTCTTCTTCACTTACATCTTGAATTATTATATCTGCAACTCTAGGATTAAATCCTGCTGAACCTCCTACAACTACCATCATTCCAGTTTTATCAGCTATTATTCCTACATCCTTTGCATAAACACTTCCACAAGCATTTCTGCATCCTGCAACCCCAATTTTAGTTCTACAAGGCATTGGCATCCATTGATATTTTTTTGAAAGCTTCATTCCCATACCTATAGTATTATATTTTGATCTCTTACAAAATCCTGCTGGACACATTTCTACATTTTTAACTGTATTTTGTCCTTTAACTGCAGGCTCCATCCCAAGCTCTTCCCATACTTTAGGTAAATCTTCCCCTTTAAGATTTGTTATTAAAATCCTTTGTCCTGAAGTTATTTTTATAACTCCATCATACTTCTTAGCAACGGCTGTTATCTTTTCTAACTCTTCAATTTTTACAAATCCTCCAGGTATATGCGGTGTTATTCCAAAAGTTCTCTTTCCATCTCTTACTTTTTGTAAATTTCCATGATGAGTTCCACTAACCATTTGTGGTATTCCTAAATTACTATCCATAAAAGTTATCCTTTCTTTAAATATCTTATTTAATCTATTAAAATACTTATCTATAATTAACTATAATTTTTTCATTTTATAAAGTAATTATACCATTAAATAACTTTTATCTTCGTAACGTTAGTTACCATCTTCTGCAATCATTTCTTTAACTTCACCCATAATTTCTTCAAAAAAATCCATACTATTTCTTGCTTGAATTTTTTCTATTGAAGTTTTATTTATATTTAACTCTCCTACATTAACTTTACCGTGAATACTTCCCTTCCCATTACCTTCTACTCTTGTCATATTTTTCTCTCCGACTTTAACTTCAGATTTCACATATGGTTTCCCATTTAAATATGCTATATCAACTGATCCCATTTTATTTTCTACAGTAATATCTCCGTTCATCTCTTTTAGAGTTAAAAATATTCCTCCAATTTCTTGATCTATATTAACATTACTTGCCTCATTAATAAGAATATCTACTATTCCAATCCCCATATTAGTATTAAGTTTTTCTATATTCATAGCTCTATTATTCAAAATAGCTCCTGTTCCAACATTTATATCTAAATTTTTAATATTACTACAATCTAATCCAACTCCTCCAACTCCCACTTTAACATTTATATTCTTATTAAAGTTTTTAGGAATACTAATTTGAACTTCTGGAACTGCAATATTATTTTTTCCCTTAACTGATATAACACTTTTCCCCTTTGATTTTATATCTAACTTTTTATTTTTTAAATTAGATACTATTTTATCCTTTTCTCCATTTACTAAAACTTGAACTTTATCTTCATTCCCCTCTTGAATATTTACTAGTCCAATAGCTAAATCTATATTTATATCATCTATATTCTCTATACTTTCATTAACCTGAATTATTCCTGCCTCATTTTTAATTTGGCTCCAGCTATTCTCTTCATAATCATCACTTACAACTTCTTCAACATAATCTTTATAGTCCATCTTTCCAAACTCTACATCACATCCTGTAAACCCTAAGCCTATAGCCAAAACTAACGTTCCAGCTAATACTAACTTTTTAACCATATACTCTCTTCTCCTTAATTAAAATCAATTCCGCTATCTAAAGATTTTTTTGCTAACATAAAATAAACTATTATCTCAATTACAATAACTACTATTTCTAAAACACCTATTTTTAACCCTGAAAAGCTTAAATAATAATATGGAATAAACTTATACGACATTTCTAAAATAAAAGAAATAACTCCTCCAATAATTCCAGCTACTACAAATGTTACTAATATATTTGCCCAATATTTTTTAATGTATCTTTTAGTCCATATGAATACAAAAAATAATTCTATTAAAGATGCCATTATCCCTAAATAAACTAATCCTAATATAATATTAAGTGGCTCATTTATAAAACTAAAAACTTCTCCATAAATATTATTTGTATACATCATTTGAAAAATTAAAACTAAAACAAATGGCATGCTTTTAACTATATACTCAAAAACCTTTGCTATTAAATATTCGTGGCTTTTAATAGGTGTTGAAAACATTAATGCATTTTCTTTAGATAACCTACTAGTAAATTGAAAAAATGAAACTATTCCTCCAAAGACTATTGCAAGTATTACAATTACAAAATTTATCATTGTTCCTATAAAACTTCCTAAAAAGCTTGTTATCAATAGAATTATCCCTATATAGACTCCTATCCCAACTACATCTCTAATTAAGTTTTTTCTAATGTTATATTTCATTATATTTAATATATTTCTCATACCCTTTTACCTCTTAAAAATTTCTTTATAAGCCCCTTCTATAGATGTTTCATATTTTTCTCTTATAGAATCTGCTTCACCCTTTTCTACTATAATCCCATCTTTTATAAAAAGGACTTCATCTAACAATCTTTCAAGCTCGCCTACATAGTGAGTTGTAATTATCATTGATGCACCCTCTATCATGTTTTGGACTATTGCATTTATTATTTCATCTCTTGATAAAATATCTACTCCAGATATAGGTTCATCTAAAATATAAAGTTTTGCCCTTCTTCCTAATACGAGACTTAATGATACCTTTTCAACCATTCCCTTAGATAATGCCTTTAATTTTTGATTACCTTCAATATTCATAAACTTTAAAAGTTTTCTTGTTCTTTCTTCATCAAAATCTTCAAAAAAATCTTTATAAAAACTTATTGCATCCTCTATTTTCATCCAACTATAAAGTTGATTATTTTCTCTTAAGTACGAAACTATTTTTTTGCTTTCAGATGAAATACTTATATTATCAATTAAAATTTCACCTTCGTCAGGTTGTAATAATCCTCCTATTATATTTAAAAGTGTAGTTTTTCCATTTCCATTAGGACCTAGTATTCCAAGTGTTTTACCTGACTCTAAACTAAAATTTATTCCCTTTAAAACATTCTTTTTCCCATAAGATTTTTTAATCCCATTAATCTCTAATATCTTTTTCACCCTTATACCTCCTCATAAAAGTCATTGCATGCCTCTAATATCTCCTCTTTTGAAAAACCTAACTCTTTTGTATCTTTAATAAATTTTTTTATAAGTTCTTTTGAGATATCTATTCTTAAATTATTTATTATCTTTTTATCAGATGTTACAAACTTTCCAATTCCACGCTTAGTATAAATAAGATCATCTCCCTCTAACTCTGTATATACTCTCTGTATAGTATTTGGATTTACTTTTAACTCTCCTGCAAGCTCTCTTACAGATGCCATTTTAAATTCTCCTACATATTCTCCTGAAATAATTTTTTTCTCTAAAAACCTTTTTATTTGAATATATATAGGTTCATTAGTATTAAATTCAATCACCCAATTCACCTCTCTTTTCAGTACTACTGTATTACTTACATAGTACACTAGCATTCTCTTTTTTCCAAATAGAGGAAATAACCTTCTTATTGAAATATCTTCCATTTGCTCTTTATTCCTCGTTGTGTTTACACTTTATTCATATTTGTGTTTTTTAGTTTTATTTTTCTCTATTAAAAATGCCATCGGCATAAGCTGACGGCATTCTTTTATCTAAATTCTATTAAATTTTTAGATTTATTATAAAAATATCCTGAAAATAAAATTGTTCCAAGTTCTGCAACTGTTATAGTTAGCCAAATTCCACTAACTCCAATAAGATTTGGAAGTATTACTACTCCTAAGATTACGAAAATTAATGATCTAAGAATTGATATTATAGCCGATATTTTTCCATTCCCTATTGATGTAAAATAACCTGACATAAATATATTAAATCCTATAATTAAGAATCCTACTGAGAAAATTCTCATTCCTTCTGATGCAATTTGCATTACCTCTGTATCTGTAGTAAAAATCCCTATTATAAAATCTCTTCCGAAAAATGAAATTATAAAGATTAAAATCGAACTCACAATAATAGTATTAAAACTATATTTTAAATATTGCTTTATTCTTTCACTTTGTTTTGCTCCGAAGCTATAACTTATAACTGGTGAAACACCTACTGCCACTCCAAAATAAGCTGCTATAAAAAAGTAATAAATATAGATAACTATCGACATCGCTGCTATTCCAGTCTCTCCATAGAAGCTTAAAATAGCTTGATTGAATAGAAATGTAGTTATTCCTGTTGATAACTCCGTTAACATTTCCGAACTACCATTATAACAAGAACATCCTAGCATTTTAAAATTAGATTTAAATTTTATAAATTTTAAATTTGATTCTTTTCCTAGAAAATATCTTATTCCAATGATTGTTGATGTAACCATTGCTAAAAGCGTTCCTAAAGCCGCTCCTAATATCCCCATTTTAAAAATTACTATAAATAAAAAATCAAAAACCACATTGAATACTAATCCGACTGTAGACATTTTTAATGCTACATTAGGACTTCCATCAATTCTTGCATAATATTCAAAATACAGTTTAAGCATCATCGGTAATGCCATTAATATAACTACAGTGCCATAAGTTTTAGCATATGGATATAACGCTTCTGTAGTTCCTAGAAACCTTAATATAGGCTCAATAAATATTATTCCTACTATAGTTAGTAAAATAGCTACTATAACTAAAACTACTGTAATAAATGAAAATAGCTCATTTGCTTCTTTAGTCTT
Source organism: uncultured Clostridium sp. (assembly GCF_947072515.1). Classification (GTDB taxonomy): domain Bacteria; phylum Bacillota; class Clostridia; order Clostridiales; family Clostridiaceae; genus Clostridium. Next base: position 4,962 of record NZ_CAMTIG010000006.1, read on the forward strand.
TTTTCTTCCAACTTTAATTCCAACTAAAGCCCCAGAGCCTGTTGCAAGCATAACTGCTATTCCAAAAATAACTCCTGTTATAGGCAAAATAATATTTATTGCTGCAAGTGCATTTGAATTTACAAACCTTGATACAAAAAAACCATCAATTGTGGTGTAAAACGAGAGGAAAATCATAGTAACTATTGACGGTAAGATAAATCTTATAAAATTTGAATAATCCTCTTCTCTACTAAATATTTGTTCCATTATTAAAACCCCTTTTCATCTCTTAAAAATAATATTATTGACAATTTTTACTATAAAGGATATAGTAACTATACTGTCAATAGGTTTATTTAGGGGGATAAAAATGAACGTAACTTTTACAGTAGGGGAATTTGCTAAAATTAATAATTTAAAGAAACAAACTCTTATCTATTATGACAATATTGGTCTGTTTAAGCCAGGTATTGTTGACAATAATAATGGTTATAGATACTATACACCAGACCAATTAGAAATTTTAGATAATATTTTAATATTAAGAGAAATTGGTGTTTCTATAAAAGAAATTAAAAGATTTCTTCAAAATCGTGATATAAAAAAAACTATTCACTTGCTTCAAGAGCAATATGAAAAGTTAGAAACTCAATCTAAGTCTATTAATACTTTCATGAAAAAATTAGATAATAAAATATCTACCTTACAAATGCTTGAAGGTATTACTTCAGATGTTACTTTTGTACAAATGCCTGAAAAATATCTTGCTATTAAAGAAGTTTCTAAGCCCAATACCTTGCTTGAAACAGATATTGCAATGAAAGATCTTTTTAAAGAAATTGATGAAAAAAATATTTTTTACACTTATCAAATGGGTGTTATTATTTCGCAAGATGCCTTAACTCAAAAAAGGTATACTTCATCCAAGTATGTTTTTCTACCACTTTCTAAAAAAGAACATAAGATAACTACACATAAAAGAGAAAAAGGACTTTATGCAGTTATTTATCATCAAGGCACTTATGAAGATATCGGTAATTCTTATGAAAAATTACTAAATACAATAAGAGAATATGGATTTACCGCTCTTAGCGATTCTTATGAATATTGTATTTCCGATAGTTTAACTTCACCAAATAATCATGAATATATAACAAAGATACTTGTCAGAGTAAAATAAGTATCTTTTAAAAAGTTAAGGAGTGCTAAACAGCACTCCTTTCTTATTTTCTATAATCCACAATCAATTTCTTCCTCTGGAATATATACATTATTATCAAATAATCCATTTAAAAAATCTGGAATTAAAAACTTTTTACAAACTGATTTAAGCTCCTCTTCAGTTTTTATATTATTTTCTCTAAGTATCTTTTTACCTTCTCTCACGCAATTATCCATTGTTTTTTGAAAGCCTCTTGCCTCATCTGAATACATTGTCTCGTCACTTGAGAATAAGAATTCTCTTAACCCTACTAATATATCTCTAAATTCATTATTTAAACTTTCTAGTTTTTGTATCTCTTCTATTTTCATTTTTCTATCTCCTTTATATATCTTATATATTTGATAATACATCATTGTTTTATAAAAATAAATATTAGGCAATAATCTACTAAGTACATTTTTTGTTATAATTATTAAGTAACACTACACAAAAGGAGGAATTATTAATGGGAAAACCATTTTTTAAAGATTATAAAATTAATATTTACGATGTTGATTGTAGACATTACTGCAAATTTTCAACATTAGTCGATTACTTATGGGACGTTGTTATAGAACAATCTGATGCTTTAGGTGAAACAAAAGAAGGTTTCGTACATAATGATTGTGTATGGGTTTTACTAAAATATGATATAAACATTTATAAATATCCTAAATTCAAAGATACTGTAACTGTTTCTACAGAGGTTATAGGATATAAAAAGGTATATGGATATAGACATTACACTATAAAAGATTCTGATGGAAATCTTTTAGCTGAAGCTGATTCTATAGCTATTTTGATAGATTTTAATAGAAGAAGACCTATGAAAATAACTCCAGATCAATGCGAAGTTTATGGTTTAGAAAAAGAGTTAGAAAATCCTCCAAAGTTAGATGATTTAATAACTTTAGAAAACACTGATTTTTCTAGTTCTCATATTATGAGCTATAGTGATATTGATTCAAATAATCATGTTAATAATGTTAGATACATGGAAATGGCCTTAAATAGTTTACCTAAAGAAATTTTAAATGATTATGATGTAACTAATATAAAAGTCTTATTTAAAAAGGAAACTACTATTGGTAACACAGTTTCTATCTCTAGCCAAGTTATTCAAAATTCTCAAGATGAAGTTACTACACTTCATAATATAGAGGAAGAAAAATTACTTGTAAAACTACAAATCAAGTGGAACAAAACAGAAGATAAAACTTTATTTTAAATTCCTTTAACTTAAATAAGGCTCCCTTTTAGGTAGCCTTATTTTTATTCATTTAAAAAATCATAGATTTCTTTTATCGTCTTACTTCTCTTACATATATCAACATGACTACATCGCTTAATTACATGTAATGTTGAATTTTTTATATATTTGTGTAACCTTCTTGTATGATCAATATGAACTACTTCAATACCAGCACAAAGAATTAAAGTTTTCATTTTCATATTATTTAAATCTTCTTCTGTTATTCCTATATCCCCTAACATAACATCCACTAACTCATATCTCTTTTTTAATTTATTTATTCCCTTACTTGCTATCCCTAAAATCGCTTTATAAACTTCTAAGAAAATTATAAACCAGCTATATAATCCTTCTTCTTTGTAATTCCCTGAAATAAGTACTAGCTTATTAATTATCTCTTCTCTTTTTTTTGCAATCCAAAGTGCAATATTCGCTCCATCACTATAGCCTACAAATGAAGCCTTCTTTATATTTTTCCGCTCACAAAACTCTAAAATATCATCTGCAAAAAGCTCTACACTAAAAGGTTTTTCTCCTGCAGTACTAAATCCTTGTGCTCTTATATCAATTGCTATGACATTAAATTTTTCTGCTAACTTTTCAAACATTTTAGCTAAATATCTACTTTCCATTCCATTACCATGAAGTAAAATTACAGTTTCCCCTACACCTTTTTCATAGTAACTAACCTTTATGTCTGACACATCAATAAATTTTCTTAATTCATCCAAAATAAACACCTCTTTTAATATTATAATCGTAATATTGCAATTTTGTAAGGTTTCTGAAAGGTTATTCAATATGTCTTTTACACTACCTATTATAAAATAAAGACATAGAAAACAACATCTAAGGAGGAATTTAAATGAAAAACTTATTATCAAACACAAAAGAAATTTTAACTATCTTATTTGCTTACTATATGAATGGTGAGAAAACACTTTAAAATTTAATATTGGAGAATTTATTTATGTATATTTTTTATAATAATAGGTGCCATAAAACTCAATTTGACTTGAATTTTATAGCACCCTTTTTTTATGCTAATGCAACTTCTCTTTCTTCAACTATACTCTCATTATTCATTTTCTTTATATTTGAATAGAATAAAATTCCTGTAATAATTGCTGATAGTACATCAGCTAAAGCTCCCGCAATCCAAATTCCATTTAATCCAATAAAATTTGGAAGTATAAGCATCAACGGAATTAATAATATTACTTGTCTTAATAAACTTAAAAACATTGATATTTTTGCTTTTCCAATAGATTGAAAGAAGTTAGAGCTAACAATTTGGAATCCTATTACAGGTATTGCTGCTAAATATATCTTTAATCCTGTCTTTGCAATTTCTAATAGCTCTGGATCATTATTAAATATCTTTATTAACAATTCTGGTGCCATCTCCACTATTAACCATCCAATAGTAACAATAATAGTTGCTGCAACTACACCATATAAAACAGTTTGTTTCACTCTCTTATATTGTTTTGCTCCATAATTATATCCAATTATAGGTTGAGAACCTTGATTTAATCCAAATATCGGTGTTAAGAATATCATTCCTATACTTTGTACAATAGTCATTGCACCTATCGCTAAATCTCCCCCATGATACTTTAATGAATTATTCGCTATAACTTGTACAACACAAGCCGCTAATTGCATACTACATGGGCTTATCCCAATTGAGAATATACTTAATACAATCCATTTTTCTAATTTTAGATTTTTCTTTTTTAGTTTTATAGTACTTTTTCCTTTTAAGAAATACGACATTATCCAAACAGTTGTAACTATTTGAGAAATTACTGTAGCTATTGCTGCGCCTCTAACCCCTAAATTAAATCCAAAAATTAAAATTGGATCTAAAATAATATTTGTTATTGCTCCTATGAGCATTGAAAACATAGCTATTTTAGGACTTCCATCACTTCTTATGGAGTGATTCAATCCAAAGCTTAACATACTAACTATAGTTCCCATAAATATTATTTGCATATACTGTCTTGCATATATTTCAGTATCTGCACTAGCTCCAAAAGCTTTTAATAATGGTTCCATAAAAATAAGTCCCATAATAGTAATCAAAATACTAAATATTATAATTAAAACAAAAGCATTCCCTAAATGCTTTTCAGCTACTTCTTCCTCATGTTTTCCTAGAAACAATGAAATTCTAGCCGCTGTCCCTACTCCAACAAGCATACCAAATGCTAAAATTATAGTCATTAAAGGCATTGTTATTCCTACTCCCGTTATAGCAAGCTTACCTACTTCCGGTATATTTCCTATATACATCCTATCGATAATATTATATAGGGTATTTACAAGCATTCCTATAATTGCTGGAACTGAAAACGCAAGTAATAACTTGCTTATTTTCTCTTTTCCAAGTTTATTTTCATTCTCCAATTTTTTGTCCCCCTATTTTTTTTATAATTTACATTATATCAAAAATTTTCTCAATCTTACGATATTAAATGAATTTTTTTTTAAAATTGTGAATTTTATTTCATTTTAATTATCTCTTTACATAAAAAAATAAGCCAAAGAGTCAATTACTCTTTGGCTTATTTTCTATTAGATTTTTATTATTTAACACTATTTCTTTCAATTATATTATGTGCTAAAACAAAATTTGCTTCATCTAATTCTTGTTTATTTAAAAGTTTAATTAACATTCTCATAGCAACTGAACCCATATCATAGCTTGGTTGTGCCATTGTTGTTAATTTTGGATAGAACATTTCTCCAACATAGTTGTTATTGAATCCAATAACACTTACTTCTGTTGGTACTTCTATACCATTATCTCTTAATCCGTTAATAACACCCATAGCAAGTTCGTCTGTTGCACATACTACTGCATCAAATTTCTTACCTGATTTTATAAAGCTTTCGGCTGCTATAACACCATTTTTTGATTTTAAGTTTGTTAAGTAAATTAAATCTTCTTCAACCTTTATTGAAGCTTCTTTTAATGCTTTTTCGTATCCTATGTATCTGTCATTCCATGCATTTCTTTCATCTTTTTCTGCTCCAACGAAAGCTATGCTTTTAAATCCTTTATCTAAAAGATATTTTGTTGCATCATATCCTGCCATTACATTATCTATAGTTACACTTGGTAATTTTCTATTCTTATCTTCTGTTTCAACTAGGATTGTTGTTATATCTAGTTCATTTATTAAATCAAGAATTTCATCTTGAAGAGAACTACTCATGTAAATAACACCATCAACCATTTTTTCTTTTAAAACTCTTAAATATTCCTTTTCTTTTTCTATATCAAAATCTGAGTTTCCTAATATTATATTGTAATCATAAATATTAGAAACATCTTCAGCCCCTCTTACTATCTCTGGATAGAACTGACTTGATATATCTGGAATAAGAATTCCTATCGTTTTAGTTCTTTGAGTTTTTAAACTTCTTGCTACTATATTTGGTCTGTAACCAAGTTTCTTTATAGCATCTAATACTTTTTTCTTAGTATCTTCGTTTACAACGTCGATATCATTTAAAACTCTTGAAACAGTAGCAATTGAAACACCTGCTTCTTTTGCAACGTCTTTAATAGATGTAGCCATATTATTACCTCCTACGTATTTAGTCAATTTATTCATTATACTTACCTTTAAAATTTTATGCAAGTTTTTATTTTCATATTTTACATTTAATCTATTTTACAGTCATATAGTTATAGCTATTTTAATAAAATCTTGCTATAAATGAAAACAATATCTTTACTATATTATATATTGAAATTTTTGTAAATCATAGCTTTTTCTCAAAAATTTTAGAGGTCTTAAACTTTAAGACCTCTAAACTTCTTTTATTTTACAACTTTAACATTCATATTTAACTTTTCACCATTTATAGTCACTTCTGTATAATCAGATGCTTCTCCATAAATAATTTCTTTAGTTAAAGTTTCTTTCATTATTGTATCTTGGAATTTCTTGATTACATTTAATAACATATCATTATCTGCAACAAATAATTGTATATTATCTGCAACTTCAAAACCTTTTTCTTTTCTCATGTTTTGGATTTTTGAAATCACTTCTCTTACATGACCTTCTTCTCTTAACTCATCAGTAATATGAGTATCAAGAACTACTCCTGTATCTCCTTCACCAGCAAACGCAAATCCTTCTAATCCTTGCATTGTTACTAGTAAACTTTGAGCATTTAATTCAATTTCTGTTCCATCAACATTTATAATCTCAATTTCTCCATTTTGGATTTTTTGAGCTAATTCCATTTGATTTCTAGCCGCAATTTCTTTTCTTATTCCAGGTATTAATTTACCGTAAGCTCTTCCAAGTACAGGTAAATTAGGTTTAATTTCAAAGTTAACATATTTAGAAAGGTCTGCTCCAAATTCTATTTCTTTGATATTTAATTCATTAGCTATGATGTCTCCATAGTATTCTGGAATTGAAGTTGTAGATACTAATATCTTTGAAAGTGGCTGTCTATTCTTAACATTAGCCCCATTTCTCGCACTTCTTCCAAGTTTAACTATAGTGTAAGCTAAATCCATTTGTTTTTCTAATTCTTTATCTATAGCTTTTGCATTAACTGTTGGCCATGGACATAAGTGAATACTTTCTGTAGCAGTTGGATCTAAGTTAACTACTAAGTTTTGATAGATTTCTTCTGTTATAAATGGAACAAATGGTGCTGCAATTTTAGATAAAGTCACAAGTACTTTATTTAATGTTACATATGCTCCTATCTTATCTTCAGTTAATTCTGAAGACCAGAATCTTGATCTGTTTCTTCTTACATACCAGTTTGATAATTCATCAGTAAACTCTTCTATAGCTAAAGCTGAAGCTGTAATTGAGTAACTATCAAGACCTTCTTCAACAGTTTTAATTAATGTATTTAATTTTGATAATATCCATTTATCCATTACGTTTTCTGATACAAAATCTGCATATTCATTTGGATTAAAGTTATCTAAATCTGCATATAAAACATAGAATGAATATACATTCCATAAAGTTCCTAAGAACTTTCTTCCTGCTTCTGCAACATCATCAATTGAGAATCTAGTTGGAAGCCATGGAGCACTTGCAGTATAGAAATGCCATCTTGTAGCATCTGCACCTTGAGTGTCTAGAACTTCAAATGGGTCAACAACATTCCCTTTTGATTTACTCATTTTCAATCCTTTTTTATCAAGAACATGCCCTAAAACAATACAGTTTTCAAATGGATTTCTATCAAAGATTGCAGTTGAAATTGCAAGTAATGTGTAGAACCATCCTCTAGTTTGGTCAACAGCCTCTGATATAAATTGTGCTGGATAGTTTTCATCAAATAACTCTTTATTTTCAAATGGATAGTGATGTTGTGCAAATGGCATTGATCCTGAATCAAACCAACAGTCAATAACTTCATGAGTTCTCTTCATTTCCTTACCACATTTTTCACAGTTTAAATGAACTTTGTCAATAAATGGTTTATGAAGTTCTATATCCTCAGGTACATCTATACCTTTTTGTTTTAACTCTTCAATGCTTCCTATACATTCTCTATGTCCGCATTCACATTCCCAGATTGGAAGTGGCGTTCCCCAGTATCTATCTCTTGAAATTCCCCAATCTATAACATTTTCAAGGAATTTACCGAATCTTCCTGTTCTTATGTTATCAGGTAACCAGTTGATTTTATCGTTGTTAACTAATAATTTATCTCTTAAAGTAGTCATAGCAACAAACCAACTATCTTTTGGATAATAAAGAAGTGGTGTATTACATCTCCAACAATGTGGATATGAGTGAGTATGCTTCTCTGCTTTAAATAATTTATTATTTTCTTTTAAATAATCACAAATTTGTTGATCACATTTCTTAACATCTTTACCAGCCCATAATGTAACTTCTTCAGTAAACTTACCTTCTGCATCAACTAAGTTTATAAATCCCATACCATTTTTCTTAGCAACTAAACTATCATCTTCTCCATATGCAGGTGCTATATGAACGATTCCTGTACCATCTGATAATGTTACATAATCTCCATGAATAACTTCAAATGCTTTTCCTTCTGGTTTATGGAATGGTAATAATTGCTCATATTTCATTCCTAGAATTTCTGAACCTTTAAACTCTTTTATTATTTGAGTTTCTTCACCTAAAACTTTAGCTACTAAATCTTTAGCTAAAATATAAGTTTCATCACTATCTTCAACTTTAGCTTCACAGTAAGTGTATGCTTGATTTACACATAACGCTACGTTTGAAGGTAAAGTCCAAGGAGTTGTTGTCCAAGCTAAGAAATATTTATTTTCTTCACCTGCAACTTTAAATTTAGCAACAGCAGTTAAATCTTTAACATCTTTATATCCTTGTGATACTTCATGTGATGAAAGAGCTGTTCCACATCTAGGACAATAAGGCATTACTTTATGTCCTTTATATAGTAAATCTTTATCCCACATTTGCTTTAAAGCCCACCATACTGATTCTATGTATGGATTGTGATATGTTACATAAGGGTTTTCCATGTCAACCCAGTAACCTATTTGGTTAGTCATTTTTTCCCACATGCTAACATATGTGAAAACACTATCCTTACATTCTTTTACGAATTTTTCTACTCCATACTCTTCTATTTGTTCTTTACCTGAAATCTTTAATTTCTTTTCAATTTCAAGTTCAACAGGTAGACCATGTGTATCCCATCCTGCTTTTCTTATTACTTTGTATCCCTTCATTACTTTATATCTTGGGATGATATCTTTCATAACTCTTGTAAGAATATGTCCTACGTGAGGTTTTCCGTTTGCAGTTGGAGGTCCATCATAAAATGTAAAATATTCTCCATCTTGATTCATGTCAAAGCTTTTTTGAATAACATTTCTAGCAGTCCAGATATTATCCATAACTTCTTTTTCCATACCTACAAATCCATTTGTAAGTTCTACTTTTTTATACATGTCAAAACTCCTTCCATAATAAAAATTTATTTAAAGAGCAATTTGCAAATTAGCTTTTTGCTCTAAGTTTTTATAATAAAAAAACTCGCCCTAAAAATAGGACGAGGAATACTCGCTATACCACCTATGGTAAATATTCAATATAATAACTTTAGTTTTATCTCTAAAATAATATATTGATCTCAATTCAGATACTATCATATCTTATCTCTTAACGCGAGAAAACGTGTAAGCTTAATCGTAATCCTTTCAGCCACCAACTCCTAGGTGATTTTTATTGAATCGTAATATGCTTTTTCACCAAACAAGCACTCTCTTAAAATACAGTAATCAACTACTTTTCCTAATCATTGTCTTTTTAAAAAATATTATATATTACCCATTTATAAAAGTCAATTATAAGACTTATAATAAAATATTTATTATGTAACTATATCCATTTTATTCTAAAATATACTTTTATAACTAACAATTCTTATTAATTAGTATTGATTTTTCATTATTTAAATGATTTAATAAATATATCAAATAGATTTTTAAGTGCTAAATGATATAGATTTATTAAAATAAAGGAGAATCTCTATGGAAAATAATAATATTCAAAAAGAAGTTTTAGATAAGCTTACAAAAACTTGTGTATGTAAAGTAGTAAGTAGAGCTAAAGTAAAAGAAGCTATTAGAAATGGTGCTAGAACTTTAGATGAAGTTAAAGCCGCAACTGGAGCTGGAACTGGATCATGCGGTGGTGCTAGATGTGTTTATAAAATATATGAACTTTTAGAAGAATATAAAGAAAATGGTACTTTTAATTAAATAACTTTTAATTAAAAATACTTGATTTAAATATAAAAAACTAGCCTTTTGATACATCACTTGTCAAGTAGACAAAGGATGTATCATTTGCTAGTTTTTTATTTTATATTTTAAAATTCACTTTCTTTTTAATCATAATAAAAAAATCAAACTTCCAAGTATACATAGTACTCCCATTCCACGTATTAAATTTATAGTTTTCTTTATACCTATAAACTTATTAGTTTCTGGTGTTCCATATGGGTATCTTATAAGTATTAATCCAAGCAAAATAAAATATCCTATAGCAAAAAAGTTTTGATAAACTTCTACATTTGATAAAACAATTATTCCTATTACGTATACAGCTAAACTCCCGAATAACGCTATTAAAAATTTATTTTTATTCTTTTCTACATCTTTCATAAATATTTTAAATTTCTCTTCACAAGGTTCTGAACAAAATCTAAAGCTTTCACTCCAATTACTTTCAGTATAATAAAGATTCTTCTGGACTTCATCTTTATCTAATTTTTTTCCACACCAAATACATTTCATTTTCATTTCACCTCTATATACTCTTTAATATTTCTAGTATATTCCAGTAAAAATCCTTTTTCTATATTAATTACTCATATACAGTTTTTATGTTCTAATGTATAACTTTATATATCTTAAATTTGGTATTTTTTGTATAATTTGTTTATAGTGCTTTTTAAGGAGGTCTTATGAACAATAAAAAATCTATTATCGATAAATTTTTTAGTCCTTCTGTTAAAAATCCTTTTAGCAGACTTCACTTTATTCTTTCAATACTTATAGGAATTCTTTTTATTAAAGACTCTTTTAGAATTATTTTTAATACTGGATTTTCTGAACAAGGTTTTAAGATTATCTTTGCATTAAGTTTAGGTATGTTAAGTCTTTTAAATGCACTTAGTATATTCAAAGCAAACAATTTCAAAATTTAACCACCAATTCAAATTTAAATCCTTTAAGTATGATAAAATAATTATAACTTTTTATGTAAAGAATAGACTATATGAGGTGATTCAAATGAAAAAAATTAATGAGTTCGTAGAAATAAAAAATAAAAATGATGAAAATGCAACACATCACGAAGTCCAAATAAATAATGAAAATACAGAAAAACTTGAAGCACACAAAAAAACTCTTTTAGAAAAATATTTTGATAAAATTAATGAAGATGAAATGAAAAAAGGAAATGATAGTATTTATAAAGATACAAAAAAATCACACCTTCTTATTCCAAGAAATGCTGTTGAATTACAAACTTTAATAAATGACCTATGTACTCTTTTCAATTCATAATAAAATAATTTAATTTAAATTTTATAAATCTAAAATTTTTTTTAGAGATTTTTAAAGATTTAATCTATATCTACTAAATTAATTTAACGCTTTTTATTAATTTAGTAGATATTTTTATTTATATTTTTCTGAAAATTTAGAATATTAAAAATAGTAAGTTGATTTTTTATTTTTTTGTACTATACTAAAGATATATTAAATATATTTTGATTTTGAAGGAGGTTTTTATACTATGAAAAAATTATTTAAATGTTCAGTTTGCGGATATGTTCACGAAGGAACTGAACCCCCTAAGAACTGCCCTAAATGTGGAGTTACTTCTGATAAATTTGTTGAATTAAGTGAAGAAGATTCAAATAAAATTTATCGTTCGGATAAAACAAACTCTATTCATGCTAAAATAATTGAACTTTCTGATAAAATCGTAGCACTTAGTTTAGCAGGCATAGAGGATAACTTAGATCCTGCTTGTGTTTCAGCCTTTGAAAGAGCTAAAAATCAAGCTTGGATTACAAAACAAATCTCTAAAGCAGAGATAGAATCTCACATGAAAAAAGGTAAATGGTAAATCCTAAACATTAATAATAAAAAGCCCTCAGTAGTAAAATTACTGCTGAGGGCTTCTATTATTTAATTATTTTCACAATACTCTATAATAGCTTCTGCAACTTCTTTAGCATGATTTACTGCATGCACTACAGTCTTAGCTCCTGTAACAACATCTCCTGATGCAAATACAGCTTCTTTTGTAGTTCTTCCTTGATCATCTGTAATCACAAGTCCCCACTTATTAGTTTGAAGCTCTTTATCTCTTGATGCTATTGTATTTCTTGGTTCTTGGCTTATTGCTATTATTGTAGTATCGCATGGAATAAAGCTTTCTTCTTCTAACATTTTAGTTTGTATTCTTCCATCTACTTCAATATTTTCAGTTTTTACAACTTTTAACCCATCTTCTGAAATTTCTATTGGAGCTTTAAATAAATCAAATTCAACTCCATCTTCTTTTGCCTCTTCTATCTCCTTATTTGTAGCTGTCATTTGTTCAAAGCCTTTTCTGTAAACTACATAAACATGATCAGCTCCATTTCTCTTTGCCACTCTTGCTGCATCCATTGCAACATTTCCTGCTCCAATTACACAAACCCTTTTTCCTAAATTATATACTTCTGGTGATTTTAAATAATCTATTGCATAATGTACGTTTCCTAATGTTTCACCTTTAATATTTAATCTTTTAGCATTCCATACTCCAGTTCCAATAAATATTGCCTTATATCCGTCTTCTAATAATCCCTCTAGGTTTATTACTGGTCCTATCATTATGTTTGGTCTAATTTGAACTCCTAATTGCACTAATTTATCTGAAATTGAATCTACCATTGAGTTTGGTAATCTATATTCTGGAATTCCATATCTTAAAACTCCACCAATTTTATCATGTGCTTCAAATATTGTTACTTTATAACCTTTTCTCGCAAGAATAAATGCAATAGTTATTCCTGCTGGACCTCCACCTACAATCGCTACTCTATCTTTTGTTCTAAGTCCTTTTTCGAATTTTACTTTTTTAAGGTATTCTCCTGAAATTTCTTCCTCAATTTCATAGAAATGAATAGGTTCTCCCTTAATTCCTCTTATACAACTTCCTGCACACTGCTCTTCATGTGGACAGACAATAGCACAAACTGCTGATAAAGGATTATTTTCAAAAAGCATTTCTCCTGCTTCTTCTACTTTTCCTTCTCTATATAAGCTAATTATTTCTGGAATTGGTGTATTTATCGGACACGCTTCCTTACATCTTGGTTTTTTGCATAATAAACATCTCTCTGCTTCTTCATTTAAAAATAAACTCTTCATACGATTCTCCTTATTAAGATAAGTTTAATATCTTATCTCCTCCTACTTAAATTCTTTTTATAATTATTTTTTATCACTTTCCGTATCTTTTGTCTATCCTTGAATTAATTTCAACTATATTTTAATTTATACCATGTTCTCATCTCTATGTACTAACTTCTTATTCTTATAATGTAATATTACTATTCGTAAATATAAATTTTATTTATTTAAATTATTCTAAAATAAAAGGAGATTGCTTAATGCAATCTCCTTTCAACTCCTAAACTCTCATATCTGGATTAGCTGATTGTAGCTTTCCAATTCCTATAATTAAGCACGCAATCACTAATGCTGCAATTGAAATTGGGAAAATCAATGATCCATGATTATTTGTTATTAAATATCCACCAATTAAATTACTTATTATTTGAGGTATACATAAAAATATATTGTTTATTCCCATATATTCACCTAGTTTTTCTCTTGGTGCAACTACTGGTATTAGTGCATAGAATACAACTTGTAACATTGCATATCCAAGTCCGTAAACTATTGTGAATACCCATAATCCAGTTAAACTTTTTACATTCCATCCAATAAAGAATGATGCTCCAAACACTATACAAGCAATAAGTGTGATTATTTGTTTATTAAATCTATCACACCACATTCCAATAAATATTGAAAAAATTACTCCCATTGCTGTAAACCCTACTAAAGCATAACTTATATCCGCACTAGAAAAACCGTTTACTTTTGTATAGTAAGGAATCCAAAATGGCATTATAAATCCATATCCTATATAGAAGAAAAATGCACACATAAACAATTTCATAGCACTTTTATTCTTTAAAAATTCAAGACTTAACTTTGTTGGTTTCACATGTCCTGTTGTATCTTCTTTTATAAAGAAAGTTACTATTAAAATAGGAAGCATAACTGCTACTATTACAGCTAAAAATGGTAATGATTTAGATATTTCAAAAAGTTTAACTCCTAAGAAAAATACTAAAACTCCACCTACTCCAAAGAATAATTTCCCAAACCCATTTACCATTCCAATCTTATCTGGTGTAACAGCTTCTGGCATCCAAGAATAATAAGCTCCTTGTGCAAAGTTTAAAGATGCATAAATCATAAAAGCAAAAATAAACATCAAAATATATTCTGTAGAAAATCCTAACAAGAATAATGAAATCGCCCCAATTATTCCTCCTAGCAATACCCAAGGCTTTCTTTTTCCAAAACGTCCATTAGTCCTATCACTTATTGCTCCACCTAATAGAGGAAAAATCATACCTGTTACAGGTGCCATTGTTACTAAAAGTCCTAATTTAAATGCTGATGGTGTTACAGTTTTAACTAAAAGCGGTACTACGGTACTATTCATATTCCAAGCTATACCTAATCCAATACTAGGTAACGCTATTAAAAATGGTGTTAATATCCCTTTCTTTTTCATGGATCTCTTCTCCTTTTATTAAATTAATCTTTTAAAAAACAACTCCTGATTTTAAAATTATATTTGCATAAGGTGTTTGTTCTCCTGTTCTTATAACAGCTCTACAATCTTTTAAATCTCTTTTTAATTCTTCATGTGATATAAATGTTATTTTTACTTCTCCAATCTCTTTTTTTATTTCTTTAAAAAGGCTTGGACTAACTTCTTTTGTTTCAGTTGCTATTAAAACTTCTTCAATTTGAAGTTCTAAAAGAACTGCTTTTAAAGTATCCATAAATCTTGGTAAATTTTTAATTAATGCTAAATCAATTCTTTGAACTCCCATAGGTATAGGTAGTCCGCAATCCCCTATTGCTAAAGAGTCTGTATGCCCCATTTGTGATATTACTGTTCCAATTTCATTGTTTAATAATTGTGTTTTTCTCATAATAAATTACTCCTCTCCATATATGTCTATTATTTCTTTTAAAGTTGGTATTGAAGGTTGTGCACCCTCTCTTTGAACTGCTATTGATGAAACTTTATTTCCAAAAGTAACAGCTTCTTTTAAGTTTTCAAAATCAAAATTTTCTATATTTAATTTATAACTTAATCCACCTATAAAACTATCTCCAGCAGCCGTTGTATCTACAGCATTAACTTTAAAAGCTTTTACTAATTCTGCTTTTTCTTTTGTTATTATTGCTGCACCTTTTTCTCCTAAAGTAATAATTGCTATCTTTATTCCATTTTTCAATAATTTATGTCCTGCTATCTTAGCAGTTTCTAAATCATTAACTCTCACACCTGTTAAAATTTCAGCTTCAGTTTCATTTGGAATTATAATATCTGTAACTTTCAATAATTCGCTTTCTATCTCTCTTGCTGGTGCTGGATTTAAAATAGTTATTTTTCCATATTCTTTAGCAATACTAAATGCTTTAATAGTCATTTCTTCTGGTGTTTCAAACTGAGCTATTAAAATATCACTTTCCTTTATTGTTTCTCTTGCACAATCTACTTCTTTATTCTTTAAATTCATATTAGAACCTGAAATAACTACTATTGAATTTTCACTTTTTTCATTTACCGTAATCATTGCCATTCCTGTTGGATGCTCTGCATCTTTAAATATTAATTCAGTATCTATTTCTTCTTTATCCAATAAACCTTTTAAAATTTCTCCATTATCATCTTGTCCAATTTTCCCAATCATCGAAACTTTATTTCCGCATCTTTTTGCTGCAACCGCTTGATTTGCACCTTTTCCTCCAGCTATCTTTTCAAAAGACTTAGAAAGTATTGTTTCGCCTGCTTTTGGCATATCTTTTACTTTTATAACCAAATCCATATTTATACTACCTAGTACACATACTTTATTCATATATTTACACCCCTATTTCTTACAAATTTAATTAAACCGTTTTAGTAAACCGATTTACTAATTCTATAAATTTATAATACATTCTTTGTAAACGTTTATCAATGTATTTATTATGAATTTTTTGTTAACCATGTTGTTGAATTATTTTTTATCATATTATTTGAATCTACAATAATATCTTATTTGATAGTAGATTTATGTTATAATCTTAAAAGAATTATTTTTGAAGGGAGCTACGTTAAATGGCTAGTAAATTCTATCTTGAAAAACTAAGTAAAAGAGCTAAAGCAGAACAAGGAAGACCTTGGATTTATACAGATGAAATTAAAGAATATGATGGTGAATACAAAAATGGAGATATTGTTGAGGTTTATAATCATAAACATTACTTCATAGGTAAAGGATACATAAATGATGCTAGTAAAATTGCTATTAGAATCATGACAAGAGATATTAATGAAGAAATAGATAAAGAATTTTTTAGAAAAAGATTTAAAGCTGCATGGGAGTACAGAGAAACTGTTATAGATACTTCTTCTTGTAGATTTATATTTGGTGAAGCTGATTTTTTACCAGGTCTTACAATAGATAAATTTGAAGATTATTACGTAATTCAAATTTCAACTTTAGGTATGGACCAATTTAGAGACATTGTAGTTCAAGTATTAGTTGAAGATTTCAATGCTAAAGGTGTATATGAAAGAAGTGATCTTAGAACTCGTGAAATTGAAGGTTTAGAACAAAGAAAAGGTTTCTTAACTGACGAATTTGATACTAATGTCCAAATTGTAGAAAACGGTGTTAAATATATAGTAGATTTAGAAAATGGTCAAAAGACAGGATTTTTCTTAGATCAAAAAGAAAACAGAGCTGCTATTCATAGAATTTGTAAAGATAAAGAAGTTTTAGACTGCTTTACTCATACTGGTTCTTTTGCTTTAAATGCTGGTATTGCAGGTGCTAAATCTGTTTTAGGAATAGACGTATCACAACATGCTATTGATTGTGCAACTAAAAACTCTGAACTTAATAACCTTCAAGATACAGTTAAATTTGAATGTCATAACGCTTTTGATGTTCTTGCTGACTGGTCAAGAGAAGGAAGAAAATTTGATGTAGTTATTTTAGATCCTCCTGCATTTACTAAATCTAGAGGAACTGTAAAAGGTGCTACAAGGGGATATAAAGAAATTAATCTTAGAGGAATAAAAATGGTTAAAGAAGGTGGTTTCTTCGTAACTTGTTCTTGCTCTCACTATATGGCTGAAGATCTTTTAAGAAAAACTATTGCAGATGCTGCTCATGATGCTCATAGAAGTCTTAGACAAATAGAGTTTAGAACTCAATCTTGTGATCACCCAATTTTATGGAATTCTGATGAATCTTATTATTTAAAATTCTTTGTATTCCAAGTTGTATAAAAAAATTAAAAAAATATTTTTAAGGATACCACTTATAGCCTAAGTGGTATCCTTTTCTTTCATTTCAATGGTTTGATAGATTTCAGAGTATTTTGGTATTATTAAATAATTATTATTAAATAATAAATGTTTACATTTTATTCATTGATTACCTTTTAATTATATTGTATTATTAATTCATAGATTACGAATAATTATTATTAATTAATAATTCAGATTTAAGGAGGAATATACAATGAATAATTTAAAAGGTACTAAAACTGCTGAAAATTTAATGAAAGCTTTTGCTGGTGAATGTCAAGCAAGAACTAGATATACTTACTTCTCAAGCACTGCTAAAAAAGAAGGATACGTTCAAATTTCTAATATCTTTATGGAAACTGCTGAAAATGAAAAAGAACATGCTAAAAGATTCTATAGTTTCTTAAAAAACGATTTAAATGGACAAGCTGTTGAAATAACTGCATCTTATCCTGTTGAGTATCCAGAAGATACTAAAACTAATCTTTTATTTGCTGCTGCTGGTGAACATGAAGAAGAAGCAGTATTATACCCTGAATTTGCTAAAATTGCAGATGAAGAAGGTTTCCCAGAAGTAGCTGCTTGCTTTAGAATGATTGCTAAAGCTGAAATTGCTCATGAAACTAGATTCAAAATTTTAGCTAAAAACATTGAAGATAATCAAGTATTTAGCAGAGAAGCAAAAGATACATTATGGAAATGTGAAAACTGTGGTTTCATTTTCGAAGGACCAGTTGCTCCTGAAAAATGTCCTGCTTGTTTACATCCTCAAGCATATTTCTCAATTTGGAAACAAACTTATTAGTTAAAGTTTATATAAACAAAAAAATCACAAGAGATGGATTTTCTCTTGTGATTTTTTATTATATACTACTTTTTGTTTCTTTTACTAATTCCTTTTGTTCTAACATAGAAAGTCTTTTTACTTTATCAATTTCTAAATTTAATTTTTCTGCAATTTTACTTCCTAATTCCGAATTAACTTTATAAAATAAAGCTATTTGCCTATATTGAACATTTTCTTTTATATTACACATATGATTTACTATATTTTTTATTAATGTCTCTTTTCCTTCATCATTTAATACCCTTTCATAAAAAGCTCTTGGTTGTATAAAGTCTACATCCTTTATTTCTCTTATATGTCGTGCAACCGTTCCTGTTATAGGTACTTCTGGTGGCGCAAATTCCTCATCTGTAATAATATCCATCTCTCCATTTGGATAATAATTAATATCTTTTTCCTCATAATTTGTATAATTTGCTCCATCCCTCTGCTTAGTATTTATTTGACAATTTTTTGTTTGATTTACCGGTATATTATTCACATTCGCTCCTAATCTATACCTATGTGCATCACTATAAGATAATAATCTGCCTTGTAATAATTTATCTGGTGAAGGAGCAATTCCTGGAACCAAATGACTTGGTGCAAAGGCTGCTTGTTCCACATCTATAAAAAAGCTCTTAGGATTTTCATTTAGTGTAAATCTACCAACTGGCATTAATGGATAATCTTTATGATACCAAACTTTAGTTATATCAAATGGATCAAATTTATATTCTTCTGCTTCTTCTGGTGTCATCATCTGAATATACATAGTCCAACTTGGATATTCTCCTCTTTCTATGGCATTAAATAAATCTTCTGTTGCATAATCCGGATTTACTCCTGCTAATCTATCAGCTTCCTCTGCTGATAAATCTTTTCTTTTTTGATCTGATATAAAATGATATTTTACCCATACATATTCTTTCTTTTCGTTATACCACATATATGTATGACTAGAGAATCCATTCATATGTCTAAATCCATCTGGTGTTCCATAATTGGTAAATATAAACATAAATTGATGTATTGTCTCTGGATTTAATGATGCAAAATCCCAAAATGCATTATGATCTTTTAAATGAGTTTTTGGATTTCTTTTCTGTGTATGTATAAAATCTGGAAATTTTATTGAATCTCTTATAAAAAATATAGGAGTATTATTCCCTACCATATCATAATTTCCTTCTTCAGTATAAAACTTTAAAGCAAATCCTCTTGGATCTCTTGCAGTATCTGCTGATCCAAGTTCTCCACCTACTGTTGAGAACCTTGCAAACATTTTTGTTTTCTTACCTATTTTTGATAAAAATGCTGCTCTTGTATATTTTGTAACATCATGAGTTACTTCAAACTCTCCATAAGCTCCTGCCCCCTTTGCATGTACTACCCTTTCTGGTATTCTTTCTCTATTAAAATGAGCTAACTTTTCTACTAGATGTACATCTTGAATAAGTCCATATCCTTCATTTGTACCAATAGAATTATTATCATCTGTAACAGGATTTCCTGTAGCTGTTGTATATATATTTTTCTTCATAATATTCCTCCTCATTTCTCTCTACTATTATTTATTCCAATTCTCAATTTATAATATTCTCAATTCTATTTTTTAAATTCCACTTGCCTTATATAACTACTTTTTCTTTAATTTTCTTCTTATAACTTATTTTTTTTAAGAAATACTAATAATGTTAAAATTTTTTTATTTAAGGAGTGGATTATATGAAAAGTTTAAAAGGAACTAAAACAGCAGAAAATCTTATGAAAGCTTTTGCGGGTGAATCTCAAGCTAGAAATAGATATACTTTTTTTGCTAGTGTAGCTAGACAAGAAAAATATCATCAAATAGCTAATATTTTTCTTGAAACAGCTGAAAATGAAAGAGCTCATGCTAAACGATTTTATAAATTCTTAAAAGATGACTTACAAGGTGAACAAATTCATATAGAGGCAGAATATCCTGTAGAACTTCCTGAGGATACTAGAACTAATCTTTTATATGGTGCTCAAGGTGAGCATGACGAAAATACTAATTTATATCCTGGTTTTGCCAAAGTTGCTGAGGAAGAAGGTTTTCCTGAAGTTGCTGCTTGTTTTCGAATGATTGCTAAAGCTGAAGTTGCTCATGAAACTCGATTCTTAAAATTAGCTGAAAATATAAAAACTGAAACTGTATTTAAAAAAGATGCTAAGGATACTCTTTGGAAATGTGGTGTATGTGGATTTATCTTCGAAGGTCCTGAAGCTCCATTAAAATGTCCTTCATGCCTTCACCCAAGGGAACATTTTGAAATTTTCACTGAACCTTACTAATCAATAATCATTATTATATAATAATTAACATTTTATTCATTGATTTCTATGCTAAATTTAGTTATTATATATACATACAAACGGATAACTATTATTAAATAACATCTCTTCACTATATAATGTTTATCCGTTTATATAAGGAAAAAATGCATTTAGACGTGCATGATTAAAACTCAATATTGATTTAATCCTAGAATATCCCTAATATATATGAAATTTAAGTTGCATAAACTTTTAAAATATTAATGCTACTATCTTAAAAGTTTACTAAGCATATTGCTCGTCCCCTTTGTTTTATTTCATATATATTTCTAGAATTAAATTACTACATTCATAAATTAAATTCTCACAAAAAATAACTTAGAGTACGATTTAATTAAACTCCATAAAAATTATATCGCTCAAAATGAAAAATGCCTCAAATCTGAGGCATTTTTTATTTTGCTTTTATTACTCCATCTTTATATCTAGGAACTAAATCTATAATATCTTTTTCCATGCAATATTTAATATCTTCAAATAAGTTTAATTCTTTCATTCTTCCATAATGTTTTGCTTTAGAAATAAAACTTTCTATTCCTTTATTATTTTCATAAATATATTTAGCAGTCTTACTTATATCTGTAAGTACAATTTTATTTGTAATCTTTTCTATTTCAAAAATAATATAGCCTGTACATATAAAATCATCCATAGTAAATTCTCCATCAGTACCTGCATTTATTATTATCACATCCTCATTCTTCTCTGCTAATGCTTTTGCTATTGCTTTCCCATTTAATACAGATGCGATATAAATCTCTTTTGCATTCTTTGCTTTTGTTAATGCTTTTGTTCCGTTAGTAGTTGTCATTAATACCGTTTTTTCTCTAACTATTTCACTTGTGTACTCTAACGGTGAATTACTTAAGTCAAACCCTTTTATTTTTTCTGCATTTCGTTCTCCACCTAATATGCAATTTTCTCTTCCAAGCTCTGTAGCTTTTTCCATTAATTCTTCAACTGTTAAAAAAGGGATTATTTCTTTACATCCATTTTTTAATGCTGTTGTCATTACAGATGTTGCTCTAAGCATGTCTATTACCACAACATTTTTTCCTTTTATATAATCCTCATTTATATATTCCGGTGCAATTATAACGTCAATTTTCATTTTATTTCATCCTTCCCCATAATTATTCCATCTTAAATAGGGGTTATTTTTCAATAACCCCTAACATTTATTTTTTGAAATTTTTCCCTTGATATATATCGTTATCTATAAATGCTTTATCAATTGCATTTAAAACTTCCCATTTTTTAAGACTCCACATAGGTCCTATAAGTAAGTCTCTTGGTGCATCTCCTGTTAATCTATGAACTACCATTTCTTCTGGTATCATAGTAATTGCTTTACAAAGTGTATCTATATACTCATCTTGTTCCATAAGTTTTAATCCACCTTTTTCATAAAGACTAACAAGTGGAGTACCCTCCATCAAGTGAAGCAAATGAAACTTTACGCCAGTAGACTCTGTATGTGCTACAAATTCTACTGTTTTTAACATATCTTCTTGAGTTTCTCCTGGTAATCCAAATATACAATGTGTTACAAAATCTATATTTCTTCTTTTAAGCCTTTCAATAGCATCACTATAAACTTCAGTATCATAACCTCTATTTATTTTTCTACCAGTCTTATCTGATACAGTTTGAAGCCCAATTTCTACCCATACATATAGCTTCTTATTCATTTCTTCGATTAAATCTAATACTTCTTCATCTAAACAATCAGGTCTAGTTGCTATCGCAAGTGCTACTACACCTTTTTGTTTTATTGCTTCTTCATATTTTTCTTTTAATTCATCTATTGGTGCATATGTATTTGTATATGCTTGAAAATATGCAATATATTTGCCTTCTTTCCACTTCTTATTCATCATTTCTTTAACATCTTCAAATTGCTTTGATATTGATATTAATCTATTTCCTGCAAAATCTCCTGATCCTCTTTCACTACAAAATGTGCAACCACCTTTTGCAACTTTACCATCTCTGTTAGGACAAGTAAATCCTCCATCTAAAGATATTTTAAAAACTTTTTCACCAAACTTTTCTCTTAAAAAATGGTTTAGATTATTATATCTTTTACCATTCCATTCTTTAGTCATAATTTCCTCCATACTATAATTCATTTTTATTATAATATATCATATTGCATAAATAGTAACCACCTTAAGTCCTATATTTTATCTATAGTCTTTTCTTTCAAATCAACAATATATTCACCTAAAAGCTCTTGATGTATTCCATTAACTTCTGATTTTTTATTTACAAAAAGTAAAATATCTGATTTTATTGAAGTTACATATTCAACTGTATATCTATCTGGAGGAAAAGTTTCATTTAAATTTAAAGGAAGTAGGTCGCCATCTGGTAATTCATAGATATTCACTTGTGATGAATTATCTTTTCCTATATATTGTACAATAAGTGAATTAGCTTCCTCAGAAAAAGTAAGTTTTTCAATTTTAGAATCCTTCAATAAGTCAAAGTAAGCCACTTTTTTTGCTACAGGTTTTCCAAAATCTTTTTTCAAGTCTGATTCTGATATTTCTTTACTTCCCCCACTTGCTGTACTTATTATATTATTTGAAAATGCAGCTTTTGCATTTTCCATAAAAGCAACACCAATAAAACAATCTTTATCATTAGTAGTACTAAAAGCTATAAAGTTCCCATTAAAACTAGTTCCAATTTTATCAAATTTATTTAATGGAATCTTTAAATCTTCAACTTGAACTTTATCTTTTTTCACATATATTTTTCTAGGTAAATCATCTAATGTTACAACAACTTCACTCTGAGCTTCTTCTGCAGTTAAAATTTCTAATGTATTTCCTGCTACAGATATTTCTTTCTTCATAGTTCCTTTAATTTCTGTTATTCTGTAATCTTCATTTTTATCCTCTTTAACCTTAAAAAACCACTTATCTAAACTACAAAAACCATCTAAGTCTCCTCTTATAACACTTGCTTCAACCCAAATCCCATCATTAGAACTTATATCATTTTCTATATTAAAATCTAGAATTTTTAAATCTTTATTTATATTTGCCTTATCAATTATTGATTTACTTAAAACTTCATCAGCTCCATATAAATCACCTTTTTGTATTCTAAATAAATATTGCTCTACTTTATTAATAGCTATTTCTCTATCTCCTACACTCTCGCTCTCTATATATATTTTATTACAACCAACTAAAATAAACATTACTATAGCTAAAATCATAACTAACCATTTCTTCATTAAATCCACTCCTTAAAATGCACTAAAATTAGTTTTCCTTATAATATTTACCTTATTCATTCTTATTTAGAATATTCTTTCCATTTTACTTATATATTATTGAGAATACTAATTTTTAAGGAGTTTTATATAATGAAGAATTTCTCTAAAATTTTTCAAATTGCAGCCGTTTTTATTGGAACCATAGTTGGTGCCGGACTTGCATCAGGTCAAGAAATAACACACTTTTTCACTTCCTTTGGACCAGCTAGCTTTATCTTTATAATATTCTGTGGAATATTTTATATAATAATTGGTTCAATTATTAGCAAGATAAGTAGCACTAGGACCTTAAATTCATATAGTGATTTTATTCACCTTATAAGCCCTAATTTTTTTGGTAAATTAACAGGGGTAATAACAACATTTTATCTTATATCTAGTGCTTCTATAATCCTTGCTGGAAGTGGTGCCTTAATTTCTCAATTTTCAGGTATCCCTAAGTTATTTGGAACTTTTCTAATGATAGTTGTTGCTATATTCTTTTTATATCGAGGTACAGAGGGTCTAATCGAAATAAATTCTTTTATAGTTCCCACATTATTATTTACCGTAACATTAATTACTGGTCTTTATTTATTTTTATGCCTAGATAATATAAACTTTTCTATTCTTTTAGAAAGTTTTCCTAAAAAGAATGATAGCTTAACTATCTCAACTATTCTTTATGCAGGCTATAATATTCTTTGTTGTTGCGGTGTACTTGTTCCTTTATGTACAAATATAAAAGATCATAAAATAATGAAAAAAGGTATTATACTTGGTGCTGTAGGACTTACACTTTTATCATTGATGATAAACTTTTTACTTATTATTAATGTACCTTATATCTTTAAATATGAAGTACCTCTTCTATTTGTAGCTAAACGTTTTGGGACCGTTATTCAAGCCTTACTTCTTATAGTAATTCTTATGGAAATGTTCTCTACAGAAGTTTCTGACGTTTATTCTATAAGTAAAACATTAGAGCAAACTTTTAAAATTCCATTTAAAAAAGGCGTTCTTTTAGTTTTAGCCATTGCTTTTCCAATATCTCTTATTGGATTTGGTAATCTGATTAAGACTCTATACCCTATATTTGGATGCTTAAGTCTTATTTTTGTATTTTGTTGTATTAAATATTACATCAAACACTTAAAATAATAGGGACTGTCTTAATGACAGCCCCATTTTCTTTATCCATTTAATTCAGCTATTTTAGTTACTCCTACATAAATTTCTGATATTTTATACCATGTTGCATAATCCACAACACCTGTTTTCGGTAGTCCAAAAATCCCTTGAAAAACTTTTACTTGTTCTGCAACCTTGGATCCATAAACTCCATCTACAGCCACTTTGGGTATCAATGGGTAATTAATAGATATTCTATTTAAAAATTGTTGTATCGTCCTCACCGGCGCTCCACTCGCTCCTATATTTATAGAATATCCTGGGTATGATTCTGGTATTCCATTAACTTTTTCAGCTGTTGAAAGTTGAATATTATTTCCATAATAATATCTTAATATTTCAAAAGCTGTTTTTCCTTGATCTCCTAAGTCCTTACTTCCCCATTGGCTTAGCCATTGTGGACATTTAACTGTAGTTCCACTACAATACTGTGTTAAAAGCGGTTGTTTTCTTCCTATTCTTTTAATGTATGTTGAAAAAATTTCATCAACTACTACACTTATACTTTCATAAATCGTTCTTCCATAACTAAATGCATGATCATATGCAGTTGAGTTAGTTATATCAAATGAATACCCTTTAGAACGATACCATTCGGTATATATCCTATTTAAAGTAAATGATATTATACAAAATACATTTGCTTCTATAGTATTTTTAGGCCATGTAGAATAAATTTCTGATGATGCTACATTTTTTATATAATCTTTGTAAAGAACTTTATGGTTTTTTCCTCCTGATGAAGGTACTCCTTCATGTACTACTATATATTCTGGAACAACAGGTTTAGGTAATACTACCCCACTTGAAGGCGGCGGTAATTTTTTCAGCTCATCTTCTGGAATTTTAGGTGGAAAGTTTCCATAAAGCCTATTATCTAAAACTATTATAGTTTCTGGAGTAGTTATATTTTTTTTATTTTCAGTCATATTAACTTTTTGATAGGCTATTTCATCAGGATAAATTTGACATCCATTAATTATAAAATCATTGAACCCTTCCCTTTGAATTTTTATATCATATGTGCTATAGGGTGTCTTTCCATCCGGTGTCTGTGAATTTTTTCTTGGTGGTGCATCTAGTTCTATTGTTCCTGTTAAACCTAATGAATCAGTTTGTAATATAATATTTCTGGATCTTTTTTTTGATGATCTTCCAGTAGGTGTTACTATTGCTTTACACCCCTCTAGCGGTATATAATCATCTCCTTTAAAGCACTGTATTTTTAGCATTCCTTTATCAGGCATAATAAATTCTCCTTATAATTTCTCTTATAGCTAATCTATTCTTCCTATCTAAATTTGTGATTTAATTTTTAGGCTTTCTCACATATAATCCATCCACATCATACATGGTAAACATATCTCTATATTTTTCAGCTCTTATACTATCAAAAACTCCTTTCATATCAATCATTCCATATCCCCATTCCTTATTAGGATA
The DNA here is from genome assembly GCF_947072515.1 of uncultured Clostridium sp. GTDB lineage: Bacteria > Bacillota > Clostridia > Clostridiales > Clostridiaceae > Clostridium. The sequence continues at coordinate 31,686 of NZ_CAMTIG010000006.1, forward strand.
CGTATCTCCAACTCTCATTTTTGCTCCTCGTATAAGATAAGTTTTCATTTTAACTGAATACATAGTTGGATCATTTCCATCAACTATCCCCCATTGCATTAATAATGCTGCACATCCTGCTAGTACTGCTCCTCCAATAGATGCCCCACTAGATACTTGCGTGCCTCCTCCCGGAGTTATTGTTACTGCATCAATCCCTCCAGCTACAATATCTGGTTTTACTCTTCCATCTCTTGTATATCCTCTTCCTGATTTACTAACTGTTGCGGTATTATTTTGATTATAATAACCTGCTACTATAGCATTTCCACTTGTAGAAGGCATTTCTAATGTACAATATTGACTTGAATTTAAAAATTTCGTTCCCGCTGCTATTAAACTTCTTTGAGGTAACCAAGAGTCATATCTTCCATCAACTATATAATCGCCTACAAGCTTAAATTGCCATATTCCTTCTTTTAAATCAGTCGCTTGTATTCTTATAACCTCATCACCTGTAATTTCTTCTGGAATCAAATATTGAATAAACATTTTAGTTCTCTCAAAAACAAACTTTATTTCTTCTACTTGCTTTAATTTAGCTGGCATTTTTTCTATTACTTCTCCAGATGGAGAAACAATTCCTAAAGATACTTTGTCAGGTTTTCTAAACCAAATCTCAAAATTCAATTTACTTTGATTTTTATCTACCATAAGTTCAATGGTCTTTGTATCTCCACTTTCTTTTAAAATTCCTTCCGTATGTGTATCCTCATTCCCCTCATTTCCTGTAGATGCCACTACTACAACGCCTCTTCTTTTAGATAAATCATCTATATATCTTTCTATTATGGTTTTTCCATCATGTGAGCCTATATTAGTTCCTAATGGAATATATAAAACTGCTGGTTTTAATTTTTCTCTAGCAACATCTAAAATATGTCTTATTCCCAGAAGTATATCTGCATTTTCATATCTTCCTGTTGACTCTCCCAAAACCCCTGCCTCATCCAAATAATTTTTTGATGCTTCTTTAAGTTTTACAATTGTAAATAAACATTCCGGTGCTGCTCCTATCAAATTTGGATCCTTCCCTCTTGCACCAATTATTCCTGCTACCATAGTTCCGTGTCCATTTTCATCTTTGCTCTCAACAATTGTATATGGATCTTTTCCTTGTGTTTTTGTCATTAATGCATTATTAATTACTTCCTCACTATAAACTTTTCCATAATCTCTCCATCCAATCTTTTCTCCTTTAACTGTTTGATCCCACATAGATACTATTCTCGTTGTATTATCTTCATTTATAAATTCCCCATTTAAATAATCAATTCCTGTATCTATAATTCCAACAATAACATCCCTTCCTGTAAGGGATAGATATGGATTATTATTAAATAAATATGCCCCTGACGCTTCAACTGGTGATATTCTATTTAATGTATATACTGGTGAGCTTTCTACATAAACAATTTCTTTAACATTTTTCAAAATGTCTTCCATATCATCATAAGGTGCTTCTATTACTGCTGTTCTTTCATCTAAAATCAATAAAGTTGTTTCTTTATATTTTGCTAATACCTTTTCTATTTCCCCATAATATTCAACTATTTTTCTTGCTCTATACATTCTTTTTTCACCCCTCATATTAGATTCTCCAAGCAAAATCTCAAAAGCTTTACTTGCACAAACTACTCCATACCCCCAAATAGAATTAGGATACACTTCATCTGGTCTATCACGCTTAGCACCTTTAATAAGATAATTTTTTATTCTTTCTCCAAATAAAAATCTATCATTATTTTTAACTATTCCCCATTCTGTAAAAAGAATTGTTACTCCTGCAACATGTGGTGATGCCATAGATGTTCCTGTCTTTGTATCAAATCCATCTGGAATTAAAGATAATACATTTTCCCCTGGTGCTATAAGTTCTGGCTTCACATCTGAAGATAGGAATAATTCTCCTCTTCCACTAAATGAAGAAATATTATTCATTATATTATTGTAACTACCAACTGATATTACATTTCTTACTGTTGCTGGAATTCCTATTGTAAAAAAAGGATTTGGCTCTAAAAACTTAGTTTCTGGATTCAGCCCTTCCTGTATTGGTAACCATATATTATATTTACCTTTAGAATTATTTAAATTTTTTATTTTAAACGTCCATTTTCCATTAAGAACATTCCCTTTAGCTCCTACAATACTCAACAAAATTTCTCCTGTTAAATCAAATGGTTTTGCACCAGAAACATAAAATAAAATTTTATCTCCATCTATAACAAATTCATTGTATCCCTCTTTTAATATCAAGAAGCCAGTTGTCTTTCCTGTAGGATTTATTACCTCTATAGCTATCTCTGTTAATATATCGAAATACATAGATAACGTTATAGATTCCTCACCTTCAGCTATATTAAAGTCTATACTCTGCTCTATTCTTAAATCTCCACCTACATGGTGCGATGCACTACCTTCATTTCCCGCTGCTACAACAATTGTAATCCGCTCTAATTCGCAAACTGTTTGTATATATTTTTCTAAAAGAGATCTCCCATTATGTGCTCCATCATTAGTACTTAAACTTAAATTAACTACTAATGGCATTTTTAATTCTTTAGATTTATCAACTAAAAATTTTAATCCTCTCATAATTTCAGTACTTATACTAAACTTTCCCCTTGTTGCCTTAACCATCATAATTGATGATTTTGACGCAATACCGTACTTATCTTTAGGAATTTTCCCACCTGCACAAACTATTCCCGCTACATGTGTTCCATGTTGTATCAAATCATAAGACTTCACTATACTATCTGGGTCATCAGATTTTAAAGCTAAATTTATTTGTTCTTTATTATAAATTTTATTTAATTCTAAATCCCAAATATACTCTATTCTTGTAGTTCCATCTTCATTTTTAAATCCTGGATGTTTATAATCAATTCCTGTATCTACAAATCCTGCTAATACTCCTTCTCCATAAAGATCATATGTTTCTTGTATTTCATTAACACAAATACTTCTATTACTATAAAAATCACTTGTATATAAAGTTTTAGGAAGTTCTAAGTATTGAAAAGTTTCAAGAGTTTTAAGTTCATCTATTTTATCCACAGAAATTTGGATTATTCCATATCCATATCCTAAATTTTCATACTTTCCGCCTATTTTATCCATAGATTGTGATATTTTATCCACATTATCCCCACTAATACCCACAACTTCGATTATTTGTTGTGCATCTTTCGTATTAACTTGTTTAAAAAAATTGATTTTACCAGCTAAATTTCTATTCTTAATCTCATTAATAAAATTTAATTTCCCATCTAATTTATTATAGTTAATAAGCCATTCCCCCTTCATAATCCTCATGCTATAATATGTTTTAATTTTTGAATTGCTAATCTATATCTTCTCATCTTAACTATTTAATTGAATTAATATAAAAAATTTTTTTATTTTTTAAAACCACTCTTAGGGCAGTCATACAGCAAAAGTTATCTATGTTTTTTTTATATAAGTCATCTTTATATTTTTTATTTTCTAAATAAGCATTGACTTATCTATAATTAAGGATTATACTAACAACAGTTGGTAAGCAAAAACCAAACAACTTAATATCGCGGGATGGAGCAGTTGGTAGCTCGTTGGGCTCATAACCCAAAGGTCGTAGGTTCAAGTCCTGCTCCCGCAACCACAACATTCTTCATTTTAATGAAGAATGTTTTTTTATATAAAAAAATAGCTATTTCAAATTAATGAAATAACTATTCCTATTTAAGCTTTAACAGCTACTATTAAATTTCTATTTATAGATTGATCTACTCTGTGGATATAGTTGTTAAATGGTTCTTCATCTAAAACCTTAAATCCATTTTCCTCTAAAACTTCTTTAACCTCTGTATATTTTAAAGTAAATTCATTAAAAGATATACAAAGTGCTCCTTTAACCTTTAAAACATGGTGCCATGAAGGCATACATCCTTTTAATAGCTCTAATGGACTTCTATCCATAGATGCTTCACCTTCAGTCTTGCTGCCATGATGAACCCCATAAGGTAAATCTGAAATTAATATATCACAAGAATTTCTTTTTATTAAAAGATTTGCATTTCTAGTATCTGATAAGAAAAGATTAAAGTTTTGAGTATTTCCACAAGTGAAGTCTTCTTTAGTACTTGCCATATCAACTATAAAGCAATCTGCTATTTTTTTACCTTTAACGCCTGTTCTTTTTTCTTTTTGAGCTTTATGTTTATATTTCCCAAGCTTTAAATATCTAACAATATAATTTTGAATCTCTTGAGTCCATTGTGCATTTATTTCTATTCCTGTTACATCAAAGCCTCTTATAAGCCCTTCATATAAAGTAGTTCCTTTTCCACACATTGGATCTATTAATCTTATTTTTTTACTTCCTGTCTTGCAAGCACTTAATGCTAAATTTACCATAAGTCTTGTAAATTGCTCATTAGTTTTCCCTGTATATTTTAAAATTTGAACCATACTTTCTGGGAAAGTTCTAAAATCTTCTATTACTACTGGTTTTAAAAGTCCATCTTGAACGATTTGGAATAATGCATAGTAAATCGAAGATGTACTTATAGCTTTAAAATCTTCTTCTGTTAAAGCTGTTTCTGTATTAAAACAAATACAAGCTGGTAATCCTAAATCCCCTTCAAATATTTCATCTATCTCTATTCCTCTCGACTCTATTATTGCTTTTAATTCTGAAAAAGCAATAGTTAAAGCTGTATCGAAGTAAATACGATTGTGTCCTGGATTTGCTAAAATTACATATCTATTCATCCTGTTAATCAAACCTTTCTCATTTTAATAAGCTTAATTTTACAATACTTAATAATAAAATTCTATATATTTCATAAAGAATATGTATTTCTTTTTCTTTTCATCACCATGATATAATAAAATTAGAAAGGTTGTGATTTTAATGGTAGATTTAAGCAACTTTATAGATTTCACATTTATTAAGCTAAAAAGATTAGATGTAAACCAAGGAGTTTCTATTTTAACTTTCAAAAAAGATAGAAAAGTTTCCGTTATGAAAAGAGAAAATTGCTATGATGTAATTGAAGATGGCTTCTTTAAAGAAACCTTTACTAACTTGGATGATAAAGAGGTAAGAAAATTATTAAAATCTATGGTAAAAAAAGAGTTTCCAAGAAGTAATAGACTTCATTTATCTATAATAGAAGGTGATTTATAATGTTTAATATTTCAATTGATGATAATCATTCAATAAAAAAGTTTTTCAAGAAATTTTCTATATACGAAAAAGAAACACTAAAAAATATTAATACAGTACTCCCTATTCTTATTACAGAAAAACCATATAAAATAAAAACTGCTTATGGCTTAAAATATAAAGGTAATCTTATTTATGAGTACAAAATAAAAATAAATAAATTTACTAATTTTAGAGCAGCTTATACATTAACTGAAAATAATATTTTAGTATTTTTTATTTCTGATACTACTATAAAAAAAGATTTTGTAGATTTATTATCTTCATTAAATGATATAAGTTAAATTTAGCGAAGCACTTAATAAAAGGGAGTTTTTCAAACTTGAAAAACTCCCTTTATTTATATGTTAAAACTCTAAATTTTAAACTTTAAAAATCTTGCTTTCATACTCATTCCAGCTTTTATTTGAGCTTTTAACGAGTTATGATTATATGCCCAACATCCTGATATAGGATCTTTATCCATACTATAAGAAAGCTCTTTTAATCTAATAAGTATTTCAGTTCCATATCCTAAGGCTCTACATTTTGAATTAACATACATTCCAATATTTAATTGCTTTTCAAATAATATGCCTGGAACTAAATGTCCTGTTCCAATAATTTTATCTCCATCAAGAGCAAAGTAAAACTCACCCTTTCTAATATCTTCTTCTAATCTTTCATAATAACCTTCAGTTATTTCTCTTGCTAACTCTAATTCATCTATATTAATTAATCTTAATTTTAATCTTTTTAAATCTCTAATCTCTCTTTTAGAATCTATAGAATAATATGAATCTTTTTCTACCGATTTAAAATTTTCTAAAGCTAATCCCATAAATATTTCATCACTAGTAGTTACAGCTGCATATTGAACATATTCAAGTCTTTTGACTTCCTCAAATATTTTATATTGTAAATGTCTATATTCTAATTCAATAGCTAAAACCATAATCATATTACTTTCAAAAATCCCACAAACTCCAGCAAAATTATTATCAATGCTAACTTCATAAAAGTTAGATTTCATAACTCGCTCTTCCCAGAATACATCTATAAAAATATTATTTTCATTATAATAATTCTTTAAATAATCTAAAACTTCTTCTCTTTCTTTTCTTAAAAATCTTATATTCATTTTAAACTTCTCCTATCTCTTAAAATCTATTAGTACTACTCTAGCACACAATGATTCCAATTAAAACCATTTCCATAATCATCTTATCGATAGTGACTATTCTAGATGATATAATAGTATGATTAAGAATAAAAAAATCCGTAGCCAAATGGCTACGAATTTTTATACAATTAACTATATTTTCTTAACAAACTCTGATTTTAAGCTCATTGCTCCAAATCCATCTATTTTACAATCTATGTTGTGGTCACCCTCAACAAGTCTTATATTCTTAACCTTAGTTCCTTTTTTAAGAGCTGAAGAAGCTCCTTTAACTTTAAGATCTTTTATTATAGTTACTGAATCTCCATCTTGAAGAGTATTTCCATTAGAATCTTTAACTACTAATCCTTCTTCTCCTTGTGCATTACTATCAGCATTCCATTCGTGAGCACACTCAGGACAAACAAACATTAATCCATCTTCATATGTATATTCTGAATTACATTTTGGGCAATTTGGTAAAGTTGACATATATCTTTTCCTCCAATTGTCTTTAGATTTTCTTATGTAAAATACATATAAGTATTTTCTTATAGATTTATATAATATCATAGTCTTTTGTCATTGACAAATCCATTACATTAATTGTCAATTTAAACATAAAAGGTATTTTTTTACTTTATAAATCTTATAGTAAAACAAGTTCCTTCTAAAACCTTACTTTTTACAGTAATATCTCCATTATGCTTTTCAATAATTGACTTTGACAACGCTAAACCAATTCCTATACTTGAAGGTTTTTTACTAGAACTGGTTTTATAAAATCTCTCAAAAATTTTTTTAATTTTATCCTCTGGAATTCCTTCTCCATTATCCCTTATCCTAACTTCTAAATAAATAGGACTATCCTTTATAGAGATTTCTATTTTCCCCTCTTCATTAGTATGCTCAATTCCATTTTTAATTATATTACTTAGCGCTTCACTAAGCCATTTTCTATCATGATAGAAAATAAAATCTCCATCCCCATATTCTATATTTATGATTTGATTTTTTTCTTCAGCCTTTATTTTTAATGGTGCTACTGCCTCAAAAACAGTATCTAAAAGAGAAATTTCTTCTTTTCTATACTGGACTACATCTCCTTCTAACCTTGCATATTTTAAAAGAGTTACTGTAAGCCAATCCATTCTCTCTAATTGCCCTGTACTTAATTCCATAAAATTATCAATATCCTCTTTTGGCATAGTTTCATAATCTTTTAAAATATGATTATATGTCATAAGTGCTGTTAATGGCGTTTTTAATTGATGACTAATATCATTTATTATATTCTTTAAATTTAATCTCTCTTTCTTTAAATCTTCTATATCTTTTTTTATTCTATCTTCCATTAAAGAAAAGCTTTCATATAAAGTTTCAAAAGCACCATCTTTCAATCTATAATTTTCCTTACTTGAAAAATCACCCTCTACTATCTTATTAGCTCTCTTTATTAAATCCTTAGATATTTTTAAATTCTTTCTATCCTTTAAATAAATAGAAATTAAAAACACAATAAAAATTCCAAACCAAGCTAAACCTATATTTTTATATAAAAGAGTCTTAGAATCCTTCATGATAGGACTTAAATTAATATCTAATCCTTCTTTATAAGAATACTTATTTAAAATTTCCTTTCCCGCTTCATACCCACTATTATCACCTTTAGTTACTATTCCAATAACCTTATTTTCATTAAAGCCTTGTTCCTTTGATAAAGTCCCTATTAAGGCTGTATTTTGCCTTATATACATATTATTTATTTTCTCTAAAGTAATATTAGAAACTAACATTAAAAAAGCTCCAAATATTAAAAATAATATTGAAGCTAGGATTAAATGTTTACTTCTTTCACTTATATCCATTAATATTCACCCCATTTATACCCTATACCTCTAACTGTAATTATATATTTAGGATTTTTTGCATCCTCTTCAAGCTTTTCTCTAAGCCTTTTTATATAAACATTTAAAGTATTTCCATCAACAAAATTTCCTTCAATGTCCCAAAGTTTTTCTAAAAGTGTTCCTCTTTCAAGTACTTGTCCTTTATTATCTAAAAGTATAGTCATAAGCTTATATTCTGCCTTAGTTAAAATAATCTCTTCCCCATCCTTAAAAATAATATGAGATAATCTATTTATTTCTAAGCTTCCTATATTTAAAGTTTTATTATTTAAACTATGTCCTTTTCTTCTAGCCACTGCATTTATTCTAGAAACTAATTCCCTCACCCTTATAGGCTTAGTTACATAATCATCTCCACCTAAATCAAGTCCTAAAACCACATTACACTCCTCATCACAAGCAGTTACAAAGATTACTCCTGTATGGTCATTCTTTCCCTTTATATATGTACAAAGCTCGTATCCATCACCATCAGGTAAGCTTATATCCAAAAGAGCTATATCTACCCTTTCACTATCTATTATTTTTTTCCCATCCTCTACCGACACTGCTAAAACAACATTAAATCCCTCTTTTTTTAAACTGTATTCAATACCAATAGCGACTGGTCTATCATCCTCAACTAAAAGAATTCTCATAAAATCACCTCTTATAGTAAATTTTAACATAATATTACCCTCAAAAGCTATTGAAGATAACTTTTATCATTCTAGCTTTTAAGGGTAATAATTTTTCATATTTTACTCAATGTTTCTCATTAAATCTATAGCATTTTTAGGACTTAATCTTCTGACACTATTTAATATATTTAACATACAAATTACCATTATTCCTAAACTTCCTATTAATAATATTCCATATGAAAAAGTAAATTTCTTTATAGCTTCTTGCATAAAGATAAGAATACTTATTGATATTGTATTTCCTATAATTAATGCTAAAATCCCTTGAATTAAGCCTTCATAAATAAGACTCTTTTTAAGCATTTTTTTATCCATTCCTAGTGCAAACATTGTTCCAAACTCTTTTTTTCTATTATTTAAAACTATATCTTTAATATTTACTATACTTAAAATCATGAGTATTACTATACACCCTAATATCGTATATATAAGCTGTGCTAAAGAATTAAGATAATCTAATTTTTCTTTCCTATCTTGAAAACTATCATAATAGTGCATCTCTTCGCTCTTATCTACATCTTCTTTTATTTCTGCCATATATTTTTCTCGTAATTCTACCGATTTAAATTCAAATATATAATTATCTTCTTGCTTACGCATTAAATCTAATTCTTCTGCTAATTTTTCTGATATTATTATTCCATTAAATCTTCCACCAAGATCTACATCACTTCCTAGTATTGTTTCTAAATAAACAGTTCCCATTAGATTTAAATCTTTTATAATAGTTTTTTCATTTTCTGGAACTATAAATTTTCCAACTTCATTAGCACCTTCCCATGCATTTTCAAATTCATATACATTATCACTGTCATTAATATATACTTTTATTTCATCTCTATTTTTAGGTGAATGAATAACTCCCTCATCTTTATTGGTAAAGAATAAAACCTCACCATTTTTAAATGCTTCTAAATTTATATTCTTTCCATCTACATATGGCATTAAATCCTTAAAAGCTTTATCATTTAAAGAAATAATGCTTACTCCATAATTTATAGATGTTATAATATTTTCCTCTTCATCATAATACTTATAAGCTTGACTATCTTTTAATACAATATCCTCTAATCCTTGAATTCTTAATAATGAATCATAATAATTAATCTTAGAGACTTCTCCATATTCCTTATACTTTTCTAATATCTTATCTATATTCTTTGAATCATCCAAATTTCTATATTTCCATATTTTTAGATCTCTATCAATCACACCTAGCTTTTTTTCAGTTTCATTTAATGTGAATTTATAATAACTTGTAAATACATTAAAAATCATAAGTGCTATCGTCATCATTAATGTTAAGCTTATTAAACTACTTTTATCCGCTCTTAAATTTTTATAGGCAATTTCACCTTCACACCCTAAAATTTTTCTTATTAATTTCGATCTTATTCTTCTTTTATTTCCTTTTACTCCATTCTTTCTTATACCTTCTATTGGAGATAATTTACTAACCCATATCATAGGTATTAAACTAGCAACAATTATTACTATAAATAAAATTATTATTGCTATGCATATTATCTTAAAATCTAAGCTATATTCTATAAATACCTTTGCTTCATTAACTATTAATAGTAACTTTTCTTTTATAGTTAAAAAAATCATTTCACCTAAAATGACACCAGGTATTATAGATAAAATCCCCACAATAAATCCTTCTTTTAAAATTAAGAGTCTTATTTGTCCATTGCTTGCTCCTATGCACTTTAACATAGAATAAGTTTTTCTCTTGTCCTTTACAGAAATATTTATAGATATATAAACTAAAATTATCAATGCCCCAATTAATATTCCTTGAAGTATTTCACTACTTCTATTTGGATAGATAGTTGCTGTTTCAAATTCGATTTTTTCACCAAGCTGTTTTATCAAGCTTACTGAAATATCAATAAAAGGCTCCTCTTGCGGTCTTTCTCCACCTACATTTCTATCAAATACCTTTTCAACTCCAATATTTCTTCCTATCTCTTTTATAGATTCTGCCATATTTTTTTCTTTAGCAAGCTTAATATTAGCAGTTACTTTAGGTAGTTTTTCTACATTTTCTATTCCTAAAATTTTATAATAATCCATCCCAGGAACTTCTTCATTTGTTTTCATGAAACCTACTATAGTTCTATCAGTTTCTTTAACTTTTGTTTTTTCTCCTATTTTCAAATTTTTATCACTAGAATTCACAAGAACAACTTCATTTTCATTTTTAGGAAATCTTCCTTCTAGTTCGTAAAAATCTTTATTTATAATATTATTACAATACTCCTCATCAGCATAAAAAATTTCCCAAGTTCTTTGCTCCATGCCACCTTCAAATTCTTTAGTTATAGAATATGCTTCTTTACTACTATATCCTATATCTTTAACTAGACTGTTTTGCTTAAGCTTTAAAGCTTCTGCTCCACTAACATTAACTATTTTCCCATGGATATCTCCCCACATAAATTTTTCATTAGTTACACTCGTTATTTGGGTTAAGCTATTTACTTCTCCAACCAAAACTAATATAGCTACGGCAAAAATTATTGATAATAAAGTGAATAGTGTTCTCTTCTTTCTTTTTATAATTTCTCTAAATACAATTCCATCATACTTTCTCATAATTTAAACCCTTTTTTTATCTAAAATAATCTCACCATCTTCAATCTTTATAACTCTATCAACTTCATCTGTTATTGAAATATCATGTGTTATCATAATTAAAGTTTGATTATATTTTTTACATGAGTACTTTAAAAGTGATATTATTTCCTTTGATGTTTTACTATCTAAGTTTCCTGTTGGTTCATCTGCTAAAATTACATCAGGCTTATTTGCTAAAGCTCGTCCTATAGCAACTCTCTGTTGTTGTCCTCCTGAAAGCTGTGATGGTAAGCTATTTTCTTTTCCTTCAAGATGTAACATCTTTATAAGCTCTTTCTTATATTCCTTATCCATCTTACTTTTATCTAAAAGCACTGGCATCTCAATATTTTCTTCTACTGTTAATGAAGATAAAAGATTAAAATCCTGAAATACAAATCCAATGTTTCTTCTTCTAATTATTCCAAGCTGCTTATCCTTAAGTTTTGAATAATCTACATCATTTAAAAGAACCTTTCCTCCTGTTGGTGTATCAACTCCTCCAATCATATGAAGTAATGTTGACTTCCCTGAACCCGATTCCCCAATAATAGCAACAATTTCACCTTTTTCAATTTCTAAATTAATATTTTTAAGTGCCTCAACTCGAGTTTCACCTATTCCATAAACTTTCCCTAAATTCTCTATTTTTATCATCTCTTTTACCCCTCTTTATTCAATATTTCTATATTCCTTCATGAACTATCTCCTTATCTATACCTCTATATTAAAGCTTCAAAATTACACTTTTATAAATATAAAATTACAATTTTGTAATTTTAATACAATTTACATTTAATTTTTAGCAATAAAAAAAACCTCGTATAATTTGCTATTAAAAACAAATTATACGAGGCTTAGTCCATATTATTTTGCTGCTTTTCTTTCCTTGTTAATTTTAAGAATTATACTTAAAACTATTAGTACTCCAATAAAGCATATTATCGATCCAATTAAAATAACCATATCCATTGAACCTACAAAAATTTTTCCTTGTCCTGGAATGAATCCTTTTACAACATACCCTAGCTTATTACTCATTAAATCATAAAGTAATGATGTTCCAAATGTTATTCCGCAAACCATTCCTAAGTTTCTTACAAGTCCATTCATACTTCCTGCAATCCCCAATTGTGTTTTGTCTACTGATGACATTACAATTGCATTCATTGGTGCTTGGAAGAATCCATTTCCTGCTCCCATTATAAATAAATATAATATTACTAACCAAATACTTGTATCTACTTTTAATGTACTTAGTAATAAAAATCCTATTCCACATATTATAAGACCTATAAAAGGTAAAATTTCTCTTCTCATCTTATCGGAAAGACTTCCTGCAAGTGGAGATGATATTGATAATGCTATTGGAAATACCATCATTAACAGCCCACTCATGCCCGGAGAAATTCTTCTAACCTCTTCATAGTAAAATGGTATTAATATTGAATAACTACTTATTGCTGTAAATATTAAAAATGATGCTAGCACACCTTTTGTAAATCTATGATTTTTAAATATTTTTATATTTAAAACTGGTGATTTAAACTTCACTTGAGTTATCATAAATATAATAAATGCTATTACTGCTATTAAGAATGAAAGTAAAATATTCTTATTAGTATATCCATATACACTTCCTTCTGTAATAGCCAATACTAGTGCTACTATTGCAATTAAAAATAAAATTGTTCCTACTATATCTAGCTTAGGTCTATTTTCAGATACTACTCTATTTGAAGGTAATACTTTAAATGCTAATATAGTTGCAAATATTCCTATTGGAATATTTATCAAGAAAATATATTCCCATTTAAATTCTGAAATAATCCCTCCAAGTGCTGGTCCAGTCATTGTTCCTAGTGCAACAACTAATCCTGAAATTCCAAGTGCCTTACCTCTATTTTCTGGGCCAAACGTTGCTGTTATTATTCCTTGACTATTTGCCATTGTACATGCAGCCCCAAGACCTTGGATTCCTCTTGAAATAATTAAAAGTGTTATTGTATGTGAAAGTCCACATAATAATGATCCAATGGTAAAAATTATAATTCCTATTCTAAAGACTTTTGTCTTTCCTATTATGTCCCCAAGTCTACCAAATGTTAATATAAGACCTGAAATTACTATTAAATATGTAGTTATTGCCCATTGGACACTTTCCATAGGAACTCTTAAATCATGTGATATAACTGGTAATGCAACATTGACTATACTTGCATCCAGAGTTGCCATAAATGTTACTATTACAACACTAAATAAAATTATCCATCTTTTTTTAGAGTTCACTTTTTCCTCTGTATTCATTTAATTTTCTCCTTTATTATTTTTTAGGTATATTTTTAACAAATATTTCTAGCATAGATGCTATAAAATCTACTTGCTCCTCCTCCATTCCCTCTGTTATTGAGTCTACCCATTCATGAAGTATTTTAGTTATAATTGGTTTTATTCTTTTTCCTTCTTCAGTTAACGATACTTTAAAAACTCTTTTATCTTCCTCACTTTTAACTTTTAAAAAGAAACCTTTTTGAACTAATTTATTAACAACTTTAGTTGTTAATGCTGGATCTACAGCCACATCTTGTGATAAGTATGTTAATGTAACACTACCTTCTAGTGGCATTGACATTATAAACATATATTCAGAAGAGCATATTCCATATTCATCTAATTTTTTATTTAAATACATCTGTCTCTTTCTATATAATAATGAAATATTTTTCCCTATACATCCAAGTTTTCTATCAGTTTTCAAAATACCACCTCACCTTATTTGATATATCAAGTATATTATTAAATTAATTGACAAGTCAATGATTCTAATCATTATATAAAGAAATTTAATTAATTACTAACTTTAATTTCATATTTACACAAAAAAATAGAGGAATATCATTAGATATCCCTCTCATTTTTATAAATTTATTTCAATTCTATTTATTTTTGCAATAACTTGAAGATTTCTAACTTCAACAGTTTCTGTCATTACAGAGCCTCTATTACTCATAAGAAGAACTTTTGAATTATCTAATCTTTTTATTTCTCTTATTTTATTCTCACCATTATGGTTTACTAAGAAATATCCATTTGAGTTTAATTCATTAGTTAGATTTGCAAAAACTATATCTCCAGTAAGCATTCTACATCCACTCATTTGGTCATCTTCAACCTTTATATATAAGACTTTATCTTGTGGAAAGCCTTCTACTTTATTTGAATGAATTGGTAGCTCTTTATGTCCTAATACATTTTTTAATTTATAATCATATATTGGTACATTTTTAAGAACTGAAGAAAATGCATTTTCCCAAACATCATTTTTTTCAGTTTTTTGTTTTTGAGGCTTACTATAGCTTTTTTCTGCTTTTCTTTCTTCCATTAAGTCTTCATCTGTAACAACCATACTGATATCATTAAAATCAGCTTTTAATATTTTAGAAGCCTTATCTATAAAAGATTCTTGTGCTACTTTTCTTCCAAGTTCAACTTCATTAATATACTTTTCTGCTACACCAAGCTTTTTTGCTAAAGCTTTTTGTGTCATATTTGCCTTAAGTCTTGCATCTTTAATTTTTTCACCGACTCTACTCAAAGCTTACATCCCCTTTTGTTGCATTTGCTTATATAATTCTCTCTCTTCCATTAAATGATTTACTAAATAATGTAGAGTCCACATTCTTGACATAGGAGTAACAACAGCTAATATAACTCCATCTGCTATTTCTCTTACCTTACTTGTAACTCCTTTAACTTCGCTATCTGCGTAGTCGTGGAATAAAACAACTTTTTCATTAGGCATATCTTTAGTAACTTCTAAATCTTTCCCATCATGTGTTGGTATTAATCCTATTCTTAAAGATGCCATTTCTGGTGTAACCTCAATTACTCTACCAAAAGCTCTTAATGCCATTCTTTCTTCTTCTGTTAATCCATAAGCTAACAGACATTTGTTTTTTTTCATCTGTCTCCTCCTTTTTATTTAATATTTTAAATTTTATTTTTAATTAGATAGTTTCTGGAATTGGTGCAACATATCCGTTTAAATCTACAGTTACAGTTTCCATAACTTGATCTTCATATGGTCTATCCATTCTGTCTCTAGTTTGTTTTACTATTTCATCAGCAACTTCTATACCTTCAATAACTTTACCAAAAGAAGCGTATTGTCCATCTAAATGTGGTGCATTTTCTACCATTACGAAAAATTGGCTTCCTGCTGAGTTAGGGCTCATAGCTCTAGCCATTGATAAAACTCCTTTTGTATGTCTTAAGTCATTTTTAAATCCATTTCCTGTGAATTCACCTTTTATTGAATGTCCTGGACCTCCCATTCCTGTTCCATCTGGGCATCCACCTTGAATCATAAATCCAGGAATTACTCTGTGGAATATTAATCCATCGTAGAATCCTTTTTCTACTAAATCAATAAAATTATTTACTGTATTTGGAGCTATTTCTGGATATAATTCAGCTTTTATAACTCCTCCGTTTTGCATTTTTATAGTTACTATTGGATTACTCATATCAATAATCTCCTTTCAAACATTATTTTTTATATTATTCTCTAAAGAGAGTTTTAAAATTCAAAACTTTCCTTAAAAAATAATTTTTTTATTATATTGAAATTATATCTCATTTACTCTTATTTATCCATAAAATCTAACTTTATCATTTTTATATAAAATAAAAAAACTACCATATATCATTTCATATAGTAGTTTTCTTATATCTTATTCTATTTTCGCTCATTCTAATACTCCAAATTTCAATTCTATTTCTACTTACTGCATCTCATTTTATCACACTTATTTTAAACTAGTTTAAGAATGTAGTTCCCATTACAACTCTTGAAAAATCGCTTGTATTTGTTAAGTTCTTAACACTTACACTATTAAAAATTGCTTCTCTTCCTTGCTCATTAATTAAGTCTTGGAATAGGCTTATAAAAAATGTGCTAGGTACTCTATCAAATCCTTCAAAATCTAAAGTTACTACATCATTACTGTCTTTTATTACTTCTCTTAAGAATATAGCATCTTCAATCCCAAAATTTTCTCCTAAAAACTCTCTAACATTTATCATCATATTGAACACCTCATTATAAATTTCTTTTTATTGTTTAAATTTTCTGACAATTTTGTCTACATCTATAATATATCAACTTCTAAAAACTTTGTCAACTATTTAACAAAGTTTTTTTGATTTTTTATTTTTTTGATTTTACTTATTTTATTATATGTTTCCTTTCCTTTTATTGTTCTATTATTTTTTTAAAATTATTTTATTTTTATATTTATTTTAAAATGAAAACTCTCATATATTAATATATATGAGAGTCTATCTATAAATCTTTAATAAAATAATTATTTACTAATTTATATTATTTAAAATTATAGCTATATTCCTAACAATTTCCTACTTAGTTCTTCAACTTCCTTTTTACCACAAGAATTATAAAACTGAATTTGTCCCTTTACTTCACTTGTATTTAGAAGATTTGATTCTTCCAGTCTTCTTTTTAATTCCTTCACAGTACCTTCTCCACCATCTATTATAGGAATATCCACTCCTATAACCTCTGATAAAGCTTTCCTTATAAAAGGATAATGAGTACATCCTAATACTACTGCTGCAATATCATCATTTGCTATTACTGAAAAATGTTCACTTATAAAGTTTTTCAATTCTCTACTATCTAAATCTCCTGACTCAATAAATTCCACAAGACCTGGACATGGCATCGGATATAACTCTATATCAGTATATTGATCAGCTAGTTTAGCAAACTTATCTTGTTTTAATGTAAATGCAGTTGCCATTATTACAATTTTCCCTTTTCTATGTAATTCTACTGCTGGCTTAACTGCCGGCTCTATTCCCACTATAGGAACATCTGGATATACTCTTCTAAGCTCTGCTACTGCTGCACTTGTTGCAGTATTACATGCTATGGCTAAAGCTTTAACATTTTTTGAAAACAAGAAATCAACTGCATCAAAAGTTAAGTCTCTTATTTCTTTCATTGTTCTATCCCCATAAGGTGCATTTTTAGAATCTCCAAAAAATATATAATTTTCATTAGGCATAAGCTTTAATGCATCTTTTAAAACACTTAATCCACCAACTCCTGAATCAAAAAATCCTATTGGCAATTTACTCTTATCCAAAGCTTAATCCCTCCACTCTTCTTTAATCTACTATTTATTTTATAACTTTACTTTAAATAAATCTACTAACAATTTTTAAAATATAGACGCTAATTTAAAAAATATTCTTCCCTTTCCATAAACCACCTAATTACTTTACTAAAATTTAATTTTATATGTATTGACTAACCTTATTTTGTATAGTAAAATTTTCCTAAGATTTGTAACTTTTACGAACATTTTTTAAACAAATTAATATTTTATTCGATTATATGACGAAAGGATGTGAATTAATTTTATATATATCGTTCATTTTTCAATTCTTTTATGATATATATAAAATGTTAAAACATGATTGAAAACTTAATTTTTACCATTTCTAAAGATAAACATAACGCTGAAGATTTAAAAGCGATTTTATCTAAAAATAAACATCTGAAATTTGTATCATTAGTCGGTGTCGACTTATCTGGTAATGACACAGATGAAAAAATTCCAGTTAAATTATTTTTAGATGATATAGATTCCTTTTTACATGGTGTCGCTGTGCAAACCGATGGTTCCTCAGTTGTACTACCTGGAATTGCAACATTACACGATGCAAAAGTTGATATGATAGCCGACTTAGACTGCAATTGGTTTGTCGACTACAATTTTGAAAATCTAGACGATGAAACTAACCTACCTATCGGAACACTAAAGATTCCATGTTTCTTACATCACAACAGCAAACCTGTTGACTCACGTTATATCTTAAAATCTTCTATAGATACTTACAAAAATTCTCTAATGACTCTATTAGAAAAACACCCTAATATATTAGCCAGCTCAGGAATTAAATTTGACGACCTTGACGAATTATTAATAACATCAGCTACAGAACTAGAATTTTGGGTTCAAACACCTGATGATGTTGCTAATATCGAAGCTTTATCTGCGTCTCAAGAACTTCAAGAACATTACTGGACTAAAACAAAAGGTGTTGTTAGAACTGCATTAGAGCAAACATTAATTTTAATGGATCTATATGGATTTGAACCAGAAATGGGACATAAAGAAGTTGGTGGAGTTAAAGCTAAACTTAGTTCTGATGGAAACTACAATCATATAATGGAACAATTAGAAATCGATTGGAAATATTCATCAGCACTTCAAGCTGCAGATAATGAATTATTTATCAAAGCTCTTATTCAAGAAACTTATAGAAGATATGGTCTTGACGTAACATTTATGGCAAAACCAATTGATGATGTAGCTGGTTCAGGAATGCACGTTCATTTAGGAGTAAGTGCTAGATTAAAGAACGGAAAAATAATTAATCTTTTCCATGCTCCAAAAGATCATTTCTTAACTGAAATTGGATATGCATCATTAATGGGTATCCTTAATAACTATGAGATAATGAATCCTTTTATCTCTTCAACAAACAACGCATTAAAAAGATTAAAGCCTGGATTTGAAGCTCCAATTTGTACTGTTACATCTCTTGGAGAATCACCAGAATCACCATCAAGAAATAGAACTATATTAGTTGGATTAATTAGAGATTTAGCAAGCCCTCTTGCAACTAGATTTGAGCTTAGATCTCCAAATCCTCATAGTAATACTTACCTAACTATGGCAGTTTCTTATCTTTCTATGTTAGATGGTGTTATCTATGCTTTAAAGAGCGATAAAACTCAAGACGAGCTTTTAGCTGAGCTTTCAAAGAAACCAGGTGAAAAAGCTGATTATTTAAGCGCAGATAGATCTTATAGATCAGAGCTTGATGTATTTGAACATTATACTGAAGAAGAAAGAGAATCTTTATTCGGAAAAGCACCTGCTACAATTTATGAAAATTTAAAACAACTTGATGATTACAGAGATAAACTTGAAGTTCTAAAGAGAAATCCTGTTATCACAGATAAAATCATCGATAGTTTTAAAATGGGTGTTATGTCAAAATGGTCTACTGAAATTGAACACAGAGTTATAAATAAATTTGTGAAACAAGTTAGAAACAGTAAGATTCTTCATGACCCAAGAATTGCTTCTGATATAGATGTATTAAATTGGTCTGAAATCGCTAAATTAAGAATCTATATTATGAAAGATAGTTCAAATGAAAAATCTTTATTTACAAGATTAAAAGATTCTTTTGCTAAAAACGACTTAGCACTTGCTTCTAATCTTTATCTTGAACTAGAAGATAAAATGAGTATATTAAGAACACTTTATTCTAACTATAAGAAAAACCTTTTAGATATTTAATATCCTAAAAAAGGATGCATTTATGCATTCTTTTTTTATTTTTATATAAAAATAAAAACAATGAAATTATCTCCCCATCATTGCTTTTATCTAGTCCAATCTATTCTTAATTTAATCTCTTTGTTATATCTACTGAATATCCTTTATTATGCATAAAAGGATTATTATTTACTACTTCTTCTGCTTCTTTATAATCTCTAACCTTAAAAACTATTGTCCATCCATTCTTATCATATTTTCCTGCACACATTAAGTATTTATTCTCTCTATTGTTATATGAACCTTCTCTATCTATAATAAGACTTCTTGATTCACTTATGCTTTTACAATTTAATTTTACAAATACTGAACTTGATTTCATAAAAATACACTCCTTTTTATACGAACAAACGTTTGATTATATTTTACCGAACAGCCGTTCGTATGTCAACTTAAAATTTTCTTATGTTACAATATATTCCTTATGAAATCTGATTATTACTCTTTTTATTTTAAATTTAAAAGGAACTTACTTTAAATGTAAGTTCCTTTTTTATTCTTAAATTTCAGCTATATTAAATACCTCTAAATCCTTGTTATTTTCAAGATTTTTCTTCTTGACATTTATTATAGCCTGAAGTGTATCTAAAGCTGTTATAACACCTATATTACGTTCTACAGCGGCTCTTCTGATTAAGAATCCATCTCTCTTAGAATCATTTCCTTTAGTTGGAGTATTTATTACTAAATCTACCCCTTTACTTTTTACAATATCTAATATATTTGGATGATCTTCATTTAATCTTCTAACTTCTTCTGCTTCTATTCCATTTTCTTTTAACATCTTACAAGTTCCTGTAGTTGATACGAATGTATATCCTACTTCTGCAAGTTCTTTAGCCATTTTTAAGAATTCTTCTTTATCGTGTTTTTTGACAGTTGCTAATATTTTTCCTTTTTCCATTTTAGGATACATACTACCAGCTACAAAACCTTTATATAAAGCTTCTTCTAATGTTCTTCCTATTCCTAATACTTCTCCTGTAGATTTCATTTCTGGTCCTAGAGAAACTTCAACATTCGGAAGTTTTTGAGTTGAGAATACTGGAACCTTAACTGATATTAATTCTGGTTCTTTATATACATCTATTCCATATCCTAAGTCTACTAACTTTTCTCCAAGCATTACTCTTGTAGCTAAATCAACTATTGGTACACCTGAAACTTTACTTATATATGGAACTGTTCTTGAAGCTCTTGGATTAACTTCTATAACATATAAACTTCCTTCAAACTCTATAAACTGAATGTTTATCATTCCTTTTATTCCTATTTCAAGAGCTAATTTTTTAGTATAGTCTAAAACATCTGCTTTTATTTTTTCACAAATATTTTGGCTTGGGTACATAGTTACACTATCTCCTGAGTGAACTCCAGCTCTTTCTAAATGTTCCATTATTCCTGGGATTAATATGTTTTCTCCATCTGAAATTGCATCTACTTCAATTTCTCTTCCCATTAAATATTTATCTATAAGAATTGGACTTTTTTTATCTTTTGCAAAAGCATTGTTTAGGTAGTAAGTTAACTCTTCCTCATCGTGAGTTATTTCCATACCTTGCCCACCAATTACATATGAAGGTCTAACAAGTACTGGGAATCCTAAGATTCTTGCTTCTTCTAATCCTTCTTCTATATTCCACACACCTTTTCCTTTTGGTCTTGCTATTCCAAGCTTTTCAAGTAAATCATCAAACTTTTCTCTATCTTCTGCCATATCAATTTGATCTGCAGTAGTTCCAAGTGTTAGAATATTTTTTTCTTTCATAAAGTTTGCAAGTTTTATTGCAGTTTGCCCACCAAACTGAAGAATTACTCCATCTGGTTTTTCTTTTTCTACTATATTTAAAACATCTTCTTCTGTTAATGGTTCAAAATATAATTTATCTGATATATCAAAATCTGTACTTACTGTTTCTGGGTTATTATTTACTATAATAGTTTCAATTCCAAGCTTTCTTAATGACTTAACACAATGAACTGAAGCATAGTCAAACTCTACTCCTTGCCCTATTCTTATTGGTCCTGAACCTATAACGATAACTTTCTTTTTACCTTCTGTAACTACAACTTCATCATACTGTTCGTAAGTTGAGTAATAGTATGGTGATAACGCTTCAAATTCTCCTGCACATGTATCAACCATCTTGTATGAAGGCTTAATATTCCAGATATCTCTTAATCTATTTACATCCTCAGGACATACTTGTAAGAAATCTGCTATCGCTTTATCTGAAAAACCTTTTTTCTTTAAGTTTAATAACCATTCTTTATCTAAATTTTCTATATGACTTAATTTTAATCTTTGTTCTTCATTAACTATCCATTTAATTTTTTCTACGAAGAATTTATCTATCCCTGTAATTTCTGAAACTTTTTCTACTCTATAGTCTCTTCTTAGCATCTCAGCTAATGCAAAGATTCTTTCATCATCTGGAGTTACAACTCTTTCTTTTAATTCTTGCATACTTAAATCTCTAAACTTTTTAAAGTCTAATGAGTATCTACCAATCTCTAAACTTCTTATTCCTTTTAAGAATGCTTGCTCAAAGTTAGCTCCTATTGCCATTATTTCTCCAGTAGCCATCATTTTTGTTCCTAATGCTCTATCTGCACTAAAGAATTTATCAAAAGGCCATTTTGGAATTTTACATACTACATAGTCAAGACTTGGTTCAAAACATGCATAAGTTTTTCCTGTTACTGCATTTTTAATTTCATCAAGTCCATATCCTAATGCTATCTTTGATGCAAGTTTAGCTATTGGATATCCTGTTGCTTTTGATGCAAGAGCTGAAGATCTTGAAACTCTTGGATTTATTTCAATTACTGCATATTCAAAACTATGAGGATTTAATGCTAATTGGACATTACATCCCCCTTCAATTCCTACTGCATTTATTATATTAATTGATGCAGTTCTAAGCATTTGATACTCTTTATCTGAAAGAGTTTGTGATGGAGCAACAACTATACTATCTCCTGTATGAATTCCTACTGGATCTATATTTTCCATGTTACATACGGTTATACAGTTTCCATAAGAATCTCTCATTACTTCGTATTCTATCTCTTTCCATCCTTTAACTGATTTTTCTAATAAAACTTGCCCTATTGTACTTAACTGTAATCCTGATTCTAGTATTTCTTTTAATTGCTCTTCATCATCAGCAATTCCCCCACCAGTTCCACCTAAAGTATATGCAGGTCTTACTATCACTGGATATCCTATTTTATTGGCAAATGCAACTCCTGCTTCTAAATCTGTTATAATTTCACTTTGAATAACAGGCTCATTTATTCTGTTCATCATATCTCTAAATAGTTCTCTATCTTCACCTTCTTTGATAGATTCTATTGAAGTTCCTATTACTTTTACATTATATTTATCTAAAATTCCAGCTTCATAAAGGTCTACTGCTAGGTTTAGTCCTGTTTGACCACCCATTCCTGCAAGTAAACTATCTGGTCTTTCTTTAGCTATAACTTTTTCTACAAACTCTATAGTTAATGGTTCTAAATAAACCTTATCAGCTACTTCTTTATCAGTCATTATTGTAGCAGGGTTTGAGTTTATTAAAACAACTTCCATACCTTCTTCTTTTAAAGCTTGGCAAGCTTGTGTTCCTGAGTAATCAAACTCTGCTGCTTGCCCTATGATAATTGGTCCTGAACCTATAACTAAAACTTTTTTAATATCTTTATTTAATGGCATAATAAATTCCTCCTACTTAATCCTATAGTGCATACTCTAAAAATTTATCAAAAATATATTCACAATCCTGTGGTCCTGCTGATGCTTCAGGATGGAATTGTACTGAATATATAGGTAATGTTTTATGTCTTAATCCTTCGACAGTTTCATCATTTATATTTAAATGTGTTGCTTCAGTTCCTTCTGGTAACTCATCTACAACATATCCATGATTTTGTGATGTAATATGAACTCTTCCAGTCTCTAAATCTTTAACTGGGTGATTACATCCTCTATGTCCAAATTTTAATTTAGTAGTATTTCCACCTAAGCTTAAAGCTAATAGTTGATGTCCTAAACATATTCCTACTACTGGTTTTTTACCTATTATTTTTTTAATTGTATCTATAGCAAATTCTAAGTCTTGTGGATCCCCAGGTCCATTTGATAAAAATACTAAGTCTGGATTTACGCTAAGAATTTCTTCTGCAGTTGCATCTGCATTAAAAACTGTTATTCTGCAATTTCTCTTTTTAAAGTTTCTTATTATGTTTTGTTTTATACCGTAATCTACTATTGCTACATGTTTTCCAGTTCCAGCTATTTCATACTTTTCTTTTACTGTTACTTTCGATACTGCTTCTTTATTTGTAAAAGATTCTATTCTATCTTTTACATCTTCTAATGTAGATTCATCTAAAACTATTATTCCTTTCATGGTTCCGCTATTTCTTAAAACTTTTGTTAAGGCTCTAGTATCAATTCCCTCTAATCCGATTATTTTATTTTGTTTTAAATAATCTTCTAAAGTTAATTCACATCTAAAGTTATTTGGCATTGTACATTTTTCTCTAACTATAAAACCTCTTACTTGTGGTCTACTAGATTCCATATCTTCTAGGTTTATTCCATAATTACCTATTAAAGGATATGTCATAGTTACTATTTGACCATAATAAGATGGATCCGTTAATACCTCTTGGTATCCTGTCATTCCTGTAGTAAAAACAACTTCTCCAACACTTTCCTTAAGATATCCAAATGATTTACCTTCAAAAACCATACCATTTTCTAATATAAGCTTTGCTTTCATGCGTAAGCCCTCCTTTAAAATATATGTTTGAAGCTAAAAATACACTCTAAAGTTCATTAAAACATTAAAAAAAGGACAATAAAGAGACCATTTTTCCTTTAAATTGCTCTCTTTACTATCCTTATATGTTCAATATTTAAATTAACCTTCAAAGACAATTCTATGTAATTTCCTACTTTTGTAAATAACATAGTGCATACTTCCTTTCTGGCCTCACGGGACCAATTTAAAGTGTACCTTAACTCTAATTTTATTCTTTTTATTATTGTAGTTTATTCTAATTTACATGTCAATCAAAATCTTGAAATTTATTGCAACCCCATAAGTTATATTTTATTCCAAAATAAGTTATTTATCCTACTAAAAAATAGTATCTAAAAACTGTTTTATTTTCCAAAATTTATGATATAATAATTTTATTAACATTTTTTGTAAATTGAAATAAAGGGGTAAATTTATGATTGAATTAACTAACTTAACAAAAACTTTTAAGAAAGCTACAGTTGTTAATGATCTTTCCTTTACTGTTAATCCTGGCGAGATAGTGGGGTTACTCGGAGAAAATGGTGCTGGAAAAACAACTACGCTTAGAATGATTTCAACTATGCTAAAGATAAGCTCAGGAGATATTTTAGTAAATAATATTTCAGCTAAATCTAGTCCAATCGAAGTTAGAAAAAATATAGGAATTCTCTTTGGCGGTGATATTGGGCTTTATGATAGGCTTACTGCTAGAGAAAACATTAAATATTTTGCTAATCTTTATGGCATGTCTGATAAAGATGCGGATACTAGAATAGATCATTTATCTAGTAAATTTGATATGGATGATTATATCGATAAAAAGGTTTCAAAATTTTCTAGAGGTATGAAACAGAAGGTTTCAATTGCTAGAGCAATTGTCCACAATCCTGATGTTATTCTTTTAGATGAACCATGTACTGGTCTTGATGTAAGTGCTGTTAGAGTTGTCCATGATTTTATTCGTAAGTGCAAAAACGATGGTAAAACTGTTTTATTTTCAAGTCACTCAATGCAAGAAGTTGAAAAGCTTTGTGATAGAGTTGTAATTATCAACAAAGGAATTCTTTTAGAAGATTCTACAGTGGCTAAATTGAAATCTAAACATAATAGCAACGATTTAGAAGATGTTTTTGTATCTTTAATAGGAGGTCATTCTAATGAATAGTTTTTTAGTAGTTTTAAAAAAGGAACTTAAGGATATTTTTAGAGATAAAAAAACAATCCTATTTACTATAATTTTACCTATAATACTCTTTCCTGTTATGTACAAAATTATGGGATACGGTGTTACTAAAACTATGCAAATAGCTGAAGAAGAAATAAACATTGTACTTGAAGGAGACAAAACTTCATCTATCTATAATATTTTACAATCTCAAAATAATATAAAAATTAGAGATATAGAAAATCCTAAAACAGCATTAAAAGAGGGAACTATTCAACTTATAATAAATATCCCTAAAGATTTTGATCAAATAATTACTTCTGGTAAAAAAGCTAATTTAGAAGTCTTATATGATGATTCATCTAATAACTCTGCTATGGCAGTATCTCTATTTGAAAACCTAACTTCTGGATTAAAAGATAAAATTGTTGGTGAAAGATTAAAAGATAAAGGAATTGATACAGATATTCTAGAGCCATTTTCAATTGATGTAAAATCAGGTATTGTAGCTGATGGAAAAGAAGCTATGAATCCTATTGCTAGAAGCCTTGGTGGAATGATGCCATCCCTTATAATAGTATTTATGTTTGCACCAATTCTAGGAATTGCAGCTGATTTAGGTGCAGGAGAAAAAGAAAGAAATACTTTTGAACCATTACTTTCAACTCCCTGTGATAGAAATTCACTTATTTTTGGTAAAACTGCTGCCATAAGCGTAGTTTCTACTTTAACTATGATTGCTAGTTTAATATCCATGTATATTGGATTACAAAGTTTTATGAAAACTATGGCTACAAGTGCTGGAGGACATATTGAAAATACCTCTTTTGCTTTTGACCTAAGTCCTCAATCTCTATTAGTTATGATAGTTTTATTATTAATTCTTTTACTTGCTATATGTGCAATTCAAATAAGTATAAGTATATTTGCAAGATCATCAAAAGAAGCTGGAACTTATCTTTCAGGTGTTATTACACCTATTATGTTAATATCTTATATTCCAATGCTTATGGATGCCAAGTCTATTTCAGGATTTATGTTCCATGTACCAATTGCAAATTCAGTATCTCTTATGAAGGAGCTTATGGTTGGTATTACAAATTATAATCATATAGGCATAGTTTTATTTTGGAATATAATTTATTTAATTTTAGCTTTCTTAGCTACTAAATGGATGTTTTCAAGAGAAGAAGTTGTTTTTAGAAGTTAATATAAATAAGGAGTTGCTTTTTGCAACTCCTTATTATCATATAATTTTATAATTTAGACTCTCCAAACTGCTTTTCTACCCACTCTGCAGCTGGATAAGCAAACATTCTTCCAAGTCCTAAAATCAAGAATATAACTAAAAATAATAGTAAAAACTTTACGTCCTTAGCAACTTGTGTCCAATCTGGTGACCCAATTGCTTGCCTGAAGCCATCTATAGCATAGGTAACGGGCCACAATGGCTCAAGTTTTTGGAAAAACTCCGGGTTAACCTGAATTGGATAAATCGCAGCAGATCCTGCAACTTGAATAACCATTATTACTAAGGCTGCTGCTTTCCCAAAGTTCCCCATCAGTGAAACTAAAGTAAATATTATTACTGTGAATACAATTCCTGTGAGCCAAGTAAAGCCCATAAACAACCAGAAATTTGCCGGCTTTATCCCAAGAATAAATACGTCTCCTAAAGAAACTATAGTCCCTTGAATAAAGTTTATTCCCATAAATAATATCAATCTTCCAAAATGAACTGCTAGAGCATCGCTTTTTGTTTTGTTTTTCTTCTTTCTATCAATTGTACTTATCATAGTTGTGCATAATAATGCTCCCACCCATATAGATAGTACTGTATAGAATGGTGCTAATCCTACTCCAAAAACAGACATTCCATATAACTCTTCTATTTTCATTCCTATTGGTGATGAGAATAATTGAGAAAATTCATTTGGATTTTTATCTAATAAATTAGTTAAATTATTTAAAGCTTCATTATTTAACTTATCTGTACTAGTTTTAAGATTACTTAAAGTTCCATTTAAACTATCTAATTTTTGCTGAAGTTCTTGTGCTTGCTGTACTGTTAAATTACTTGTTGTAATTCCCATATTAGCAATGCTTTGTAGTGCTGGTAAAATAGCTTTACTTGATTCAAGAATGTTATTTGCACTATTTAGTCCTTCATTTAAATTAGTATTCATTGATGTTACAAATGAATTTATTGTATTTGCATAACTACTGTTAAGTTCATTTATATCATTTGTAAGATTTGTACTTAAAGTTTTTATTCCTGCCAATTTGCTATTTAACTCACTTGCTGATATAGAATTTTGGCTAGATAAATAGTTATTTAAATCTTGTAATTCATTTAACTGATTATTTCCATTTTGTTTTAAATTATTTATTATATTGATTAAATTATTTAATTGTGGTGTTGCATCTATGTTATTTAATGTATTTAAGAGATTTCCTACAGTATCTAAAACACTATTTAAGTTTTTATTTGCTCCAATTATATCTTGTAACTTTTTCTTATCTGCTTCAATCTGTTCTTTACTTAATTTCATAGAATTTGCATCACTTGTAATTTGTTTCCCATCATTTACAATAGTGTTTCCTGCAGTATCTGCATCTTTTTTAGCTGTATTTTCACCACTTTGTGCACTATTAATAGCTGAAGAATTTATACTTTCTTGTGTTTTAACAGTATTCTCTAAATCTTGAATAAAATTGTTTAGAGAAGTATTTACATTTCCAAGTTCTTGCATACTGCTATTTATATTATTTTGAATATTACTAACATTATTTTGAGTTGCTTGTAATAAATATTTACTTGATGTTATTACACCTTGTAAGTTATCAATTTGTTTAGATATATTGGGTATATCATTTTTAATTGTTTCTAAATATTTAGTTAGTTGTTGAACACTTTGTTCACTTGAATTAATATTACCGCTTAT
This sequence comes from uncultured Clostridium sp., assembly GCF_947072515.1. GTDB lineage: Bacteria > Bacillota > Clostridia > Clostridiales > Clostridiaceae > Clostridium. The sequence continues at coordinate 60,658 of NZ_CAMTIG010000006.1, forward strand.
ATTATTAACATTATTATTAGCTGTTGCAACTATATTTTTTAAATTAACTATTAAAGATTGATTATCCTTAATATTACTACCTAAACTATTTGCATAGTTTAGTAATATTTTATCTAAACTTTCAAAAAAGTTTTGCTTAATTTGAACTTGCAATTGATTAACTGCTAAATCTGATATTTTAGCTGCAATTGCATTTGTTTTATCATTAACTCTATATATTAGATTTGGTTTTATAGGATTACCACTAAATATAGTTTGTAAATCTTGTGAAAAATTACTTGGTATTATAATTTCAGAGTAATAGGTCCCATCTTTTAATCCTTGTTCTGCAACTTCCGGCCCTACAAATACCCATTTCATAGAATCATTATTTTTTAATTGATCCACAGTTTCTTTTCCAAAATTAACTATTTTATTATTTATTATGGTTCCATTATCTTCATTAACTACAGCTACTGGAACATTTCCTGTATCAACATATGGATTCCAGTTTGCTTTTAATGTAATCCATGTATATAGAGATGGTATTATACAAAGCCCTATTATAATACCTAATGCAACTTTGTTTTTTCTAATATTTTTAAGATCTCTTTTTAGTACCTTAAGTATTTTCATCTCTTTTTCTCCTTAATTTATTCTTCTGCTAATCCTGATTCTTCAAAAACTTCATCCATTTTCTTAACCATCCCACTTAGTCTTGGTTTAAAGAAATAACCAATAAGTAAAAATACTCCTGCAAATACACAAAGAGCTATTATATCTTTTATTGCATTTGCCCAATATGGGCCTCCAATAGCTTCTCTCATTAAGTCTACCCCATAAGGGAATGGTAAAAATGGCTCTACCGCTCTAAAGAAAGCTGGCATAGCTTGAACTGGATAAGTTCCTCCTGTTCCTGATAATTGTACAACCATTAAAACTATACATATTGCATCTCCAAGATGTCCAAACATAGATAAACATGTATATACAATTATGGCAAATGTTATGGAGGTCACTAAAGATCCTAAAATAAATAAAGGTAAATTTACTACTTGAACACCAACTAGGAATTTTGCTCCTATGGTTATTATTAAAGATTGTATTATGGCTATCAATATATAAGTCATCATTTTTCCATAATGTTTTTCTCTAATCGACATTTCTTCAAACTCCTCAATTTCTGGAGGTGCTGTTTTAAGAAGCGCTCCTGATACAAGCATTCCTACCCAAAATGCTAATACACTATAAACCGGTGTCATTCCTGAACCATAGTTTGCAACTGGGTATATTGATTGTTGTTCAAAATTAAAAGGTAATGTTGCAAAATCTCCCATTACAACTGGATTTCCTTCTAAAACTGCTATTAGCTGATTTATATTATCATCACTAATTCCTTTCAACTTATCACTAAGTTGACTTATTAGTCCTTTATATTGATTTAAATATTGTACTAACTGTGCACTTGAAGTAGTTGTTAAATTTGCTCCATTTGAAGCATTATTTAATAAATTTTGAATACTACCATTTAGGTTTTCTGTTTCCGATATTAAACTATCTGCACTATTAGTTGCATTAATTAATCCATTAGTAATATTATTAATAGCTTCATTCCCGCCATTACTATAGCTGTCTTTAATAGTATTCATTGAAGAAACTATAGAATTAGCTGCATTTTGAATAAGTTTCATATTACTTTCAGATAAATTATTTCCACTATTAATTGTATTTTTTATATTATTACTTTGTTCATTAAGTAAATTATTAATTCCATTAAGATTTTGAATTAGTGCATTAATATTTGAATTATTAATACCCTTATTTATACTATTTAAAAATTTTAAATTAGTATCTATATTACTTTTAACAATATTTACGTCACTCAATATATTATTAATCATAGAATTTACATTACTTCCTGCTGTTAAACTCATAGCCATATTCTTCATATTATTAACTATACTTTCTGAAGAAGTTAAATTAAGATTCATTGCATTAAGTGATTGATTTAAAATACTCTTGGTACTGGACATAACTTGCCCTATGTTCTTCGTATTTGTCTCAATTTGAGATAAACTATTATTAAATGTTGGCATTATAGTTTTTAAACTATCTATGTACCCATTCAAAGTCTTAGAACTTTCAGATGCTTTATTTAAATTATCTATAACTAACCCCATATTATCATTAAGATCAATTATTGCACTTTTTAGTTCTATTATTTCATTTTTCTTAGAGCTAGCTTCATTTCCGAACTTATTAAGAACTCCAAATCCCTGTGAAGTTATGGTTGACATAACACTCGACTGTATTTGTGTTAATAATGTTTGTTGTGCAACCTCTGTTATTTTATTTGCAACAGGCCCTGCCTTTGTATTAACTTTATATATAAGTTCAGGCTTTACAGGATTATTTGTTGCTAATGTTCCCAAGTCTTTTGAAAAATCTGCCGGTATCAATAATTCTGAAAAATATTTTCCTGATGCTAATCCTATATCAGCTTCCTTTGCACTTACAAACTTCCAATCTATGGTGTTACTAGTTTTCAGATTATCTACTACATTATCCCCTATATTAAGATTTTTTCCTGATATACTAGCTCCTTGGTCTTCATTTACTACTGCTATCGGTATTGTAGATGTATTTTGATAAGCATTCCAACATCCAATTACATTTAAAAACGAATATAATGATGGTATTATACAAAGCCCTGATATAATAATCATTGTAATTGGATTTTTTATCATTGCTTTAAGATCTCTTCTAAATACCTTTAAAGCATTTTTCATATTTATACTTCACCTCCTAAAACCACTTTAAAATTTAATTACCTATGTAATCCTTTTAAGTAAAAAATAAATCCCAAACTCTAAAAGTTTAGGATTTTTCGTAAAATATTTCCAAAATCCAAAACATTTTACACTAAGAATTATATCCTTATTTAAGTTTTTAATCAAATTAATTTCAACTAATTTTTTCCAAAAAGAACTCTATTTTATCAAAACTGACTAAAATTCATATTTTTTTAATTTATCTAATAAACATTAGCTAAAACAACATTCTTTTCTATCCATTTTATTACATATTCAATAGGGTTTTCATTATTTGATGGTGCTATTAAATTTACTTTTTCTAAAAGTCTCGGATTAGCATTTTTTACTGCAAATCCATAATCAGCTACTTCTAACAATGCTTCGTCATTCATATTGTCTCCAATCGCTACTATCTTATACTCTTCTAAATTTTTCAGTTTAATAAGTTTTTTTAAAGCTTGTCCTTTCGAAGCTGAATTTGGTACAATTTCTAAATATTTTATAGCACTTCTTAAAGGTCTTTTATTTTCATATTCTGAAAAATCATTTTCAAAACCATCCAAAACCTCTCCTTCTCCTACTATTAATATCTTTGTCCAATTTTTATTCCAAATTTCTCCTTCTGAAGTATGAATAACATTATATCCAAGTTTTGAAAATCTTTTTGTTAAATGACATTCCTTAAAAACATAAATATCTTCTTCTGAGTATACCTCTAGTCCAATCCCTTTAACCTTCATAAGTTTTCTTATAACTTCTTTTCTTTCCTCTTCTAAGGAATATTCTAAAATCATACTATTAGTTGAATAATCATATATCTTGCATCCATTGTATAGAATTATAGGTAAACTCGGCTTCAAATCTTTCGCATATCTGTTCGCCGATGGAAGCATTCTTCCTGTTGCTATAGTAAATAGTCCACCATTTTCTTTAAAGTACTCTATTGCTCTTAAATCTTTTTCTGATATTTTCTTTTCTTTATTTATCATAGTACCATCCATATCTGAAACTAATACTATTCCATCAAAAATCCCCATTCTATTCACTCCTTTTATTTCTCTTTATTTGTATTAAATATTATTTTTCTAATTAAACTACGTGGTAAAAATTTTGTTCCTATAACCATTAACTTATTTTTACCACCTGGTATAATTATAGCTTTTTTAACCTTAAACCCTTTATAACCTTCTACTGCTACTTTTTCTGCATCCATTAAATATTTTTTAGCTTTTTCTGCTTTAACTATTCCTGCATTTTTTTGAAACTCTGTTTTAACAGGTCCTGGGCAAAGACAGCATACTGTAACATTAGATTCTTTGCACTCCTCATAGATTGCTTCTGATAATGTTAATACATATGCTTTTGAAGAATAATATGTACTCATTTTAGGACCTCCTACAAAAGCTGCAGTAGATGCTACATTTAAAATTCCACCTTCTCTTCTCTCTTTCATCTCTGGAAGAAATCTTTTTATTAAAATTGTTAAAGCTTGTATATTTAAATTAATTAACTCTAAATCTTTCTCCTCGTTAATTTCATCAAAATATCCAAAACTTCCAACTCCAGCATTATTAATAAGATTTTCTATGAATATCTCTTTTTCTTCAATTTTTTTAAAAAGTTTATCTATCTCACTTCTATAAGATAAATCTATGGCCATTATCTTTACTTTGATATTAAATTCGCTACATATCTCTTTCTTTAAGTTAATTAAATCTATTTCATTTCTTGCTATTAAAAACAAATTTTTGTTGTCTTTTGCAAAAAGTTTTGTAAATTCATATCCTAAGCCTTTAGTAGCTCCTGTTATTAATGTATATTTTTCCTTTTCCATAAACTACTCCTAATTTTATTTAGAATAATTATATACTATTATATAAATTTTGGATATTATTTTCAAAATTATACCTTTTATTCTTTACTCTTCATGTGAAATTCACATACACTTCACCTTAATCATGCTTTAACTTGATAAAATTTTTATTATAAATTAAATCTTATTTAAGGAGAATACAAAGTTGAGTAAGAAAAGAAGCATTTTAAAAGGTATTTTAATTTTTGTACTTGGTGGTATAGTAGGTTCAGGTATTACTGGATACATCTGTTATTCTAGATACAATACTCAACTAAATCATTACAAAACTACAACAGAAAATAATCAATTAGGAAATTATTTTAAAGCAGCCTATAACTGGCTTGAAAATAGTGGGGAAGCGGAATCCCTAGAGTATCAAGCTTATAACTCTGCTACAACAAGTTTAGCTAGCATGGTTCAACAACCAAGTTCAAAACCTAAAGCTGTTATTTTAGATTTAGATGAAACTTGTCTTAGCACAGCTCCCTTTCAAGGTTATGAAATTTTAAATGATAATGACGGTTTCCAATATTCAATATGGAATAAATGGGTTGATGCTGAGAAAGATACTGCAATACCTGGGTCTGTTCAGTTTACCCAACAAGCTGAAAAAGATGGTGTTCAAGTTTTCTATGTTTCTGGTAGATCACAAAATGAATTAAATTCTACAGTTCAAGAAATGACCAAGCTTGGATTTGCTCAAGCTGACGAGCCTGGACATGTTATTATGTTGCCTCCTGGTCAAAGCGGTAAACAACCAACTTTTGATCAAATTGAACAAAACTATGACGTTGTTATGTTTATAGGTGATCAATTAACAGATATGGGTGATATTTTCCACGGTGATAGTGCTCAAGAAAAACAAGAAGTAACTCAATACGAAAGTGATTGGGGTTCTAAATTCATAGCAATTCCAGATCCACTTTACGGAAATTATATTGGTGCTTTAGATGACGATAAAAAAGTAACTGATCCAGAACAAATTAATATTTTTAATAAAGGTATTCAAACTTTTGATCCTAAAACGGGGAAAGTATACTATAATAAATCATAAAAAGGCAGTCTATGACTGCCTTTTTACTATATTTTTCTATCCTTTCTTAACTGTGTACCCCTTATCCTCTAGCATCTTGACTACTCCATCTTCTCCAAAGAAATGTAGTGCTCCAACAGCCACTACATAAGATTTATCTGAATTTATATATTCTTCTATCTTTTCAACCATACCTTTATTTCTATCTAAAATAAGTGCTTTATAAGTATCTGGATTTTCTTTTTGCATTTCAATTGCTTCATTCATAAAGTCTTCTTCACCCTTTTTATATGCTTCCATAACGTTCTTAGCATATTCAACTGACTCTTCTGATAATTCCTCAAAAGATCCTTCTTCATAGGCTTGAAGCATTTCCTTTAAAGCATCTTTTCCTTGTATTTTATTTAATAACTCCATTTGGAATTTCATATTTTCTACTTGATCAACTTCCTTTCCATCTGTTGAATATCTCTCTATCAACATATCATCAAAAGTTGCCATAACTAGATTTGCCTTTTGGTAAATTACCGCACTAATATTTTGACTTATTCCAAGTGGTGTAAATACTTTTAATTTTTCATAATCTAATCCAGCATCTTTACATAATCTTTTAAGTGTTTTTACTTCATCAACTTCAAGATCACTTTCTATATTCTTACCATTACTATAAACCATCATTGCATTTGCTAAAACTGCATCTTCTTGAGTTGGATTAACTTCTACCGATAGTACATCTGTTTTTGATATTATTTCTTCAATTTTTTCTGAAAAATAATTATAACTTGTATCTATAGGATGCATAGTCCCTATTAAATACAATGTTTTCCCATCCTTTGTAACCTCCCATTGATACCCTTGTGCAATTTCCTTAGTATCCTCTTTCTTATTTTCAGCTCCACATCCAATAAATGAACCTAAAACAAAAAATACAGACATACATATAAGTAATGCTTTCTTTTTTATACCCCTCATACCTCTTCCTCCTAAGACTAGAATAATTATCTTAATTACTTAGTAGCCTTTTAATTTTATTTTTTCTCTCATATATATATTCGTACTTTTTCAATTTTTCTTTTATTTTTTCTAAAATTTGTAACCTTTTTTATCTATTTTTTATATATTATTATATATATTTGATTTTTCTTCTTTTTTATAGTATAATTTATTTGAATATTCAGATAATTTTAATAAGAGCAGTTACCTATGCCATTGGAACTGACTAACTTATTATTTGAAAAATGGGCTGCATAAAGTCTTATGCGGCCCATATATTTTGAACATTGTTTTCATTGTTTAAATCGCATATTATAAATAAAAAAACACTTAAAGAAGTCCGAGCTTTAAGTGTTTTTTTCGTTTTATTATCTTATTTGTCCATTTCCAAAAATAATATATTTAACTGTTGTAAGTTCTTTTAATCCCATTGGACCTCTTGCATGAAGCTTTTGAGTACTTATACCAATTTCAGCTCCAAATCCAAATTCTTCTCCATCAGTAAATCTAGTTGATGCATTAACATATACAGCTGCTGCATCTATTCTTTGAAGGAACTTTTGTGAGTTTTCATAGCTTTCAGTAACTATTGCTTCTGAATGCCCTGTATTATACTTATTAATATGTTTAATAGCTTCATCTATATTATCAACAATTTTCACACTCATTATATAATCTAAATATTCAGTATAAAAATCTTCTTCTGTTGCTACTTCCATATCTTTAATAATCTCTCTAGCCTTTTCATCGCCTTTTAAAATAACATTTTTCTCTCTTAATGCTTTTGTTAAAATAGGTAATATTTCATTTACCACATCAGCATGAATAACTAAGCTTTCTGCTGCATTACAAACTGCTGGTCTTGATGTCTTAGCATTTACAACTATATTTTTAGCCATTTCAAAATCACATTTTGAATCAACATATATATGACAGTTTCCTGTTCCTGTTTCAATTACTGGAACAGTTGCATTTTTAACTACAGCCTTTATAAGTCCTGCTCCACCTCTTGGAATTAAGACATTTATATACTCATTAAGCTTCATCATTTCTGTTGCTACTTCTCTTGATGTATCTTCTACTAATTGAATAGCATCTATAGGAAGCCCCGCTTCTAAAACTGCTACTCTTAACACTTTTACTATAGCTAAATTAGAGTTGATTGCTTCACTTCCACCTCTTAATATAACTGCATTTCCTGTCTTTAAACAAAGTCCTGCTGCATCACAAGTTACATTTGGTCTAGCTTCATATATTATTCCTATAACTCCCATAGGTACTCTTTTTTGACCTATTTGAAGACCATTTGGCCTATTCCACATACTTATAACTTCACCAACTGGATCTTGAAGTCCTATTACCTGTTTTAATCCACTTGCCATTCCTTCAATCCTTGCTTTATCTAAAGCAAGTCTATCAAGCATTGATTCCGAAGTTCCTTTTTCTCTAGCCTTACCTAAATCCTTCTCATTTTCATTGATAATAAACTCTGAATTGTCTATAAGTGCATCAGCCATTTTAAGTAATGCATTATTTTTTTCTGTAGTACTCAAATTTCCTAAAATATAACTTGCTTCCTTTGCTTTAGCTCCCATTTTTTCTAGTTTTATCATTATATTACCTCCTTATTTTCCCTTTAAAAATACTGTTCCAATATTCTTTCCTTCTAAAATATCTATAACTACATTTGGATCTTCCCCATTTGCTAAAACCATATTTACACCAGCTTTATTTGCCGTTTTTGCTGCCATAACCTTTGTAATCATTCCTCCAGTTCCAAATTCTGTTCCTGCTCCACCAGCTGCTTCTTCAATCTCTTCTGTTATCTTTTCAATAACATCTAAAAGTTTTGCATCTTCATTGCTTCTTGGGTCTTTATCATAGAATCCATCTATATCTGAAAGAATTATAAGTAAATCTGCATTAACCAAAGTTGATACTATAGCAGATAAATTATCATTGTCCCCAAATCTAACTATATTTTCAATTTCATCTATGGAAACTGTATCATTTTCATTAACTACTGGTAATATTTTCATATCCAATAAAGTTTCAAATGTATTGCATACATTTTCTCTAATATGATCATCTTCAACTACATCTCTAGTTAAAAGAACCTGCCCTACTACATGACTAAATTCTGCAAAAAACTTACTATATATATGCATAAGTTCACATTGTCCTACTGCTGCAACTGCTTGTTTTTCTCTTATAGTTTGAGGTCTTTCTTTTAATTTTAATTTACTAACTCCTACCCCTATTGCTCCTGAACTTACTAATATAACTTCTTTTCCTTCATTCATTAAATCCGAAATAACCATAGCAAGTTTTTCTATTCTTCTTAAATGTATATTTCCTGTTCCATGTGTTAAAGTTGATGTTCCTACTTTGATAACTATTCTTTTTGCCTTTTGTATCTCTTGTCTATAAGTCATTATTATTTTTCTCCTATACTTTAATTTATAACTTCTATTATAATATATTATCCACCTTTTCTAATACAGGTTTAATAAAAAAATAAAAAGCAGATGAAAAAATTTTTCATCTGCTTTTTATTTGGGTAAAAATCCTAAAAGGTGTGTTAGGTACTCTTATCTAGGACTTTCTTTATAATTTTTAATTGTGCATTCGATACAATTTATTGATTCGTTAACAGCAGTTAATGAATCTTGTATCATTTTTTTATTCTCTGGTTTTTCCACAGTGTTTAGAGCTTGCTCTAAGCTACACTTAGCATCTTGTAATTCGTCTAATGAACAATGTACATTTTGAATCGCATTTCTTTGCATTTCTAATCACTCCTTTTACTTTTGTTTACATCCTTAGTATGTGTTTTTAACTTAAAATAATACATGCCTTTTTCAGGTTACGCATATATATTAAAAACAATTATTCTAAATTTTAGTATTTTTACATTTTCTTTTTGGTATTTTTCTATTCCCTTTCACATAGTTTTATATTATTATGTATATAAGTTTTATATTTATTAAATTTTTATACATAATATACATTTCTGGAGGTTAATCATGAATAAAAACACAAAAAAAGATTTATTCAAATTTTTAATTCCTTCTATTATTGGTATTCTTTTATTTATGACTCCAATAAAAATAGAAGGAAATATTACTATCCCAATTGCTTTTTTAGCAAATAAAACAGTGGATATTTTTGGGCTATACCTTTTACATTTTGCAACAATTATAATTTCAATTTCAGCATTAGGAAGTATTCTAGCTAAAACTATTAAACCTAAATTCATAATGGACAAACCTTATTTTAAACATCTTTTCGATGTTACTCCAATCTGGTTATGTTTAAGAATTTTAGGTATGATATTTATCCTTTCTGCTAATTTTAAAATAGGTCCTGAAATGCTCTGGTCTTCAGATACAGGTGGATTTATTTTACATGATTTATTACCTATTTTACTTTCAGTTTTTTTACTTGCAGGATTTTTATTACCATTATTATTAGATTTTGGACTTCTAGAATTTATAGGCGCTTTACTTACAAAATTTATGCGTCCAGTATTTAAATTGCCTGGTCGTTCATCAATAGATTGTATTACATCTTGGCTTGGAGATGGTAGTGTTGGAATATTACTTACTTCAAAGCAATATGAGTTAGGTTATTATACAAAGAAAGAAGCTGCTATAATAAGTACTAATTTTTCTGCCGTTTCTATTACTTTTTGCTTAGTTGTACTTGCTCAAGTCGGTCTTGATCATATGTTTGTACCATTTTATCTAACTATATCTTTAGCTGGAATTGTTGCAGCTATAATAATTCCACGAATTCCACCATTATCAAAAAAGCCAAATACATTTATAGATAATACTGAAAAGAAAAATCTAGAAACTGTTCCTGAAGGATATACTTCTTTTTCATACGGACTTGAAAAAGCAGTTGAAAAGGCTTCACTTGTAGCTCATCCAAAAGAATTTGTAATTGCAGGAACAAAAAATGTTTTTGATATGTGGATTGGAGTTTTAGCTATAGTTATGGCAATGGGAACTATTGCTTTAATTATTTCAACATACACTCCTATATTTCAAATACTTGGAACACCTTTTATTCCAATTTTAAAATTATTAGGGGTTCCAGAAGCTGTACAAGCTTCTCAAACTATGGTAGTTGGATTTGCTGATATGTTCTTACCTTCAGTTTTAGCAAGTAGTATAACTTCGGAAATGACGCGATTCATCATTGCCGCAGTTTCAGTTACTCAACTTGTATATATGTCAGAAATCGGGGGACTTTTACTTGGTTCAAAAATCCCAGTAAATTTAAAAGATTTAATTATAATTTTTATAACTAGAACATTAGTAACATTACCAATTATCGTATTAATGGCAAATTTAATATTTTAGCATAACTAAAAGACTCGCGTAAGCGAGTTTTTTTATCGAAATTTTTCATTTTCTAATTTTTGTTAATTTTTAATTTTTTCATACTTCGTAAATTTCTAATACATCTTCCTTCTTTATAATTTACTTATAAAAAGGAGATTTATCATTATGAAAACTTCAAATAAAAAATTTTTAATAATAATGGCAATTATCATTCTTGCTCCTAGTGTTATAAGTGCACTTTTTGCTGCTAAAACTAACCATTTAGCCAAATGGTACTTAATTGGATTATTTTTAGCTATTTTTATAATAATTTTTTCAATAAGTACAGTAAGAAGTTTCTCAAAAGGCTTTTTTACCTTCACTGGATTCTTCTCTTCTAACAAAAAACAAGATGATAATAAAAAATAAAAGGCTTTTTCAAAATAAAAATTTTGAAAAAGCCTTTATATTATTTATTCATCATATTCTTAACTTTTTTAGGTAATAAAATTGCGAATATTATAGTTATTACTGTCACTATAAATAAAACTAAGAAAATGCTATGAACTCCTGCAAAGAATCCATCTTTCATTTGACTTTGAGTTAAATGAAAAATATTATTTAAAGGACTTAAATTATCAGGTGTTACCCCATTTATTCCTAACCCTTTAAAATGATTTGTAATTCCCATATTCATAACAGCTCCAAATATAGAAACTCCTATAGTTTGCCCTAAAGTTCTTATTAATGTTGTTGTTGAAGTTGAAACTCCAATATCTCTTGGACTTACTGCTTCTTGTACAACTATAATAGAAGTATTTAATATACCACCAAATCCAAAACCGATTATAAACATAGCAAATATTAAGATTGCTATATTTGTACTAACTCCTAAAATATCTACTATTCCCATTGAAATTATTAAAACAACCATAGCAACAATTATTACCTTTTTCTCACCATACTTTGGTAAAGTTTTAGATAATATAAATGCTGTTGAGAACCAAGCTATAGACATTGGTGCTAAGAATAATCCTGATATTAAAGGACTATATCCTAATACATTTTGAGTATATATTGGCATATATGATTGAATCGAAATAAGTATAACAGATACTATAAAACAGATTATGTTTATAATAATCGTAGTTCTTGTAAAAATTTTCTTTGGAACTATAGGTTCCTTTGCCTTTGATTCCACTATACAGAATATTATTAAACTTATTACTGCTAATATAATAAATCCAATTAGAAGTTTCATATCATGTGTTTCTAAACAAGCAAATAATAAAGCTACTATTGTTATAGTTAAAAATATCGATCCTAAATAATCTATTGTAGCTTTTCTTTTTACAACTGTTTCATGGAAATGTCTATTTATCATATAGATACCAACAAGTCCAAAAGGTATATTAACAAAGAAAATCCAGTGCCATGAAAGTTTTGCAAGTATAGCTCCTCCAACAAAAGGTCCTAAAATACTCGCTACTCCCCATACAGTACTTAAAAATCCTTGCATCTTAGCTTTTTCTGATGTTTCAAATAAATCTCCGATTATTGTATATGTAAGTGTTAAAATTGCTCCTGCTCCTAATCCTTGAAGAGCTCTAAAAGCTATAAGTTCTACCATGTTTTGAGACAATCCACTAAGGGTTGTTCCAACTAAAAATACTATTATTCCTATTGTTATGATTTTCTTTCTACCAAATAAATCAGATAATTTCCCGTATATAGGTGTGGAAACTGCTGATGTTAAAAGATATGCAGAAAAAATCCAGCTTATAAGATTGTATCCATTTAAATCTCTTGCTATTGTTGGCATTGCAGTACTTACTACAGTTCCTTCAAAAGCAGCTAAAAATGTTACAAGCATTAAAGCTATAACGACTAATCTTTTTTCTTTCCCCATTATTTTCTCCTTTGTAAAGTTTTTTGAACAAATATTAGTTTAGCATACTTTTTCTCTTAGAGTAAGGTTAACATTTTGTTAATATTACCTTTTTCTTACCAAATTGATAAAGCCAGAAAAACCTTAGTTTTCCTAGCTTTATTTTATGAATTCTTTTTATTTTTTTCCTTTTTAACTGTCCAAAATATTACACCTAAAACCGCTAATATTATTATTCCCATATTAACGTAAGTCATTATAATTCCTGTTTTATCAATATACATACTTTTTCTCCCTATAACTTTATTTTCTATTTCCCTCTGCATCAAATATCATATTTAAATATATTTCATCTATAATTACTGAAATAACTACTGTGCATATTAAAAAACCATTTATTATTACACTAGTGTCAAACTTTCCTGTCATATCAATAAAAATAAAAAAAAGTATATTAAGAACTCCTACTATAATAAGTCCGATTCCACAAACTTTTTGAGCAGTATTCCATGTATCTTCATTTTTCTTTGCAATTCCAATCTTATATCCAATGGTACTTGGTTCTTTAGTATGAAACTTAATTAACAAAATTCCTATAAAAAAAAGTATTATTCCAGAACTTAAATTCACAATACTACCTCCTCAGTTTTTTTACTGCATATTTATATCTGCATCAGTATCCTCTTTATATTTAACTTCAAAATTTTTATTTTCCTTCAATTCATCATACATCTTTAAAGTTTCACTTATTGTTGTAGCTGAAATAAGATAATTCCCTGTCTTTGCTTTTATATAAACTCCTCCAGCATTATTATTCATTGAATATACCTGAACATTCTTATCTCCATTATATAAATCAAAATTATTTCCATTTTTCTTATTACATGTATATAAAATATATCCTTTTAAATAATCTATACTCTGTATATCTCCTTTATTAATATCTACTGAAAAATTATTTCCAAATCGCCTAGTTAATTGAATACCTATATTTGTATTATCTTCCCTCACCATTAATACTGGCTTAGCCAAAATAAACTTACTAAATGAAATTAAAGGAATAATTGCCAATATTACAATCCATATCACTATTACTTTCTTTTTTTTCACTATATCCACCTACTCTTAGCCTTTAAAAGAATATTCCGCAAAATTTTGCTACATATATTTTATTTATCTATTTAATTTTTAAGTTTATTTTATTATAACTCTTGTTATCCCAAACTTATTATATAAAACTATTTTTTTACATTTATATAATTTTATTCATTTTTAGGAAATTAATTTATTTATAATATTATATTTTTTAACTTTTATTTTTTATTATTTTAGAGAATAATATAAACGATTTCTTAAAGCTAATTCGTTGTAATAATTTCTCATTTAAACTAAATAAAAACTATTAATTAACATATTTTTGAATAAATAAATTTCTTTTTCTTTAATTTAAATAAGATACTATTAATAGAGTGTTAATTGTTGATATATTAATATAAATCTACTTGCTTTATCACTGTACAGCTTATATAATAAATTTCGAAATCGTTTACCCGATTAATTTTATTCAAATTCAAACAAAGGAGTGAATCACTATGTCTACACAACGAGCACAAACTACTCGTTCATTAAATAGTAATATCATATTTGTCATTGGGGCACTTGGTGGATTATTATTCGGTTTTGATACTGGAATAATTTCTGGTGCATCACCACTTATACAAAAAGCATTACACTTAACAGTTTCAGAAATTAGTTTCGTAACTTCAGCTGTTCTTATAGGTTCTTGTATTGGAGCTTTAGGAGTTGGAGGTTTAGCAGATAAATACGGTCGTAAAAAGTTATTATTTATTGCTTCAATTCTTTTCATTGTAGGAGCTTTAATGTCAGCGTTTGCACCTAACTTTATTGTTATTGTAACAGCTAGAATTATTTTAGGTTTAGCAGTTGGTTCTGCATCAGCATTAACTCCAGCTTACTTAGCGGAGCTTGCACCAAAAGAAAGACGTGGATCTTTAGAAACTCTTTTCCAACTTATGATTACTGCTGGTATCTTACTTGCATATATTGCAAACCTTGGATTCCTTAATCATAATATTGCTGGTATTTCAGATTGGAGATGGATGCTTGCATCAGCGTTTATACCTGCATTAGCATTATTCATTGGTAGTATAATTTTACCAGAATCACCACGTTACCTTGTACGTATTGGTAAACATACAGAATCACATCAAGTTTTAACAAATTTAAGACCTGATTATTCAACTGAAGAAGTACATAGCGAACTTCAAGATATTAAAAAAGCTAACTCTGAAGTTCAAAAAGGTGGAGTAGGAGAATTATTTAGAATAGCTAAGCCAGCTCTTATAGCTGCTGTTGGAATCATGTTATTCCAACAATTAGTAGGAATTAATTCTGTTATCTACTACCTTCCACAAGTTTTCATAAAAGGATTCCATTTCTCAGCTGATTCAGCAATTTGGATTTCTGTAGGAATCGGTATAGTTAACTTCTTATCAACAATAATAGCTACTATCATTATGGATAGATTCCCTCGTAAGAAATTACTAGTATGGGGTGCTTTCGTAATGGGTATTTCATTAGCAGTATTATGCGTAATTAACTACACTGTAGATATACAATCAGCAGCTGTATTTACTATTATACTTATTGCAATATATATATTTGGATTTGCTGTTTCATGGGGACCTATTGCTTGGGTACTTATTGGTGAAATATTCCCACTAAGTGTTCGTGGTATCGGGTCATCATTTGGATCTGCTGCAAACTGGTTAGGAAACTTTATCGTAACTCAATTTTTCCTAGTTATACTTGTGCTTTTCCACAATAACGTAGGTGGACCATTCGGAATCTTTGCATTATTCTCATTCCTTGCAATTCCGTTTGTAATCCGTTTCGTACCAGAAACTCACGGAAAATCACTTGAGCAAATTCAAGATGAATTATTAGAAAAAACTAAAAAGAAATAATATAAAAAACACCATTAAGTAACGGACACTTAATGGTGTTTTTATTTAATAAAACTTTTAGCTCTAATATTTATTTTTATATTCTATCAATCAACTATTAAATTTATTTTATTTTTAATCTTCTATATCTACTAAAAGCAGCCATGATTTCTTGTTTTCTTGGAAGTGCTAGAGTTCCAACTCCACCTTTTGAACCACTTAGAGATATTAAACCTTCTTTTCTTATATCTTCTAAAACTTTATCTATTGCTTCATTCAATGTAATTTTATTATTTGCTATTTTCTCATCTACAAGTTTTAAAATATTTGCTATAGTAGAAACTTGTTCTTTATCTACTAATTGCTCTACAAATCTTAAGCTTACTTCATCTCTATTTATTACAAAACCATCTGTACCTAGAGTTTTTATTTTAACTCCTTTAGGTCCTTTTTCTACTGATCCTTTTCCTAACACTCTATTTAAGTTTATATTTATTTTTACATCTCTTTCTTGAATTCTTTTTAATATTAATCCTGTTGCTAACTGTTTGGCTTTAACTGTAACATCTTTAGCTTCATAGCTATCCATTTGAATCACTGTATCCGCTATATCAAAGTAATCTCCTGAACTTCCTACAACTATTATAGTCGATGTATCACACTGATTATAAAGTCCTTTAACTAGCTCTATAAATGGTGTTATAGGTTCTTTTTCTTTTGATACAAGACTTTGCATCACATCATCTCTTATCATAAAGTTTGTAGCTGATGTGTCTTCATCTATAAGTATTGTTTTAGATCCTGATTCTAAGGCTTCCACTATATTAGCGGCTTGCGATGTACTTCCACTTGCATTTTCTGAAGTAAATTTTTCTGTACTTTTACCATTTGGAAGATTATTTATAAATAAAGAAATATCATCATTTAATATACATCTTCCATCTTCAGCTCTAACCTTCATAGCTGTTCTATCTGATATAACATACTCTCTTCCATCACCTTCAATATGGTTATATACTCCAAGTTCTAGCGCATTTAAAAGTGTTGATTTACCATGATATCCCCCACCAACTATAAGTGTTATACCTTTTTTAATTCCCATTCCTTTTATCTCTTCTCCAAAAGGAATCTTCATAGTTACTTCCATTGATTTTGGCGAAATAAATTTCTTTCCATCTTTAAGTGGTCTAGTTGATATACCACTTTCTCTTGGAAGTATTGATTCATTTGCTACAAAAGCTATAAGTCCATTTCTTATAAGCTCTTCCCTTATAAACTCTTGATTCTCTACAAGTTCTATTCTCTTTTTTAATTTTTCTTTATTTATATTTCCATATAAAAGACTATCTTCTACTACATTAGGTAAAAAATCAAAAAGAATTTTTTCAAGTTCTCTCCCTAGAACTGTTCTACCTCTAGCAGGAAATCCCACTTCAAATCTTGCCTCTATTTTTTCATTAGTTATAACTATTGCCGTTCTATCTAATATTTCTTGAGGACATCTGCTTATATTAACTATTCCACTTTTACCTGACCCCATAACTCTTCCACAAAATTTATTTATATTTAAGCTAAAAAGTCTAGTTAAGAAATCTCCCATGGCAACTCTTTTATGCTCTTTATCAAATAACTCTTTAGAAAATGTATTTTTCACACCTACTCTTATTCTTGATGGCGCTGCAAAAGGATCTCCTTGAACATGATCTATATATAAAGTATATTTATCAAACTCCCATACCCCCTCAAGCTCTTTATAGGCTTTATATCCTCTACCATCAATCTTATTGATACTCTTCTTAAGTTCTTCTTTATTTCTCATTATTTATTTTTCCTCCCCACTATTAAAAAATTCATCTATAAGTTTTTCTCCAAGTTTTCTATACATATTACTCATATTTATGGCTGAACAAAGCATTAAAAATTTTTCATCTTTTTCATTTCCTATACTTTGAATTTCTTCAACTCTTTTTTGACTTTCAACTTTAAAATTTCCTAAATCAATTTCTGAAACCTTTATAAATTTATTATAAGTTTCTCTTATCTCAGCTTCATTTGGGTCTGATACCATGTTATCTAATGCTAATTTTATATCATTAATAGATAATGTTCCTTTTAAGTTATAAATTAAATTCATTAAAATAATGTGCTCCTTAGAATACTTTTTATTCTTTATAGGCATTAAAAGTTTTCCTTTAGCATAATTATTTATCATTGTCTTAGTTAAAACTTTTTCTTCTTCATTTCTTCTCATGTCTGCATATTTACTTTCAAACATTTGAATTACTTGATCCATATATAAATCTATTTCTGGAATTTCTTCTAATTCTATGTTTCTATCTAAATTTAAATTATCTATCATTTCTATCATTTTTTCTTTATTCATTTAATTCTCCTTATCTAGTTTTTAAAACTATGTAACATTATGTGTATATTTATAATAATAATAGTATTATAGAGATATTTCAATATATTAACAGAAAAATACAGTTTATTTCTTAAATTTGAGGGAATATTAACTTTGACCAACATTACTACTTATACATATAATAAGATTATAAGATGTAGTTTACAAAACTACATGTCGTGATAGGAGGGCTATTATGGAGAAGTATTTAAGAGAGCCTGTAAATGGCTTAACACATTTTACAGGTGCAATTTTATCATTTATTGGGTTAATCGCCTTATTAATTAAGGCATTTTTAGAGCATGGTTCTGGAGTTGAATTCTTTTCAGTCTTTTTCTTTGGAATAAGCATGATTCTTTTATACAGTGCGTCTGCAACATATCATTCAGTTATTTCAACTGAAAATGTTATTTATAAATTAAAAAAATTTGATCACTCTATGATTTTTGTATTAATTACAGGATCATATGCTCCATTTTGCCTAATAGCACTTAGAAATAAAGTTGGCTATACACTTTTTGCAGTAGTTTTTACTGCTGGATTACTAGGTATAATTTTTAAATTATTCTGGGTTACTTGCCCTAAATGGGTTTCAAGTATCATGTATATAGCCATAGGATGGTTTGCTGTTTTTGCAATTTATCCACTTTCACGAGTTCTGCATCCAGGTGCTTTATTTTTATTAATATTAGGCGGAGTTTTATATACAATAGGCGGCGTAATTTACGCTTTGAAAAAAGATAAATTGAAAATAGGGATTTTTGGCAATCATGAAATCTTCCACGTTTTCATAATGCTTGGAAGCCTTGCTCATTTTTTAGCCGTCTTTGTATATATTTTATAATCGCTAACTCACAAATTCTATTATAAAAAGCTCCTAGAAATTTTTTTAGATTTCTAGGAGCTTCTTTTTTATTTTGTTATATCTTCAAAATTAACTCTAATAGCTTTTTCTAGTTCCTTTGGATTCATTTCTATTTGAAGTCCAATCTTTCCTCCACTAAAAACTATTTTCTCTAATTCTATAGCCTCTTTTTGAAAAAATGTTTTATATTCTTTTTTCATTCCTATAGGTGAGCATCCACCTCTAATATATCCTGTAAGTTTATTTATATCTTTTACATGTATCATCTCTATCTTTTTTTCACCAGCTACTTTTGCAGCCTTTTTTAAATCCAATTCATCTAAAACAGGTATTACAAAAACATAAAGCGATTTTGATGCTCCTATAGTGACTAAAGTTTTATAAACAGTTATAGGGTCTTGCCCTGTCTTTTCAGCAACCGCTGCTCCATCTATGTGTCCATCACTTGCATCATATTCTAAAGCTTTATATTCAATTTTATTTTTATCTAATATTCTCATAGCATTAGTCTTTTGCATAAAAATCATCTCCCATATGTATTATATTATTTTCTAAATACATTTAAAATATTTTTACTTTAATATTTTAAATATAATAAAATGACTAAAAGATTTTAATCTTCTAGTCATTCATATTTTATATATTTCTTTTTTTAAACCCTATAACTTGTATAGTTATTCCTATTACTAAAACAGCTGTAACTAAAATACCGCCTTCCGGACCAAAGTTCCCACCATTTATAAGGTTATTTTCTATATATGTTGTGTTTATAATTGATGAATTATAAACTATTCCACCACTTACAAGTGTTCCAAATATATTTTGTTGTGCAAAATTCCATGCACTATGAAGTGCACATATTCCCCAAAGACTTTCACTTTTCATAGCATAAAAAGCTGCAAAAAATCCAAACAAGGCTAAATTGATTAATGATAGAACTGTTACTCCACTATTAGCTAAATGTAAAGCACTAAAGAAAAGCGAACTAACAATAATCCCAAATTTAGGACCAACTTTAACTCCAAGAACAGGTAACATATATCCTCTAAGCATAATTTCTTCTGATGCTCCTTGTATAATCCATGCTACTGTCATTAATATAAATGGAATTAAAAAGCTTCCTCTCATTATAGAATCTAATTTCACTTCAAAAGTTGCATTGCCAAATAGAGCTATTCCAACCCATACGATTCCTATCATTGCAATCCCAAGTCCAAATCCTTCTAAGTAATCTATAAAAGATTTTTTATTAAAAGAAAATCCCATAGTCCCTATTTTTCTTTTTTCTTTAAACTTAACTATTAAAAAACAAATTATTATGGACATTCCTGTACTTAAGATAAGTATAATTTGATGCAAATATGTTTCTATAATTTTTATGTCTTTAATAAAGCTAAATATAAGGCTTGCAATAATATTGATTGGAATTGCTCCTAAAATCATTATTATTATTGGTGATAGTATAGTAAACACTACACTTGATAGTTTAAGACCTTTTATGTCTTGAAAAATTTTAGAATTTAAATTAAATATTTTTTCCATTAAGTCTCCTTAAAAAATTTGTTTCACTTAAGTTATATTCAATAAAATAAAAAAAAGACCAAGTATCTCTACTTAATCTTTTTAATAAAAATACCACATAGCTACCTATGTGGGACTCTCTATATCGTCAAATTTTTCTATACAAAAACCTTTGGTTAATGTAGTGAACATGACTCTTTATTCCAACCTTAATATACATTAATTTTACCATTTTTCAAAATAGCTTGTCAACATAATTAAACCTTTATTACCATTTATATCTGTACTTTCTAGACATAATAAATATATTCATTTTTAGAGCTTATATGTTATAATAATCAAATAATATAAATTTATGAAATGAGGTAGAAATAATTGATAACTGTATCAAACGTAAGCTTAAGATTTGGTGGACGTAAGTTATTTGAAGATGTTAACTTAAAGTTCACTCCAGGAAACTGTTACGGAGTAATCGGAGCAAATGGAGCTGGAAAAAGTACATTCCTAAAAATACTTGCAGGAGAGATCGAACCAAACACTGGTGACGTATCATTAGCTCCTAACGTAAGAATGTCCGTGTTATCACAGGATCACTATATATTTGATGAATATCAAGTTCTTGAGACTGTTATAATGGGTAATGAAAGATTATACCAAATAATGAAAGAAAAAGATGAAATATATGCTAGAGATCCTTTCACAGATGAAGATGGAATTAAAGCATCTGAACTTGAAGGTGAATTTGCTGATCTTAATGGATGGGAAGCTGAATCTGAAGCATCATCTTTATTACAAGGTTTAGGAGTTGGAACTGATTACCACTACAAACTTATGTCAGAATTAACAGGAGCTGAAAAAGTTAAAGTTCTTTTAGCACAAGCTTTATTTGGTAACCCTGGAGTTCTAATCCTAGATGAGCCTACAAACCATTTAGATATAAAATCAATCAACTGGCTTGAAGAGTTCTTAATAAACTTTGAAGGAACAGTTATCGTTGTATCCCACGATAGATATTTCTTAAATAAAGTTTGTACTCAAATGGCAGACGTTGATTTCGGTAAAATTAAAATATATGTTGGAAACTATGATTTCTGGTATGAATCAAGTCAATTAGCTCTTAACATGGCTAAAGACCAAAATAAGAAAAAAGAAGAAAAAGTGAAAGAATTACAAGACTTTATCGCTAGATTTAGTGCTAATGCTTCAAAATCTAAACAAGCAACTTCGCGTAAAAAGCTTTTAGATAAAATAACATTAGATGATATTCAACCTTCAACTAGAAGATATCCTTTCGTTGGCTTCAAACCTGAAAGAGAAGTTGGAAATGATATTTTAGAAGTAAGTGGATTAACTAAAACTATTGATGGTGTTAAAGTTTTAGATAATGTTAGCTTCAGAATTAATAAGGAAGATAAAATAGCTATAATCGGAAGTAATGAAATAGCTATCACAACTCTTTTCAAATTATTAAATAATGAATTAGAACCTGATGCTGGTTCTTTCAAATGGGGAGTAACTATTTCAACTTCTTACTTCCCTAAAGATAACTCAGATTTCTTCAATGATTGTAACCTTTCACTTGTTGATTGGCTTAGACAATACTCTGAAGAAAAAGCTGAAAGTTATATAAGAGGATTCTTAGGAAGAATGTTATTCTCAGGAGAAGAAGCTTTAAAAGAAGCTTCAGTATTATCAGGGGGAGAAAAGGTTAGATGTATGCTTTCAAGAATGATGCTTTCTAATGCTAATGTTCTTATGCTAGATCAACCTACAAACCATTTAGACCTTGAATCAATTACAGCTGTAAATAACGGTTTAAAAGAGTATAACAGCGTTTTATTATTTGCATCTCATGACCATGAGTTCATTCAAACTATCGCAAACAGAATTATCGATATTAAAGAAGATGGTTCAATAGTTGATAGATCTATGTCTTATGACGAATATTTAGATTCAAATCTTTAAAAAAAAGAGACTGTTTTACAGTCTCTTTTTTATTTTAATCTCTTTATTCTTCAATAATATATCCTACACCCTTCACAGTTTTTATTAAATCAGTCTTTAATTTTTTTCTTAAATTTTTTATTTGAGCATCTACAACTCTATCACTTCCAAAATAATCATATCCCCAAACTTTATCTAATATTTTTTCTCTTGACATTATTATACCTTTATTTTGAATCAATATATTTAATATATCAAACTCCTTTTTTAATACCTCTAAATCCGCCTCCTCATATTTAACAGTTAAATTTTTCTTATTCATTCTATATCCTTTAATTTCTATTTCATCATCATTTAATTTATTAGCTCTTCTAAGTATTGCTTCTACTCTTACTAAAAGTTTATTCGGAGAAAATGGTTTTCTTATATAATCATCTGTTCCTTTCTCAAATGCCTTTATTTCAGTATTTTCACTATCTAATGCAGTTACTATAAGTACAGAATTATTTGTTATTTCACGAACTTCCTTTAATATCTCAATTCCATTTCCCTTTGGAACCATAATATCTAAAATATATAAATCATATTCCTGTTTACATATTGCATTTCTTGCTTCTTCTGCATCAAATGTACTCTTAACTTCATACCCTCTATTTAAAAGATAACTTCCTACTATTTCATTTAAATTTTTATCATCTTCTAATAATAATATTTTTATTCCCATTTATCTTCTCCTTGTAAATTCATTTTAAAAACAACACCCTCTTTATAATTTTCAAGTTTAAAACTAATATTTAAAGCTATCAAACATTCTTTAACTATATATAATCCTATTCCTCTTCCATCTGCAATTTCTCTATTACTTCCTCTATAAAGTGGCTTAAATACAAAATTCAAATCCTCCTTTGTCAGTTTATCGCACTCATTATAAACACTAATTATATACCCTGTAGATTTTACTAAAATCCCCGTACCTTCTTTTGCATACTTTATAGCATTCTCTATTATATTAACTATACTTCTTTTAAATAAAATCTCATCTGTAAATATAGTTATTCTAATATCCATTTTATTTATAAATACTATTCTTTTTGTTAAACTTAAAATACGAAGCTCGTCCCATATTTCTTCTATTAGTATCCTTACTATTACTTCTTTTTTTCCTGTTGGAACTGAATCCAACTTTGTTATATCTAACATTTCATTAGCTATATTTCCAAGCTTTGATGATAACTTTCTACACTCTCTTATATATTTTTCTCTATCCGTATACGGTGGAACATTGTCAAGCATTCCTTCTAAAATCCCATTTAACCCGCCTATAGGAGTCTTTATTTCATGTGATAGACTTAACATTAACTGCTTTTTATACAATCTTTCCCGTTCTAACTCTTGTATATCATTAGAAAAATTTTGTGTGAATTCATTTAAAGTTTCAGTTAACTCATCAAATTCATCTGGCATCATATCCTTTGCAATCTTTATTACTGAATTTCTCTTTATCATCTCTTTCGATAAAGAATTTATAGTTGTTACTCTTTTAGTAATAAATTTTCCTATAATTAATGCAAAGAGTATATTAAATAAAACTATAACAGTTGCTATGATTTTAAATGTCGTATTAAACATTATTTCCTTAAAAATAATATCTGGTTCTACTAATGTAATTTTTATTAAAGCATTATTTAATTTTAACTTAAAATACAAATCAACTTCTTTTTCATTATCAGATTTATGCACATCTTGCCTTAAAATCACTCCTCCCTTACTACTTTTACCATTTATTTTTTCTATTTCTTTTTCATCTACAATATTAATACCCTTTATTAATTTATTTTCTTTTTTTAGCTCTATTAATTTCTTTGATACGCTCTCATAGTCATCGTTAATCTCAGCTCTATTCAACTCTATAGATACTTTTGTAATAACATCTTGTATCCTTTCTTCCCAGTATGTATTTATAATTATCCCCTCAAGCAAGGTTCTAGATATCAACAAAAATATAATAGATAAAACTATTGCAACTACTAGTATTCTACTTCTTATACCAAACTTCATAATCCCCTCATCTAATTAATAAGAAGTTATATTAAATATACCTCTTAATATAACTTCCCTATTATTAATTTACTTCAAAATTTCCTCAAACTCTCTAGCTGTCTCTGAAATAATTTTTTTATAAAATTCTATTTGCTCTTCACCTTCACTATATTCTCTAAATATCTCTTTTTTTATCCTTCTATTATTTATTAATATTATTTTATCTGCATAACTTGCCATAAATTGATTGTGTGTCACTAAAATCACTGCAATTCCATCTTCTATATTTATTTTTTTAATCAATTTCATAACTTCTATTGCTTTTTTTACATCTAATGAGTCTGTTGGTTCATCTGCTATTATTATTTTAGGATTATTACTTAATGCTCTTGCTATTGCAATCCTTTGTTTTTGCCCTTCTGAGCATTCAACAGGATATTTATTTAACAACTCCTCTATATCCATTTTTTCACTAATTTCTTCTACTTTTTCATTAATTTTTTTTCTATTTACTCCTAATAAAATTAATGGGGCTATAATATTATCTCTATTAGTTAAAGTATCTATTAAATTATAATTTTGAAATATAAAACCTATATTTTCTCTTCTGAATTTACTAAGTTCCTCATTAGACATCTCTCTAGAATTTTTTCCTTTTACAAAAATATCCCCTTTATCTTGATGTTCTAATGTAGAAAGAATGCTTAGTAATGTACTTTTTCCTGATCCTGATGAACCCATTATGCCCAAAAGTTCTCCCTCTTTTATCTCTATGTTAATTCCACTTAAAACATTAACCTCTCCATAACTTTTAGATATATTATCTGCTTTTATAATAGTTTTCATAAATCCCCCTCATATAACTATTCCATTTATATCTAACTTTCTTTCAATAAACTCTCCATTCTACTATAGTTACCCTTCAATATTTCATTATAAAAATCAAATTGCCTTAAACACTTATTTTCCATTACTTTTTTAACTTCGCCATTCTCTAATACACATATTCTATTGCAAAAACTTGCCATTACCTCACTATGTGTTACTAATATTATCGTTATCTCTTTCTCTTTATTTAATTTTTTTAATATTTGCAATACTTCTAACCCGATTTTCATATCCAATGCATCTGTTGGTTCATCTGCAAATATTATTTTAGGATTATTACTCAAAGCTCTTGCTATTGCAATTCTTTGTTTTTGACCTCCTGAGCATTGTTCTGGATACTTCTCTAAAATATCTTCAACATCTAATGTTTTACTTAAATTTTCAATTCTTTTTTCAGACTCTTCTTCTGATACATTATTTAATATTAACGGCAACATTATATTTTCTCTATTTGTAAATTCTTCTAATAAATTATAGGTTTGAAATATAAATCCTACGTTATTTTTTCTAAATTCACTCAAATTAATATTATGCATTTTTTTCATATCTTTTTTTCTTGTAGTCTTTCATCATTTATATAAACATGTCCCTTATAATAGATATCTAAAGTTGATAATATATTTATAAGTGTACTTTTCCCTGATCCTGATGATCCCATTATCCCTAAAAATTCTCCGCTTTTAATCTCTAAATCTATATTTTTTAAAGCTTCAAACTTTGTATCATATTCACCATAAATTTTACATAAATTTCTAACCTCTATAAGTGTTTTCATACTTCCCCCCTCTTACATACCTAACATTTTTGCATTTGCTTTTTGTTTTCTATCAGTTCCCACTTTATTTTTCTACTATAATAAACTGCTATTATAATAGCTATTCCTATAATTGGTATATCTACACTAATCATTACCGCTAATGCATATCTTATAGTTACATCTCCTTGAAATACATAAGCTAATAAATTAGCCATTAAAATTATTAATGGTGTAAAAATAGTAAATAAAAACGTAACTATTACTTCTGATTTAATGCATTTTATTATTTGTTTATCCGAAAACCCTATATAACTTAATTGCAAAGCTCTTTTTTTAATGTGCCTAAATTCTACTGATAATTTATAGCCAAGACTTGCACTAACACATATCCCTATTCCTATTAAACTAATTGCTAATGCTTCTTTTATTCCTACCTCTCCTATTACTTCGCTTACTCCATTAACTGTGTATATTAGCATAAATAAAAATATAGCCATATATGCAAAAGATTCTTTTATTACCTTCATTGCGTTCCCTAAATATATAATTCTATTTTTTCTATACATAAAATCTCTTTTTTTTAATGACTTAAACATATCACTTACAGAATAAGTTATAAGCCAATATATTATTCCTAAACTCAGATAGCTAAACATTCCTACAATGTCTTGTACTCCATTTATATTTGCAAATAAAATAAGCGTAATAATGGGCATCATGTATAATACCACTATGATTATCCATGGAATTTTTATACTTCTTTTATCTCCAACTTTTTTTACTGCTCCAAGATTCATAAGTCCTATTGTATCTTTTCTATATACAAATCCCCAATTTATTACAATTGAAATAGTTATCACTAATAATAAATATAATATTAAGATTCCTATACCTTCTATATAAAATGTAAATATCTTTCCACTTTCTCCAATAAGGTTATATAAGAGAATATTATATAATGGAGATATTAGAATTCCCCCTATTCCTCCTATTCCTATTCCCCATAAAAAACTTTTCATGCTATTGTATATTAGAAATATAAGTGCATCTGAATAGCTTCTTCCACTATAAAACATACATGAAACTTTCTTACCTTTTTCTCTTATATAAATTGTTGCAGAAAATATAATCAATAGACATGCTGCACTTATAATTGAAAATAGATTCATTTTTAATGAAGTCTCCGGTAATAAATCCATTTTTCTTACATACCCTTCAATCCTAATTATCTCTCTAATACCTGTATCAACCAACTTGTATACGTCTTCATTATAATATGTATTTATTGCGTTATACATTATCATAACTATTACTATTACTGTCATTATAAACGGATTATTATTATTCTCCCCCTTATATATTTTCTTTGAAAATTTACTTACTCCCATAAGTTCTCCCCCATATATACTTTTTAATCTCATCTTAATAATACTATCTCAACATGAAATAAATATGAAATTTTTATATTTTTTACCATTTAAATACATTATAATAAAAAACTCTGCTATAACCAATGTTATAGCAGAGTTTTTTTATTTATTTATTTTTTTTACTTTTTCTTTCTGTTCCATTTTTCTCTTTTTTATATTTATTAAAATACAATAAAGCTGAAACTACTACTAATATTACTACTAATCCAAATAATCCTAGCAATACTTTTGTTAATGTATTACTATTTTCAATACTTTTGAATACCGGTGCATTATCTTCTGGTTTAACCATTTGATAATTTTGAACAGTTCCATTTTGATCTATTATTGCTGAGTCACCTGTAAGTTCTAGTATCTTTTTAGAACTATCTAAATATAGCATAGAATTTTCTAAATTACCTTCATTAGGTGCTGTCATCACAAGCATTCCTCTTTGATCATTAAATGGTGATTTACTTATTTGGAATGTTGATATTTCACTATTAAACGGTTCTGTTAAGTATTGTTTTGCATTAGATTCAAATCCATTATAATTTGAATTATACTTAAACCATAAATTACTATTTATATCTTTTATAAATGGATTATTATTTGGTGTTCCATATACAATTAAATTATCATCATTCTTTAAATCTGTAACATTACTTCCATTTTCAACTGTAATATCTCCAACATTATACTTAGTTGATTGCCCCATTAAAGCAAACATATCTCCTAGTTTTGTTAAATCTGTTGAATTCATGTTATTTGGAGTTACTACAAGTACATTGTTAAAACTATCATCTTGAACATATGGATTGGGATATCTATTAAAGCTATATTCTTTTGTTTGAACTGTTGGTAAGTAAATATATGAATCTGGTGTTACATATGCCCAAGGTGCTTTAACCTGTCTTTTTTCACACCACTCATTTGGTACCGCTAAATTAAATGCTATTTCAATATTTAAATATGATGTTACTTTAACATCTGATGGTATTGTTAATTCTAAAGTATCTCCATTTGCTTTACTTGCTTCTAATGATTTACTTCCTATTGGTACTCCATTAATATATACACTTACTAAAGCTTTACTATAATCTAAGTTTTGAGAATATCTCATATTCAAATAAATTTTCCCACCTGATGTTAAGACTCTATTTTTAGGCATTTTATATCCTATATCTACAGATCTCGTAAACGGTCCTTCAAGATAAGCTCCATCAGCGCCCATATCTTGTAGTGTTATTTTATCACTAACCCCATTTACAGTTTGAAGTTCTTGAACATCTTTATTTACTACATAACTATTATTTAGTTGTAATGTTAAAGATGGATTCATTAAAACTCTTGTCGCTTTATTTAACATCTCACTATTATCTGATAAAACAAAAAGTACCTTATTCCCTTGATTATATGGTGAGTCTATTTGTTCTATAAGAGCTTCATTATTATAATCTACATTTGGATTTCCTAATTTACTTTTAAGTTCATTTGGTAAATCACTATAATTTCCTATATATATTAAATTATCATTTTTATCTATATCATTGGCCTTTACTATTTGCCCACTATAATCTCCTTGAGTAAATAATCTTCCTAAATAAGAATTCAATAAAAATGCATTTGAAACATCAAAATTCTTATAGTTGTTTGGAACTACTATTTGCGTGTTAACACTTGGATTATTATTTTCCCTTATATATGGGTATGGGAAATTTGCAATATTATTATTTGAAGCTTTATTTGCAAAGTTTACAGTTATATTAGTTCCCTGATTTATAGTTGCCCAGTTAGCTGGATTAACATCATCAACACAAGGCATATCAGAAATTCTCATATATGCTTCTATTTTCAATGTATTTGATCCTTCTTTAAATAATCTAGTTGGAACATTTAAATTTAAAGTTTGAACTTCATCATTACCTTTATAGTAAACTTGCTCTGTTCTAAATGGAATATTATTTATATAAAACACAAAAAATGTTTGCGTATTTTCTGACTGTATTTGACTTCTTGTAAATTTCACCGTCATGTCAGCACTATTTACTTGCCACCATTTACTAACATTAAAGTATATTTCATGAGATGAAAAATCTCCGCTAAAAACAATATCTGAATTTAAAGAGAAAGTCTTTTGCTCATTACTATTTGGTGTTGCATTTGCTGTAATTCCATTACTAGTAATAACTAACATAAAAACTAATGCAACAGCTAAAAATATACTCCCTATTTTTTTCTTCATTCTAAAAAATCCTCCTCTATTGGAATCTTTCTGTTTTATACCACTTTGTTTCTCTTTTTAATATTGTATCTTTCATATATTGATAAAACCCTAGAGCTGCTACAACTTCCCAAAGCTTACAATAAACAAAATACATTATTATGGTTATCCCTGCATTTTTTAAGTTTAATTCACCTTTTTCAGTAGAAATTGCTACCTGTATAGATAAAACAAATACTAGTATAGCCATAATCCAAAATACAGTACTATATCCTGCTATATTTAAATTAATAATTCCTAAAATCCCTAGTATAAATAATGCATCTGATAATATACTTGCAGATAAAAATAAGAAATATGTTATGGAATAATATAAGATATCAAATCTTGTTACCCCTGCATCTTTTCTAAATAAATATTTAAAATTCTTTACTACAACGTAATTATTTCCTTTTGCCCACCTTGTTCTTTGTCTTATCCAAACCTTTAATGTTTGCGGTTCTTGTTCCCAAGTTACAGCTTTAGGCATAAACTTTATTTTATATCCCATTCTATACATTCTAAAACTTATTTCAGTATCTTCTGTAACTGCTTTTGTATCCCAACCACCCATACTTTCTATAATAGAACGTCTTATAACAAAGTTTGTTCCAGGAATCGTACAAAGCTTAAATAATTGCCATCTTCCAGCTTGTGCCATCCATTGGAAAGTTAACGTCTCTATATTTATAAACTTAGTTAAAAGATTTACATCTTTATTTCTACATCTAAACTTTCCAATTACTGCACCTAGCCCCTCATCTTCCATTAAGGTTTGAACTAAATACTTTAATGCATTTTTCTCTGGAGTATTATCAGCGTCATAAATAGCTAATACTTCACCTTTGCTCTTTTCAAACCCTATATTTAAAGAATTTGACTTTCCTTTTCCCCCAGTTTCACTATCAGTATTTATTACTATTAAATTTCTACTTTTATTCTCATTTTGAAGCCGATTTAAAATTTCTGCTGAATTATCACTTGAATTATCATTTATTACTATTATTTCATATCTATCATTTGGATATGATAAATTAAGTAATGATTTTACAGTCTTTTCTATTACTATTGCTTCGTTATGTGCTGGAACCATTATTGATACAAATGGATAATAATCTAGTTCTTCTTTCATTTCCATTTTTTGTACTTTCTCATAATATACATACCCTGCTACAACTAATACGACATTTATCAAAATTATTATCCATATTACTATAAGACAATATATAGCTAAATATCCATCCATACTATTTCTCCTATCTAAAGTATTTTTTCTTATCTATTCTCTTACTTAAAATAGTAATTATAATAAATAAAATACATGCTACAGCTCCAAATATAAGAAGCTTATCACTAATTTTTGATATATCTATATCATTATTATTAGTTGTAGTTGCATTACTGCTATCTGTTTTAAATAACTCTTTATTAGATATATACGTATTTTGTTGAACATATTTACCATTCAAGTAAACGCCATCAGCTTTACACTGAATTTTATTTCCATTAATCTCTATTTCCGAATTTAAATTTCTTGGTGTACTAAATGCAATTCCATTATTAATTAAATTTTGAATATCTGTTTTAAATGTTGCTAAATCTACAGAATCATCTATACTTACTCCAACACTTCCTGCCATAGAATTTATATTATTACTTATCGCATCTTTATATGAAATTTCTTCTATTACATTCTTAAAAACAGGATTATCATAATCAGTAATTCCACCTGTTGCAACAGTTGAATTTTCTACAAAAACAGTATTACTCTTTTCTAAATCTGTTTTTAAATCCTGGTTATAAAGCAAATAATTTGGCATAGATATTCCAATTGGATATACTAAATAATTTACATAATTTTTATAGCCTTCTTCCATAGCCGCAAATATTTCTTGTGCTGTTGCATTCCCTTGATTTATATATGGACAGCTCAATATTACATAACCACCTGATGCCTGTGCATACCTTAATGCCTCTGTAAAATTCTGCATTGCTTTAAATGTTGGATTCTCAAAAACAGGTATAGCATTAATAATAAATGGAATTCCTTGACCATTTAAATATTTTATTTTATCTACTAAATCATTTAAGTTGATAAATGGTGTTACATTATTTATTACTAAATATTTATCTCCACTTACATTTCTCCCATCGATATTATTTAGTAATTCATTTCTAAAAGTAAAATAATTTGTAGCTTTTTCAGGAATAGGCATTATTTTTTTATAACTTAATCCACTGTTTTGTATATCTGAAATATATGTTATTTTATTCGCTTCTGCATTTAATTCCTTTAATAAATCCCCATTAAATATTTGAGTATTACAATTTAAAATGATTATATTTGAGTATTCATCTAAATCTTTTATATTGTTCTCCTCAGTAAAGTTTACCTTTTCTAAATTTACAGGAATATTAGATTCTGTTGCTACTCTATTTACTTGTTCTAATATATTTTCTCCTTCTCCATAAACATTACTAGAATCATAGATAATTAATATCTTATGATTAATTGTAGTTGCCATAGATTTTATACTTGGTATTATAATACTTAATGCTAATAAGGCTATAGTTATCTTTAATACCCTTTTAAACATCATAATCTAGTTCACCCTCTGCTAATCTTAAAAATTCAGCAGGATCTTTTATACTTTCATTCCATTGACACATACCAACTTGAATTTCAAGATTTATTCCTTTAAGTTCTTGGTGCTTTTTTGATACTTCTTCATGTATTTTTCTTTTTATTCTATCTTTTACTACTAATGCACCTTTTTCATCTGTAATAAGAATATATGCAAAAGTATCTATATTTAAAATATATTTTCTATCTTCGTCCCTTAAAACATCATTTGTCGTTTTTGCTATTACATTAATTAAATTTCTATATTTTTCTTCACCAAGTATTCGCTTCATATTTCCACTATACTTTACTTTAGTAACCATTAATGTAAGTGGTAAACTTCTATGTCGGTCTACCATACTTATGTAAATTGGCATTTCATTTATAAATGCTTTTATATTTCTTATTCCACTTTCTGCATCTATCATTACAAGTTCTTTATTCTTTACAGATAATTCTGCAATATCTTCTTGTAGAATATTTACATTTTTTGCGAAATAAGAAGATATTATTGCAGCTAATATAATCATTATAATCCAATAGTAAGTTTCAACATTTGCTAATGTTCCTGTCATAAAAAATTGATATATTTTAAAACTTATATATCCAAAATCAACAACTAAAGTTATTACTAATGACATAGTTACACCTAAATAATAACTAATTATGCAAACAATCATTAATAATAAAAACATTACATAATTTTCATAGCTACTTTTAAATTCAAACATACTAAATGTAAGTCCTAGTCCAAAAAAGAATACTGTCATAATAGTCATTGCAATATCCACTCTTTTTCTCACATCAAACTTTTCCATTATTTAATCACCTTCCGTCTCTCCAAACTCATTAATAAATTTTTTATACATACTAAAAATAAGAAGTCAAAGGCCATATTATACATAAATTCATGTTTTGCTAAATCCGCATCTCCTGCTCCAATTATAGAAATTGCAATTTGACTCACTCCAACAATAAGCACATAATAATAGACTTCTTCTGTAAGCTTTATATCATCATTTCCTTTAATATATCTTTTAACTGAGAAATATAAAAATATACCTATATATATTAATGATGCAATTAAGCTTTTAGGTAAAAAATGTGCTTTTATATAACTCCACCCACCCCAAAAATAACTTTTTGCAACTGGTGGTTTTCCTGTTGAAACCATATAATTCCCAAGTTCATTTGGACGTATATCATATCCCTCTCTAAACCCGAGTTCTGCCATTTTAAACATCACACTAGGATGAGTTATATAGAACTTTAAAATACCACCTACACCATATTGACTACAGTATTTTTTTACTAACTCTCTATTATTTAAGTCTATCTGTGTAATTGGTGAAAAATAATTTGTATTCTCTAAAAGAGAATACTGCTCGCTTATTCCCATATCTGATAATATCTTATCTGGATTTTTCTCATTTAATAATATCCCTCTGTTTAAAGCATGATATTTATTTATATATTGAAAATCTCCTTTAATTGCAGCATAAAAGTATAAGCCTGAAGCACACATTATAACTACTAAAGCTATTGATACAATCTTTACTTCCATACTTCTTTTGTAATACATTATTCTAAATAATAGTATTGCTAACATAGCTCCTACCGGTGCTAACTGTTGCTTTGCTCCAAAAAACACTATAGATGTTCCTGCAAAAATCAGTATGTTGTACCATGTTATTTTGTTAAACCGTATCATATATAATAAAAATCCTACACTCAGTAAAAAGAATGGTATATTAACAGCTTCACCAAAGAATGAATTAAAATATGCTATATAACCTATGTCCATAAATACAAACAAATAAAAAAATGATATTATTGCTTTACTTATTGGTGACCTTAAATAACTGCAAAAAACTTTCATTATAAAATATGTTGCTAAAAGTTGAAAACACAATAAAATAAATGCTAAGTATCTTAAATCAAATGTACTCGTATTTCCTGTAATAATTCTTTCTAAAAACATTGCTGGCTTTATGAGTAAAGACTGAGTAGATACAATCATTTTAGGATTACCATTATAAAAATTACTTACACCATATGTTGGTTGGAAATAATTAAAATATATAGGTTGATGATCAGGTCCTTGTCTTAAATAATATAAGTTGTTAGAAACCATGATTCTAAAAAAATCTCCATTGTTTGCCATTCCAACAATTGGTTTTACAAATAATATATTCACACCTATAATTGCAGCTAAAATAACAGTTAATATTGGAAAGTTTATTTTTTCACCTATACTATAAATTTTTTTCAC
Organism: uncultured Clostridium sp.; assembly: GCF_947072515.1. Taxonomy (GTDB): domain Bacteria; phylum Bacillota; class Clostridia; order Clostridiales; family Clostridiaceae; genus Clostridium. The sequence goes on from NZ_CAMTIG010000006.1 coordinate 95,502, forward strand.
CATAATAAATCCTCCTTTCCTTATTTTTCTTTTTATTTCAACTTTATATACTAAAAATTTAAAAGGCAAAAGGCAACTATTTTTTAGTTACCTTTCACCAACAAAATTTATTTCTATTATTCCTTGAAAATGGAGCTACATTAAAATATAACTCCATTATTTTGCATTTTTTACTACTTTGTATATTTATGATGTAATAATTCATGTGCTTTACCATGTCCTGGTTTACCCATATATGAATCATACATTTTTAATAATGCTGCATTTTTATGTGATTTTCTTTTTGGTAAATTTTTATCTTGATTGTATAATACTGACGCTCTTACCGATCTTATTTCTATTCTTTCTCTATCTAAGTTATTTACGTGTGGTTGTCCTCCACCATTTACACATCCTCCTGGACATGCCATGAATTCGATAAAGTGATATTGTTTTTCGTTCATTTTACCACTATTAAAGAAGTCCATTATATTTTTTCCACCATGAATAACTGCTACATTATAGTCATTTCCTGCTATATTTACAGTTGCTTCTTTTATTCCATCAAGTCCTCTAACTTCTTTGTACTCAATGTTTTCTAAATCAGCACCTTCCGCTAAGTCTTTTGCAGTTCTAAGAGCTGCTTCCATAACTCCACCAGTTGCTCCGAATATAGTTCCTGCTCCTGTATATTCTCCCATAGCTGGATCTACATCTGAATCTTCAAGGTTTGCAAAATCTATTTTTGCTTCTTTTATTAATTTAGCTAATTCTCTTGTAGTTATTACGGCATCAATGTTTCTTAGCCCATCATTTTCCATTTCTTCTCTGTCAGCTTCAAACTTTTTAGCTGTACATGGCATTATTGTTACTGTAAATACTTTAGCTGGATCTATATCTTCAATATGAGGATAGTATGATTTACTTGCTGCACCAAACTCTTGTTGTGGTGATTTAGCTGTAGATACATGATCTAAATATTCTGGGAAGTATAATTCAATTTCTCTTATCCATCCTGGACAACATGAAGTAAACATTGGGAATGGCCCATTAGTTTTAATTCTTTCAAGAAGTTCTGTTCCTTCTTCCATTATTGTCATATCAGCACCAAAGTTTATATCAAATACTTTATTAAATCCTAATTCTCTAAGCGCAGAATATAATTTTCCTGTTACATCTTGTCCATATCCCATTTTGAATAACTCACCCATAGCAGTTCTTACTGCTGGAGCCATAGCAACAATTACATGTTTTTCTGGATCTTGTAATGCTGTTTTTACTCTATCAATATGTGATTGCTCTTGTAATGCACCTACTGGACATGCAGCAACACATTGTCCACATAATAAACATTTTGATTCATCAAAACTTTTATTATCAGGTGGGCAAACCATTCTAACACCATCTATATTTCTAATTTGTATTATTTCTGTTCCAGCTTTTGCTTTACAAGCTGCTTGACATCTTCCACATAATACACATTTATTTCTATCTATAACTATTGATTTACTTCTTCTATCAATATTTTCTTCTCTATCTTCTGGTAAAAATGGAGTAGCTGCCTTCCCTCTAGTTTTTATAACTAATTTTAAAAGTTCACAGTTCTCTCTTCTTGGGCATGGTCCACATTTGAATTCATGCTTATTTAAAAGAGCTGATATTCTCATTTTAACTCTTTCTTGAACTTTCTCTGTATTAGTTCTTACAACCATATCATCTTCAACTTTTGTTAAACATGATAAAACTAAGTTTGGCTTTCCTTCAACTTCAACAGCACAAACACCACACTTACCTACATTTCCGCAATCTTTTAAGTAGCAAAGTGTTGCAATATCATCAATACCATTTTGTCTTGCAGCATCTAATATTGTAGTACCCTCAGCAACCTGGATTTCTTTGTCATTAATAAATAATTTCTTCATCCTAAAAACCTACCTCCATTACACATTCATTTTGTTAACAAGTTTGTTATTTTTTTAACTAATGTTAACAAAATACCACACATAAATTTTTATAATTTGCTATACACAATTTAAAACCTATAAACATTTTACAATATTATTGTTATAATATCAATTGATATTATATATTCGATATATTACGAATATTCTTACCTTGCATATTACAGTTGATTACTATATCATTTAATTATGTTATTTTAGGTGAAATAAAGGAGTCGCTATGTTATTAGTTTATAATAGAAGAACCAAACAGTATGAAAAAGAGAATATAGCTGGAAAAAAATATTTAGTTTGGTGTTATGAATCTCCAAAAGGAAAAAAGTTAACGGAGCTTATATTTAAGAAGAAACTATGCTCTAAAGTTTATGGTGCCTTTTGTGATACAAAGTTTAGTCGAAAAAAAATAAAACATTTCATTAGAGATTTTGATATAGACATGGCTGTCTGCAAAAAGAAGCCTAAAGAATTTTCAAATTTCAATGATTTTTTTACTAGAAAATTAAAGCCTGATGCTAGACCATTTGATATAAATAATAAAGCATTAATTTCACCTGCCGATGGTAGAGTTTTTGCTTATGAAAATATAGATTTAGAAAACCTTGTTCAAATAAAGGGACTTACATATAGTTTAAAAGATTTTATAAATAATGATTCTATCGCAAATCAATTTCAAGGTGGAACTTGTGTTATTGTTCGATTATCACCTATTGATTATCACAGATTTCATTTTATTGATTCTGGTGTATGTACTAAATCAACATTTATTCCCGGGAAATACTATTCAGTTAATCCTATCGCATTAAAAAATATTCCTAGATTATTTTGTGAAAATAAAAGAGAATGGTCTTTATTTAAATCAGATAATTTTAATGATGTTTTATATGTTGAAGTCGGTGCAACTTGTGTAGGTACAATAATCCAAACCTATAATACTGATACAACTATATCTAAAGGTGATGAAAAAGGTTTCTTTAAGTTTGGTGGCTCAACAGTAGTTCTTTTCTTTAAAAAGGGTTCTGTAGTCATTGATAATGATATTCTTGAACAAACTGAACTTGGATATGAGTCAAAGGTATCTATGGGTGAATCTATCGGAAAAAAATACGAATAAAAAAAAAGACTTTTTCAAACTTGAAAAAGTCTTTTTTTATTCTGCTTTATTTAGTGCATTTTGAACCGCTTGTATAATTCCATCACTAGACATTGTAGCTCCTGATACTGTATCAACATTTATGGTCTGCTGATTTAGTATTTCCGGAACAACTTGACTATAAGCTCTACTGAAAAAGCTCGGTGTGTCATTAGATGAAACCACCTCTATATTACTTATTTTCCCACCTTTTATTGTAACTTGTAATGTATCCCCCGGTCTAAATCCTGTTCCCGTTCCTGTATATACTCCATCCTTATACTTCAAATTTGCTATAGCTTGTGTAATATTGGTACTCTTTTGTACTCCTCCACTACTGCCTGATACATTTTGACTTCCTGTACTATTTGCATTCTTTGTTGAACTGGTATTATTTCTATTAGTACTTATTATATTATCAGTGCTTGTACTTTTTTCTGCTGATACATAATTTATTTTAGGTGCACTAAGCTTATCTATATAATTAGTTCCTTCATTTAAAGAAACTAATGCTGTTACTGTTATTCCAGCTGCTATAATTGGTGCAACTGTTTCTTTTGCCATTTTAACCTTTACATTTGAACGTGGACACACACTTGTACATTTAAAACAATCTATACATTCTCCACTTTTTATAATGTCATCTTTGTACATTTCTATTCCCACTATACAATTATTAGTGCATATCCTACATTTTCCACATTTATCTTTAACTTTATTAATTTTAATAATTCTAAATCTAGATGTTATTGAAAAAACTGCACCAAGGGGACATAAATATCTACAGAAGAATCTTTCTATAAACATTGCTCCAACTATTATAAAAATTAATAGTATAAATGCAAATGTATGGTTAAATACCATTGAATGTACATTAGGAAATTGTGCAAATGCATCCCACGGATTTTTATTATCTAAGAAATTACTTTGAAAACTCCACACTAAGCCTATAGATGCTACTAATATTACATATTTTATAGACTTAAGCTTCCTATCTATTTCATGTGGAATTTTAAATTTAATTTTCAAAATCCTTGTGGATATAGCATAAATTATATCCATAAATGTTCCAAAGGCACATAACCATCCACAAAAAAACCTTCCTAAAATAATTGTTATTCCAATTATCGTAACTAAATTCAATACAACTGGAATCATTCCTTGTATTGAAAAACTTCCAGTTATTATTGCTATGTATAATGATTTTATATTTGAATATGTTAATATAAATAATCCTGGAAACAACACTAGACTTATAAGTTGAACCATGTATCTTATAATCTGTACCTTAGATACTTTCTGCTTTTTCACTGTTTCTCCTCCAAATATTTAAACATTCATTTGCACTTCAAAATCCTTATCTAATACTTTAAATTCATTAGCTAATCCTTCTGTTAAGTATATCTTCTTATTCTTAGCTATGATTATCCCCTCTCCTCCATCTATACTATTTATTAAAGATATAGTTTTCTCTAATCCCATAGAAAAGCAACAAGATGTTAGTCCATCACCATCAATAGCTTTATCTGAAATTATTGTTACACTCTTTATTCCATTATTTAATGGATATCCTGTTTTAGAGTCCAAAAAATGATGATATTTTTGTTCATTAATAGTGATGAATCTTTCATAATCACCTGATGTTACAATAGATTTATTTTCAGCTACTATATATCCTACAATTTCTCCTCTTTTTTTATAAGGATTTTGTATTCCTACTTTCCAAGGTTCACTATTTTCCTTCTTTCCAATAACAACAATGTTCCCCCCTAAATCTATAATTGCTGAATTTACTTCATATTTTCTCATAATCCTTACAACCTCATCTGCTGCATACCCTTTTGCAATTCCTCCTAAGTCAATCTTTTGATCTTTATTCTTCAATTTAATTTTATTAAAAAATATTTTTATATCCTTGTAATTAACCAACTCTAATTTTCTTTTTATATCTTCTACTTCTGGTAGTCTTTGATTCTCTTTTGCCCTTTTCCATATATCAATAATAGGCTTAACTGTAACATCAAATCCGCCTTTAGATATTTTAGAATATTCTATAGCTTTTCTTATTGCAAATAATGTTTCTTTTCTTATTTTTGTAAATTTAACACCTGAATTATTATTTATCTTATATACATCACTCTCTACTTTATATGGTGACATAATACTTTCAAGATATTTCAATCTAGCAATACTCTCATCTACTGCTTTTTGTGCGTTATTACCTGAAGCTTTTAAACTTATAAATGTTCCCATTATAAAATCACCTTTTGATACTTTATAATCTCTACTTTTAGCTTCATTCATAACCTTTCCTCCTCCATATGCTAATTTACATTTATTATTCTACCTTTTAAATTACTTATTTCTATGGGAAGATTATGTGATTCTTATGTACTTTTAAAATTCTTAATATCTATTTTCTAATATGTATATTTCTTAAATAGTTTTTAACTATTAATTACTTTCTCAAGCTTCTCTTTAAATATATCTAAATCCTTTTCCAATATAATAATATTAATTCCCATTTCTTTAGCTCTTTCAATTATATTTTCTTTATGTGGTTTCTTTGTTGCCACTAAAATCTTTTTAACTTTATGCCCACCAATTCTTTCACTATATACATTCAATTCATTCAATGTAGCTTCTTCATATTTTTCACTATCCTTACAAGATATTACTATGATAGTTGAATCTCTAATTGCAACAACATCAAGTTCATTTTTTAAATAATCTTTATCTTTATTCCAAATAAACATAAGTCCACTCTTAACTTGATCTACAGACGCTATCTGCTCCACTACATGCTCTGTTAACACTTCTAACCAAGTTCCTACTTTAAAAATAAATCCTTTAATACATTTATCTTTAAATTCAATAACTCTATTGCCTTTCTCCTTTGATAATGTAATTAACCCTTTTTCTATTCCCCATTCTAATATTTTCTCTAAAATTTCCTTTTCATCATCAGTTATAACAGCATCATTTATTACAACTTTTTTTGTATTTCCATAATAATGTGCAAATACATTTGGATCATATATTCTTCTTTTATACTTATTCCATAAATCTATATTTCTATGTATCATTTTAGCCATATCTAACACATACTCTTTAGAAACAAGCTCTGTTTCATGGCTAAAAACTTTGTTTCCTGTAGCATTTATCATCTCTTCAATATCTAAATCTATTAAATGCTCATCAACTTTCCCAGTATTCTCTCCAAAAATATACTTTTTCCTTCCAACTATATCTACATATATTCCCTCTAAATTATTTTCTAAAATATATTTCAATAAACATAAAGATTGAATTCTCTCTCCTCCTGTTAAATTAATCAAAGCCTTTTCATTCCCTTTAATCAATTTATCTAAATCACTAAAGCATTCACCTTTAATTTCTAAAAATTCTATTTTTGAATTATATATATTCGCTACTTCAATTAAAGTAGCCTTTATATAATTGCTACACTTTTCACTAACTAATACAATTACTTTCTTAAATTTATATTTTTTTATTAAAATCACTGTACTGTCATTATGTTCATCAATTGGTGTAATAAGTAAACTGTACATAACCTTCACTTCCTTTAAAAATAGTATTCCTAAAAATTAAATAAAGAATTACATATTTTAAATCTAAATATTCCATTTTAATATATTGACTTGAATTTTTTATAATAGCCATTATTTTTCTAGAATATAAAAATGTTATAATGAGGATATATTTACAACAACTATATACTTTCCTACAACTAATAAATAGTTAAGTTTATAATAACTATTTAATTTAAAAAACTAATTCTATAGAAATACAATTTAATAAAGGAGGTAAAAAAATGAATACCCTAAATAATGAAAAAATCAATATTAGTATTGTATCTCCTTATGATGAAATGTCTGTATACTTCAATAGTTTCAAGGATAATAGAGTAATTATCAATGCAAAAACTATCAATAATAAAGAAGATATTAAAGAGTTTATTAAAAAAAATGAATCTAGTACGGATGTTTTTTTAAGTGGTGGTTCAAGTGTAAGCTTCATTCGAGAGAATACATACATTCCAGTTGTTGATATTAAAATAAGTAACTTTGATTTAATCAAAGCTATAAATAGCATACCTATAAATGACACAACTCAGATAATTTGCTTATCTTATTATAAAGATGTGTTTAATTTAAATGAAATAAAAAGCATATTTAATTTAAAAAATGATATTTTACAAATTAAATATGTAACTCCTGAAGATATAGAAAAACCACTTAAACAAGCACAACTAAATGGAGGAAATCTTGTTATAGGTGGAGGTTGTACAGAAATCTATAGCCAAGAATTATCTTTAAAAAATATATTACTAAAATCCAGTGATGAAGCAATGACTAATGCTATTGAGGAAGCTATAAATATTGTTAATGTAAGAAAAAAAGAGCTTGAAAAAAATGCACGACTTAATACGATTCTAAATTTTGTAAAGCAAGGTATTGTCGTAACAGATATAAATGATAATATCATTATTTGTAATAATGAGGCTGAAAAAATCTTAAATATTAGTGAGTCCTCTGTTTTTAAGCAAAATATTAATACTGTTTTAGGTGATTTGAAAAAAGTTAAAGAATTAAATAACGGAATCATAAATATTAATGGTAAAATGGTTGCAACTAGTACTATAGATATAAAATTAAAAAATAATTTTATTGGAAGAGTTAATTCTTTTGATAAAGCTTCAACTATTGAAAGACTTGAACGAAAAATAAGAAGCAATAATCATAAAAAAGGACTTGTTGCAAAATACAACTTTGATGATATTGTAACTAATGATATAAAAATGGAAAATATAAAAAAAATGGCTAAAAAATATGCTCAAACAGATGGAACTATTTTAATATATGGAGAATCTGGAACTGGAAAAGAACTATTTGCACAAAGTATCCATAATGAGAGTACTCGTCGTGAATGGCCTTTTGTTGCTATAAATTGTGGTGCTATAAATGAAAACCTCTTAGAAAGTGAACTTTTCGGATATGATAAAGGAGCTTTTACAGGTGCTAATAAAGATGGGAAAATGGGGGTTTTTGAATTAGCTCATAAAGGAACTATATTTTTAGATGAAATAGGCGAATTACCCTTAAGCCTTCAAGCGAGCCTTTTAAGAGTCATTCAAGAAAAAGAAGTTATGAGAATCGGAAGTAATGAAATAACTCCTATTGATATTAGAATAATTTGTGCAACTAATCGTGATTTAAGAGAAGAAGTTCTAAAAGGAAGATTTAGAGAAGATTTATATTATAGATTAAATGTATTCAATCTAAAAATTCCAGCACTGAGGGAAAGAAGATTAGATATTCCTCTTATTTCTGAGCAACTGTTAAAAAGATTCCATATTCATGATAAAAGAAAAGTGATTGAAGTAATTAAAAAGTGTCCATCTAATTACTCTTGGAATGGTAATATTAGAGAACTTGAAAACGTTGTTCGTCGATTAGTGTTAATGACTGACTTTAATGATTTTGATTTAAATAATATTGATTATAATTCTTTTATAGATGGAATTACTTCTATAGAAGAAGAATGTAATTTAAAAATTAATATGAATAATAACTTGAAAGATATAATAAAAGAAGTTGAATCTGCAATAATAAGTAAATTTTTAGCAGATGGCTATTCAATGGAAGAAATTTTAAAGAAACTTGAAATTAGCAGAGCAAGTTACATGAGAAAAAAGTCTCAAATTTGAGACTTTTTTCTCATCTTTGAGACTTTTCCCTCATTTTCTTATATTTATTTTTAAAAAAAGTACATTTTAAAGCCATTTTTAAAGTTGGCATGAAAAATGCTTTATAAAATAGTATCAAAATTAAACTTAAAATTTAATAGACAATATTATTAAAACTAAAAATAAATGAGTGGAGGAATTACAAATGAAAGTAACAATTGGAGATTATTTATTAAATAGATTAAAGGAATTTAATGTTAAGCATGTATACGGAGTTCCTGGAGATTATAATTTATTATTCTTAGATCACGTTGAAGATATGACTGGAATTGATTGGGTAGGTAATTGTAATGAATTAAATGCTTCTTATGCTGCTGATGGATATGCAAGAGTTAACGGAATGTCAGCTTTAGTTACAACTTTTGGTGTTGGCGAACTTAGCGCTATAAATGGTGTTGCTGGAGCTTATGCAGAAGATGTTCCAATAGTTAAAATTACTGGTATTCCATCAATGACTATCATGAACAATAGCTCAAGATATGTTCATCACTCTTTAGGTGATGGTCAATATTATAAATTTTACAATATGTATAGAGAAGTTACTGCATCTCAAACTATCTTAAGTGAAATGAATGCAGCTAGAGAAATTGATAGAGTTTTAACTGAATGTTATATCACTAAAAAACCTGTTTATATCGGACTTCCTTTTGACATAGTTGATAAAGAAATTGAGGTTTCAGGAGAACCTTTAGATATTGAAGTTAAAACTAATGAAGAAACACTAAAAGAGTTTATAAAAGATGTTAAAGAATTAGTTTCAACATCTAAAGGTGAAATGGTTCTTGCTGATTATGAAGTAGATCGATGTAAATTAAGTGCTGAAGCTAGAAACTTTGTTAAAGTTACAGGACTTCCAGTAAGTACAACAAGCATGGGAAAAACTGCTGTTAATGAATACTGTGATAACTTTGTTGGTATTTATAATGGTGTTCTAAGTCCTGATTCAGTAAAAGAAGCTATGAATAAAGCTGATGTAGCATTCTTCTTCGGTGTTAAACTTAGTGATTTTACAACAGCTTGTTTTAATTTAGTGCATGATGATATCACAGTAGTTGAAATACATCCTCTACATTCAAAAATAGGTGAAAAAATGTACTGTAATATTTCAATGAAAGATGTTTTAAGTGCTCTTCTTAGTAACGGAATTAACTATAAACACAATATACAAGTAGAACCTAAAAATGCAATAAAATTTACTGCTGAAAAAAATAAAGAGTTAACTCAACAAAGATTTTATAATTGTATAGAAAGTGTTTTAAATAAAGGAGATATCCTTTTAGCAGAAACTGGAACAGCTTTTTCTGGTGCAACTGGAATTAGAATGCCAGAAAACTCAAAATTCATAGGGCAACCTTTATGGGCTTCAATCGGATATACATTACCAGCTCTTTTAGGTTCACAAATGGCTGATAGAAGTAGAAGAAATATGTTAATTATAGGGGATGGTTCATTCCAACTAACATGTCAAGAAATCTCAACTATGATAAGAGAAGATGTACATCCAATAATCTTTGTTATTAATAATGATGGATATACAATTGAAAAACTTATACATGGACCTGAAAGAAAATATAATTCAATAAATATGTGGGATTATAAAAATCTTGTAAATATTTTTGATTTAAATCAAGGTAAATCTATGGCTTGTAAAGTTAAAACTGAAGAAGAATTAACTACAGCATTAGAACTTGCAGATAAAAATAAAGATAAACTTATATTTATAGAACTTGTAATGGATAGTAAAGATGCTCCAAACTCACTTATAAGTCTTGGTGATTTATTATCAGAAGTTAACGGATATTAATATACAAAAGGGGCTGTATCAAAATAAATTTTGATACTAGCCGAAAAAAAGACGATTCGCATTAGAATCGTCTTTTTTGTGCATAATAATATCACTATGAAAAATTTTAGCAAAAATGTGATACCTATGCATCAAATAGGTTTTCCCATTCAGGTTCCTTTTATACCATGCGAAGATGATTCAGTAAGATTGCTATTTGAAGTTACGGAGGAATTAAATTATACAAAACTATATGAAACATACTCTTGGTGTTAGTATAAAAAGGTGGACAGATTTAATCGAACTAAATAAAATAGTATT
>NZ_CAMTIG010000007.1 GCF_947072515.1 uncultured Clostridium sp.
TGACTCCGGTTCAATACCGAAATCAACTTCTTGTTGCATAGCTCTTTTTTAAAATATCCTTGACATAGGGTCCACTTTATTTTACTCAATTGCCTTTTTATAATTATTTTTGATTGCTTTTATCAGTTGTAGTTTTAGTAGTTTTAACAGCTGCTGCATTTGATGTCTTATCCCCTGTTGATGCAGTACCTGTTGGTTCAGTTGGTTTTGTTGGATCTGGTTTTGTTGGATCCGGTTTTGTTGGATCTGGTTTTGTTATTTCCTCTGGTGGAGTAGTTGGTTCTGGTGCTTCATATTGAGCAACAGTTATTGTAATAGCTGTATTTGGTGTAACACTATTACCAGCTCCTGGACTTACACTAATAACATTACCATCTTGACTCTTATCTGTTGTTTTTGATGTTTGTACAGTAACATTAGTAAATCCTGCGTTACTTAATGCACCTTTAGCCGCATTTTCACTCATTCCAACTACTGATGGAATTGCTTGTGTTGTTGGTTTTGGTGCTTGGTATTTTCCTACTGTAATTGTAATTGTAGTATTTTGATTTACAGTATTTCCAGATCCTGGACTTACACTAATAACATTTCCATCTTGACTTTGATCATTTGTAGTTGTTGTTTGAACAGAGACATTACTAAATCCTGCATTACTTAATGCATTTTCAGCTTGGCTTTGTGTCATTCCAACTACTGATGGAACTTGCTGTGTAATAACTTTAGGACCTTTACTTATTACTAAAGTTACTCCATCAGTTTTTGCAACTTTACTTCCTGCTTGTGGTGTTGATGAAATAACCACTCCTGCTTCTACACTATCACTATATTGAGCAGTATATAAAACTGAGTTAATACCTAACGCATTCAGTTGTTTTGTTGCTCCATCTTTACTTTCACCAGCTAAATTTGGAACAGTTATTTCGTCTACACCTTTACTAACTTCTACATTTACAGTAGTTCCTTTATTAACTGATGTACCTGCTGAAGGATTAACATTTAAAACAGTTCCTTTTGGTGCTGAGTTTTGAACTTCAGTAAAGTTTCCAACTAAGCCTTCCTTTTCAAGTGCTGATTTAGCACTTGCTTCAGTCATCCCGACAACACTTGGCACTTGAACTTGTGCTGCTTTCTTTGATGTTCCTGAATTTAAGAACATAAATGCTGAGCCAGCTCCTAAAATAATTATAATTACTGCTATGGCTATTCCAATTAATAACCCTTTTTTAGTTTTCTTTTCTTCTTTATTTCTATCCTTTTTAGGTTCTATTTTCTCTTCATCTTCGTCTTCATCATAGTATTCATCATCATCTTCATCATAATAATAATCATCATCTAAATCTTCATCATCTAGTCTATTTTCATCATTATTTTTAAACTCTTCTAAATCCTCTTCTTTAATAGGTGACATTATTATTGTCTCTCCACCAACTTTTGAAGATCCTGATTTTTCTCCTATTGTCATATTAGGATTATCTTTTATCTTTTTTAAATCTTCAATTACTTCTTTTGCATTTGAATATCTATCATCTACATTTTTTTCTATACATTTTAGTATTATTTTACTATAACTCTCTGGTATCTTAGGATTAATTTCTCTTGGATCTACTGGTTTCTCTTGAATATGTTTTAATGCAATGGTTACAGGTGAATCTCCATCAAATGGTACTTTTCCTGTTATCATTTCATACATAACTATTCCTAACGAATAAATATCACTTCTATAATCTACCATGCCACCCTTTGCTTGTTCTGGTGAAAAATAGTGTGCTGATCCCATTATTGTACTAGTATTAGTTAAAGTTGCAGAATCAACAGATTTAGCTATTCCAAAATCTGTTACTTTTGCTCTTCCTTCAGTATTAACTAATATATTCTGCGGTTTTATATCTCTATGGACTATTCCGTTTTTATGAGCACATTCTAAAGCATTAGCTATTTGAAGAGAAATTCTTACTGCTGTTTCATAGCTAAGCTTCCCATATTCGTCTACTAAATCCTTTAATGTTTTACCATTAACATATTCCATAACAATATAGTTTTCGTTATCATCAGACCCTACATCTAATACATTAACTATATTACTATCTGAAAGCTTTGCAACTGCCATAGCTTCGTCTTTAAACTTATCTACAATTTCTTTATTGTCTGCATATTCTTTTTTCAGAATTTTCACTGCAACAAAGCGATTTAATTTATTACATCTAGCTTTATATACAACTGCCATTCCACCTTCTCCAACTTTTTCAAGCAGTTCATATCTATTGCCTAGTACTTCCCCATTCATATTATATATCTCCTCCAAACAACATCACAGTTATATTATCCTTGCCTCCATTTTCTTTAGCTTTTTCAACTAATTTGTGGCAAGAATCCTCTTTCTCTTCTGAAATTATTTCTTTAATTTTTTCAATATTTACCTCATTTGTAAGTCCATCTGTACATAAAAGGTATTTATCAAAATCCTCTATATTAAATTCAAAAATATCAACTTTTAAATCTAATTCTGTTCCTAATGCTCTAGTTATTATATTTCTATTAGGATGATTTTTTGCTTGCTCATAAGAAATACTTCCCATATCTACTAATTGTTGAACTAATGAATGATCTTTTGTTAACTTAGTTATTTTTCCATCTTTTAAGCCAAAACAAGAACTGTCCCCTACATTAGCAATAATTATATCATTACCAACTCTTAGTATAGCTGTAATAGTTGTTCCCATTCCACTTAATTCATTGTTTTCTTTAGAATAATTATAAATTTCTTCATTAGTTTTTTCAATCGCTATTTTAAGGCTGTCTTTTAAGTGTACATCTATAGTTTCTCTCACTATTTCTATAACTCTAGTTACAGCCATTTTGCTAGCTATCTCTCCAGCATTATGTCCGCCCATTCCATCAGCTACAATATATAAACCATAATTCTCCACTTCAAAAAAATCACAGTAATCTTCGTTTAAACTCCTCGTACAACCAACATCACTTTTATACTCTATCATAACATTACTCCTTAGGATTTATTTTTTATATAGCTCCTTCTAAGTTGCCCACAAGCTGCATTTATATCGCTACCCATCTCTCTTCTGACAGTCGCTTCTACTCCTGCATCTTTCAATATTTTTGCAAAATCCTCTATTGTTTTCTCTGAAGATCTTTTAAATGAATTTTCTTTTATTTCATTTACTGGTATTAAATTCACATGGCAAAGCATACCTTTTAGGAGCTTACCTAATGCTTTCGCATCTTCTTTTCCATCATTTACATCTTTAACTAACGAATATTCAAATGTTACTCTTCTATTTGTTCTATCTATAAAATTTCTACATTCATCTAAAATTTCATCTATAGAATATTTATTAGCTATAGGCATTATAACTCTTCTCTTTTCATCAGTAGTTGCATGTAATGATATTGCTAAGGTAACATTTAGCCCTTCATTTGCTAAATTTCTTATCTCTGGAACTAATCCACAAGTTGATAATGTTATATGCCTTTGACCTATATTTAGACCATATTCAGCATTGACTTCTTTTAAAAATTTAACTACATTATCATAATTATCTAATGGTTCTCCACTCCCCATTAATACAATATTAGAAATCCTTTCACCTTCTATTTCTGTAGCTCTTAAAACTTCACTTAAAATCTCTCCTGAAGTTAAGTTTCTTATTCTACCTTCAATAGTCGATGCACAAAACTTACATCCCATTCTACACCCAACTTGAGTAGAAACGCAAATAGTATTTCCATGCTTATATTTCATAATTACTGATTCTATTAAATTGCCATCTTCTAGCTCTAAAAGCATCTTTTTAGTTCCATCAATATCTGATTTATAAACCTCTACTACTTCTGGTATATAAATTTTAAAATTATCTGATAATTTTTCTTTTAATGACTTAGGAATGTTTTTCATTTCTTCAAATGAAAATACACCTTTATAAATCCATGAAAAAACTTGTTTTGCTCTAAATGCACTTTCTCCATTTTCTTTAAGCCATCCACTTAATTCTTCTATATTATAGTCTAATAAATTTTTCATTTTTTCCACCTTTAAATCTTTTTTAGTTTTGCTATGAAAAATCCATCCATATTTTTATTTGGTAATATTGTTACCATACCTTCTTTAGTATATTCTATATTATCAAAAGTTCCAAGATTTATCTCTTCTATTAGACAATCTTTAAAATTTTCTTTAAACCATCTTACATTCTTTTCATTTTCTTTATTATTTAAAGTACATGTAGAATAAATCATAGTTCCACCAACTTTTAAATATTTCCATGAATTTTCCATAATTTCTCTTTGAATTTTCACTATTTCTTTTAAATCTTTTATACTCTTATTCCACTTTATCTCTGGCTTTCTACTTATGATTCCAAGTCCTGAACAAGGAACATCAAGTAAAACTCTATCACCTTTATTTATTAAACTTTCATTTAATTCTCTTCCATCCATTTGACTAAGCTCTACATTTGTAATTCCAAGTCTATTACAGTTTTCTTTTATTAAGTTCAATTTATTTTCATGTAGGTCAAAAGCTAAAACTTTTCCTGTATTATTTAACAATTCTGCTATATGTGTTGTTTTTCCACCTGGTGCACTGCATATATCTAATATAATATCATTTTCTTCTACACCTAGTATTTGTCCAACTAACATAGCACTTTGATCTTGCACAGTACATTTACCTTCATTAAATAATTTATTTCCTTCGACAGAACTTCCATTTTTTATTATGATCCCATTTTTAGCTACTTCTGTTTTTTCTACTTTATATCCCAATTCTTCTAGTTCACTAAAAGCTGCATCGCAATTTGTTTTTAATTCATTCACTCTTAATGTTATTCCCGGAGTTTCATTTAAGCCTTCCATTATTCTTAATGCCTTATCTTGCCCATACTGTTTAATAAATAAATCTACCATCCATGGTTCAAAAGAATACTCATAAGCTATTTTTTCTTTACTTGTTGGACATTTTATTTTTATATTGCCTTCTTTTTTCAGATAATTTCTTAAAACTCCATTTACCAACTTAGAACTTTGAAATGATACTTTTTTAGCTTGTTCTACAGCTTCATTACACGCTGCATAACTTGGAATTTTATCTAAAAATCTTAGTTGATAAACAGCTGCTCTAAGTATATTTAAAATTCTTTTATCCATTATACTTAAATCTTTAACAAAACTTCCAATTATTATATCTAAAGTTCTTTTACGTCTTATAGTTCCATAAACTATCTCAGTTACTAAAGCTTTATCTTTAGAGTTTAAATCACTACTATCTAATTCTTTAGATAAAGCTATATTAGAATATGCGCCCTCTAATAAGACTCTATTTAACACTTTTATAGCTATGCTTCTGCTATTCATAAAATACCTCGTCTTTCACTTTTATCCTAAAGTCTCATTTACTTCTATACTGTGTCCATTTATATATTGTTCTATTGTTAATGGCTTTCCATTTGGAAACTGTATTTTTTCTATTAAAATTTTTCCTACTTTAGCCTTTACTAAAATGCCTTCTTTTGTTACCTTTTCTATTTTACCAAAATCATCATTTTCACCATCTTCTTGGTAAACCTTTGTTTGATAAACTTTCATAGGCATATCTTTATATTTTGTATGAGCTATCGGCCATGGATTTAAGCCTCTAACTTTATTATGTATTTCTCTTGCACTCATACTAAAATCCAATATCCCTGTATCTTTATTTAGCATTTTTGCATAGAAAGTTTCATCACTTTGTTTTTCCCCTTTAATAGTTTTATTTTTTATTCCCTCAATAGTCTCTATTAAAAGATTTGCTCCTCTTTCCTTTAAAATATCATAAAGTTCTCCTGCTGTCATACTTTCTGTAATTTCTACCTCATCTTTTAAAAGCATATCTCCTGTATCTACTCCAGCATCCATAAACATAGTAGTATTCCCAGATATTTTTTCTCCATTTATTATAGCCCAGTTTATAGGTGCTGCCCCTCTATACATAGGTAATATTGATCCATGTAAGTTAATGCATCCAAGCTTTGGTATATCTAAAACTTCTTGTGTTAAAATTTGTCCAAAAGCAATTACTATTATAAAGTCTGGCTCCATATCTTTTAACTGTTGAATCATTTCTTTATCATCTTTTAATTTTATTGGTTGAAAAACTTCTATATCATGTTTTATAGCAACTTCTTTTACTTCAGAAATACCTAATTTTTTCCCTCTACCTTTTTTCTTATCTGGTTGAGTAAATATTGCCATTACACCATATTCTTTTATTAATCTCTCTAGAGAAGGAACTGCAAAATCTGGCGTTCCCATAAAAACTATCTTCAAATTAAATTCCTCCTTACTTTTCTACTTTATCTAAAAATATAATTCCTTCTAAATGGTCATATTCATGACAAATTGCTCTTGCTAAGAATTCTTCTGCTTCTAAAATAAATTCTTCTCCATTTTCATTTAAAGCTTTTACTTTAACATAGTTTGGTCTATCTACATCTCCAAACTCCCCTGGAGTACTAAGACAGCCTTCTTCTCCTAATTGATTACCTTTAGTTTCTAATATTTCTGGATTTATAAATATTCTTGCACCTTCATCATCATATACATCCACTACAAATATTCTTTTTAGTATCCCAACTTGTGGTGCTGCAAGACCTACACCATCTGCTTCATACATAGTATCTATCATATCCTCAATTAAAGTTAAAGTTCTGTTATCTATCTTTTCAACAACCTTACTTTTTTTTCTTAATACATCGTCACCTTGTTTTCTTATATTTCTTATTGCCATCTTTTCTCCTCCTACAACAAATTGTTTGGGTTAATATCTATACTTATTCTTATTTCATTATAAACACTCTTATTTAATTTATAAAGTTTATCTTTCAATTTTAAGATTTTTTTATATTCTAAGTTACCTTTTATTATTATACTATACCTATAAAAACCTCTTACTTTTCCCACTATACATTTAGTAGGCCCTAAAACTTCTGCATCTTCTAGCTTTTCTTTTCTTAGTTCATTTGCAATAATGTTCATATGATTCCTTAATTTTTCTTCATCTTTAGATAACCCTTTAATATATATTATTTTACCAAAAGGTGGGTAGTTCATCAATTTTCTAATAGTTAATTCTTCTTTAAACATTTTTTTATAATCATTGTTTTTTGCAAATTTTATATATGGATTTTCAGGGTCATATGTCTGAACTATAACACTCCCTCTTTCTTTATCTCTTCCAGCTCTTCCTGCAACTTGAGTTATTAAATCAAAAGTTCTTTCTCCTGCTCTATAATCAGGAATATTAGTAGACATATCAGCAGCAAGTATTCCAACTAAATGCACATCTTTAAAATCATGGCCTTTAGTAATCATTTGAGTACCTATTAATATATCTCCTTCTCCACTTTTAAATTTATTATAAATCTCTTCATATGCATTTTTATTTTTTGTTGTATCTCTATCCATTCTAAGAACTTTTGCATCTTTAAAATATTTTTTCACTTCTGTTTCAACTTTTTCTGTACCTGAGCCAAAAAATTTAACATATTTACTATTACATTTAGGACAAGTTTTTACGTTTTCTTTTTTCGCTCCACAATAGTTACAACTTAAATATCCTTCTTTATGATACACCATTGATATATCGCACTTTTCACATTTAAATACATATCCACAGCTTCTACATGATACAAATGTCGAGAATCCTTTTCTATTTAAAAATAAAATTATCTGTTTCTTGTTTTCAAGGGCTAATTTCATTTCTCTATATAATCGTCTACTAAACATTGAAAGATTTTTCTTTTTAAGTTCCTCTCTCATGTCTACTATACTGATTTCAGGCATTTCTCTATTAAATATTCTATTTTTTAATTCTACAAGTTCAAGTTTTCCAACTAAAGCATCTGCATAACTTTCAACTGAAGGTGTTGCAGAACCTAAAATATATTTTATATTTTTCATTTCACTTAAATATTCACAAACTTCTTTTGTTTCGTACTTAGGATTTGTTTCTGATTTATATGTTGTTTCATGCTCTTCATCTACAATTATTAATCCTAATTCTTGGATAGGCATAAATAGCGCACTTCTAGCACCTACAACTAATTTACATTTTCCATCTTTTGCTCTATTCCATTCATCAAATCTCTCTCCATCAGAAAGTTTACTATGAAAAACACCCACTTCTTCTCCAAATCGTCTTTTAAATCTCTCTATCATTTGTGGTGTAAGTGATATTTCCGGAACAAGTACTATAGCACCTTTGCCTTTTTCTAATTGCTCTTCTACTAACTCCATATAAATTTCTGTTTTCCCTGAACCAGTAACACCATGAATTAGTATTCCCTTTTTCTCAGTTTTCTTTATTTTTTCTAATACTATTTTCTGATCATTAGTTAAAATCTTTTTTTCTTCTCTACCATAACTTCTATCATTATATCTATATACAACTTCTTCTTCTGTTTTTAGAAATCCTTTTTTTATAGAATTATTTAAAATATAAGATGAAAATCCCTTTTCAATTATCTCTGCTTTAGTTAATCCTTTATTCCGTTTTATAAAGCTATGTAGTTTTATGTAATTTTCTTTTTTAGAATATTCTTCTGATAATTCTTCTTTAACATCTATAATTGTCTTCTTTTTTTCTTTAATTCCTCGTGTTATTCCTGTTGGTACTAGAACTCTTATTGCATCTATATACTTACAGAGAGTTCTTTCTCTTAGAAAATACATCATTTGAATATTCTCTCTTGTTAATATAGGTTCTTCATCTAATATTTTACTTATTGATTTTAATTTATAATTTCCTTCAACTTCTGTTTTTAAAGAAATTACATATCCTTGAAGAAATCCTTTTATTGAGCCAAATGAAACATTCACTCTATGTCCTACTTGAATTTTATCTTTCATTTCTTCTTTTATTTTATATGTAAATGGTCTATCTATTTCTATTGCTTCACTATTTATTATTATTTCTGCATAAAGCTCCATTTTAAAATAAACCACCTTTCTAATATAATAAGAAAGCGCCTTTTAGCGCTTTCTTAAAACTTACTTTAATATAATATCAAATATATTTTTTGCAACTTCTCTTTTACTCATAGTATCTAATTCATTTATATTTCCTTCTTTAGAAATTATAAATACTTTATTATCATCAGATCCAAATCCTGTTTCCTTAGCTGTAATATCATTAGCAACTATGAAGTCTAGATTTTTCTTTTCTATTTTCTTTTTTGCATTCTCTATTAACGAATTACTTTCCGCTGCAAATCCAACTAATATTTTATTTTCTTTTAAAGTTCCAAGTTCTAATAATATATCATTATCTCTAACTAAAGAGATATTTAACTCATCACCTGTTTTTTTTATTTTTTCAGCACTATAAATTTTAGGTTTATAGTCTGCTACAGCTGCTGATTTAATAATAATATCTGCTTCTTTAAAAGAATCTAAAACAGCCTCTCTCATTTCACTATTTGTTTCTACATTTATTAACTTTATTCCATTAGGACATTCTATATTCTTTGCTCCTGATATAAGTGTTACATTAGCACCTCTATCTCTTGCTTCAGTAGCTATAGCATATCCCATTTTACCACTTGAATTGTTTGTTATATATCTTACTGGATCTATTTTGGCTTTAGTTGGCCCTGCTGTTACAAGAACATTTTTCCCAACCAAATCTTTTTTTGGATATAATATTTTTAAAACTTCATCAACAATTACCTCTGGTTTAGGTAATTTTCCTTTACCTATATCACCACAAGCAAGTCGTCCTGAATCAGGTTCAATGAACTCATATCCTAACTTCTTAAGTTTTGCTATATTTTCTTGCACTATTGGATTTTCATACATATTTGTATTCATAGCTGGTGCAAATATAACTTTAGATTTAGTAGCCATAATTGTTGTTGTTAACATATCATCAGCAATTCCATTTGCTACCTTTCCAATTACATTAGCTGTAGCAGGTGCTATAAGCATAATATCTGCTTCTTGTGCTAAGCTAATATGCTGGATTTCCCAGGCTTTTGGTTCTGCAAACATATCAGTTACAACCATATTTTGACTTATTGATTGAAATGTTAAAGGTGTTACAAACTTTGTTGCAGATTCTGTCATGATAACTTTTGTTTTCACTGCTTTTTTTCTTAAAGCACTTACTATATCTAATGCTTTATAAACAGCTATACCACCAGTAACACCAATTACAACACACTTATCCTTATACATAACTTTTACTTTTCCTCTGGTACTTCAAATTCAAATTTATCTTCATATACTTCATTTATAGCTATAGTTAATGGTTTTACTGATTTTACATCACTTAATGGCTTACTACCTGCTATTATTTGTCTTGCTCTTTTTGAAGTTACAGTTACCAATGTGTATCTGTCATCTACCTTTTTTAATAATTCAACTACCGATGGATTAATCATAGAGTTGCTCATGTATAAAACCCTCCTTAGAATCTAATATTTTTTCTTTTATTCTATCTACTCTGCATTTTTCTGTTGTTATTATAGCTTCGATTTTTTCTACTGCTACATCAACTCTGTCATTTACAACTGCATAATTATATTTTGAAATATAATTAATTTCTTTGTAAGCTGACTTAAATCTAGTCATTAAAGATTCTGGTGTTTCACTTCCTCTTTTAATGATTCTTTGTTTTAATTCTTCCATTGATGGTGGAAGAATAAATATAAATATACCATCTTCACAATTTTCTTTAACTTTTAGTGCACCTTGTATATCTATTTCTAAAATAACATTTTTCCCACTATCTAATAGTTTTTCTACATCTGTTTTAGGTGTTCCATAATAGTTTCCATAAACTTCTGCATATTCAAGAAATTCGTTATCTTTTATTCTTTCTTCAAAAGTCTCTCTAGTTATAAAGTGATAGTTTATACCATCTACTTCACCTGTTCTAGGACTTCTTGTAGTTGCAGAAACCGATATATGTAAATCATCTCTTTTTTCTAAAAGTGCTTTACATATAGTTCCTTTACCTGCACCTGATGGTCCAGATATAACTAATAAAACGCCTCTTTTCATTATTCGTCTACCTCATCGTCATGATCATCTTTACTTGATAATCTATGTGCTACTGTTTCAGGTTGAACAGCTGATAAAATAACATGATCACTGTCTGTTATAATTACCGCTCTAGTTCTTCTTCCATAAGTTGCATCAATTAGCATACCTCTATCTCTTGCTTCTTGGATTATTCTTTTTATTGGTGCTGATTCTGGACTTACAATCGCAACTAATCTATTAGCAGAAACTATGTTTCCAAATCCAATGTTTATTAATTTTATGCCCATTTTATTCCTCCTATTATTCAATATTTTGAATTTGCTCTCTAATTTTTTCAATTATATTTTTTATTTCAATAACAAAATTTATCATTTCTATATCGCTTGATTTTGAAGCTATTGTATTTGCTTCTCTATTCATTTCTTGAACAATAAAATCTAACTTTCTACCAATAGATTCATCAATACTCAAGGTATTTCTCATCTGAATAAGATGACTTCTAAGTCTTATTATTTCCTCATCAACAGTAGCTTTATCTGCTAATATTGCTACTTCCATAGCTAATCTAGTTTTATCTATATCCTCAAGATTTACTAATTCTTTTATTCTATCTTCAATCTTTTCTTTATAAACTTTTGGTACTCTATCTGCTATTTCTTCAATTCTATAAGATAATTTTTCTATAACTTCTAACTTTAAAAGAATATCTTCTTTTAATTTATTTCCTTCTTTTTCTCTCATTTCTATCATACTATTTAAAGCTTCATTTAATAATTCTTTCATTTCATTAAATGTCTCTTCTAAGTCTTCTTCTTTTTCCACTATATTTAAAACATCTGGAAATCTAGAAATTTTAGAGATAGTTATATCATTTTCAATATTAAGTAAATCACCTATAGATGTTAAAGCCTCATAATAACTTTTAGCTAAATCTCCATCTACTGAAACTATGTTGTTAGACCTTGAATAACTTTTAAAATTAATAAATACATCAACTTTTCCTCTATTTAACTGACTACTTATTATACTTCTTAACTTTTCTTCTAAAGAAAACATAAATTTTGGCATTCTTATATTTATATCTAAATATCTATGATTTACACTTTTCATTTCAATTGAAAATACTTTTTCACTTCCATCTTTACTTCTAGCTCTACCAAAACTAGTCATGCTTTTAGTCAAATTTATCCCTCCTTTTCTTTTAAAGTATAATCATATATTATTTGACTATAGATTTAAAGTCAATGCTTTGTTAACAAAATATTTACATTTGTTATTGTTTATATTTTTTTAAGCGAAAAAATAGAGGTTTCCTTACGGTAACCTCCTATCTTATCTTTATAAGATAAATAACTTTACAATAAAAATAATTGCTAATACAATCATTACACCTGATATTTTTTTCTTTTCCTTTTCTTTTCCCAAGAAAAGATTATAAAAAATATTTATAAATACATACGATAAAACTCCTATCGTTAACCCATCTCCTATACTGTACATAAGTGGCATACATGCAATTGTTAAAAATGCTGGAAAACCTTCCGTAATTTCATCAAAATCAATATTTTTTACTGCTCCAAGCATTAAGAACCCTACATATATTAAAGCTGGTGCTGTTGCACATGCTGGAATAGCTATAAATATCGGTGAAAAAAACATAGCTATTAGAAATAATATTCCTGTTGTTACAGATGTCCACCCTGTTCTTCCACCTGCTGCTACTCCTGTTGAACTTTCAACAAATGTAGTCACTGTAGAAACTCCTATAAATGCACCTGCTGTAGTTCCTATTGCATCTACCATAAGTGCTTTCCCTGCATTTGGAACATTTCCGTCTTCATCAAGCATTCCTGCTCTTGACGAAACTCCAACTAATGTTCCTATAGTATCAAAGAAATCTACGAATAAGAATGTAAATACTATTGTTATTAATGGTCCAATAGCTTCTGGATTTAAAAGATAGTCTAATCTCAATTGACCTGCAATAGGTGCTATACTTTCAAATTTAATAATTCCTTCTGGTAAGTATATTCCTAAACTTGCTGCATATGTAGGATCAAACATTGCATATCCCCATGCAACTATTGTTGCCGTAACAATTCCTATAAGAATCGCACCTTTTATTCCTTTTTTATCTAAGATCGCAATAATTATAATTCCAAGTAATGCTATTAATACAGTAGGACTTGCAAAATCTCCCATCGATATAAATGTAGCATCATTTTTTACAACTAATCCTCCACCTGTTAATCCAATAAATGCAATAAAAAGTCCAATTCCTGCTGTAACTGCAAACTTCATATTCACTGGTATAGCTCGTACAACAGCTTCCCTCATTTTAAAGGCCGACATAAAAATAAAAATTATTCCCTCTATAAATACTGCTGTTAATGCAACTTGCCAAGGAATTTTATCTTTCAAAACAACTGTATATGCAAAAAATGCATTAAGTCCCATTCCTGATGCAAGTGCAAATGGTAAATTCGCAAAAGCTCCCATTAAAATAGTTGTAAAGCCAGCTGCTAAACATGTTGCTGTAACAAGAGCCCCTTTATCCATACCAGTATCACCTAAAATATTAGGATTTACTGCAATAATGTACGCCATCGTTAAAAAAGTAGTTATCCCTGCAATAATTTCTTTTTTGAAATCCACATTTTTATTGTCTAAAATTTCAAAAAATGATTTCTTCCCATTCATTCTCTTTCCCCCTTAAATGAAAAGAGTTATTATGATTTTAGTAAAACTAATCATAATAACTCTAGAAGTTTCCTTCCAAACTTATTGCTCATAGTTAGATATTTCAAGGTATCTAGTAGAAACGGCAAACCTTATTATTGCCATATATGAGTTATATTTGTTAATTAAATATTAATATTTTTAACGAATGATGTCAATACTTTTTTCTTTTATTTTTCAATAATGTACGAATTTTTTTATTTTTAAACTATTTATAATTCGTTATATGTTATGTTCATATAATCCCTGTTCAAATATGTCCATTATTTCTTCATTTTTCACATCTGAATTAATAGCAACCAATAATTTTATTCTTGCTTTTTGTCCTGGCATATTATCCCCAAATATTACTCCCATATCTCTAAGTTGTTTTCCTCCACCTTCATATCCATAAGATTCAAACACTCTTCCTTCAAAACATCTCGATACTATAACTACAGGAATTTTTTGATCTAAAGCATTTTTCACACCTCTTACCATTTGTGGTGGAATATTGCCTCTCCCTAAAGCTTCTATTACGATTCCTCCAACACCCTTTTCTACAGAGTAATTTATAAATGAATCATCCATACCTGCTACACATTTTATTAATGCAACATCCTTTTCTATTTTCTCTGGTATTAATTTCATTCCTCTTTTTGCTTTTCTATAAAATATCACTTTATTATTATCTACTATTCCAATAGGTCCAAAATTAGGAGTTCTAAATGCATTCAAAGCCATCGAGTTTGCTTTTGTAACCTCTTTTGCTGCATTTAACTCTCCATTAAAGCACACTATTACACCTCTATCTATAGCCTCTTCTGATATAGCTGTACATATTGATGTTGCTAAATTAAATGGTCCATCATATCCAAGTTCTGAGCTACTTCTCATAGCACCTGTTACAATAATTGGTTTTTTAGTTTTAACTACTAAATCTAAAAAATAAGCAGTTTCTTCTAAAGTATCAGTTCCATGAGTTATTACAACCCCATCTATATCATCTCTATCTACTAATTCTTGTGCATACCTTGCCAAATCAAGCATTATTTTTGGAGTTACGTGTGGTGATGGTAAACTTGAAAAACTATAGTTTTCAATTTCTGCATGTCCTTCAATTCCCGTTACCATTGCCATTATTTCCTCTCCACTTAAACTTGGTACTGCTGCTTTTATTCTTTCATCAACTTTCATTGATATTGTTCCACCATTAAATATTACTGCTACTTTTTTCATTACATACTCCTCCTTATTATCCTTCGTTTCTTATTTGTAAGTTTAAGATTTAATATACTCACCTCAAAACAAACTTTTCTTCGTTTATTATATAATTTTTGTAAAATTTTATCCACTAATAATTTTTAGTTTTCCAGATTCTATTTTTGATATTATTCTACTCTTTATAAGCGGATACATAGTAGATATATAGAAATATTTTTTTATTTTATCATATTCTACTACAATCACAATCTGTACATCTATTTTTTTTACTAGTTTTAGAGAAATCTTATTTTCACTTTTACTAATCCCTATATATTCAGGGCTTTTAATTATCGTTTCTATCACCTTAGATATATTTTCCCTAACGTATCTAGTTAATTGCCTTCCGTGTTTTTTTCTAATATGCTTAAATACACTTTTATGGATATAAATATTTCCATTAGACTTTAAATCAATATCTCTTAAAAATTTTTTATCTAGTCGTCCAACTTTCTTGTAGGTTTCATATTGTCTTTCCATAAATTTTCACCAAGCCTTAGTTTATTTTTATAGACCTCTCTAATATTAGTATATTAATTCTCTTCATCTTTGATTATATATTTTATGAGTTTTCTAAATAAATATAGTAAATTATCAACCTTCCAATTTCACTATTATCATCTAGCTTTAAATTACTTATAAAGTTTAGCCGTCAATCTTAAATTCTATAATTTTATATAAAAAAGAGACTGTTGATTACTTTTAGTTATTCAACAATCCCTTTTTTATTTTACTTTAAAGTATTATGCAAATTAAGCCGCCATTTCCTTCATTAATAATTTTTTGAAGTGTTTTTTGAATTTTAGTTTGTACATCTTCTGGCATTTTATAAAGTTTCTTTTGTAGTCCTTCTTTAACTAGAACTTCTAAAGATTTACCAAGCATATTACTTTGCCATAAAGTTCCTGGATCATTTTCGAATTGCTCTAATAATGATTTAACTAATTCTTCCGATTCTTTTTCAGTTCCCATTATTGGACTTATTTCGGTCTGAATATTTGCTTTTATAAAATGAAGTGATGGCGCACTAGCTTTTAATTTCACACCATACTGTCCACCATGTTTAACTATTTCTGGTTCTTCAAATTTCATTTCTTTTAGTTGAGGTGCAACTAATCCATAACCTGTTTCATTAACATCTTTAAGAGCATCTTTAACTTTATCATATTCTTTTTTTGCAAAATTCAATTCTTTTACTAATTTTAAAAGATTCGTTTCTGAATCAACTTCTAGTTCACACATTTCACTTAAGACTTTATAAAAAATTCCTTCTTTAGGTTTCATAATTACATTTGCAGTTCCAACACCTAAATCTATTTCTTTTATAATACTTTCTCCTAGGTTTTCTTCATTTGATAAAAGATCTAATGATAATTTTATATCTCTTACCTTTGATATGTTTTTGCTCATTTCCTTAATTATATTAAAGAAATTCACCTTTAACCAATGCTCTGATTCTAAATTTTCAAGCCATTCTGGCATATGGATATTAACTTCTTTCACAGGAAACTCTTTAAGTACTTGATTAAATAATTCTTCAATATCTTCTTCAGTCATATTAGCTATATCCATAGGTTTTACAGATACATTATATTTTTTTTCCATTTCATTTTTTATTTCCATTGTTTCTTGTGAACTAGCTCTTGAACTATTCAGTATAACAACAAATGGTTTATTTATTCCTTGAAGCTCTGCTATAACTCTTTCTTCTGCTTCTATATAATCTTCTCTCTCAAGACCTGTTATACTTCCATCTGTTGTAATAACAAATCCTATTGTTGAATGATCTGTGATAACTTTCCTTGTCCCTATTTCTGCTGCATCTTCAAAAGGAATTTCATAGTCATACCAAGGTGTATTGACCATTTTTGCTTCTTCCCCGTCTAAGTATCCTAATGCTTCTTTTACTATATACCCAACACAATCCACTAATCTGACCTTGAATTTCACATCTTCCTCTATCCCAATCTCAACTGCTTCATTTGGCACAAATTTTGGTTCTGTAGTATGAATCATTTTTCCTGATCCACTTTGAGGTAATTCATCCTTTGCTCTTTCCTTTTTAAATGAGTTGTCTATCTTTGGTATTACCATAAGATCCATAAACTTCTTAATAAAAGTTGACTTTCCTGTTCTAACCGGTCCAACAACTCCTACATATATGTCTCCTTGGGTTCTTTCAGCTATATCTTTGTAAATTTTAAAGCTATCCAAGTCCTTAACCTCCTAAGTATTTTTGACAATATATATATATTCAAAATCTTCCTTTTATATACTTAATTTATGTATCTTATTTGGAATCTTTAGAATAAATATTTCTCATACTCTATTACTATGCTTTTCTTTAGAATAAATTCCTCTTTCCCTTAAAATTAAATAAAAAAAATCTAGATTATATATTTTTTTCATACATAATCTAGATTATAATTCACTAATTAATGAATTTCATTTTTCTTTTCTCTGCCCATTAATTCACTAACAACTTCTTCAGTATTCTTATTTTGAAAAAGAACACTATAAAGTCCTTCAGTAATTGGCATACTTACATTTATTTTTTTATTTAATTCATGAAATGCCTTACAAGCTTTTACGCCTTCAACTATCATTCCAACTTCCTCTAGTGCTTGATCTAAAGTTTTCCCTTTTCCAATAAGAATACCAGCTCTTCTATTTCTAGAATGAAGAGATGTGCAGGTAACTATTAAATCGCCCATTCCTGTAAGTCCATAAAAAGTTTCAGCTTTTCCACCTAGTGCTATTCCAACTCTTGAAATTTCTTTCATTCCTCTAGTCATTAATGCAGCTTTTGAATTATCTCCATATCCGCATCCATCACCGATTCCAGCAGCTAGTGCAATTATATTTTTAACTGCTCCGCCAATTTCCACACCAATAATATCATCATTAGTATATATTCTTAAAGAGCTAGTCATAAATAATTCTTGTACTTTTTCTGCATATTCCATATGATTTGAAGTAGACACAAGTGTTGTAGGAATTTCAATAGCAACTTCTTCTGCATGACTTGGTCCTGATAAAATAACTACAGGATTATCTAATTCTTCTTCAATCACTTCAGATAATCTCTTATTTGTCTCTGGTTCAATTCCTTTAGCTATAGAAATTACCACTACATCTTTTGATATTTTACCTTTTATTTCTCGTGCCATCAATCTAATTATATGTGATGGCACTGCAAGTACTACATAATTTACATTTTCTAATGCTTCTTCTATAATATTTGTTGCTTTAATTCCTTCTGGTATTGAAAGGTTTTTTATATATTTATCATTTCTTTTGTTATTATTTATATCGTTACAAACGTCTATATTTCTGTCGTATATTACTATGTCTTCACCTTTTTTAGCTAGTTGTATTGCAAGGGCAGTTCCAAAGCTCCCGCCACCTATAAATCCAACTTTATTCATAGTTATAACTTCCTTTCTCTATACTCTATTTGTATCCCTGTTCCTTCGAAATCAAAACTTTCTCTTAATTGGTTCTCTAAATATCTTTGATATGAAAAATGTGTTGCATTTGAATCATTAACAAAGAATATAAATTTAGGTGGTTTTGTTGCAACTTGTGTTGCATAGTAAATTTTCATTCTTCTTATTCCAACTGTTGGTGGTTCTTTCATAAGTACAGCTCTGTTTACTACATCATTTAAAATACCAGTTGATATTCTCTTTGAATAGTTATCATAACATTTTCTAGCTACTTGTAGAACTTTATGACTTCTTTGACCTGTTAATGCTGATATAAATAAGTATTCAGCATAACTTAAGAATTTTAATTTACTTTGTAAGTCTTTTTTATAATTATCAAGTGTCTTATCATCTTTTTCTATTAAATCCCACTTATTAACTATTACCATAATAGCTTTTCTCATTTCATGAGCATATCCTATTATTTTTTCATCTTGTTCTGTTATTCCTTCTTCAGCATCTATCATAAGAATACAAACATCTGCTCTTTCAATTGCTGTATAAGTTCTAATAACACTATATCTTTCAATTTCTTCTTTTACTTTGCTTTTTCTTCTAAGTCCAGCTGTATCTATAAGAATAAACTTACCTTCTTCAGTTTCTAAGTAACTATCAATAGCATCTCTAGTTGTTCCTGGAACATTTGATACTATAACTCTTTCTTCTCCTAGAAGTCTGTTTATAAGAGATGATTTACCTACATTTGGTTTACCTATCATAGCAATTCTTATGTATTCATCTTCATCTTCTTCTCCAGCATTTTTAGGGAATCCTTCTACTACTCTATCAAGCATATCTCCAAGTCCAAGTCCTTGTGATGCTGATATTGTAATAGGATCTCCTATACCTAAATTATAGAATTCCCAACCATTTTCTTCTTCTTTTAAAGAATCTACTTTATTTACAACAAGCACTACTGGCTTTTTGCTTTTTCTAAGCATTGATGCTACTTCTTCATCAGCTGCTGTTACCCCTTCTTTACCGTCAACGATAAATACTATAACGTCTGCTGTCTCTATAGCAATATTTGCTTGTCTTCTCATTTGCTTTACAATGATATCATTTCTTTCAGGTTCAATCCCCCCTGTATCTATCATTGTAAAATTATAATTTAACCATTCAGCTTGAGCATATACTCTATCTCTAGTAACTCCTGGAGTATCTTCAACTATTGAAATTCTATGTCCTGCTAATCTATTGAATAACGTTGATTTTCCAACGTTAGGTCTTCCTACTATTGCAACTATTGGCTTACCCATATTTTATTCCTCCTCGTTGTATTTATTTAATAGTGATATTAAATCATCACCACTATAATCACATGGTATAACTTTTATATTTAATGCTTTTTCGATATCATCTATAACTGTATCATCAAGCATTATTGGCACATCTGAACTTCCTGGCTCATATCCTCTTCTAAACATATTATCAGGCATTATTAAATACTTTGTATCTATTTTTCCTTTTAATTGTTCTATTATATCTCTTCCCGTTATAAGCCCTGAAACTGTAATTGTTTCTCCAAAGAAATTATTAATTATTGGTCTAACATCTATAGTTATTTTAGGATTCTTTTCTGTTATCTTATTCATTACATTCTTAACTTCAGGATATGCTAACATACCAGTTATACTAGTATATTTTCCTCCTTTAGTTAAATCTAACTCTTTAAGATCTTCCATTATTCTATTTCTAAAATATCTTATAGATCCTACTCCATCCTCTATTTGTGAATATCCATTATAAAACTCTGCCTCTGGAACATCAATTCCAGCAACTACATAAAATTCATCTGAAAGTCTAATAAAAGGTTCATTTACCTCCTGATAAAATTTATCTTGCATTTCTTTTATAAAATTTATTGTTTCTATAGATTCTTCTTTAGTAAATCTCCTAAGTTTTTTAAGATTTTCTCTATGCTTAGTCATTCCTAAAGGCACTACAGCTACATTATTCACATAAGGATATAACTTATAAAGATCTTTTATAGTTCTTTTAAGTTCTTCTCCACTATTTATATCTGGAACACAAACTATTTGAGCATGCATCTGAATTCCTGCTTCTGCAAGTCTCTCCATTCTAGAGTAAACTTCTCCTGCAAATCTATTATTAAGCATTTCACGTCTAAGTTCTGGGTTTGTCGTATGTACAGATATGTTAATTGGACTTATATGATATTTTATGATTCTCTCAATATCTTCTTCTTTCATATTTGTTAATGTAACAAAATTACCTTGTAAAAAAGAAAGTCTTGAATCATCATCTTTAAAATATATAGTCTCTCTCATTCCTTTAGGATTTTGGTCTATAAAACAAAAAATACATTTATTGGTGCAGCTTTTGGCTTTATCCATTATTCCGCCACCAAATTCAAGTCCTAGTTCTTCTCCAGGTTCTTTCTCTATTTCAATATCCCAAATCTCTCCATCTGATTTTTCTATCTGCAATGTAAATTCATCATCTGCAGCTAAAAATCTATAATCTATAATATCATCAATTTCTTTGTCATTTATAGAAAGCAAAAAGTCGTTAATTTCTATTCCAACTTCTTCTGCTATACTACCAGGAAGTACTTCTTTAATTAAATTTTTCATATCTTCACTCCCTTATAAACTTAATGTATCTTTTGTTATATTACCTTAATATAGCGCTATAGTCAAACAAAATGCATAAATTTAAGGCAGAATATACTTTTATTTAAAATATATCCTGCCTTCTATAAATCTAATCATTTAAATCAACATATTCTCCATTTTTTATAAAAATTATCCACTCACATATATTAGTAATATGATCGCCCATTCTTTCTAAATATTTAGATACAAACATAAGCTTTGTTCCAAGTGATATTTTACTATCGTCTTTTTTAATTAATGCTAAAACATTATCAAAGACTTCATTATACATAGCATCTATTTCATCATCTAATCTACAAATTTTATAAGCAAATTCAAAATCTCTATCAATATATGCTTTAATAGCAAGTCTAGTCATTTGAATTATTTTTTCTTGCATAAGCCAAAGCTTTTTAGCTTCATCAATATAACTATTTCTTTTATTTGAAATTGCTATTTTACAAACATCAACAGTGTGATCTGACATTCTTTCAATATCAGTTACTATTTTACTTGCAGTAAATACTCTTCTTAAATCTTTTGCAAGAGGTTGCTCTGTCGCTATAAACTTTATACACTCTTCCTCTATTTCCTTTTGAAGATAATCTATTTTATCATCATAGTCTATTGCTTTTTTAGCTAATTCTAAATCATTATTTTTTAAAGCTTCCATACTCATTTCAAATTGTTCTATAAATCCATTTGACATACGAAGTATTTTTTTATTTATATCATTTATTTTCGCATTATGCGTTTCTCTAGTCATAATATATCTCCTTAACCAAACCTTCCTGTTATATAATCTTCTGTTCTTTTATCCTTTGGCTTATAAAAAATATCTTCTGTTTTTCCATATTCAACTATCTCTCCATTTAAAAAGAAAGCTGTTTTATCTGCTATTCTTCCTGCTTGTTGCATATTATGTGTCACTATTATTACTGTATATTCTTTTTTTAATCTCTCTATAAGCTCTTCTACCTTATTCGTTGATATTGGATCTAATGCAGAAGTAGGCTCGTCCATCAAAATAATTTCTGGTGATATAGCTAATGTTCTAGCTATACATAATCTTTGTTGTTGTCCTCCTGAAAGTCCCATAGCTGATTTTTTTAATCTTTCTTTAGTTTCTTCCCAAAGCGCTGCCCCTCTAAGACTTTTCTCTACAATTTTATCTAACTCTTTTTTATCTTTTACTCCATGAATTCTTGGTCCATATGCTACATTATCATATATACTCATTGGAAATGGATTTGGTTTTTGAAATACCATTCCGATTCTTTTTCTTAATGCTATCTCATCATAATCTGAAAATATATCCGATTCTTCAAAAAAAACCTCTCCCTCAATTCTTACATTTTCTATAAGATCATTCATTCTATTTATTGTTCTTAAAAAAGTTGATTTTCCACATCCCGATGGTCCAATTAAAGCTGTTACTTCATTTTTATTTATCTTTATACTTATATTTCTAAGAGCTTTATTAGTTCCATAATATAAATTTAATTTTTTTGTTTCTATTACACATTTATTATTTTCCATTGTATTTCCTCTCTAACTTCCTTCCAATTAATTTTGCTAAGATATTAAAAATTAAAACCAATAATATTAAAACTGCCGCGGTTCCATTTGCTATTTGAGTTGCATCTGGAACGATTCCTTCTGAATTTAATTTCCATATATGAACTGCTAAAGTTTCTGCTGGTCTAAAAAGTGAAAAAGCTGATGTACTGTTAGTTAAACTAATACTATTAAAGCTTAGTCCTCCCGAACTCAATCCTGCAGTATATAAAAATGCTGCTGCTTCTCCTAAAACTCTCCCTGATGAAAGAATTACACCTGTTAAAATCTCTTTCATTGCTGTTGGTAATATCACGCATCTTATAGTTTGCCATCTACTAGCCCCAAGTCCAAGAGACGCCTCCTTAACCTTTTTAGATGCTTCTTTAATTGCATTTTCACAAATTCTAGTCATACTTGGTATATTTAAAATACTAATTGAAAGTGCTCCTGCTATAATCGAATATCCAAATCCAAACATATTAACAAATACAAGAAGTCCAAACATCCCTATAACTATAGATGGAAGTGATGACATTGTTTCAAGTGATAATCTAATAAAACTTAATAAATATCCCTCTTTTGCATATTCCGCTAAATATATACCTGCCCCTATCCCTATGGGTATAGTAATTAAAAGCGATATGACTAACATATATAATGTATTAAATATTTGAGGTCCTATTCCTCCACCTGTTCCTGTCATTTTAGGTTTACTTGTTAAAAATTCAAAGGATATCATATGAATTCCTTCTTTTAATATATATATCAAAAACAAAGCTAAAATTCCCACTACTACTAAACTTATTCCATAAAATATTCCCGTAGCTATTTTATCTTTAATTTTTTCATTCATCTAAGCTCCTCCTCTTTTTTCAACTTTCCTTATTAATAATATAAAACTAAAGGATACTATTAAAAGAATTAAAGCTAAAGACCAAAGTGCATTATTCCATGCTGTTCCACTTACTGTATTGGCCATATCCATAGTTAATATACTTGTTAATGTTGTTGCTGAGTTTGTTAAACCATCTGGAACCTTTATTACATTTCCTATTACCATTTGAACTGCTAATGCCTCTCCAAAGGCTCTTGCAACGCCTAGAACAACTCCTGTTAAAATCCCACCTTTTGCTTCTCTAACTATTACATTCTTAATTGTTTGCCATCTAGTTGCACCTAGTCCATAAGATGCTTCAATATGTTCTTTTGGCACAGCTTTTATTGCATCTATTGCTAAAACTGCAATAGTTGGAAGTGTCATTAGAGATAATACTATAACTCCTGCTAAAAGTGAAAAACCTGTTCCTCCAAATATTTCTTTAATCTTAGGAACTAATACCGATACTCCTACCCACCCATATACAACTGATGGTATTCCAACTAATATTTCTAATGACGGTTTTATTATTCTCTCTCCTAGTTTTACTGAAATCACATTTGAAAAAATCCCAAGTGCTACTCCAACAGGTGCACTTATTAAAACTGCACCTATTGAAACAACAATTGATCCTAATATAAATGCTAAAGCTCCAAAGCTCTGTGTATTTCCATTTGGACTCCAATTGCTACTAAATAGAAAGTCCATTACACTTACTCCATTTTCAGTGAATAAAGCTATTCCTTTGTTGCCTATAAAAAATATTATTGATAATGTTATTACTATTATTCCTATAGCACATAAAAGAGAAAATCCTTTTCCTAAATAATCATTTATAAGTCTTTCTTTAAATCCTCTCTTATTCATATCTTCCACCTATTATTCTTTTATTTCACTACCTTGTATAAGTCCTAATTCATCAATCACATCTGAATTTTCTTTACTTCCTACAAAATCAATGAATTCTTTAACAGTATCAGTTGCTTCACCTTTTGTGTACATATGTCCCCATGACCAGAAGTTATATTTTCCTTCTTTAATATTTTCTGAAGTTGGCTCAACCCCATCAATCTTAACTAAATTTAATGCTTCTTTTGCTTCATCTGTTTTTGTATAAGTTAACGCTGCATAACTTATAGCTCCTTTATTTCCTTTCATTGTATTTAAAACTGCTCCATTACTATCTTGAGTTGCACCTATTGAATCATTTTCAAGTTCTTTATCTCCATCTAAAATAGCTTTTGTGAAAGTTGCTCTTGTTCCTGATGATTCTGGTCTATGAATTACCATTATTTCTTCATCTTTTCCACCAACTTCATTCCAATTTTTAATTTTTCCTGAAAAAATATCTTTTATTTGTTGTTTTGTTAATGAATCTATTCCTGCTTCTTTATTTACAACTACTGCAAATCCTTGAGCTATAACTTTATGATCTACTAATTCTTTAGCATCTTTTTCATCTAGTTTTTCTTCTGCAAAAACATCTGAATTTCCTATATCAACAGATCCTTCTAAAACTTGTGAAAGTCCTGTTCCAGATCCTCCTGCTTGGGCATTTACTGTAATTTCACTATTTATATCTGTAAATTTTTCTATTGAATTTTCCATAAGTGGTAGCATTGCTGATGACCCACTAATAGTAATACTTTTCTTTTCTCCACTACCTTCGCTATTAGACGCCCCACAACCTAAAAAACTTCCTACTGATAAACATAAAATTCCAACCATACATATTAATTTTAAATTTCTTTTTTTCATTTTCTCTATCCCCTTTTAGTCCTTTTATATTTAATTATTTTCTATCTACACTTAATATAATAGTTTAGTTAGATTAAATTTATATTAGAGTACTTTTAAATACTTATTATCTATTTGTTAACATTTTTTAACATTAATAGAAAATATTAATTATTATAAATTTATAAATATTTTTTTAATTAAACTTAATTTTCATTTTATTTATTGCTTTTAAATTTTATATTTAATATACAAAAAAGAATTCATTAAAAAATGAATTCTTTTTTTATTTCTATATTAAATATGTTTTACTTTAAATGTAAACTCTGAACCTTTTCCAAATTCTGAGTCTACAAAAATATCTCCACCAAAACTTTTTGAAATATGCTTTACTATAGCTAATCCAAGACCTGTGCCATTTCCCTTTCTCGATTTATCAACTCTATAGAACCTTTCAAATATTCTTGGTAAATCCTCTTTAGGAATTCCATAACCACTATCTTTAACTTTAAATATATAGTAGCCATTTTCTGAATAACTTAGTATTTTTACAGTTTTATCTTTTTCTGAATATTTTATAGCATTTTCAACCAAATTTATTACAATTTGTAAAAATTTATCATTATGCCCTAATATTAAATCTTTATTAGTACTTCGATATTCTAATGTTATCCCTTTTTTCTTTCCATGTTCTTCTAAAATTTTAAGTGCATCTTCAACTACTCCATCAGGATAGAACTCTATTAAATCATCACTACTTCTACTTTCTAGATTAGATAGTATTAAAATATCATCTATAAGTATCTTTAATCTATCTGATTCCTTATCAATAATATTTAAAAATTTATCTCTTGTCTCATTATCTTCTACAAAACGCAATGTTTCTGCAAATCCCTTTATTGATGTTAATGGTGTTTTCAATTCATGTGATACATTTGCAACAAATTGCGTTCTCATATTTTCTAATCTCTTCATTTCTGTAATATCCTGAATAGATATTACTACTCCAACTTTATCATATGCATTTATAATATTTGTTTTCTTTATCCTTATAATTCTTCTAACTGGACTTTTTACTTTAAGTTCTATAGCCTCATTATATTCTTCTAATACTACTTTTTTATATAATTTTTCCGATAAAATTTCTTGTAATTTTAATCCTACAACATCTTTACTAATTCCTAAAACAGCTTTAGCATATGGATTTGCCAAAATAACAAACCCCTCTCTATCTATAGCAATAACTCCACTTTGCATACTTTGTAATATAGTTTCTAATTTATTCTGTTTATCTATTACTTCTCCAACTTTACCTTGAAGTTGTTCTGCCATATTATTAAAAGACTTCCCTAAGTGTCCTAATTCGTCATTAGATGTTATTTCAATCCTGGTCTGTAAATCTCCATTTGCAATTTTAGAAGATACATAGTCTAAATTTTTAATAGGATCTATTATTATTCTAACTAATTTCAATGCTAGAGCTATAGATAAAGCTAATACTATACCTAAAACAAAAATATAATAGCTTATATTTTTAGAATATAAGAAATCTAGTGTTCCTACTGGTACTCCACTTCTTATAATATTACCATCCGGTAGTTTCAAAGTTGAAAAAATCATATCCTTATCATAATAAGAACTATATCCTTCATAAGAACCTATTCTATCATTTTGGGTAAATTTATATTCATTTGAATTTAAATCAACCTTACCTTCACCTTCTCCATTGTCAAATATTACCTTTCCTTCTTTATTAGAAATTGTAACATCTATAATATAGTTATTGATTTTAAAAAACTTTATCTCATTTTCCTTAATAGAATTCCAATTAGCTATTATTTCATTATAATTTTTCAAAGTTTCTTTTGTACTATTTACTTCTTGCAAACTAACAAGTGCAAAAAAGGAAGAGGTTATAATTACTAATGCAAAAATTACTGTTATAATTACAGAAGTTAATATTTTTCTTTTCATCTATCCATTAAACCTATATCCAAGACCTCTTATAGTCTCTATCAATTTTGGATTCTTATCATCCTCTTCTATTTTTTTTCTTATATATCGTATATGAACATCTATAGTTCTTGTATCTCCTATATATTCATAGCCCCATATTTTATCTAATATTATTTCTCTATTTAAAATTCTTCCTTTATTTTTAGCTAAAAACTCTAAAACTTCAAATTCTTTTAATGTAAATTCAACTTTTTTCTCATTTATTAATATTTCACGCCTAAAATAATCAATTTTTATTCTTCCATTATCATAACTTTCCTCAAAGCCTTCCTCTTTAGAACTATTTCTTCTAAGAACAGCCTTTACTCTTGCAGATAATTCTCTTACTGAAAATGGTTTAGTTATATAATCATCTGCCCCAAGTTCTAATCCCAATATTTTATCTAATTCTTCACTTTTAGCTGTAACCATTATTATTGAAGTTCCTTTTAGATCTTTATCTTTTTTTATTTCCTTACATACATCTAACCCATCAATCCCTGGAATCATAAGATCTAAAAGAACTAAATCCGGCTTATTTTCCTTTGCCAGTCTTAATGCATCCTCTCCATTATTCGCAGTATATGTATCATATCCTGCATTTTTTAAATTAAACTTTAAAAGTTCTAAAATATTTTCTTCATCATCAACTATTAATATTTTCTCTTTAGCCAAAGCCAAATCCCCCTTTATTTAATTATTGCAAATGTAAATAATCTGCCATAAGCACCATCTGACTTTCTATAAGAATATAACTCTACTTCATCCTCGCAATACGTACAAAGATTCAAACTAAATATATTTTCTTCCTTCAAGCCTATATCTAAAAGATCTTTCTCTATTACTTTTTCCATAGAAAGATTTCTTTTATTAAATAATTCACTTTCTCTTATACCTGTTTCTTCTATAAATCTCTCTTTTAATTCTTCTGATATTTCATAGCAACATTTTCTTATATGTGGTCCTATATAAACTTTAGTCTCTTCTACTGAAATATGAAACTCTTCTACCATCTTCTCAATTGTCTTTTTTGTTATATTACTTATTGTACCTTTCCACCCACTATGTACAGCTCCTATAACACCTTTTTCTTTATTTATTATAATTACAGGAACACAATCTGCTGTAAATGCTCCAATTGCAATATTTTTCTTTTTTGTTATTATAGCATCACCTTCATTATTATTGAAAGCCTCTTGTCCATTATAAATAAATATTTTATCTGAATGAATTTGTTTTAAATATGCTACATTATCAACCTTAAATTCTTCCCTTATTCCATCTAAATAATTTAAACCTTCTTTTGTATTTCTATTAAAACTTCTACCATTTTCCGCAGTTGAAAAGGCCACTATTATGTTTCCATCCTCTAAAACTAAATAATCATCTTTTTTCTTTAAATTTTTCAACGTTAAATTAATCATATACTGCCTCCTAAAGGTTATTACTTATAATTTTATCATTTTATCTAAATTAAAAAAAGCACTCTTTATTAGAATGCTTTTACTTTACTCTTTAATTAAACTATTTATTTCTTCCATAAATGTGTTAATATCCTTAAACTGTCTGTAAACAGAAGCAAATCTTACATATGATATTTCATCTATATTTTTTAATATTTCCATAACCATCTCTCCAATTTTTTGAGAAGGTATTTCTGTTATCATTTTATTTGAAATTTTCTTTTCTATTTCTTCTGCTATTCCTTCAATTTGCTTTCGTGACACCGGTCTTTTTTGACATGCTATTATTAATCCATTTACTATCTTTTCTTTATTAAAGTTCTCTCTTGTGGAATCTTTCTTTATTACTAACATAGGAATATCTTCTATCTTCTCATATGTAGTATATCTTTTTCCACAATTTGAACACTCTCTTCTTCTTCTAATGGTTGAATTATCATCTGTTGATCTTGAATCTACAACCTTACTTTCATTATAAGAACAAAAAGGACATCTCATAGTTTAATCACAACCTTTCTGTAGATATTTTATCCTATAAGCCTATTATACATAGTTTTACTTAATCTGACTAGATTTATCTCTTATTTATTATCTATAATTCCCGTCTTCTGTATTTATAATATTTAAATTGTCAAGTGAAACTAAAATTACGTCTATACCTATTTTACTTACATTTTCCCAAGGAATTTCAATTTCATCTTCTTTTTGGAACCACCCCTTATTTTCTCCTGGTAATATTAATGCTTCTACTTTATCATTCTCACAATCAATTTTTATATCGTGAATAAATCCCAATCTTTTCCCATTATTTATTTCTATAACTTCCATATTTCTCATAGAATTAATAGAATGTAAATTTTCTTCCATATCTTTTCCCCCTTCACAATAAAAATCTTCTCATTAAATTTATTCACTATAATATAAAAAAAGAACCAGAAGGTTCTTTTTTATATATGTTTTTTCATATGTTTTAAAGCTGTTTTTTCTAGTCTTGATACTTGGGCTTGAGATATACCAATTTCATCTGCCACTTCCATTTGAGTTCTTCCTCTAAAAAATCTTAAATTCAATATCAATTTTTCTCTATCTGTTAACTTTTTCATTGCTTCATTTATTGATATGTTTTCAAGCCAATTTTCATCTGTATTTTTAGAGTCACTTATTTGATCCATTACATATATTGCATCTCCCCCATCATGATATATAGGTTCGAAAAGTGATACAGGGTCTTGTATTGCATCTAATGCAAAAACTACTTCTTCTCTTGGCAATTCTAATTCTTTTGCTATCTGCGAAATATTAGGTTCTTTATTATTTTCTTTTATTAATCTATCCCTAACTAATAGAGCTCTATATGCTATATCTCTTAATGATCTACTAACTCTTATTGAGTTATTATCTCTTAAATAACGCCTTATTTCCCCAATTATCATAGGCACTGCATAAGTTGAAAACTTAACATTTTGTGATAAATCAAAATTATCTATTGCTTTCATAAGTCCTATGCATCCTACTTGAAAAAGATCATCTACATTTTCCCCTCTATTGTTAAACCTTTGAATTACGCTTAAAACTAGTCTTAAATTTCCTTTTATAAAAACTTCTCTTGCATTTGGATCTCCACTTTGCATATTCTGTAATAGTTCTCTTTTTTCTTTTT
Organism: uncultured Clostridium sp.; assembly: GCF_947072515.1. GTDB lineage: Bacteria > Bacillota > Clostridia > Clostridiales > Clostridiaceae > Clostridium. Next base: position 30,417 of record NZ_CAMTIG010000007.1, read on the forward strand.
CTTTTAAAATTGGTAACTTTGCAGTATTTACACCGCATATTTCAACTTTATTCACTATCAATTTTGTCAACTCCTTTAGAAGTAATATCACCATAATAAACATTATTTCCGAGAGAGTTAACTTTTATACTATAGACAAACTTTAAACCATTTTACTAATTTCTTTTTTTAATCTACTTATTATTTTTTTCTCTAATCTTGAGATATAGGATTGCGATATTCCTAGCATATCTGCAACCTCTTTTTGAGTTTTTTCTTGTGTTCCATTTAATCCAAATCTTAATTGAACTATTTCTTTTTCTCTCTCATTTAAATTTTTTAAAGCTAAAAATAACAACTGTTTGTCCACTTCATCTTCAATCATATTATATACCGTATCATTTTCTGTTCCTAATATATCTGAAAGTAAAAGTTCATTTCCATCCCAGTCTATATTAAGAGGCTCATAAAAAGAAATCTCTGCTTTTACCTTGCTATTTCTTCTAAGATACATTAAGATTTCATTTTCTATACATCTTGATGCATATGTTGCTAATTTTATTTTCTTTTCTGTATTGAATGTATTTACTGCTTTTATTAAACCTATTGTCCCTACTGAAATTAAATCTTCTACATAAACCCCTGTATTTTCAAATTTTCTAGCTATATATACTACTAGTCTTAAATTTCGTTCTATCAAAGTACTTCTTACTGCTTCTTCTCCATCACCTAATTTTTGTAATAACTGTTCTTCTTCTTCTTTTGAAAGTGGTGGTGGTAATGCATCACTGCCTCCTACATAATGAAGATTACTCTCATAAATATTAAAAAAATTGAATACTTTATTTAATAGAATACTAAAATTAAAACTTTGTATTTTTGTATCATCTTCTTTCAACGTTATTTCTTCTCTTCTATATATCTCTATTGCTATATTTTTTAATTTTTCGGCTTCCATCATACTAACACTTTCTAATTCTTTTCCCTTTAAATCTTCCATATACTCCTCCTATATAACTCCTCTTGATATTAATCCTACAAATTGATTTTCTCTACTTAATTTATCGTCGCAAGGGCAAATTATTCCTTCTAGCTCTCTCCACACCTTTCCATCTTTAGATATTTTTATATTTTTCACTTTAAATCCATATATTCCTCCTGAATAACCTATAGCTCTATATGGAATTTTATACATTTGTCCTTTAACTAAACTAATTTCACGTAATTCAGCCTTTTCAATCAATATACATGGCAAATTTGTAATTGGTTCTCTAAGTTCATTTCCCGAATCTAAAAAACCTTTAATATTTATTTTTTTATCTTTTATATTTAATTCAATATCATATATAAAACTAGAAATTATATTCCTATCTTTTATTACAGTCATTATTCTTTCTAATACTATAAATAATACAAATACCCCTAACATTAAAAATTTAACATTTAAGTTTTTAATAACTACCCCATCAATTATTGTATATTTCTGTGAACTTAATATAATTTTAAAAATTAATCCACTCAAGAAAAAGGATGCTCCTATAAATGTACTGAAACTTTTTATTAAACTTATTTTTTCCCTTTTAACACTCGGTATATACACCATAATAAATGCAATTAAAAGTTGTATATAAAATGCTTTTAAGAAGCTTATCTCTTCTATTACCATACATAAACTATAAACTCCTCCTATCACTGCTACTAAAATAGCTCGCTTAAATGAATAGTTGTATTTTAAAATTTTAAATGTAGTAATTATCAAAAATAAATTCACAATAAAGTTCTCTAAGATTATTACATCTAAATATAACTCCATAATCCCCCTCCTCTTATAAAATTATATACCTTCTTTCATTAGAATTTTGTCATAAATTATATTCTAAATTAACTTTTCCTTCCATTTTTTTTTACATAATACCCTATTTAATTTCACTTTCTTTAATTTAGAACTTTTGTTATATATTTTTTTGAAATTTTCTTCCTAAATAATCAATTCTCAATAAAAATAAAAAGAACTGCTTAAAAACAGTTCTTTCACTCATTTTTCATATCCTCCTCTATAGATATGTGTATTTCATTTTGCTTTAATTTATTTTTGTTAATTTTCAAATTAATATTTAATAAATCTTCTCCTCTTTCTTCCTCTATAAATCTTGGTCTATCATATATAAAGTTTTTATCTAAATAAATATTCTCCATTTCCTTCATTTTTTCATCTATAGCTATCCCATACCATGGTACTGTTGCATATTGATGCCATATATGAGGTGTATTATTTATATATCTCATTTTATATGCTGTATTTTGTTCATATTTAGGATTATGAATATAATTATTTGAAATAAACTCTGCAGCTCCATCAATAGCCTTAGAAATATTTGTCCAACCATTATTGTACGCATATGCCACAGCTGTTATTAATTCTCTATCTGGAAATGCTTTAGAATTCTCATAAGCACCTATCTCATATAAATTATAAACAGTTATAGGTTTATTTAATGAAATCATTTTATATCCGATTAATTCCCCTTTTTTATTTTTTATTTCTTCATTCAAATCTGCTATTTCTCTTACTTCCAATCCTTTAGCTAAAGTCTTTTTCCCATATGCTGTCTCATAAATAGATAAAGCGGTAAAATATATTGGATCTATTTCTCTATTTTTTGCAGCTACTATTAACGCATTAGCTTGTCCTTTAAGTATTCCTACATTATTTTTTTCTAAATATCGTTCCAATGCACTTCTATTAATATTTCTAAATTTATCTATTCTCAAGAACTGTAATATATTTTCTTGATTAGGATTTAAATATTCTTTAAAATATTCTACGCTATACTTAGGGTTTTTTTCATTTTGAATTTTTGCATACTCATCAAGTGATATACTATAATTTGTATATATTTGATCTTTTTCTTTATTATCTTCTTTTAGTTTTAGTTTTTTACTATTAAACTTATCTTTCTTCTCAATCTTATTTTCATTTTTCAATATTATTTCCTTAACATAATCTCCATGTATAAATCCTAACTTCTCTTTATACCTTACTTTATACCAATTTCCTTTTTTTTCTTCAATATTAAATTCTTCGCCTTCTAACATGTATCCTTTAATTTCACTATCAACAGATGGAGTTTCTCGTATTCTTAAAGTACTTGCTATATTTATAACTTTTCCTTTTTTTACATCTACATCTACATCTTTATTGTTTATTTTCACATAATCTCCATGAATATATCCTCGTATATTATTTTCTATTATTTCATACCAATCATCTTTTTTTGATACTATCTCCACTTCTCTACCATTTTCTAGATATCCAAGTATCTCGCTATTAATATCAGTATTCCCCCGTATTCTTAGCAGTGTTTTTATATCTATTATAGTTCCCTTTAACCCTTTACTCTCATTATTTGCTTGTATAATATTTTTTTCTTGTATATCTATTCCATAAGCAATTTTCTCATTTTGTATTCCTAATCCTATTATCGTTGAAGTTGCTATAGCTGCAGTTATAACCCTCTTTTTCATAACCTACTCCTTCTAACACTCTTTCTTTTATTTTACCATATTTTTACATATTATACTATTTAATAATTATGCTTATCTAACTAAATACTTTTATGCTATAATATAATTCTTCTATTCATTTAGGAAAGGATTTTATATGAGAATAAACAAACTTTTTAGTAATTATGGAATATGTTCTAGAAAAGAAACTAATAGACTTATACAGGAAAATAGAGTTTTAATAAATGGTATACCTGCCTTCGAAGGTCAATGGGTTGAAGAATCTGATATAATTTTATTTGATGGTACTAGAATCGTACCTAAGCCTAAAATCTATCTAGCATTCAATAAACCACGTGGAATACTTTGTAGTTCTAATTCAAACTTAGAATCAAATATTATTTCCTTTTTAAACTATCCACATTATATTTTTCCAATCGGAAGGCTCGATAAAGACTCTGAAGGTCTACTCCTTCTTACTAATGATGGGGATTTAGCTAATGATTTAATTGACTCTAATAATTATCATGAAAAAAAATATATTGTTACAGTTCAATCACCCATTACTGAAGAATTTTTAACTTCCATGTCTAATGGTGTTAAAATTTTAAATACAATAACTCGTCCATGCATTCTAGAGAAAATTTCAGATTATACTTTTTCCATTATATTAACTCAAGGTTTAAACCGCCAAATTCGTAGAATGTGCAAAACCTTTGGATATACTGTTATTACCTTACAAAGGATACAAATTTTAAATATCTCATTATCTGGAATTGATTATGGTGAATACCGTGAACTCTCCAATTCTGAAATAACTTCTTTAAAAGATATATTAAAAAATGGAAGTGAATAATTCACTTCCATTTTAGCTTTATTTATTATATTAATTTTATTTATTATCTTTTTGATTTTCTTAAGAAAGTTGGTATAGATAAATCTACATCATTTCCATAAGATTCATCTGAAATACTACTATTTATTGTGTTACTTTCTTCAGCTACAGCAACTTCTTCTTGAACTGGAGATTCTTTTATTATTGGTTTCTCTATTGGCTTTTTAATCTCCACTTTTGGCTCTACTGTTTCTAATTGCTCTTCAAATCCTGTTGCAATTACCGTTATTCTTATTTCATCATTTAAGCTTTCATCAATCACAGCTCCAAAAATGATATTTGCATCTTGATCAACCGATTCTCTTATAACATCAGCAGCTTCATAAACTTCTAAAGCTCCAAGATCTGCTCCACCAGTAAAGTTTAATATTACTCCACTTGCTCCTTCTATAGAAGTTTCAAGTAATGGAGAGCCTATAGCTTCTCTTACAGCATCTGATGCTCTATTATCTCCGCTACCATGTCCTACACCCATGTGAGCTAAACCTTTATTTAACATAACTGCTTTTATGTCTGCAAAGTCTGCATTAATAACCCCTGTAATTGTAATAAGGTCAGAAATTGCTTGAACCCCTTGTCTTAATACATCATCAGCAAGTTTAAATGAGTCTAGTAATGTAGTCTTTTTATCTGCCATTAATAATAATCTTTCATTTGGAATTATTACTAGAGTATCAACTTTTTCTTTTAACTTAGCAATCCCCATTTCAGCATGTCTCATTCTTCTTTTACCTTCAAATGGGAATGGTTTAGTAACTACACCTACAGTAAGTATTTCTAAATTTTTTGCAAGTTCAGCAACTACTGGAGCTGCCCCAGTTCCAGTTCCGCCACCCATTCCTGCAGTTATAAATACCATATTAGCACCTTTAATAGTTGCTTTTATTTCTTCTATACTTTCCTCAGCAGCTTTTTGTCCAATTTCTGGATTTGCTCCAGCTCCAAGCCCCTTAGTAAGTTTATCTCCAATTTGAATTTTTTGGTTTGCGTGTGATAACATTAGTGCTTGCTTATCTGTATTAATCGCTATAAATTCAACATTTTTAAGACCTTCAACTATCATTCTGTTTACAGCGTTACTACCTCCGCCTCCACATCCAATAACTTTTATATTAGTCAATTCTTGCATATCTACTTCAAAATCTAACAAAATAATTCCTCCCTTAGAACATATCCCCTAGAAAATTTTTAAATTTTCTTATGATACTTTTATTTTCACTTTCACGTTTTTGTAAATCTTCTTCTACTTCATTTTTTTTATTATTTTCTTCTGTCTCTTGCAGTTTAAACTCTCTAGTAAAGTTTAAAATTTCTTCATATATTAATTCTAACTTATCATGCACCTCTTTAACAATAGCTAAAGAAGTAATATTTGAAATATTTTGCATTCCAAAGTCACTTTTTGTTACCATCATTATTTTTTTCCCATTAAAGCTTTGATGTACAACCTTATTTATGCCTTCAAAATTAGTTATAGCATCACCACATAAAATTATACTACAAATATCATCATAATGACTAGCCTTTTTTAATTCATTTTTTACATAATTAAGAATTTCTTCAATTCTAGCTTCACATACTTTATAAAATAACTCTTTGTCTACTTGTTTTCCTCTAATTATTACATTTTTGCTTCCCCTATCATTCATAGCGGTCTTATACTTATCACTAAATTCTTTTTTTACATCTTCTGATTCAAATGATGATAGAGCCAAACATATAGATAAATCACTTGTTATATTCTTTCCTCCAAGTGCTAGACTTTCTAATAATTTCAATTCTTTATTTTTGTAAACTGAAAGCTCTGTAAGTGAATCTCCAAATTCAATTAATGCAACTTTTTCTTTTAATATCTCTTCATTTAAAAATATTTTTCTTAAAGCTATTTGATTTAATAAAAATCCTTTAATTTGATATTTAGTTCCTTTGCATAATTTTCTATATGTATCTAAAATTTCACTCTTTACTTGTATGACTGATAAATTCAGTTCTAAAATTACACCTTGTTTACCTACTACCGTATTCAAACTATTTTTTCCATCTAATTTATAATAGTCTATAACTATATCTATTATTTCATATCCTTGACTTGCTTCTATTTTTTCTTTTACTTCATCTATTATCTTTTTTATATCTTTCGCTTTTATTACTCCATCTACCACCATTTGAGCTGGTACATTATAATGTACTGCATGAGTGCTTGGTAAACCCATATAGATTTCATTTATTCTTTTTCCTGTTTGCTCTTCTAATTTACTTAAGGCTTCTTCAAAGTAAATCTTACATTTATCTATATTTACTATATTTCCACCTTCTACACCACGTACATTAACACAAGAACTTCCTAGTATTTCAACATCTTTTCCTTTTTCACCAATTCCTATTGATGCTGAAATCTTTTGTGTTCCTATATCTACTGCTGTAATTAAAAATTCTTGCATCTAAAGCCTTCCCTTCTTAATGTTCTTATCTATGTATATTCAACATAATTTAAAAAAATCCTCTTTTTATTATACAACCTATTTTATCTTTTATTATAGATAAAATAATTAATTGTTTATTAATTATTTTCCCTGTTTTACTTTAATACATCAACAATCTATCAAATATTTGTTTATCTATTGCATATTCTCTAGCAATATTACATTCAACCTCTTCATTTTTCACTAAAAATGCTAATGCCATATCCATTGTTTTCATTCCTTTTGCAGCACCGGTTTGAATAGCAGTCTCAATTTGATGAGTTTTTCCTTCTCTAATTTGATTTTGAATAGCTGGTGTTATTGTCATAATTTCTAACGCTGCTTTTCTTTTTCCATCTATGCTTGGAATTAATTGTTGAGATATTATTCCTTGAAGTACTGCTGCAAGCTGTATTTTTATTTGTTGTTGTTGATGTTCTGGAAATACATCTATTATCCTATCTACCGTTTTAGCTGAACCTATTGTGTGTAATGTAGATAATACTAAATGTCCTGTTTCAGCCGCTGTAATTGCTATGCTTATTGTTTCTAAATCTCTCATTTCTCCAATAAGTATAACATCTGGATCTTCTCGTAATGATGCTTTCAACGCTTCACTATAGCTTATACTATCTCTTCCTATTTCTCTTTGATTTACTATACATTTCTTATGTGTATGAAGAAATTCTATAGGATCCTCTAGTGTTAAAATATGTTCATTTCTCATTTTATTAATTTCATCAATCATAGCTGCAAGTGTTGTACTTTTCCCACTTCCTGTAGGGCCTGTAATTAAAACTAATCCTCTTCTTTTTTTGCATAGTTCTTTCAATACATCTGGAAAATTCAACATCTCCAATGTAGGTATTTTTGTATTTACTACTCTTAGTGCTAATGCATCAGATCCTCTTTGTTTAAATGCATTTACTCTAAATCTCCCTATATTAGCAACAGAATATGCTAAATCAATCTCTCCACATCTTTCATATTCCTCAAATTTTTCTTTTATTATTTCCTGTGTAAATTTTTTGACATCCTCTGGTCTTAAAATTTCTTCTCCAAATCTTTCTAAATATCCACTTATTCTTATCATAGGCGGAACCCCGACAGTTAAATGTAAATCTGAGCCACCTTTAATTACAGTTTCTGATAAAAGTTCATTTAATGAATACATATTAGTTCTCCTCACATATCTATTTTATGTAAGCATTTATTTTTTACTCTCTTACATAAGATATATTATGAAATATATCTTATATAGTTTCAAATCTTATGATAAAACTATATAAATTCTTTTTTATTATAACATATTCCCAATTATTTATGAAATATAACATTTTTTTGAAATTTTCTTGATATAAAGAGCCCTATATATAATATAGAACTCTCTATTTATAAAGAATACTTCCTCTATAACTTATAATATTAAAATTAAATATCCTTTGTGTATAAAACTTTATTCAATTTTTTCAATGCTTTTTTTTCTATTCTCGATACATATGATCTTGAAATATTTAAAAGACTTGCTATTTCTCTTTGTGTTTTACATTTTCCGTCTCTAAGACCGTATCTCATGATAATTATATCCCTCTCCCTTTTTGTTAAAGAATCCTCCATTTTTCTATATAAAGCTCTAATTTCTAAATTACTTTCTACTTTTTCTAAAACTGAATCCTTCTCGCTACTTAAAACATCTATTAAGCAAATCTCATTTCCTTCTTTATCAACTCCTATAGGGTCCTGAAGAAAAACCTCTCCTTTCTGCTTTTTATTATTTCTAAATAACATTAATATTTCATTTTCTATGCATCTTGATGCGTATGTTGCAAGCCTAGTTCCTTTATCAACATCAAAAGAATCTATTGCTTTAATTAATCCTACTGTACCAATAGATATAAGTTCATCTACATCTTTATTTGGAAAAGAATATTTTTTTACTATATGTGCTACTAGTCTTAAATTTTTTTCTATTAAAATACTTTTTGCTTTTTTATCTCCTGCCTTTAGCATTCTCAAATATTTTTCTTCGTCTTTCTCATTTAATGGCGTTGGAAAAGTATTATTATTTGATATATATCCTGTAAGAAAAAAAGTACTACATAGTAAATCAACAAAATTTGATACTACAAACATTTTGTGCCTCCTAACAATGCTCACTATTATTTTATGTCGTACTTCCTTTAAACTTTCTATTATATAACTATAAAAGCCATATTTTTAATAAAAACATGGCTTTTAATTAACAGTATTTTTAATTAGAAACTTCACCTATTAATCCTTTTACTACATCTCCGAATATAGGTGCTGCAATAGTTCCTCCACTTATTTTATTTTTCCCATCTTCTTCTACATCAGGAACTAATATACTCATAGTATAGTCTACTCCATCTATATTGAATCCTCCAACTATCCAGCAATGAGTATTTTCTAAAAACGTTCCCGAACCTGTTTTCCCATAAATATCCTTTCCTTCTACTGCTGCTTTTTTTCCTGTTCCATATAGAACCACATCTTTCATTCCATCTTTAACCATTCCACTAGTCAAGCTACTAAAAATTATTGATCCTTTTTCTTTAAATTCTTTTACCTTATTTTCATCTGAATCTAAAATTCCTTCAATAATATTAGGTTTTATATACACCCCATTATTTAGAAATGTATTTATTGCACCAACCATTTGTATAGGTGTAGATGTCATACTTTGACCAATGGCTATATTATCAACTCCAGCATCTTCTTTTCTATATCCACCTTTTGCTTCTGTTTTATTTTCACTCTCTATTCCTAATATACGCTCATACATCCCTAATTCTTTTGCATATTTTAATAATTTTTCCATTCCTAGTTGTTCGCCTATATCTGCGAAAACATCATTACACGATTCATTCAATGCAGTTCTAACTGAAATTTTACCATGATTAATGCCTTTACATTTTTGTGTTCTGCATTTATAAGTTGTATCTGGAGTTATAATTCCCTCCTCTAATGCAGCTGCATATGTTATAAGTTTAAAGACTGAACCTGGCTCAAATCCAATACCTTCCATACCTAAATTTATATTTGGCGAACTATCATCCTTTTGAGTAATTGTTCTTATTTTCCCTGTTTTGCTTTCCATAATAAGAACCCCTATATTATTAAATTCTTCATATTTTTTATCTAATATAGTACTTTTAACTTTATTTTGCATTTCCTTATCTATTGTTAATTGTATATTTTTATTTTCTTCAACATTAACTAAGCTATTTGAAGAATATACAGTATTTTCATCTCTATAAAAATTTACTTTAGGTAATTTATTATTTTCGATTTCTTTTTTTAATAAGTAATCGAAAGAATTTTCTTTAGCCTCAATTTTATCTAAATTAGAAAACATGCCATCAATTGACCATGCTTCCTTATTATCTTTTCTATCATAAATATAAGTATATACACCTTTTACATTTTTTATATTATTTACTTTATCAAAGGTTTCTCTAGAGACATTATAATAATTTTTCCCATAAGGTACTTTCATTATTTGGTCAAAACTAAAGTCACTTACTTCTTCCTTCATAATAAAATTAAAAGCTAATAGTCCCTGAAGTGCTTCACCATAATTATTTAATTTGAAAGGCTTTGAATCTATCACTACAACATAATCTTTATTATAATTATTTAAATCTTTTAAATTTTTATCAAATAGCATATAATTCATATCACTAATTATTTCTGTTTGATGATTTGTATAATTTGCTGTTACTTTCTCACTTGGTCTTATTTGTAGAAAATATAATCTTATAACCAGCACAAAAAATACAAATACAAATATTATTCTTAATCCCTTAGCTCTTTTTTTTATCAAAAAAAACACCTCCTTCTTGGTAATTATAACCAAGAAGAAAGTGTTTTATTCTTTTATCTATTTAAAGTATCTTTAACTTTTGAAACCAATATATCTATAGCAACTTTATTGTGTCCCCCTTCTGGAACAATAATATCTGCATATCTTTTTGTTGGTTCAGTAAATTGCATGTGCATTGGTCTAACAACTTCTAAATATTGTTCTACCACTGAATCAACAGTTCTACCTCTTTCATTAATATCTCTTATTAATCTTCTTAAAATTCTTATATCAGCATCTGTATCAACATAAACTTTTATATCTAAAAGATCTCTTATTCTTTCATCTTCTAATATAAGTATTCCTTCGACTATAATAATTTCTTTAGGATTAACTAAAACTGTTTCCTCAACTCTATTATGAATTGTAAAATCATAAATTGGCTTTTTTATTCCTTCTCCATCAATTAATGATTTTAAATGAGATATTAAAAGTTCATTATCAAATGCTCTTGGATGATCATAATTTGTTTTTGTTCTCTCCTCCATAGTTAAATGATTTTGACTTTTATAATATGCATCTTGTTGAATCATAGCTATACATTCTTCATCAAAACTATTGAAGATAGCATCTGCTATTGTGCTCTTTCCTGATCCTGTTCCCCCAGTAATCCCTATTAATATTGGTCTGTTCATTAGTTATCCTCCTTATTTAGTTCCAATTTCTATTGTATTTTTCGCTTTAATTAACATATCATTTTTTCTAAGAGGTGTATCTACCTTTGCTGTAAATACCATATGTGCTCTATTAGCTACATCTGTTTTAACCTTCTTATCCGCATCAAACATCTCTTGTAATTGAACTGTAAAGTTTGGTGTATAAGCTCTTAAAACATCTACTATATCCCCTTCAAATACTCTATTCTTCTGCATTATAGTAGCTACTTTAGTTTCTTCATTATATTCTTTAACTATACCAACTATATCGTAATCTCTTATATAAGAAGATTCATCATAATTTTGTTCACCCATTTTTCCAAAATAAAAACCTGAATGATATGGTCTATGACTTACTTTTAAAAGAATATCCATCCATTCTTGTTTAAATCTATATCCTTCTGGATTTTCAAAATAACTATCAATTGCTTCTCTATATGCTTTAACTACTGATGCTACATAGAATTCACTTTTCATTCTACCTTCTATTTTAAATGAATCTATTCCACTTTGTATAAGTTCTGGCATATGTTTTATCATACAAAGATCTTTTGCATTCATTATGTAAGTTCCTTGATCATCTTCAACTACAGGATAATATTCATTTGGTCTTGTTTCCTCAACTAAATAATATTTATATCTACAAATATTTGCACAAGTTCCCTTATTAGCATCTCTTCCTATAAGATAGTTTGAAATTAAACATCTTCCTGAGTATGCCATACACATAGATCCATGTATAAATGTTTCTATTTCACATTTAGCTGGTAAGTGCTCTTTAAATCCTTTAATTTCATTTAAAGTCATTTCTCTCGCTAAAACTATTCTTGTACAACCTTGATCATACCAGAATTTAGCTGTTCTCCAGTTTACAACATTCGCTTGAGTACTTACATGCACTTCTAAATTCGGTGCAACTTCTCTAGCTATTGCAATTATTCCTGGATCACCAACTATAATTGCATCAATACCTGATTTTTCTATTTCTTTTATATAATCTTCAATTCCATTAAAATCGAAGTTACGAGGGAATACATTCATAACTAAGTAAATCTTTCTTCCTCTATCATGACAATACTTAACACCCTCATATATTTCTTCATTCGTAAAATTCCCAGCAAAAGCTCTTAAATTTAATTTACTTCCACCTATATATACAGCATCTGCGCCAAAATCAACAGCTATTTTAAGCTTCTCTAGATTTCCTGCCGGTGCTAAAACTTCTGGTTTTCTCATAAGATTACCTCCTTCTTGTTATTGCTATCCCATCTCCCATAGGTATTACAGATGTAACTAAAGTTTCATCTTCATTTACCATTTCAAGATATGTTCTCATTCTTTTAACAATAGTGATTTTTCTTCTCTTAACTAATTCTTGAGATGGAACCATTCCTCTAAATAATACATTATCCGCAATAATTATTCCATCTCTTTTTAAAAGTCTTAAGCAATGAGGTAAAAAATGATTATAGTGCCCTTTTCCTGCATCCATAAAGATTAAATCAAACTCTTCATCTAAGTTTTCTAATATTTCTAAACAATCACCTTCTAAAATTTGAATTTTCTCTTTCAAATCAAATTTTTCTATGTTTTGTTTAGCTAAAGAAATCATTTCTTCGCTTCTTTCAATAGTCTTTATCTCTGGTTCAGTCTTTGAAGCTTCATACATTAATATAGAGGAATATCCTATTGCAGTTCCAAGTTCTAATATTTTTAATGGTTTTGTAAGTCCTACCATAAACTCTAAAAACTTAGCTGTTTCTTTTTGAACAATTGGTACTCCATTTTCATGAGCAAAATCTTCTAGTTCTTTTGTCATTCCTGAGCTTTCACCAATTAATCCTCTTAAATATTTTTCCATATAATCATAAGTTATTCCACTCATATATACCTCCAACTTTAGTAAACTTTATTAGTTATTTTCTTTATTATATATTTCCTTTTGCTTTAAAAAAGCTTGATAAGAGTTAGTAAAGAAATGTTCATTAGGTCCATTTAATATATAATATATATAATTTGTTTGTGCAGGGTCCATAGCAGCTTCTAAAGCTTCAATACCTGGACTACATATTGGTCCTACTGGTAATCCCTTATACTTATATGTATTATATGGTGAATTTACCTCTAAATCTTTATAATAAACCTTATCTACATGCTTACCTAATGCATATATTACTGTTGCATCCATTTGAAGTGGCATGTTTTCTTTAATTCTATTATCTATAACAGAAGATACATTTCTCATATCATTGAAAGTTTTGGCTTCCCCTTGAATAACTGATGCTTTAGTAACTATAGTATCAATTTCATTCTCTGGAACCTTTACTCCTGTCTTTTGTTCTGCTAATGCAAATTCGCTTTGGAATGTATCAAGCATAGTTTTTATAACTTGGTCTGGTTGTTCTCCTCTTGCAAATTCATAAGTATTTGGGAATAAATATCCTTCTAGTGCATATCTTCTACCTTGAACATTTTTAACATAACTAGGTAATGGATATTTTTGTAAAGCGCTTATAAATTGTTCTTTTGAGAATAATCCAAGTTCTTGTAATGTATCTGCAATTTGTTCAACATTATATCCTTCTGGTATTACTACTTTTATAGTATTCTGCGTATTCAAGATATTCATAAATTGTGATAACGAAACATCATTTTTTATCGTATATTCACCTGGCGTTATTTTTGGTGTTAATCCTAATATTTTTACTGATAATTTAGTTACAATTTCATTTTTTAAAATTCCTTGTGCCTTTAAATCATCTAGAACTCCATAAAAACCTTCTCCACCTTTAATTGTTATGTTAACATCCCCATTAGAATTAAATGGTTTTTTAATAATAGAATAAGTATATCCACCTACACTTGCTATTATTAGAACTATAACTATAACAATCCCAATTATTATCTTTTTAAGATGTGTTTTCAAGTATTCCATAAAAACCCCCTGTATATAAAAGTAAATAGCCTATTTCAGGCTATTTACTATATTATAATACTTTATTTTAAGCATATAAAGATATTTTGAATTACTTATTTCTGTTATTTCTCTTTCTTTGGTTAGGATCTAATTCAACTTTTCTCATTCTTATGCTTTTTGGAGTTACTTCAACTAATTCATCACCATTGATAAATTCTAAAGCTTGCTCTAATGTCATTTCCATTGGTGGAACTAATTTTAAAGCATCATCTGCTCCTGAAGATCTTGTATTAGTAAGTTTCTTACCTTTACATACGTTTATATCTAAATCATCAGCTCTTCCACAAACTCCAACGATCATTCCTTGGTATACTGGTACTCCAGCTCCTATAAATAATGATCCTCTTTCTTGTGCATTAAATAATCCATAAGTTATTGAATCACCTTGTTCAAATGATACTATTGATCCTCTACTTCTTCCTGGGATTTCTCCTTTATATGGTGCATATCCGTGGAATACGTGGTTCATTATACCATTTCCTTTAGTATCAGTCATAAATTCATTTCTGAATCCTATAAGTCCTCTAGCTGGTACTACGAATTCTAATCTAGTATATCCGTTAACAGCTGATGTCATATTAACCATTTCACCTTTTCTTGGTCCCATTTTTTCCATTACAGGTCCCATGAATTCTTCTGGTACGTCAATAGTTAAGTATTCCATTGGTTCCATTTTCTTTCCGTTTTCTTCTTTGAATATAACGTTAGCTTTTGATACTTGTAATTCAAAACCTTCTCTTCTCATAGTTTCTATAAGAACTGATAAGTGTAATTCTCCTCTTCCTGATACTTCAAAGCAATCAGGAGTTATTTCTTTTACTCTTAAGCTTACGTTAGTTTCAAGTTCTTTCATTAATCTGTCTCTTAAATGTCTTGAAGTTATGAAATCTCCTTCTTGACCTGCATATGGTGAATCATTAACCATAAAGTTCATGCTTAATGTTGGTTCATCAATTTCAACAAATGGAAGAGCTTCTGGATTTTGAGTATCTGCAATAGTTTCTCCAATATTTGAATCTAAAACACCTGCTAAAGCAACGATGTCTCCCATTCCAGCTTCTTCTGTTTCAACTCTCTTTAATCCATCATATACGAATAAAGCACTTACTCTATAATTTGAACTTGTTCCATCTTTTCTTAAAAGTGTAACTTGTTGATTCTTCTTAACTTTTCCTCTGTGGATTCTTCCAAGAGAAATTCTTCCTACATATTCATTTGAATCTAATGTAGTAACAAGCATTTGAAGTGGCTCATCCATATATCCTTCTGGACAATCAACTTTTTCTAAGATAGTTTCAAATAAAGGTGTCATATCTTCATTTGTATCTTCAACGTTGTATCTTGCAAATCCATTTCTAGCTGATGCATAAATGATTGCAAAATCTAATTGTTCATCAGTTGCTCCTAATTCTAGGAATAATTCAAATACCTCATCTATAACAGCTTCTGGTCTAGCATCTGGCTTGTCAATTTTGTTTATAACAACTATTGGCTTAAGTCCTAATTCTAATGCTTTCTTTAAAACGAATTTAGTTTGTGGCATTGGTCCTTCATAAGAATCTACTACTAGTAATACTGAATCTACCATTTTAAGTACACGTTCAACTTCTCCTCCGAAGTCAGCATGTCCTGGAGTATCAACAATATTTATTTTTACATCATTGTATTTGATTGATGTATTTTTAGAAAGAATTGTTATTCCTCTTTCTTTTTCTAAGTCGTTTGAGTCCATTACTCTCTCTTCAACCTTTTCATTTTCTCTAAACGTATGACTTTGTCTAAGTAATGCATCAACTAATGTAGTTTTACCGTGGTCAACGTGTGCAATAATAGCGATATTTCTTATATCTTCTCTTTTAATTAGTTCCATCTTTGTATCCTCCAAATTTTTAGTTTTACTCAATTTTTAAAATATATGTAAACCTATAACTTTTTTTTTCAAAAAGAAAATTGGATACAGAAGTACCCAATTTCTAACACTAATTTATATTCTAATATTAACCTACTGAAAAGTCAACATAAATAGATTTCTAAAATATCTTTATATTTTCTAAATTTCCATAATTATAGGTAATATCATAGGTTTTCTCTTAGTTTTCTCATATAAATAATTTCTAAGGTCATCTCGTATTCTTCCTTTAATTGTAGCCCAATCAGTTATTTTTCCTGCTTCACATTCGCTTAACACATTTTTAACAACTTCTCTTGCTTCATCCATTAATCCTTCAGATTCACGTACGTATACGAATCCTCTTGAAATAATATCTGGTCCTGCTATAACAGAAGCACTTTCTCTATCTAATGTAACTACTACAGTTAATATTCCATCTTGAGATAAATGTTTTCTGTCTCTTAATACTATATGACCTACATCTCCTACTCCAAGTCCATCTACAAGGATTTGCCCTGAAGTAACAGTTCCATTTTTCTTTATTAAGTTTCTAGTAACTTCTATTACGTCTCCAGTTTCTGGTAGTAAAAAGTTTCTTTCTCCTAGACCCATTTTAACAGCTAATTCAGCATGTTTCTTCAAGTGTCTATATTCTCCATGTACTGGGACAAAGAATTTTGGTCTTACAATTGTTTGCATAAGTTTTAACTCTTCTTGGCATGCGTGACCTGAAACGTGAACATCTTGATCCGCTCCATAAATTACTTCTGCACCTTTTTTAGATAAAAGATTTACAACTCTAGCTACATGCTTCTCATTTCCTGGAATAGGTGTTGCTGAGATAATTACTGTATCACCTTCAACAATATTAATTTTTCTATGCTCTGATGCAGCCATTCTAGAAAGGGCTGACATTGGCTCTCCTTGACTTCCAGTTGTTATAAGAACTATTTGATCATTATTATACTTTGCTGTTTGATCAACTGTAATTAGCGTTTCTTTATTCATATGAAGATATCCAAGTTCAATTGCAACTTGAACAATATTTTCCATACTTCTTCCTGAAACCGCTACTTTTTTACCATACATTTCAGCTGCTGTTATTATTTGCTGTACACGGTGAATATTCGATGCAAATGTTGCAACTATTATTCTTCCCTTTGCTTTTGCAAATAATCTTTGAAGTGTTTCCCCAACTATACTTTCTGATCTAGTATATCCTGGTTTCCCAACATTAGTTGAGTCTGCCATCATTACAAGAACACCTTTTCTTCCTAGTTCGGCAAGTCTTGCAAAGTCAGTTCTACCTCCATCAATTGGTGTATGATCAATTTTAAAATCTCCTGTATGGAGAACAACTCCAAGTGGAGTGTGTATAGCAATTGCTACTGAGTCTGCTATTGAATGTGTTGTTTTTATAAATTCAACAGTAACATTTTGAAGTTTTACCTTATCTTTAGGTTTAACTCTTATAAGTTCGGTAGTTGTTAATAATCCGTGCTCTCTAAGCTTCGTTTCAACTATCCCGAGTGTAAGTTTTGTTCCATAGATAGGCACATTTAACTGTTTTAAGAAATAAGGTAATGCACCTATATGATCTTCGTGTCCGTGTGTTAAAAATATTCCTCTTATTTTATCTTGTTTCTTAATTAAGTATGATATATCAGGTATTACTATATCAACACCATACATATCAACATCTGGAAACTTTAATCCACAGTCAACTATTACAATATCTTCTTTGTATTCTATAACTGTCATATTTTTTCCGATTTCATCAATTCCACCTAAAGGAATAATTTTAACCTTAGCTCTTTCCGCTTTCATACTTCCCCTCCTTTTTAATTTTTATAAACAAAGGATTTCATCTTACCGTAAGATTTTCCTTTAATTATCTTTTCTTTGACATTCACTACAAATTCCATAAAACTTTAAGCTATGGTCTTTGATTTTAAATTTATATTTATTCTCAACTCTTTCTTCAAGTTGATCTAATAAATCTTCTTCAACTTCGAATACTTTATTGCATTCGTTACAAATTAAATGATGGTGTCTGTGTTCTTCATCTTCATGAACTATTTCATATCTACTACATCCATCACTTAAGTCCAGTCTAGACAAAAGTCTAATATCCTCTAATAGGATGACCGTTCTATATACAGTTGCAAGTCCTATTTCAGGGCAATCTTTCTTCACCTCATCATAAATTTCCTCAGCAGTCATATGTTTGCCTTCATTTTTTATGATAGTATCAACAATTGCTCTTCTTTGAGGCGTTAACTTATATCCTTTTTCTTTTAAATTCTCTTTTAACTCTTGCATATCAACTGAGACATTATTTTTCATGGACAACACCTCTTTTAATATAAAAATTATTCTTCATCTTGCATAAGTAATCCATATGCTTCTTCAACCATTGCAAATTCTGCTTCATTTTCAATAGTTACTAGTTCTTCATTTCCTTCTTCATCTTTAAGTACTTTAAAAACTACAGCTTCTTCTTCGCCATCTTTAATAGCTATAACATACTCAGTTTTTAAATCTTCTATTTCTAAAAATGTTACGATTTCTAATTTTTCCTCATTTCCATTTTCATCAACTACTTCGATAAATTGTACATCATTTTGCATATTTTTGCTCCTTTTTACATTTTAGTTTTTTTTATATAATATTGTCAATAATATTTTTTAAAAGTAAATTCTACTAATCTATTTAGATATTCTATCTAAATAACCTTGTAATATATATGTTGCTGCTACTTTATCGACAATTTTTTTCCTTTTACTTCTTGAAAGATCCGCTTCAAGCATAGCTCTATGTGCTGCTACTGTAGTTAAACGTTCATCCCAATAAATTATTTCTAAGTCTGTAGCTTCTTCTATAAGTTTTGCAAACTCTTGTATTTTTTCTCCTGCAAAACCAATTGAACCATCCATATTTTTTGGTAATCCAATTACTATTTTTTCTACTTTATATTCATCACAAAATTTTTTAACTTCTAAAATATCTTGTGATTTTTTAACTCTTCTTATAGTTGTTATTCCTTGTGCTGTAAAACCTAAAGGATCTGAAATTGCTACCCCAACAGTCTTCTGCCCAACATCTAAACCTAGTATTCTCATTTTCTCCTCCTATTTAAGCATGTTTCTTAAACTTTTAATATTAAATATTTTTAAAATGAGCTTACTTTAATTCCATAGATTAAAAAATAAAAGTGCCCACAATAGGGCACTTTTTTATTTTATCTCTAAATAAGATTTTATAACTTCTTCAAGAATCTCATCTCTCTCAAGTTTTCTTACTAAAGCTCTTGCTCCATTGTAATTAGTAATGTAAGTAGGGTCTCCTGAAATAAGATAACCAACAAGCTGATTTATAGGATTATACCCTTTTTCATGAAGTGAGTTATATACTTCACTTAAGATTGCTTTTGTTAATGCCTCTTTATTCTTTAATAAATCGAATTGCATTGTGTGTTCTAAATTATTGTTCATACCTACTGCTGCTTAAAACAGCTTCACCCCCTCACCTATCATAAAGGATATGATTAATACTATTTCTAGTATTTACAATTGTTTTTTCGTTTATACTTATTCTACAATATTAATTATACCTTATATTTTTTTAAAAGTACACTACTTTACTAAACTTTGAATTACATCAAATGCTTTTTCCACTGCTTCATTTATTTTTCCTGGATTTTTTCCTCCTGCTTGAGCCATGTCCGGTCTTCCGCCACCGCCACCGCCTACAACAGTTGCCACTTCCTTAATTATTTTTCCACAATGAATACCATTTCCTAATACATCTTTAGTTGACATAGCTACAAGATTAACCTTATCATCTGTATTACTTAATAAAACAACTACACCTGATCCCATTTTATTTCTTATCTTATCACCTAAGTCTCTTAATGCATTTCCATCAACTTCTTCTAGAGCATAAACAATAGTTTTAACTCCATTTACATCCTTTACTGATGCTAATATATCATCTTCTGCACCTGCTGTTAATTTTGATTTTAATTCTATAATTTCTTTATCTTTATCCTTTATCTCTGATGCTTGCCCTTGGATTCTTGAAACTATATCTTTCTCACTACATTTTAATGTTGTGCAAGCTTCTTTTAAAGTTTTCTCTTTATTCTCCATGTATTTTATTGCTTGGAATCCTGTAACTGCTTCAATTCTTCTCATTCCAGCTGCAACACCTGATTCAGAAACTATTTTAAATAATCCAATTTCTCCTGAATTACATATATGAGTTCCCCCACATAGTTCCACTGAGAAATCACCTACTTCAACAACTCTAACTTTATCGCCATATTTATCATCAAATAGAGCCATAGCACCTTTTTCTTTAGCTTCGTCCATAGTCATTTCATTCGTATCAACAGAGAATACATTCATTATTTTTTCATTTACTAAAGTTTCAACTTTTTGAATTTCTTCAAAAGTTAATCCTTGGAAATGAGTGAAGTCAAATCTTAATCTTTCTGAATCAACATACGATCCAGCTTGATTTACATGTTCTCCTAGCACTTCTTTTAATGCTTTGTGTAACATATGTGTAGCTGTATGATTTTTACCTATTTCCATTCTTCTTCTTACATCTATTTTTAAAATTGCTTTAGAGTTTACTTTTACAGTTCCTTCTTCTACTTTTACATAATGAATAGTTTTTCCACCAACATTTTTCTTAGTATCATATACTGAAACTTTAAAGCCTTCACCTTCTATAGTTCCTTTATCCCCTACTTGACCACCCATTTCTGCATAAAATGGTGTTCTATCAGCAACTATAAATCCTTTTTCACCTTTATTTAAGCTTTCTCTTACTTCCTCATCAGTTCCTAAGAAAATAATTTCAGCTTCTATTTCAGTATTTGTATATCCAACAAATTCTGTTTCCATTTCACCCGGAACACTATTTACCGGTGAATCTTCTCCACCCATATATGTGAATTCGCCTCTTGCATTTCTTGCTCTTTCTCTTTGAGAATTCATTTCTTTATCAAAGGCTTCTCTATCTATACTCATTTCTTTTTCTTCTAAAATTTCTTCTGTTAATTCATATGGGAATCCGTAAGTATCATAAAGCTTAAATGCTTTTTCTCCACTTAATACTGTTTCTTTATTTGAAGTTAATTCATCTATATATCCGCTTAATATTCCCATTCCTGAATCAATTGTTTCATTGAATCTTTCTTCTTCAAGGGTAATTATTTTTTTAATATAATCATTTTTAGAAATTAATTCATCATATTCTACTCCATAGTTATCAACTACTGATTGAACTACTTCATTTAAGAATATCTTTTTAATTCCTAGCACTCTACCATGTCTTGCAGCTCTTCTTAAAAGTCTTCTTAAAACATATCCTCTACCTTCATTGCTTGGTTGAACTCCATCACAAATCATCATAGTAACGCTTTTTACATGGTCAGTTATTATTCTAAGAGAAATATCTTTCTCAACATCTTCTCCATATTTTACACCTGAAAGTCTTGATACAGTTTCTAATATGTTTTTAACAGTATCTATTTCAAATATATTATCTACACCTTGCATTATTGTTGCAATTCTTTCAAGTCCCATTCCTGTATCGATGTTAGGATTTGCTAATCTTTCATAATTACCTTTTCCATCTCCATCAAATTGAGTAAATACTAAATTCCAGAATTCTATAATTCTATCATTATCACTTTCACGTACAAATTCTTCTGCAGTTTTTACAACTCCCATTTCTGGTTTTTTATCATAATGGATTTCTGTACATGGTCCACAAGGTCCTGCTCCATGTTCCCAAAAGTTATCTTCTTTACCTAATCTAAATATTCTACTTGTATCTATATCTGTTGACTTTTTCCAAATTTCAAAAGCCTCATCGTCTTCTAAATATATAGTTACATAAAGTCTATCTTTTGGAATCTCTAATACTTTAGTTATAAGTTCCCATGCCCATGGAATAACTTCTTCTTTAAAATAATCTCCAAAAGAAAAGTTTCCTAACATTTCAAAGAAAGTACCATGTCTTGATGTCTTTCCTACATTTTCAATATCACCAGTTCTGATACACTTTTGGCATGTTGTTATTCTTTTTTTTGGTGGTTCTTGAAGTCCTGTAAAGTAAGGCTTCAATGGTGCCATCCCTGCATTTATTAATAATAAACTTTTATCATTTTTTGGTACTAAAGAAAAACTTTTAAGTCTTAAGTGATCTTTACTTTCAAAAAATTTTAAATATGTTTCTCTTAAATCATTAGTTCCTGTAAATTTCATTTTTTTACCTCCATTTTTTAGAATTATAAAAATTTCTTCTATAATCTATGTATATTAAAAAAAGTTCCCGTCACTTATGCCTAAAACACAAGGGACGAAAACATTAACTTCCGCGGTACCACCCTAATTATGTGAAAAATATCCACATCACTTTAAAGTAATTAACTCATAGGTAGCTTCAATTTAATTAAATAAAAGTTTACACCAACCACTTTCTCTCTAAAAATTCTCATTAAATCTACTTTTCCTAATCATAGTCTCTTTTATTAAACTAAGAAAATTATATTTTATATATTCCTTTATGTCAATATTCTTCCTTTTTATTTTAAAAAATATAATAATTAATATCATCATATAAAACCTTTAAACTAACTGCTATCGGTATTATAAAAATCATTCCAATTATTCCACCTAACTTCTCTCCTAAAATCAAGAGGATTATTATTAACATTGGATGTAAATCTGTACTATCCGCAGTAATTTTAGGTGCAATTAAATTCCCTTCTATTTGTTGAACTATCAAAATCCCTATAATAGTCCAAATTGCTAATGTTGGTGATTGTATAAGTGCTAAAAACACCGCTGGTATCCCTCCAAGTATAGCTCCAAAATAGGGAACAATATTAAATATTCCATTTATCAATGCCAGCATTAATGGAAATTTTATTCCTAATATACAAAAAGTTATAAATGATAATACTGTTGTTATTAAGCATAATGCTAATTGACTTATTATATATCTTTGTAAAAGCACATCTATGTCCTTTAAAATATTTTTTATAACCCCTCTACTTTTCATTGGTATTATAAGATAAAAGCTATTACTTATTTTTTCACCATCACTTAAAAAATAGTACGCTATAACTGGAATTATTATGTATGATAAAATATTTTTTGAAAGCTCTAAAATAAAATCAAAGCTTTTATATGAAATACTTGATAAGAAGCTCCACACCTTTTCACTTCCTTGTATGTATATTGTATTTATAACAGCATTGTTACTAAGTTTCAATCCTTCTTCAAACTCTTTAAAATAGAGATTAAACTTTTCAAAAATTTCATTTATATCTCCAACTTCCTCAATAATATTAGGAATACTAACAACTATAAATATAGCAATTATTAAAGTTAAACTTAAAATTATACTAATACTTGCAATTTTTTTAGATAAATTAAATTTATTTACTAGTATATTTCTTAATGGCTTCAATACATATGCTATTATCCCAGATATTACGATTAAATTTATAATTTCTTCTATTATTTGTACTTTTAAATATAAAAAAACAATTATAATTATTCCAATTATCATTAAAAAGCTTATTATAAATTTTTTATTCCATAGTTTTTCAAACATTATTATACCCTAATATCCTTTCTTACTATTTTTAGTTCTATATTTTCATTTCCTATATATATAATTGAATCTTCTCCTAAGACACAATCTTCTATTAATAAAACTTTTTTCCCATTTATTATTTTATCAATAATCCCTGTCGATAAAATGATTCCACATATACTATTTTTTTCTCTATTTATTATTAAGTCTTCAAAAACCCCTAACATATGTCCTTGTAAATTCCAAATTTCTAATCCTTTTACTTCTTTAAAATAGAGCGAATCCCTCTTTTCATTTTCTTCAACTATTATATTTTCATCAATTGATATTATTTTATCTATATTTATGAAATTCTTTTTTGATATGAAACTTGTAACTGATATTTTAAAGCCAATAAGATTTCCATTGAAAAAATCAATCGCTAAATCTTCTACTACTCCTAAATATTTCCCTTCTTTTGTATAAACTTTTTTCATATAAAAAAATTTAGTTCTTATCATACTACATACTCCATTTCCATTAATAGAGTTATTTTATCCAGTTTCCAAATTAATATACTAAAACCTATTTTTACAAATTACAAAGTAGAGTAAAAATTTCATATTTAAATTTCTACTTTAACTCGAATACTTTATTTCCAGGTAATTCTCATATCACTATCCCCCAAAAATTTTATATTTTCTATAAAAAAAGAAACCGGAATTATTCCAGTTTCTAATTTTTTATTTATTTCGTACCGATTCCTTCTATAACTCCGCCACCAATTACTATTTCTTCATCGTAGAATACTACTGATTGCCCTTTAGTTATAGCTCTTTGCTCATCTTCAAAAATAACTTTCACTTTACCTTCTGCTAATGGATATATAGTTGCTTTTGCAGGTTTTGCTGCATATCTTACCTTTGCTTGAACTTCCATAGGTTCTTCTAAGGTATCAAATGGAATAAAGTTCATATCTTTAGCCACAAGTGTTGTTCTAAAGATTTTATCTTCTGATCCTAAAATAACTCTATTTCTCTTAGCATCAATTCCCGTAACAAAAACAGGTTTTCCAAGTGCTAAACCAAGACCTTTCCTTTGCCCAATTGTATAATAAACTATTCCTTTATGTTTTCCTAAAACATTTCCTTTTTCATCAACGAAATCTCCTGGAATAACCTCTTCTGGTCTAGCTTCTTTTATATATCTTCCATGATTGTTATCATGAATAAAACAAATTTCTTCACTATCTTTTTTGTTATGAACTGCAAGACCTATCTCTTTAGCTATCTCTCTTATTTTATCCTTTGTGTACTCTCCACAAGGCATTAAAGTATGCGCTAATTGATCCTGAGTAAAATTATATAAAGCATATGTTTGATCTTTTCTATCATCATCGGATCTTATTAAAAGATGTCTTCCATCTCTTTCTTCAATCTTTGCATAATGTCCTGTTGCAACATATTCTGCTCCAATCCCTCTAGCTTTTTGTAATAATTCATCAAATTTCAAATATTTATTACAGGCTATACATGGGTTAGGAGTTTTTCCATCTATATATTCTTGAACAAAATAATCTATAACTTTCTCTTTAAATGATTTTCTAAAATTAAAAACATAAAAAGGTATATCTAATCTTTGCGCAACACGTCTAGCATCTTCAACAGCTGAAAGTGAACAACAACCACCTTCTCTTTCTTCAAATTCAGTGTCTTCTTGCCATACTTGCATAGTTATACCTATTACATCATATCCCTGTTCCTTTAAAAGGTAAGCAGCGACGGAGCTATCTACTCCGCCGCTCATACCTACAACTACTTTAGGTTTTGACATACTATTCATCCCCATGAACGTGGTCGTGTAATGCATCATGATCTGTTTCTTCGAAATCCCAAGCTCCAAGTCCTGCTTTTTCTCTATAATCATTAATTGCTTTGTGTATTGCTTCTTCAGCTAAAACTGAACAGTGCATTTTTACTGGTGGAAGACCATCTAAAGCTTCCGCAACTGCTTTATTGCTTAAATCCCAAGCTTCTTCAAGTGATTTTCCTATAATCATTTCAGTAGCCATTGATGATGATGCAATTGCTGATCCACATCCAAATGTTTCGAAT
Organism: uncultured Clostridium sp.; assembly: GCF_947072515.1. Lineage (GTDB taxonomy): Bacteria > Bacillota > Clostridia > Clostridiales > Clostridiaceae > Clostridium. The sequence continues at coordinate 56,377 of NZ_CAMTIG010000007.1, forward strand.
TTAGCATCTTTAACAATATTATCTTCTATTTTTAAGTAAACTCTCATAATGTCTCCACATTTAGCGTTTCCAACTTCTCCAACACCATCTGCATTTTCAATACATCCTACATTTCTTGGATTTCTAAAGTGATCCATAACTTTATCTGTATATATCATAACTTTTATCTCCTTTTGACTTACTTTTTTTTTAAATTATTTATTTTCGTTGTTTATAAAATCTCTCCATAATGGTGACATACTTCTTAATCTTTCAATGATTGGTGGTAATGTCTGAATTACATAATCAACATCTTCTTCTGTTGTTCCGTCTCCTAATGTTAATCTTAATGATCCATGAGCTTTTTCATGTGGAAGTCCTATTGCTAAAAGCACATGTGATGGATCTAATGATCCTGATGTACAAGCACTACCACTTGAAGCACAAACTCCTTCAAAATCTAATGAAAGTAGTATCGATTCACCTTCAATAAATTCAAACGAAATATTTACGTTTGCTGGAAGTCTCTTATCTCCTCTTGGCCCATTTAATCTTGAGTATGGTATTTCTAAAATTCCATCTATTAATTTATCTCTAAGCTTTGACATTGTTTCTATATGCTCATCTAAGTTTGAAGTTGCTAATTCAATAGCTTTTCCAATCCCAACTATTCCAGCAATATTTTCTGTTCCCGCTCTTCTATTTCTTTCTTGTCCTCCACCATGAATTAAATTGTGAATTCTAACACCTTTTTTGATGTATAAAGCTCCAATTCCTTTTGGTGCATATATTTTATGACCTGCTAAAGATAAAAGATCAATATTCATATCTTTAACGTCTATTTTTACATTTCCAATAGCTTGAACTGCATCTGTATGGAATAATACTCCTCTTTCCTTACAAATCGCTCCAATCTCTTTAATAGGTTCAATTGTTCCAATTTCATTATTGGCAAACATTATACTTACTAAGATTGTTTTATCAGTAATTGCATTTCTTAAATCTTCTAAACTTATAAATCCTTCTTCATTTACATCTAAATATGTAACTTCATATCCATTTTTCTCTAGGTACTCACAAGTGTGTAATACTGCATGATGTTCAATTCTAGTAGTTATAATGTGATTTCCTTTATTTTTATATGCTGAAGCTATTCCTTTAATTGCCCAGTTATCTGCTTCTGAACCACCACCTGTAAAGTAAACTTCACTTACGTCACAATTTAAAGCCTTCGCTACTCTTTCTCTTCCACTATCTACTGCCATTTTAGTTTCTCTTGATGGCCCATAAAATGATGATGGGTTTCCAAATTTTCCTGTAAAATATGGCATCATTTCTTCTAATACCTCTGGTTTAACATATGTTGTTGCAGCATAGTCCATATATACTGTTTTCATTTTACTTCACCTCTAATTTTAATTTATTAGCATTTTTTTCTTGAATTTCTTTATAATCATTAACGATATCTTGAAGTGTAATTCCTTCCATAACTTCATCGATACTTTCTTTTATTTTTTTCCATAGCATTCTTGTAGCACAACAATCTACATTATTGCATGCAACGCCGTCTATACAATCTGCTATTTCAATTGGACCTTCTAATACATACATAATATCTGAAACCTTTATATCTTTAGGTTCTTTATTTAATACGTATCCACCTTGTGCTCCCCTTATACTTCTAATAAGTTTTGCTTTTCTAAGTGGACTAAATAATTGTTCTAAATAATATTCAGATATTTCTTGTCTTTTTGAAATTGTTTTAATGGAAACTGGAGCTTCACCGTAGTTTATAGCTAAGTCTACCATAGCTTTAACTCCATATCTTCCCTTTGTTGATAGTTTCATCTCGTCACCCCTTAAAGTAGAGTAAGTTACTACGATTTCTGTTTATATCTTAGCAAATCACTCGGTTATTGTCAATAATGTTATGTTAATAAACTTTTAATTTCATTTTATTTTTGTCCAATAGCTATCTATTGCATTTTCATATTTATTATTACCTTTTTCGTAATATCGTCTATCCTGTAGTTCTTTAGGTAAATATTCTTGTGTTATATAATTATTTTCATAATCATGAGGATATTTATATCCTCCTACTCCTAAATTTGCAGCTCCGCTATAATGACAATCTTTCAAATGATTAGGTACATCCCCTACATTCATTTTTTCTAAATCCCTCATAGCTTTACTTATAGCTCTATATGCACTATTGGATTTAGGTAAGGTTGCTAAATATAAAACAAGTTCACTCAAAATTATATTTGCCTCTGGAAATCCAACTTTTAATGCCAATTCTAATCCCGAATTAACAACAGTTAATGCCTGTGGATGTGCAAGCCCTATATCTTCTGCAGCTACCATCGCAATTCTTCTTGTTAATCCAATTAAATTACCGGTTTCTATAAGTCTTGCAAGATAATGCACACTAGCATCAGGATCGCTTCCTCTAATACTTTTATGTAATGCACTTAGAAGGTTATAATATTCATCTCCACTAGTGTCTCCTCGTAAATTAGACTGCCCTAAATTTTCCACTTCTTCTATTGTAACAGTTTTTTTTCTTGAGCCTTGTGAATTTATTAATAACTCTAAAATATTATAAGCTTTTCTATAATCTCCTTGAGAAATTTCTCCAATATAGTTTAATGCTTCTCTCGTATACTCTACCTCTATATTTTCATCAATTAATTTTTTTAAAGATTTTTCTAAACCGCTCACAATATCATCAACTAACAGTGGCTTAAATCTAAAAATATTACATCTACTTATTATAGCTTTATGAATTGAAAAATAAGGATTTTCTGTAGTACTTGCTATAAGTGTTATTTTCCCATTTTCTATAAATTCTAATAAAGCCTGTTGTTGCTTTTTATTAAAATGTTGTATTTCATCTAAATAAATAACTACTCCATTATATCCCATAAGAGTGTTTAAACTTTCCGTTATTTCCTGTATATCTTTTATAGATGCTGTAGTAGCATTTAACTTATAAAACTTTTTATCCACATAATTTGCCATTATGTTAGCAAGTGTTGTTTTCCCAGTGCCTGGAGGCCCATATAATATACAGTTAGGAATAGTTTTATTTTTAATTAATTTATATAAAGGTTTATTTTCTCCTAGTATTTCTTTTTGACCTATAAAATCTTCTAATTTAGTCGGTCTCATTAATTCCGCTAAAGGCTTCATTTTTATCACCTCACATTAATCCTAAAATATATTTTACCTTTATATTTCTCTCTATTCAAACTTTTTTTTACTAAATACTATTTATTTTAATATTTTTTTCAATTCTAGGACTCAAATTTATGATTAAATAGAAAAAACTACTTAAATATCATAAGGAGAATTCTACAAATGAAAAAGTTTTATCTAATTATTATTTCTTTATTACTACTTATTGTTTCTTTTCTTTCTGGTTATTTTTTAAATTCTTATAAAGAAAATATTTCTTCTAAGTATAAATTACAAAATTTTAATACTTTTAAAGGAGAATATAATAAGGCTGATATTTTTGCTTTAAATAATAGTTCTAATACTAAAATTAAAGAGACGATAACACAAATTGAATCTGATGGTAATGTTTTATTAAATTCAAATTCTTATCCTACTGTTACTGATAAAACCTCTTTAATAGCTAAAGGGGAAACAAACCATGATTTTGCCGCAATGACTCCATATTTATTTAACGATCCTAGTTCTAAGACAGGCTATACTGTTAAAGATGGTGTAGATAATCCTGAAAGATTAGATTCTTCAAAGTTTGATTCTCAAAGATTAGCTAAATTAGTTTCTAATTTAAATACATTATCCTTTTCATATGCTTTAACAGGAAATCAATCTTATGCAACAAAAGCTGTACAATTTCTAAAAGTTTGGTTTTTAAATCCCGCTACCAAAATGAATCCTAATATGAATTTTGGAGAATTTTTTGTTACCTCAACTGGTAAAACCTATACTTTCAATAATTCCAATATGATTTCAGCTATTCCTTTTATTCAAGTTGTAAATGATATATATTTACTTGAAGACTCGAATTCATTGTCTTCTTCTGATTTAGAAGGATTAAAAGATTGGTTCAATAGTTTTTCTGCTTGGCTTACTACTTCATCTAATTTAAGTTTTAACACTTTAAAAATTGATAATCATGGTACTTGGCTTCAATCTGAGCTCTCTTTATTTAATGCTTTTGCTGGAAATAAAGAAAATACATTAAAATCTCTTACTTCAGTAGGTCCGGACGTTATAACACCACAAATAAAAGATGGTGGGAAAATCCCATCTGCTTTAATTAGAACTAAATCTGTTGACTATACTGAATATAATTTAGAAGCTTTCATTACTCTTGCTGACATTGGTCAACAATTTTCTATTCCTATTTGGAACTATACCTCTATTTATGGCGGTAATATTAAATCTGCTATTACTTATTTAAATAATTATCTTTTAGGAAAGGATAATTGGCCTTATCAGAATATCTCTGGTAAAAATGTTCATGAGGAAGACAATGGTTCTTTTATTTCTTATTTAGCATTAGCATATAATTTTTATAAAGATCCTAGTTTCTTGAAAACTATAAATACTTATTCTAAGGATTCCACTGGTATTTCCTACTTAATTCTTGAATCACGATTAATAAATTAAAATATTTTCAAATAAAAAAAGCTAGAAATTTACTTCTAGCTTTTTTATATTTAAAAAATTATTTTACTTCTTCTCTCCATTAGTACAACATCCATCCAGTCACCATTTGGAAGTTTTGCTACTCTATCTCTTATTCCTATTGTTCTAAAGCCACATTTTTCATGAAGCCTCAAACTACCAAGATTGTCTCTCAGTATAACAGCTTGTATACTCCATATATCACATCTTTCCGTTTCTTTAACCAATCCATTTAAAAGTGCTCCACCAACACCCTTTCCCTTATAATCTCTATCTATGTATATGCTTAATTCCACGACTCCATTATAAGCTTCTCTTGGTGATATATGCCTTACTGCTGTCCACCCAATAACCTTTTCATCTTCGCATATTACTAATCTACATTTTTTCAAATAAATTTTATTCCAATATTCATAAGATGTTACTTCCTTTTGAAAAGTTGCTCCAGCTTTTATCCCATCAGCATAAATTTTTTCCATTTCGTTCCAATCGTTTTCTTCCATATCTCTAATATTGTACTTCAACTTTCCACCTCTATCTTTCTCATTTGCTAAAAATCCCTATATTCTATAAAAGTAATTATTATTCTTTAAAATAACTTCTAATACATCATCATCAACTTTTTTTAAAAAAGCATATGATAGACCACAATAACTTAATCCAAATATAGGTAATACTTTATTTTCTACTTTTATCAAACTTATTAAAAGAATTCCTCCACCTATAAGAGAATACAAAAAAATTTCGTCACCCTTAAGTTTTTTAAACTTCTTTTTTATTCTCATAGGCGTAGGAAGCACTATTGCTTTTATTATCATAATAACCTCTATAAAATTGCTTATACCTTATTATATTATGCCTAATAAAACTTTATTCAACTTGACTTTCTAATCTTCTTATAATATCTAACATTTTATTTCCTTTAACTTCCATATTGCCTATTGCAACGATACAATTTATTGCATTTTCTGATAAATCCCACTTATATGCTTTAAATTTTATTTTACTATATTTAGGTAAATACTCTTCAATATCTACTCCAAGTTCCTCAGCAATAGCTAAGTATTCCTCAAATAATTCATCTTCTGATAATTCACTTACATTGCAAGTCTCACTTATCAATTCATTAAGATAATCTATACTAAGCGAAAGATTAAATGCTGCCATATCTTCTCTCTTAGTTCCTTTACTCATATCTTTTATAACTTTAAAATCTGTGTTCTCAGTTATTATATTTTTAATTTCTTCTGTGTCTATAATCTTATCTCCAAATACTATATACATCTTTTTTCCTCTTTTCATCTCTTATTATGTTTATTTTTTTTTATATCTTATACGATAAAAAAGGTGCAAATGATGCACCTTTTAAAATTTTCTAAATCTATTATATCTCTTTTCTATTAAAGATTCCATATCTATATTATTTATTTTTTTCAATTCTTCTATTAAAGCTTTTTTTATGCTTAAAGCAGTTTTATTTGGATTCTTATGAGCGCCACCATTTGGCTCTTTCACTATAAAATCTATAATCTTATAACCCATTAGATCTTGTGCTGTAATCTTCATAATTTCAGCAGCTTCCTTCACTCGGCTTCCATCTTTCCATAATATAGATGAAAATCCCTCTGGTGAAAGAATGGAATATATAGAATGCTCTAGCATCCCAACTGAATCAGCCACCGCTAATCCAAGTGCACCTCCACTTCCACCTTCACCAGTTACCAATGATATAATAGGTGTTTTCAAGGTACTCATCTGAAAGAGATTATTAGCTATTGCTTGCCCTTGCCCTCTTTCCTCTGCCTCTATTCCACAAAAAGCTCCTGATGTATCTATTAAGCAAATTATCGGTCTATTAAACTTTTCTGCTTGCTTCATAAGTCTTAATGCTTTTCTATATCCTTCTGGCTTTGGCATACCGAAGTTTCTCTCTATATTCTCTTTTGTATTTTCTCCTTTGGTAATTGTAATAACAGTTACTGGAGTTCCATCTAACAATGCAATTCCACCTATTACTGCTTTATCATCACCAAAGTTTCTATCTCCATGGAATTGAATAAAGTCTTCAAATATATTATTTATATAAAATTCTCCCGTAGGTCTATCTTTATGTCTTGCTGCATTTACTTTATCCCATGGAGACATTGTTTTTATCAATCCTCTACTCATGTCTCTTACCTCCATGAAGTTTTAATATTTTATAAATACAAGTTCTTAACTCTTTTCGATGAACTATCTTATCTATAAAACCTTTTTCTAAAAGAAACTCTGCTGTTTGGAAATCATCTGGTAAGCTTTGTTTAATAGTATTTTCTATTACTCTTCTCCCTGCAAATCCAATTAATGCATTTGGTTCACTTAAAATTATATCGCCTTCCATTGCAAAACTTGCAGTAACTCCTCCTGTCGTTGGATAAGTTAAAACAGTTATATAAAGAAGTCCAGCTTCACTAAACTTTGCAAGCGCTGCACTAACTTTAGCCATTTGCATTAAAGAAAAAATTCCCTCCTGCATTCTTGCACCACCAGAAGCCGTAAATATAATTAAAGGTAGTCTATCTTCCATTGCTTTTTCAATTAATCTAGTTAATTTTTCTCCAACAACAGTTCCCATACTTCCCATCATAAAAAAGCTATCCATCACACCTACAGCTACTGAAATACCATTAACCTTACCTATCCCAGTAACAACAGCTTCACTACTCTCAGTTGATTTATGAGCTTTTTCTAACTTTTCCTCATATCCTTTAAAATCTAGTGGATTACTTGTTTGAAGGTTCTTATACAGTTCTTTAAAGCTCCCATTGTCTAGAAACATTTTTATTCTAGCCTGTGCTCTAAGTTTAAAATGGTGATTACATTTATTACATACATAGTTATTTTCTATTAAATCTTCATGATAAATTATTGAATTACACTTTTCACATTTATCCCACATTCCTGATGGAATATTAGGATGTGATAATTCTGTTATTTCCTCATTATTCTTTAAAGTTCCATAACTCTTTTTTTTACTAAATAAATCTTTAAGCATCTATCTTTTCTCCATTTTTTCCTTTAATTTATTCCCTAAAAATCCTGTATGATATTCACCCTTTAAAAATTCATCAAGTTCTAATAACCAGTATTGGAATTCTATATTTGTTTTTACGCCTCCAACACCAAATTCACTTAAAGCTCTTTTCATTCTCATAATCGCTTCTTCTCTATTATCTCCATAAGCTACAAGCTTACCAAGCATAGAATCATAACAATGAGGTATTTTATAACCACAATATATCGCTGAATCCAATCTTATTCCAAATCCACCTGGTAAATATAATTCTGTTATTTTCCCTGGACATGGTCTAAAATCAAATTCTGGTTCTTCAGCATTTATTCTACACTCAATTGCATGACCAGTAATTTTAACATCTTCTTGCTTTATTTTTAATTCCATTCCACTGGCTATTTTAAGTTGTTCTTTTACTATATCTATACCAGTTACCATCTCTGTTATTGGATGTTCCACTTGAATTCTAGTATTCATTTCCATAAAATAAAAATTATTTTCATTATCTACTAAAAATTCTATAGTTCCTGCATTTTTATAATTTACAGCTCTTCCAGCTTCTTTTGCAATTTCACCCATCTTTTTTCTTAATTCTGCATTCATTACAGACGATGGAGCTTCTTCTAATACTTTCTGATTCTTTCTTTGAAGAGAACATTCTCTTTCTCCAAGGTGAATTATATTTCCAAATTCATCTCCTAAAATTTGAAATTCTATATGTCTTGGATTTTCCACAAATTTTTCTATATATAAAGTATCATCTCCAAAACAAGCCATTGATTCTGCTTTAGCAGTACTATATCCTTTTTCAAACTCTTCTCTATTATAGGCAACTCTTATTCCTTTCCCACCACCACCGGCAGATGCTTTTATCATAAGAGGATATCCTATTTTCTCGCCAATTTCTATTGCATGATTTACATCTCTTATTTCACCTTCAAACCCTGGAACTACAGGTACTTTAGCATCTTTCATGATTTCTCTAGCACGTGATTTATTTCCCATAAGCTCTATTGATTCATAATCTGGTCCTATAAATTTTATGTTACACTCTTTGCACATCTTAGCAAACTTTGCATTTTCAGATAAAAATCCAAAACCTGGATGTATAGCATCAGCACCTGTAAGTACACAAGCACTTAAAATATTAGTTATATTAAGATAACTATCTTTTGCCATATACCCACCTATACAAACTGCTTCATCAGCTATTTGAACGTGTAACGCATCTTTATCTATATCTGAATAAACAGCGACTGTTGAAACTCCAAGCTCTCTGCAAGCTCTTATAACTCTTACAGCTATTTCGCCTCTATTTGCTATCAAAACTTTTTTAAACATAAAAATCACCTATCCTATTGCAAACATTATCTCTGCTTCACATACTTTTTTGCCGTCTACTGTTGCAATTCCTTTTCCAATTCCTACTGGTCCTCTAAGTTTCACTATTTCACAACTTAATTCTAATCTATCTCCAGGCACAACTTTTTGTCTAAATCTTACCTTATCAGCTCCTGCAAAAAGTGGAGTTTTTCCTTTGTATTGCTCCATACTTAAAAGTGCAACTGCTCCAACTTGTGCTATAGCTTCTAATATTAAAACACCTGGCATAACTGGTTCTTGTGGAAAATGTCCATTAAAGAACTGTTCATTTGCAGTTACATTTTTATAACCTCTTATAAATTTTCCTTCTTCCATTTCTACTATTCTATCAACTAAAAGAAATGGATATCTATGTGGTAAAATTTCTTTTATTTCATTAATGTTCATCATAAAATTTACATCTCCTTAAGTTTAAATAATGGTGTTCCATATTCAACCATGTCACCATCTTTAATTAATACTTCTACAAGCTTCCCATTAATTTCACTTTCTATTTCATTCATAAGTTTCATTGCTTCAATTATACATAAGACATCTCCACTTTTCACTTCATCACCAACTGCTACAAATTTTGAACTATCTGGTGATGGAGATGAATAGAATGTTCCCACCATTGGAGATTTTATTAACATATAATCTCCATTATCAGTACTAACCTCTTCACTAACTTCTTCTATTTTTTCTTTATTTTTAATAGACTCTACAATTTTCTGACTTGTATTATCTACATTCACTGCTGATTTCTGTTCTACTAAGTTAGCGTTTCCTCTAGTTAATGATTTATCTAGTTTTATATGAGCATTATCAATTTCTAATTCTAAATATGCTATCTCAGAAGAATCTATTAATTCTATTAATTCCTTTACTTCTTTAATATTCATAAAAAATTCCTCCTATCTTTCTGTATACTTCTTAAATAATAAAGTTGCATTATGTCCACCAAATCCTAAAGAGTTACTTAAAGTATATGTTAACTCTCCATTTCTTCCTTCATTTGGAACATAATCTAAATCACAATTTTCATCTTTTACTTTATATCCTATAGTTGCCGGAATAAAACTATCTTCCATTGCTTTTAAACATACTATAGCTTCTACTCCTCCAGCAGCTCCTAAAAGATGCCCTGTCATAGACTTAGTTGATGAAACTGGAATTTTATATGCAAAATCTCCAAGCGATCTTTTTATAGCTACAGTTTCAAATTTATCATTTAATGGTGTTGATGTTCCATGTGCATTAATATAAGAAAGTTCTTCCTTTTCTATACCTGCTTCTTCCATTGCTAAATTCATAGCTCTTGCTGCACCTTCTCCTTCTGGATCTGGTGATGTAATATGATACGCATCACAAGTTGCTCCGTATCCAACTACTTCTCCTAGAATTTTAGCCCCTCTTTTTTTTGCATGTTCTAATTCTTCTAAAACTAGAATTCCAGCTCCTTCACCCATTACAAAACCACTTCTTTCTGCATCGAAAGGTATTGAAGCTCTCTCTTTATTATTTGATGTATTTAAAGCTTTTAAACTTGTAAATCCTTCTACTGAAACTTTAGTAATTGGAGCTTCTACACCACCAGCTACCATTGCATCAGCATATCCATGTTTAATTTGTCTAAATGCATCTCCAATACAGTTAGTTCCTGTAGCACAAGCTGTAACTACTGCTAAAGATGGTCCTTTTAATCCATATTTAATAGATACATTTCCTGATGCCATATTTACAATTGACATAGGTATAAAAAATGGTGATACTCTTTTCGACGCTCCAGTTGCTATTTTAGCAACTTCTGATTCAATAGTTTGAAATCCGCCTATTCCCGAACCTACCATAACACCAATTCTAGTAGCATCTACAGTTTCGAAATCAAAATTTGCTTCTGTTATTGCTTCTTCTGCTGCTGCTAACGCAAATTGAGAAAATCTATCTAATCTTTTACTTTCTTTTTTTCCAACTATAGTTGGATCAAAGTTTTTAACTTCTCCTGCAACTTTAACTGTACCTTCTGATACATCAAATAAAGTTATATCATCTATTCCATTTTTTCCTATTTTAACATTATTCCAAAATTCTTCTACATTATTCCCAATAGGAGTCAATGCTCCCATACCTGTAACTACAACTCTTCTATTCATAAAAAATCCTCCAATTACATTACCATTCCGCCATCAACATTTATAACTTGCCCAGTTATATATGATGACTCTTCACCTGCTAAAAATGCTACTAAATTTGCTACATCTTCAGCTTTTCCAAGTCTTTTTAATGGTAATGCTTTTTTAATTTCCTCTTTATATTTTTCATTTAAATCTTCAGTCATATCTGTTTCTATAAATCCTGGTGCTACAGCATTAACTCTTATTCCTCTACCACCAAGTTCTTTTGCTAAAGATTTTGTCATTCCAATTACACCTGCTTTAGATGCTGCATAATTTATTTGACCTGCATTTCCTGTAATACCTACTACAGATGACATATTAATTATGCTTCCACTTCTTTGTTTTACCATGATAGGTGTTATTGCTTTTATACAATTAAATACACCTTTTAAATTAACATCAATAACATTGTCAAAATCTTCTTCCTTCATTCTTAATACTAGAGTATCTTTTGTTATTCCAGCATTATTAACCATTATATCGATTTTTTCAAATTTTTCCTTTGCATACTGAATCATTTCTAATACTTTTTCTAAATCACTTATATCACACTTGTAAACTTCTACTTTTACATTCATGTTTTCTAATTCTTTTTTTAACTCTTCTGCTTCTTTATCATTGCTTCTATAGTTTATTAAGATATTTGCTCCTAAAGCAGCAAGTTTTCTTGCAATCTCTCTACCAATACCTCTAGTAGCTCCTGTTACTATTGCATTTTTTCCTTTTAACATAAAGTCCTCCAAAATTTTTAATTATTAGAATTTTTCACTTCTTCTATACAAGTTTTTAAACTATCTAAATTATGAACATTAAAAACTTTTACTCCTCTATCTATCTTTTTTACAAATCCAGATAAAGTTTTTCCTGGTCCTATCTCTATGAAAATATCTACACCATTAGATATCATATCTCTTATTATTTTTTCTAAATATACAGGCTTAACCATATGTTTTTTAAGAATTTCTTGTAAATTATCTTCTTCCACATAAAGTTCACCTTTCAAATTTGAATAAATATTACTTTCTATTTTATTTAAATTTATTTTCTTTATTTCATTATAAAACTCTTCACTAGCTTCATCTAATAATGATGTATGGAATGCTCCACTAACCTTTAATGGAATTCCCATCCCTCCTAGTTCTTTAGCTATCTCTATACTTTTATCTATAGGAGCTACTTCTCCTCCTATAACAGTTTGCCCAGGGCAATTATAATTTGCTACTTGAACAATACCATATTCACTACATCTTTGGATTAATTCATCTATTTTATCTTCTTTAAGCTTTAAAATTGCGGCCATTTTTCCTTTTGTTTTTTCTCCGAAAAAATCCATTATTCTTCCACGTTCTTTAACAAGCTTTAATCCATCTTCAAAAGATATAATATTCTCATTTATTAAAGCAGAATACTCTCCAAGACTTAATCCACATGAATAATCTGCTTTTATGCCTTCACTTTCTAAAGCTTTGGCAGCAGCTATTGATGTTAAAACTATAGCCGGTTGTGCTATTTTAGTTTTAGTTAGTTCTTCTTCACTACCATTAAACATCTTATTTAATAAGTCCATTTCTAGAATTTTTTCTCCTTCAAGAAAAACTTCTCTACACTCTTCCCTATTATTAAATAAGTCTTCTCCCATTCCAATTGCTTGAGCTCCTTGCCCTGCAAAAAGAAATCCTATTTTCCCCATGTATTAATCCTCCAAGCTTTTAATTACTTTTTTAGCTCCATTCATTAAATCATCTATTATTTCTTTACAAGTCTCTTCTTTATTTACAAGCCCTGATATTTGTCCTGCCATCACTGATCCTGTAACAATATCACCATCTTTTGCAGCTCTTGGAAGTGCTCCACGTCCAAGTTCTTCTAGTTTTTCACTTGGTGCATTTTCTTTTTCTAGCTTTGTATATTCTCTTGATAATTTATTTTTTAAAACTCTAACAGGGTGCCCTGTTGATCTTCCTGTTACTTCAGTATCTATATCTTTAGCTTTTAAAACTTTATCTTTATAATTTTGATGAACAGTACATTCAGTAGCTACTAAAAATCTTGTTCCAACTTGAACTCCTTCTGCTCCAAGTGCAAAAGATGCTACTACTCCTCTACCATCTCCAATTCCTCCAGCTGCTATAACAGGAATATTTATTGCATCTACAACTTGTGGTATTAATGTAATAGTTGTTAATTGTCCTACGTGTCCACCTGATTCAGTTCCTTCTGCAACTACTGCATCTGCTCCCATTCTTTCCATTCTTTTTGCTAATGCTACTGATGCAACTACTGGTATAACTTTTATTCCATGTTCTTTCCACATTTCCATGTACTTACCTGGACTTCCTGCACCTGTTGTAACTACTGGAACTTTTTCTTCACATACAAGTTTTGCCACTTCATCTGCATGTTCAGACATAAGCATTATATTTACACCAAATGGTTTATCTGTTTTTTCTTTAACTTTTCTTACTTCATCTCTTATCCACTCAATTGGCGCTGTTCCTGTTATAATTCCAAGTCCTCCTGCTTCACTAACAGCAGTTGCTAAAGATGCATCTGCTATCCATGCCATTCCTCCTTGTAATACTGGTTTTTCTATATTTAACACTTCACAAATTCTATTTTTCATAATTAAAAATTCCTCCATCTTCCTATAAAAGATTTCTCTTTATATAGTTAAATCGGGTTCCACTTTATTTTAAAGAAGAAGCCCGATTTTCTATTATAATTCTAAAAGCTTATATTAAGCGTTCTTTTTTGATTCAACGTAATCTACAGCATCTTTAACTGACTTAATGCTTTCTGCATCTTCTAATTGAATTCCGTATTTTTCTTCAATTTCAATAACAACTTGGAAAAGATCTAATGAATCTGCTCCTAATTCTTCAAAAGTTGTTTCTAATTTAACTTCACTCTCTTCTACACCTAATTGTTCACATACTACTTCTCTGATTTCTTCAAATATCATTTTAAATTCCTCCAATTAATATATATTTCTTTTATTATTTACATTTTTATTAATGTGGCTCCACAAGTTAAGCCGCCACCAAAACCAACTAATACAATTAACATTCCTTCTTTTAATATTCCATCTTCAAAGGCACCGTTTAATGCTATTGGAATTGATCCAGCTGATGTGTTACCGACTTTTTCTAAATTTATATAAAACCTATCTCTAGGTAAATTTAGCTTTTTAGCTGCATAGTCTATTATTCTTAAATTTGCTTGGTGTGGAATAACTAAATCAATATCACTTAATTTATATTCTGTTCCTTCTAGTACTTTTTCTACGGATGTTACCATAGCTTTAGTAGCAAATTTAAAAACTTCTCTACCATTCATACTTATATATTTATGCTTTTCTTCTATCTTTTCAACGAAGGGGTTTATTACATCTCTAGCTCCTGCTATTAAAGTATCACCTTTTTCGCCATCAGATATACTATAAGAATTAATTATTCCTTGTTCTTCTGTTTTTTCTAAAATACAAGCTCCGCCTCCATCTCCAAATAGTATACATGTTGATCTATCAGACCAATCAACTATTTTAGATAATGTTTCAGCTCCAACTATAAGTGCTCTTTTGTATCTTCCTACTTGAATCAAGCTCTTTCCAATCTCCAGTGCATATATAAATCCTGTACATGCTGCGTTAACATCAAAGGCAGTGGCATTTTTAGCTTCTAATTTTTTTTGAAGCATACATGCAACTGACGGTGTATAGTTATCTGGTGTTAAAGTTGCAACTATGATTAAATCTAAATCTTCACCTTTAAATCCACTTCTATCTAAAGCAATTTTTCCTGCTTTATAAGCTATATCTGAAGTATCTTCACCTTCTGATATTCTTCTGCTTTCTATTCCAGTTCTATCTACTATCCACTCATTATTAGTTTCCACGAATTTGCTCATATCTTCATTTGTTACTACTTTTGAAGGTAAATATGCTCCAACAGATCTTATCTTAACTTCATTCATCTATTTTCTCCTTATTCTTTCAAATTATATTCAACTTTAAAGAATTTATTTAATCTTTCTAAGGATGAAATAAGTGTATTTTCTTCTTCTTCTGATAATCCTTCTATAGTTGCATTTATCATATCACTATGAAACTTTTCATGCATTCTATAGGCAAGTTTCCCTTTTTTAGTTAACTTAATTAATACAACTCTTCTATCCTCTTCAATTCTTTTTCTTTCAACATATCCTTTTTTAATAAGTTTATTAATTGCTGTAGTTAAAGTACCTACAGTTATTTTCAAATCTTGAGCAACTTCTGACATTGTTCTTTCTGTATACATTCTTATTGCATCTAATGTATGCATTTCTGTAACTGATAAATCATTTAATGCACCTTGTTTTAATGCTTGTTCCTCAATTTGAAGTATATCGTTAAATATTTGTACAAACAAATCATTTAAAACCACCTTTTTTTTATCCATCTCTAATCCTCCACGTTATATTCTGCAATATAACTATAATCCCTTTTACGATATAAATCAATGTTCATCAAATATTTCTTATATCAAATGTTTTGATAATCAAACTATAATATAACCGCACTTCATTGTCAATACTTATCTAGAAAAATTAAGCAATTTATAATACCTTCTATTCCAATCTAAATATCTATAAAAAAAGAAACTTACCCCTTGGGTAAATTTCCTATTTATCAATATTTAAATAAGTACAATATCACTATTACTCCAAGAAATACTATACTAAGTATTAGTAATAATATTGGAAACTTAAAAAACTCTATTTTAGAATCAATATAAATATTGTCTCCTTCCTTATTATACAAGATATCGATTTCATCTCTATTTTCATATTTTTTTTTACTTATTTCTTCTTCATAATGAAAAGTTTTATTTATTCCATCAATACATATTTCAATAATCGGTCTATATATAGTAACTTTTTTTTTATAATCCCATGTCTCTACTATTACTTCCTCATATTTTCTAAACTCTAAAATCTTCCCTTTTACTTTCTCACTCTTTTTATATAAATCATATTTTCTTTTAAATATTATTAAAGACCAAGTTAATACTCCTATAGCAACTAATACCAATACTATTATATCCATATGGCTTATCTCCTTTAAGTTCTTTAATAATAAGATATGCATTTGTAATATTTTTGGTTAAAACTTTTAATTTTTCCGATTAAATCGCCCTAAAAAGCTTGCTCTAAAGTAAGCTTTTTAATTAATCTTCTCTATAGATTGTTCATTCTAAATATTCTTATGGTGTCTTTATACAATTTCTATTCTTTGTTTCTATTATTTCCTTGACTATACTTCTCATTTCGCTTCGTGCATCTTTAAATCTATAATTAAAGAAACTTCTTATGCATACTGTAGAAAGAGTCATCCCTGAAAATTTTGTATACGGTGAAGTATCCAACACATCCATAGTCTTGTCCACAATCGCTTGTTCCCCACACTCTTCTTCTATTATATTAATAATCTCTCCTAGAGACACATCCCCATAGCAAGCAGCATTAATCGGACCCTTTATCTCTTTTTTCATAAGCCATCTTAAGAATATAGCTGCTTCTCCATCTGTTATAAAATTTATTTTACTATCTATTTTTTTTATATATATTTTTTTATTTTCACTTATTTCTTGTATATATTTATTTAATCTATTAGTGTAATCATTTACTCCTATGATTATCGGAAATCTTACCATAACAACTTCAAAACTTGCATATTTTGAAAATACAGCTTCCATCAACCTTTTTCCTTCTTCATATGAAAAATCTTCTCTTTTTCCAAAAGATATTTTATAATTTTTAGGATTGAAATCACTTTCTTTTAGTCCTATTTTTTTTATATTTCCGTAAACTGCTGCTGAAGATGTAACTATATATCGCTTTACCTTATTTTTAAATACCTCAGTACTTATCAATGCATCATTAGGCGAATAACAAATATTATCATAAATAATATCAAATTTAAGTCCATCTACAGCCTTTTCTAAACTTTCTTTATTACTTCTGTCAGCTATTATATGTTTCACATTTCCTTCAAATGTATTTTCCAAATTTCCTCTTGTTAATATAGTAATATTATTGCCTTTTTTTATAAGTTCTTTAACTAATTCTTTTCCAAAAAATCTTGTTCCACCAAGAACTAAAATCTCTTTCATATCTATCAACACCTTCCTCACACCTATAACTTAATCATATCACAGTAAGTATCATTTTCCAATAAATAACAAAAACTTTATTCTAAGTTTTAGAATAAAGTTTTTATCATTCACTTCTAATGCATTATATTCGCAAATACTATCACTAGAGTTAAAAATACACTTACTGGTACTAATAATACTGATATTAATAAATATCTAGTTCCTCTTTTATTTGTAAGTTCCATTTCTTTACTCACTTCGGTTTCATAATTATCTATTTTCCCTACTTTTCTAAAAGTACCAAAAGCTTTTATAAACGTTACTATCATAACTATTACAACTATAATGTTTAATAAGACTAAACCCATCGAAAGCATTTTATCCCCTCCTGTATTTTACCTTACATTTATATATATTATATAGTATCCCCTTTAATTTAAAGATTTTTTATATTAAAATATTATTAATATTTTAGTAAAGGAGATTTTCTTATGAAACTTTTAATTTTTTTATTTTTATCCGTTCCTTTCATTGTTGCAATATATTTTCTTTATTCTAACTTAAAAAAAATGATACATAATCGTAATACTGCTTTAAAAGAAAAAAACAAAAACAAACTATCCTAGTGTAAATACTAATTCTTTAGAAGTGCTCATGTCTTCTCTATAGACATAGCCTTCTAGATCAATTTTTTTAATTTCTTCTATTGTCTTTATTTTATTTTTAATTATAAAACTCGCCATAATTCCTCTAGCTCTTTTAGCATGAACTGTAACGACTTTATAAACCCCATTTTTATATTCTTTAAATATAGGTGTTATTACTTTTATTTCTTTAAACTCATTCACTTTTGCTGCTTTTGAGTATTCTTCTGATGCTAAATTCACTAAAATATCTGATTCTGTTTTTTTTATATCTTCAATTAAAGTCTCTTTTATATCATCTTCCCAAAACTCATATAAATTATTAGCATTCTTAATTTTTAGTTTAGTTCCCATTTCTAGTCTATATTTATTTATTTTATCTAAGGGCCTTAAAACACCATACAGTCCTGATAATACTCTCAAATGATTATTTGCATATTCTAATTCTTTTTTTGAGTATCCTTCAATATTAAGCCCTTTAAAAGCTTCGCCATTAAAATAAAAAATACATGGAAATAATTCTTCTTTATCAACTGTATTGAATTTATGTATATAACTAAATACTTCATCTCTAAGCTTTTCTGAAATTTTCATTAAAGAACATACTTCGTTTGGATTTAATTCTTTTAATACATTATTTATAACAATTGATTTATTATCAAATCTAGTACTCGTAAACTTTAAATCTTTCGGATATTCTCTATTCAAAAGTTTCTTAGCCGGTGATAGTATAACTAACATTTCTTCTCCTCCTTTCTAGACACCTTTAAAAATAATACCTCTAGAATTCAATATATTGTAGATTCTAGAGGCATTCATTTTAAACTAATTATAAATTCAAAAAATATTTATGTCAAATTATAGAATTTCATTATTTAAATCTCTATCATTTTATTATAACTAAAATTTATTATTTCCTGCTTTTCTTTATTCCATTCTATCTTTTCAAATAAAACCTCTCTCTCATAATCTTTTTTAAACTCCCAAAACTTTTCTTTTAAAATATCTACTTTATCTAAGTTCTCAACTTTCTTTAAATATTTAATATAATTAAGTGATTTCACCATAAGTAATAATAGTTTTTCATTTCTTATTCTATCAATTTTAAATTCTACTGATATATTCTTTAATTCCTCTTCTGGTCTAACTAAATTTTTTTTAATTTTCCCCTTAACTTTTCCACTTGCTTCTCTAATCATTTTCTTTGTTCTATTTAAAATGCTCATCCCTGTTTCTTCTTCTAAATTTAAATATCTGCTTAAAATTTCAGCACTTTTTTTCAGTGTATTTTCCTTCAAGTTATAATATCTGCAATTATTAAATTTATAGTAAATTGGACTTAATAATACTTCTTGCAAAATTAAGAACATTTTTTCATCTTTACATTTTTCCCAATACATATTTCTAATTTTTATAATTTCCATTTCTCTAAATCCTTCTATTTCTCCAATGTAAACTTCATTTCCCCAGTCCTTTAACCATGCTTCTTTTAATTTTATCATTTCTTTATTTTTTTTATATGATTTCAATTTCATTTCTTTTTTTATTCCATATAGAAATTCTGTATCTTGTATCTTAAAATAATTTTTCTTTATTTCTTTCATTCTATTTTCATCATTTTCTATATCTATATTTACTCTTTTTTCTATTAATTTTAATATATATACATATCCAATTTTCTCAACTGTAAATTCTTTTCTATAGCTACTTAATTCTTTCACCTACACCTTCCCCTTATCTAAATACTCCTTTACAATACTATTCTTATTTCACTTTATTTATGCTTTTTCTCCTATCTTCTTTTCAACCTTTTAAAAGTTTTGCATAGTATATTTATTAAGAAAAAATTTAAGGAGTATGTTATGAAGTTAAACATATTAAAAAAATTTAAATATAAAAATACTACTAGGGAATCAAAAGTTTTTTCTGAATCAGAAGCTTTAAAAATCGCAATTAAACTTAAAATAGACTTTGCTAAAGTAAAATTTAATTTATTAGATTTTACTAAAGGAATGAATGTAGAGTTAGAACATGGAAAAGTAAATAAAAAAACTAATGTTACTAATAATAATCCTTTACTTACTGGTAAAATTGCACTTGCCCATTTAAATGAATTTCCTGATTATTATAAACGTTTAGAAAAACTTGAAAATGATGCAAATAAATTTTGGGAAGGTCAATCTAAATTTAGAAATTAAGATAAAATAAAAAGAAGATACATTTTATTTCATGTATCTTCTTAGATTATTTTTATTCTATAGTTAACTTCTCTATAATTTCTTTTTTTCAGGATATTTTTCTAAAAGTTCTTTTCTCTTAAACAATTCAAAATCTTTAAAATCAAACCCTGGTGAAACCATACATCCAACTAAAGAAAAACCTTCTTTGTTCATTGCTGATCCAAAAATATAATTTTTAGGTACTAAAACTTGTGGTGCTTCACCTTTTTCTATATTCAATCCTAACTCTTTAGTTATAAACTCTCCACTTGGGCTTATCATATATATTGTTAGCGAATTACCTGCATGATAATACCACATTTCATCAGATTTTAATCTATGGAAATTTGAAACCTCTCCATCCCTTAAAAGAAAGTATATACTTGTCCAAAGTATTCTTTCTCCCTCAAACTTAGTTTTTAAATCTTTAGATGTTATATTTTCTTCTGATGTAAAACATTCTTTATAAAACCCACCCTCTGGATGTTTTGTCATATCTAATGACTTTACAAAATATTCTGCTGTCTTTTCCATTTTTAATTACTCCCTTTACTTTTGTTTATATATTATTATATCTAATTTTCTACTCTAAATTCAATTCAGGCTTTTTATTTAATTTCATTTGAATTAAAAATATAACTACTGAGCCTATAGCCATCAATATTATGCCTAAATAATTATGTGCTTTTAATATAGATGTGTCACCTATTAATATTAATGCAAGAATAGGTGATAATACAGGTTTTATAAAAAATATTAAAGATGCCATTGTAGCACTTGTCTTTTCCATAACTATAAACATCATGGCAAATGCTATTCCTGAAACAAATATTGATATATATAGTACTAAAAGCAAATTATTCATAGCTAATCCATGAAAAATTGGTATTGAACTAAATGTTGAAAGACCATGTTCTTTAAAAAAGTTTGAAACAACCTTTATATTAGAGATCCCAATTATTATTAATAATTCAGCACTTCCAACTAAAAATGTATATGCTGTGACTGTTAATCCATCTAGCTTTCTTTTTACTATAGTAAATTTACTCATAATACTATATAAGGCAAATGTAAAAGCTGATATTAAAGCCATCATCATACTTGGGAATTCTGTTCTATTTATATCAAATGGATTCATTATAAAAACTACTCCAATAAAACATATTATAAGTCCACCTATAATCCCTTTTGTTATTTTTTCTTTAAAAATAATACTTGCAAATGCAATTGTAAAAAGAGGATTACAGCTAAATATAACTGCTACTGTTGCTGGATTAGAACCTTTTAGTATTACTCCACCTGTAAAAAATGTCATACTTATAATTATACAAACAAATCCTGTTATTAAAAAATATCCTAAGTCTTCCTTTACTAAACGTCTTCCTTTCTTCTTCATATTTTTAATTGCAAGTGGTAATAAAATTATTCCACCAATCAAAAATCTTATAAAATTTAATTGAATTGGATTAAATGCTCCATTTGTACATTTAATTGCAATCTCCATAGTACTAAATATAAACGATGTTACTAAAATTAATATTATATATTTTTTCATCTTTCTCCCTCTATTCTTTATCTTATCTATTCTTTATAATATTCAAGCATTTTTCATGCCATTTCAGTCTTTATTTAAAACTATTGAATCAAGCCATTTTTGTATCAAATCATTTTTATTTTAGTATCTTTTTTAAGACTTACGTATTATTTTTGAGACTTTGTTTTTTTCTCATAAAGCTTGCTCTACTTATTTTCAATATTGTCAAAATCTCTTCCATTGAATAATTACTTTCAATAAGATGATTAATTATCTCTTTTTCCATATGTTTAGTTGTTTCTTTTAGTCCTTTTGATATATCTACTTTTAGCTCTATTAACTGTTTCTTTTCTTTCATTTTTTCTTCCATATCTTTTTTGTATTCTATAGGTAATTTATCTATTAAATATGCCCTTCTAACAAAACTTTCAAACTCTCTTATATTACCTTTCCATTCATAGTTTTTAGGTAACTTTTCTAATATATTTAAAACATTTTCTTCTGTAACATTTTTTTTCTCATAACTTTTTAGAATATTTTTTACAATCAAAAACATATCTTCTTTCCTCTTTCTAAGAGGCAATATATTTATATATAATACATTTAATCTATAATACAAATCCTCTCTAAAGTTTCCTTTTGAAACTTCTTCTTCTAAATTTTTATTTGTAGCACATATAATTCTAATATCAATTGGAATTACATCATCTCCTCCTACCCTCCTTATCTCTTTCTCCTGTATAACCCGTAAAAGACTTGATTGTAAATGTTTTGATATTTCTCCAATTTCATCTAAGAATATAGTACCTCTATGTGCTAATTCAAAAAGACCTATCTTTCCTTCTTTTCTTGCACCTGTAAAAGATCCTCCTTCATATCCAAATAATTCACTTTCAAGAAGGGTTTCTGAAATCGAAGCACAATTTACTGCAACAAATGAATTTTTTCTTCTATAACTTTCATTATGAATACTTTGAGCAAATAGCTCTTTTCCTGTTCCTGATTCGCCATTTATTAAAATTGTTTCATCAGTTTTTGCATAAATCCTTGCTATTTCTTTTATTTTAATCATTTCTTTATTCTCTGTTTTTATATCACTAAAATTATATTTAGATATCAGTCCTTTTTTATATAAATTTTCTCTTATTCTCTTTTCAATTTTTTGTATTTTAGAACTTTTCTCAAAAGTACTTACTCGCCCTATTTCATTTCCATCTAATACTATGGGTGTTGTAGTTATTGCTATAATCTCATTATTTATACTCTGCAATTTAGTGATTTCATCCATTTCAATATTTTTACTTTCTCTTTCCTCCATATCAGGAATTATAGATTCTATATTTTTATTTAGCACTTTTTCTCTCGGTTTTCTAACTATCTTTTCTGCAGTTGGATTGTATAAACTTATTTTTCTATTTTCATCAGTCACTATAAGCCCTTGATTTATTGAATCTAATATTGCATTTAATCTTGCTCTCTTTTCTCTTTCTTTTTTTCTTATATCAACAATTTTTATAGCATTTTTTATAGATGTCATAATTGACTCATAACCTGATTTTAAAAGTATACTATCTACCCCTATTTTTTCAGCTTTAACAGGTGTTAATCCACCTCCAATAACTATATCTACTCCTAATTTAACCATTGCCTTTATTTTTTCTTCTTGCTCTTCTATATTTGCATATTTAAAATCTATTATTTTTATATTTAATATCTCTTCAATTTCTTTTATACTATAGTTATCTTCTATATAGGAAAGAAATCCAACCTTATCTTTCTTATTTTTTCGCCCTTCACTAATAGCTTTTATTAAATCAAAATTAGTTGTAGGAATTCTCACTACTGGAATATCACTTATTTTCTCAATTACCTTTTTTACTGCTCCTCTACTTAAAAAAATATCTACCTCATCTTTAGATTCAATAACTATCTTTTCAACTTCATCCATATCTTTTATAAACTCTACATCTATATCTACATTTTCATAATGTAGATTCTCAAATTCAACTTCCATTTCTTTATAAGTTGCTATTACTTTAATTTTTATATTTTTAAACCCTTTACTCATATTTTCACTCCATATTTTTAAAATTGATACTCCATATTTTGTGGCTCAAAAAAAGATAACTTATGTTTCTTACAAAGCTCTTTTACTCTTTCATTCACAAATTCTGCATCTAATAAGTTACAGCCAATTACAATAAACCCTGGGCCTTTATTTATCTCCATATTTACCTTTTCTTTTCTAAGTTCCTCATATAAGTCTTCTATAATATCTATATCTCCAACTAGAGCAAAATCACCTTCACAAATCCTCTCATATACATAGTTTGCTCCAATATTTGAAGAAACTTCCCCACTATTAAACGCTAAACAATACCAATCCATTTTTAACACACCTTTCTTTTCTTATATTTTAAATTATATATTTTTTAACTTTATTTTGTCCATTTTTATAATATCTAAAAAATGGAGATTGTCTTACCAATCTCCATTTCACTTTAAAACTCAATATCATCTAAATTATATTTTTTTTCACTTAAATCTCTATCTAATTCTCTTATATTCACTCTATCTTTTGAATGTCCTATGTATGTATCCTTTTTCGCTCCTTTAGCTGATATCTTACCTAACAAAATAAAAAATATTATTAAGATTACTATTGTTAAAATAAAATACCCTGGATAAAATACATCTATTCCACCTACATATGTAATTAATCTAGAATGTGCTTTAACTATTACGTATAAAGTAGAAATTGCGAATATTGCCCAAACAGATGCTATATTAAAATAAATAACTAATGGATATCTTATTATCATCCTTAGTACATTATTTTTCTCATCCTTTCCATACTCATCATTTCCCACTGTAATCGGAGCTTTTATTATCTTTGAAATTGTATATAACAACATATAGATAACATTGAACATTATCATTCCAATTATTATAACCAAAACATATGACATAAATTTATTTGCTTTATTGAAATTTTGTATTGCCCCTGCTAAAAGGTTCATACCTCCAAAAAAAGCTATAATAATCCCTGCAAATATACTTAATATCGTTATTATTTGTGTTTGTGTCTTATCTACATTTGATTCAGTAGCTTGTATCTTCTCATCAAACTGTCTTTCTTTTTCATTAAATTGATCAATTTTCATTTGAATAGCTTTAACATTTGCTTCTGCAATAAGTGTTATTCTTATGTTTTCAATAATATTCAATAATCTTACAACATTGTCTTGCTCAAATCCATCATTTTCATCATAAAGCTCATCTAGAAGTTTATCTTCTAGCAAACTTAATTTACTTGTTAATTCATCCTTATCTTGATCTGATACTTTTAAATTTTCACTAATCACGCTAGACTTTATATATAATAACTCTTTTGTCTTTTCTAACAAGCTATTTACCACTTGCTCTAAATTATTTTGAATAGTTTTTAAGTCCAAGCTATTTATTTCATATACTATAGACTTTAGTTTAGCATGGTCATTCATTCTTATTCCTTCCTTTTTCCATGACTTCTAAAAAACTCTTTTATTTTAGCTTTAGGTATTTCTTCTCTTGTACCTTCCATATAAGAATCTTTCCATGGTTCTTCTTTATAAGTTCTTTCAACTAAATCTATAGCTGATATATTATTAAATTTATCACAAACCTTTTTTATAATTGCAAAAGCTCTTTCGCTAATGTCTTCCTTTGGTTCATGACTCATCTTAATTCCATCTGTTAAGTGCATATTATAATTATAATATATCTCTGGCACTACAGGTCCATATTTCCACGCTTCTATTTCATTTGAAAATAAAGGTTCCTCTGAACATAGAAATGATACGCCTTGCATATAATATAAATATTTTTGAAGTTTTAAATTACATATTGGTTTTTTTAATTTTACGTCACAGTACCATAATGTATACTCTGCTATTGTATATACGTTCTCCATACTATCTTCACCACTCTATCTAAGTGATAAAAGTCACCCCCGCCTTATCTTATTATAAATAGTTATTATGTTAATTATTTCTTATTTAATTTAGGGAAACTTTTAACCTCTATTTTTAAATACCTGTAATCTTTTATTTTATTATTATATTCCTATTATTTTAAAAGTAAAAGTTTTATTTCTAAAATATCACATTCTTATTAAATATCTCAAATTATTTTCTTAATTTTAACATTTTAGTTACTTTGACTACTTATTATAATGGTATCTTTTTATATATTTATAAAAAAGGAGTTATTATATGTTTGACTTAAAAAAAGAGAT
The DNA here is from genome assembly GCF_947072515.1 of uncultured Clostridium sp. Lineage (GTDB taxonomy): Bacteria > Bacillota > Clostridia > Clostridiales > Clostridiaceae > Clostridium. The sequence continues at coordinate 82,416 of NZ_CAMTIG010000007.1, forward strand.
TAATATCTACAAACTTATTTGGATTTTCATGATAGGCTCTGTTTTAGGATGTGTTGTAGAAACACTTTGGTGTTTCATTAAAAATGGTTACTTTCAAAATAGACAAGGTCTTCTTTATGGTCCTTTCATCCCTGTTTATGGAATTGGCTGTGTTCTTTGTACCATTTTACTTTATAAAATTGCCCATAAAAGAGGCTCTTTAATCTTTTTAATTAGTGCTGTATTTGGTGGTATATTCGAATATGTTTGTTCATGGGTTCAGCAACAAATGACTGGAACAATTTCATGGGATTATAGTAAGGCTGCCCTTAGTATTGGTGGTAGAACTAGTATTGAATATTGTATCTTTTGGGGTGTTCTAGGTGTATTTTTCATAAAAGAAGTTTATCCCCTATTTAATAAAATTATTAAATTCTTTTCTGATAGAACCATAAAAATTGTAACTATCATATTTATCCTTTTTATGGTCCCTAATATACTTTTATCTACTCTAGCAGTACGCCGCGAAGATGCTAGAATGCAACATATTCCCGCAAAAACTTCTGTTGCACGGTTCTTAGACAAGCATTATCCCAATTCTTATATGGAAAAAGTTTTCCCTAATATGATTTTTCCTAATTCTTAAATAAAAAAGTCTCTCTAAAAAAATTAGAGAGACTTTTTTATCTGCTAAACTTCTCGTACTTTAAGCTTTTTCATTTTCAATTCTTTTACTAATTCCTTATTATACTTTACTTTAAGCATCTTATATTTTCCATTTATTAAATTTATTCTTATAAATAAGCTTTTACCATAATTTTTAAGTATAATATTTTCTATGTCTTCAAATTTACACCCTGTAAATATTCCAAGTAATCCTTTACGTCCAACCTTTATTCCCATCATATCTATAAAACCATTAAGAGTTATAATTATCGGAAATATTGCTAAGAACTGAAAGTTTATTCCCAATATCATCATAACTACATCTAATACTATAACTATTATAAGTGATGCCCTAAGATATGTTAAACTTCTTCCTATATACCAATTTTTTTTATCTTTAGTTTTTTTATAAAGAAAAACTAGTAATCCTCCTAAAATTAAAATTATTCCAATGTTTATAATGTAAGTAAAAATTATAAAAAAGTCCTTCATTTTATCTAGCCTTCTTTCCATATAATAATATCTTTTATTTTATTTAAAGGATTTCATATTAAAATTTTACCACAAATTTCTTTTCATAATTAATAACTTATAGTTAATATATTTAAATATTGGATATTAATAACTTATATTGAATGCTGACACTTCTGGTATAGTTAAAAATCTAAATGGTATTTTAGTATTTCCAAGCCCAGTATTAACATATAGTTTCGTATTTTTTTTACCTTCTAAATTATACATTCCCCTATTATATTTTTTTGATAATACATTCTTTTTAAGAGGTCCTATAATAGGTAAATATATCTGTCCTCCATGACTATGTCCACTTAAAATTAAATCAATAGGATACTCTTTAAATTTTTCACTTATATCTGGTTCATGAACAGCTAAAATATTTATGTTATTTTCCTCAATCCCTCTCATCGTTTCTTCCACATCATATTTTCCAAACAGTGCATCATCGCATCCAAAAATATTTATCACTTTTTCCTTGTATTCAATTTTTTCAGTACTATTTCTCAATAGAATAAATCCACCATTCTCCATTATGGTTTTATAGTTTCTAATTGCACCACCACCATAATCATGATTACCATAAACTGCATATTTACCAATGTTAGCTCGTATTCCTTCTAAAATTTCCGAAATTTTCTCCCTATCTTCATATTTTGAAAAATTATCTATTAAATCGCCTGTAAATATTACTATATCAGGATTTAAGTTATTAATTTTATTTACTGCTTTTTTAAAGTCTTTAATAGAATAATATTTACCCAGTTGTGTATCTGTAAATTGTACTATTTTAATTTTATTTTCATCTCTATTATTAATTTCAATTTTATATTCCTTAGCTACTATTAGCTTTCTTTCAATAAATGTTATGTATACTATTAAAAATACTATTATTACTAAAATCAATATAACAACTCCTATACCTTTTGATTTTTTAATCAAGTTTGAAAGTCCTCCTCCCATTTAGTTATATCAAAATTTTATCTAATTAATGTTACATTTAAGTCACAAATATCATCTTTTTATTATTAAATAAAAGAACTTTTTTAATTTTCGCATTATATAAACTTAAAAGAGAGAGTATTTAACAACTCTCTCTTTCCTTAAACAATTAAAATTCTACTTAAATATTTATTGATTTCTTATATATATTCATATAAATTATTCCTGCATTCAATAATAATAGCCCTGCTGTTATAAAGAATATATATCTAATCCCAAACATAGCTGCAATTTGTCCCCCTACAAAAGATCCTATAAACATTCCAACATACTGAAATGACATATTAAATCCCAAAGTTCTAGCTGTTAACTCTGGTCTTGTAGCTCTTTTTATCATCGCATTTATTCCTGGTGCAATACCTGCTGTCGCAAACCCTAAAATTAATCTTAATGCTGCTAACTCCCAAGTATTTTTTACAAAAGCTTGTGGAATATAGATAATTGCTGATGCTATCACTGCAACTAATATGATTTTTTTAGTTCCAATTTTATCCGACATTCTACCTAAAATCGGTGATGCTATTATACTTCCAAGCCCCGTTACTGAAAAAACAAATCCTGATATAAATGCTAAATCTTTTATATTCCCTGCTAATGCCGTAACATATTCAGTCATCATTGGTTCAATAGAGAATAATGATACTCTCAATAAAAACCCTGTTATAAATAATGATAGAATTAATGTTTTATCAGGAATAAGTTTCCAAAACTCTTTAATATTTAATTCATTAGTTTTTATAACTTCAAATTTTTCTTTTACAAATAATATAGTAGCTATAAATACTACAAATAAAAGACCTCCAATTATAAAAAATACATTTCTTATTCCTATCATATCCGCTAAATATCCACCTATTAAAGGACCTATTAAGGATCCTGATACAGTTGCTGTAGATAAAATACCTAATGCCCAACCTACATGTTTCTTACTAGTTTGTGTTGCAATAAGAGTAACACATGCAGTTGTATAACCTGTAACAGCTCCTTGTATGATTCTAAGTGCTAAAAGTTCATAAATATTTGTACAAAATCCTGTAAGAAAAATTACAATTCCCATTCCTAAGCATGCTCTTAATAATATAGGCTTTCTCCCATGTCTATCTGACATTTTAGCCCACAAAGGTGAGAATATTCCTGCTACTAAATATGTAATTCCAAAACAAATTCCTGAGTATGTATCTATTTGCCCTCTAGTGTGTACTCCTAATTCTTTAATAAATATAGGTAAAAATGGAGCTATCTCACTAAGCCCAATAGCTGTGACAAATGCTCCAAACCAACAAACGAATAAATTTCTTTTCCAAACTTCCATAACTAACCTCTTTTTCTTTTGTATAAAATTAACCTTTTTATTATAACATATAATAAATATTTTTATACTTTTCTATAATAATTTAAAAAGCAATATGAAAATTTCATATTGCTTCCTAAATTCTATATATTTTTATTATACGTATTAAAACATAAAATATAATACTTTATATATTTTTGATCTATCCTCTATTTTTTTTGTATAGTATTGTTCTGCATATTCTTTTGGATTAAACTTATCTGTTTTATCCCCTTCTCCATTTCTTATAGCCCAATTTCCTACCATTTCCTTTATACTGTTTCCCCCATGCTTTGATAAATAATATGTTCCTAATTCTATATTTATATCATCATTTGCTACATCTTCTATTTTATAGTTCTTTATTCCTATTTCTTTTGCTAAATTTTCTCCTGTTTCTGGAGTTAACTTCATTAATCCATTTTGTGTATTTTGCATATATGGTTCTGCTTTAAAATCTGTCTCAAAATCTATTATAGCTGCAACTAATTCTGGTTTTACTCCATATTCTTTTGAGTACTTTTCTATTGTCTTTTGATCCTTTATTGGAAAAATAGTATCCCTAATAACTAGTCCTCCTCCAATTACAACTGCTAAAATAATTACTACTATCATTACTACTTTCTTCATATATTTCCCCCCTACGTTTTATGTACATTGATTTTTTCTACTCTTTTATTATATAAGCCTATTTCCTCTTTACATATTTATTTGCATTACATTTACCTTTCAATCTTGTAAGATAAAAAAAGAACTTTTTCTAATTTGAAAAAGTTCTTTGTTTTCACTATAAAAGAATTACTAAAAATAATTTCTTTATTACATATAATTATTTACTAAATAGTAGCATCTCTGTTCTGTTAAGCTTGCTAGCTCCATATTAACTTCTAATGGCATAACACTACCACCTTGATATTGAGCTTTGATAGCTGCTTCTTTTGCCTCTTTATCTTTTATCCATTGATTCTCACTAGTTCTTAATTCGCTCATTTTATTTGCTGGTAATTTTTGCTCTAATGTACCCCAAATCTCATTTAATTTATTGTTCCATATATTATAAATCTCATAAGATTGCGCATTCATTGCAGTTTGTGATTGTCCAGATATATAATTATTCAACTTTTCTTTTGTTGCATTTAATTGATCTAAGTATTCTTGTTTTGTACCTGCCAATGAGTTTGTACTTGTAGTTGAACTTTTAGACTTATTAGTTGCATTAGAAGTACTGTTATTTCCAGTTTGAGTATTCTGTGTATTTGGTTCCGCTACTGTATTCGCTGAATTCTGTGCCTCTTCCTTATTTGTTGCAGTCGTTGTTTGTGTTTTATTTACTGTATTTGCATTTACAGAAGTATTGTCAGTTACTGCTTTTTTAGGCGCTCCTGAATTAGCTGTCGCTGTAGTATTTCTTGTAGTTGCATTTGCAGGAATATTACTAGCATTCTCAGTTGTATTTGTTGTATCTTCTTTAGCTTTATTTGTTCCTATATTCATTTGCTTTGTTATTTCTGTTTTTAAACTATTGATATTATCAGTTAAATTGCTATGTCCAGTATAATCCTTTATTCCATTTATTGCTGTCATGGCAGCATTATATTCTCCTAAATCATATTCATTTTTAGCTGTTAAATATCCATTAATTATATTTTCCATATTCTTTGCTTCTGTATTATTTGAATCTTTATTTAATACTACTCCATATTCATTTAATGCAGCTGTATAATTTCCTTGTGTCGTTAATTCATTTGCTTGTGCCATATCATTTTTAATAGCATTCTTACTCATATACATATAACATCCACCTGCTACAACGGCTATTACTACTATTGCTGCTATTATAATTGATAAAACCTTTTTTTTCATTTGTTCCGCCTCTTTTCTAGTCTTAATGGCTAATTTTCAATCTACTGTAAGTATACGGTAATTTTCTTTTTAATTCTACAACAATATAGTTACATTTATTTTAAATTTCTAAAGAACTGGTGATAATAATCTTGTTATAGATTCCAATATTTTAATTCTACGACCTCTTTTTCTAAATTCCTCTTTTATTAATTCTGTTGAATATTCTAAATCATCTTCAAATTGTTTTTCCGCTGATTTTGCCATTTCAGAATTATACATTATAGAAACAATTTCAAAGTCTAATCTAAAACTTCTTATATCCATATTAGCACTTCCAATACTTACAACTTCCGAATCTATCGCTAGTACCTTAGCATGAACAAAACCATTATTATAATGATATACCTTTACCCCAGCTTCAATTAATGTTTCTACATAGGAGTTTGCAACCCATTGTAAAAACTTTCGATCTGGATTTCCTGGAATTATTATTTGAACATCAATTCCAGATAAAGCTGCAATTTTTAAACTCTCTAGCATTACATCATCTGGTATAAAATATGGTGTTGTCATTCTAATTGATTTTTTAGCAGATGTTATCATCTTTACATAAGCATTTTTAATATATTCTTCTGTATGATCCGGTCCACTTGTTACTATTTGCATAGAAACGTCTCCTTCTCTTAAATCTCCATCATACTTAAACTTCTCAAAATTATTTATTTCTTTCTTAGCTGCATAACACCAATCTAATATGAATCTTTCGTTTATAAGTCCAACTGCTTCTCCTCTTATCTTAATATGCGTATCTCTCCAATTTCCAATCTTAGGATCTCTTCCTAAATACTCATCCCCAACATTATAGCCACCTATATAGCCATATTCACCATCAATAACAACCATTTTTCTATGGTTTCTATAATTCACACGTGGATTTATATAAGATAATATTCTTGGGAAAAATGAAGCAAATTCCCCTCCAAGTTTTAAATAATTATCTAGTCTTCCCTTTTTAGTTAAATCAGTAGATCCAAAATCATCAACTAATAACTTAACCTCTATTCCCTCTTTTAGTTTCTCTTCTAGTACTTCTATTATTTCTGTTCCTATTTCATCTTTTCTAAAAATATAATAATCTATATGAATATATTTTTTTGCATTTTTCAAATCTTTCAACAATGCATCAAATTTATCTTTTCCTGTAACAAAAATTTCAACTTCATTTTTAGTTACATATAAAGAATCACAATTATTATAATTCATTTTTATAAGATCTAGATATTTATTATTTAATAATTCCTCTTGTAGTCCTGTAGATTTCTTTTCTTTTAATATTTTTAACTTATATTCATCTATCTTTGCCTTTTCTTTAAATAATTTTCTTCCACTAAAGTTTTGTCCCACTAACAAATAAATTATAAATCCAATGTACGGCAAAACAACAAAAACCAATATCCATGTAAGTGTTACTGTAGGATTTTTTCTTTCTACAAATATCACTATACCTGCAAATAAAATGTTTAATAGAAATAATATTATCTCTACCCAAAATACTATCTGTGACCATTCCATACTTTTTCTCCTTTTTTCTTAAGTTTTAAATTAGATTATATCATGTTTACCCATTAAATTTAATTTACGAGGAAAAATTTAACACTCTTTTTTCAAAAGTAAAAGATTACTAAATATTTTAGTAATCTTTTATTCTATATTTAAGCTAATTTTACTATTAACTTAAATTCCTATTTATTTTTCTTTACATGTCTCTTTAATAATTTCTTTAATTTGAGGAATACATTCCCCACACCATGTTCCTGCATCTGTTTTTTCTTTTACTTCTTTAACAGTATGAGCTCCATTTAATACTGCATCTTTAATTTCAATATATGTTACACCCTTGCATTTACATACTTTTCTATTTATATCTTCCATTTTAATATCTCCTTAAAGTATTAAGTTTATCATCTGTTTAACTTTTTATTTATATATACCACCTGATTTTTACTATGTCAAATTTCTAATCTCCTCCCCATTATTTCCAAATAAAACTTTCTTCAAAATTAACTACTAATATATATTTAATATTTTATTAAAACCCTCTCTATATTTATGTGAAATAATAATTAATAAATTTTAAGGAGGAATGTTATGGCTAACACATTAACTCTCGAAAGAGATTATTTAAAACCTAACCAAGAATCTAAACAGGAATCTAACTTAGAACAAAAACCTAAGTCTCATAAAATAATAAAGATAATAATTTCTTTATTTATCATTTTTATTATTCTTATAGGTTGTTTTTTTAGCTTTTGCTTTTATTTAAATAGTAAAGATTTAAACACTCTTAATTTAGATATAAATAACTATAATACATTAATTTCAGAAGTTAGAAGTAATACTACCCCAACCTCTTCTGATGTTGCTTCTTTTTCAAATCAATTTACTAGTTTAGCTAACTCTTTCAAATCGATTGAAGATTCTAAATTTATACAAACCACTAATAAAACTACTGCTTCAAAATATAATAATTTAACTGTATATTTAGCCGCAAATGAAAAATCACTCTCAACTTATTTAACTATCGCATCAGAGGCTAAAGACTTAAACAAATCAAATCTTAATGATATTCAAAGTGTTATTAGTAAGTTCAATAGTATTTTATCTACCAATGAATTTACGCAAATGACAAACTTATATAACAATAATACCTTTGTAAAACAAAATATTTTAGATGAGGAATCTCCAAGTCATATTCAATCTTTAGTAGATTCATCTGTAAAGAAACTTGTTCTTCTTAGTAAATATGAAGTCTTAGCTAATAATATTTCAAATTTCTTTAATCTTGGAAATATTTTTTCTAATACTTATTCAAAATAAATATAAACCGCATTGTTTAAATATAATGCGGTTTATAACTTTTTATTTTGTCTTTTCTAGTATTTTTTTAACTTTTGGAACAACATAATGACTTCCGCCTCTATCTTTTACATCATCTACCATACTTACTACTAACATATTTTCCTTATTAGTAGTCATTCCTACAAACCAGCCAATTTCTGTTCCCTTTGTATCATCTTGTGTAAGTTTAACTTCAGCTGTACCTGTCTTTCCAGCTATAGTTAACCCCTCTATTTTGGCTCCATTTCCTGTTCCGTTAGGATTTCCCACTACTTGTATCATATCATTTAAAACAACATCTGTAGCTTCCTTTGATATAGCATTTTCCTTCCATAATTTTCTTTCTTTTTTATCTTTATATTCTAAATATGGTTCCACCATACTTCCATCATTAACAAACATTGAATATAAACTTGCTAAATGTACTGGATTTACTAACATTTCTCCTTGTCCATATCCTGTATCAGCCAATTGAACATCTGTTTTAAATTTATCATCTGCTGCATACTGTGATTTCTTCATTTCATATTGTAATGGAAGACTTTCCCCAAAACCTAATGCTTTCAGCTTTGTACTAAATGTATCTTTTCCAATATCTAAAGCAGCTTGTGCAAAATATATGTTATCTGAATAAACCATGGCATTTAATAAATTTGTGTTTGTCCCATACTCTTTTACTCTCGTTACATAATAGCTTCCCCAAGTAGAGTCTTTTTGCCATTTCAATCCACTTATATTTCTATTATCCTCAGGCTTTATTTTCCCCTCATCTAATCCAATTGCTGCAGTTATAGGCTTAAATACAGAACCTGGTGCAACAACACTTTGAAATCTATTATATAAAGGCTTATTAGCATCTTCATTTAAAGCATTCCACTTCTTCTCATTCATTCCAAGTACAAAATCATTTGGATCATATCCTGGAATACTTACAAGGGCTAATAATTCACCTGTTTGATGATTCATCGCTATTGATGCTCCTTTATCATCTTTAAATTCATTATATAAATCTATCTGAACACTTTTATCAACTGTTAATTTTAAATCTTCTCCATTTTTAATATCTTTTGTTGCTACAGTAGAAGTTCTATTTCCGCCACCATCTACTATATATATTTCGACACCATCAATGCCTCTAAGAGTATCTTCATACAGTAATTCTATTCCTGCTTTACCTATTACTGATGTTCCTGTATATCCTTTATCTTTTCCAGTTTCTAATTCTTCAGCATTTATATTTTGAACATATCCTGTTAAATGCGCTGCTTCTTTTCCATATGGATATACTCTTGCCTTTTTATTATCAATCATAACTCCGGATATTGTTAATAATTTAGCCCCTCTATCATCATCCTTTGGTATTGATTTTATAGGAATAAACATATCATCTCTCACATAACTTGCACCTAATTTATTATTTATCCCCTCAACTGTAGTCTCTAGTATCTCTGCAATTTGTTTAATCTTTTTCTCTTTATTTTCACCTAACTTCCCAGGAACAATTCCAACTTCAGACACAAAATCATCACTAGCTAGAACTTCGCCATTCCTATCTAAAATACTTCCTCTTTTAGATTTATCACTATTTACTCTAATTTTAGAATCATCTGTAAGTTCTGGTAAAATCAATTCACTATCCCATACTATCTTATATTCTTTATTCTCTTTTTTTACTTTTGCAGAGTTAGAGAATTTCACTTCCCCTGCCATTGTATTCATAGTCATATCATAATTTATGATATTTTTATCTTCCTTAAATTTTCCTAAAACTTTTACATTAATATTTTCTGCATTCATACCTTCATATATATTCTTATTTCTTGCTACAAAATCTTCTTTACTTATACTATTTTTACTTTCACTACTGATTAAATTATACATTTTCTCATACTCTCTATCATTTACTAGCTCTGTATATTCAGTAATTACCTGTTCTGACTTATCAGTTCCTATTTTAAGAACAAATCCGCCTAAAACTATAAGTCCTAATGCTGCACACCCCATAATTGTGTACATTTTTTTATTTCCTTTCATAAAACCACCTCTCAATACATTCCAATTATACCATATTATATACTACATAATATAGTATATTTTGTATAATTAGGTACTTTTTTGAAATTAATTACAAAAACAACCCCTCCATACTCTAATATGAAGGGGTTATTTCTATTTAAAATCTTTTAATAATGCTGCAAATGGATTATTAATATCTTCTGCTGCCTCTTTTTTCATTTTTTGCATTATTTTATTTGTTTCTCTTTTATCTACTTTTCCTTTTTTATCAAATCTCTTTTTAAATACTGATTCTTTTTCTCTAAAGTTACAGTTTGCTCCAGGACATACAAATATTTTTCCATCTCCTGATCCTCTAAGTTCTAGTTTTTTCTTACATTCAGGACATCTTGCATTTGTTATTCTTGCAATGTTTTCTCTATGCCCACAATTTCTATCTTGGCATACATACATTTCTCCTTGTTTACCTTTAACTTGAAGCATGTACTTACCACATTCAGGGCATTTCTTTCCTGTTATATTATCGTGTCTAAACTTAGTTTCTCCTTGTTTAACATCTTCTATAAGTGCTACTGTGTAATTTCTTATTTCTTTTAAAAACTTATCTGCACTTTCTTTTCCTTTGCTTATTGCATCAAGTCTTCTTTCCCACTCAGCTGTTAAAAGAGGTGATTTTAAATCCTTAGGTACAAGCTCTATAAGTTGTTTTCCTTTTGATGTTGGATAGATATCTTTTCCTTTCTTCTCTATAACAAAAGAATTAAATAGTTTTTCTATAATATCTGCTCTCGTTGCAACTGTTCCAAGTCCACCTGTTTCATTTAATGTTTTTGCAGATGCTTTATCTACATTAATGTATTTTTGTGGATTTTCCATTGCTGAAAGAAGTGTTGCTTCATTAAATCTTGCTGGAGGTGTTGTATGATTCTTTTTAACATCCACTGATTTAATTTTTAACTTTTCTCCCTTATTTATTACTGGTAAAGTTTGATCCTTTATGTCTTCTCCTGAATCATCATCATCTACTCTATCATAAAGTCTCTTCCAACCTTTTTCTTTTTCTACTTTTCCTTTTGCAATTACTCTTTCACCATTTGCTTCACCTTCTAATGTAGTCTCTACATAAGTATAAGCTGTCATAAGGTGACTTAGGAATCTTTTTACTACTAAATCATAAACTCTTCTTTCATCTGAGCTTAGAAGAGCTAAGTTCCCTCTTTCTTCTGTTGGAATTATAGCATGGTGATCAGAAACTTTAGAATTATCTACAAAACTTTTATTTCCTCTAATATCACTTCTTAAAAGATTTTCACAAACGCCTCTATATTCTCCAAAAGCTACTGCTTTTACTCTATCTTTAAGTGTTCCTACTACATCAGTAGTTATATATCTTGAATCTGTTCTTGGATATGTTAAAACTTTATAATTCTCATATAATCTTTGCATTACATTTAAAGTTTGCTTTGCTGAGAATCCAAACATTCTATTACAATCTCTTTGAAGTTCTGTTAAATCATAAAGAGCTTTAGGATACGCTTTTTTATCTTTGCTATTAACATTAACTATATTAATATCTGCCCCTTTAAGTTTAGCCTCAACTTTTTTACTGAACTCTAAATCAAAAATTCTACCGTTATTATCTTTATTAACCCAAGTAAAATTACATTTATCAGATTTTACATTTATAGTATGATATTCTTTTGGTTTGAAATTCTTTATTTCTTCTTCTCTATTCGCTATAAGACTTAAAGTTGGTGATTGAACTCTTCCTGCTGATAATTGTGCATTATATTTACAAGTTAGTCCTCTAGTTACATTAAGCCCTACAAGCCAATCTGCTTCTGCTCTACATTCAGCTGCTCTAAAAAGATTTTCATATTGGCTTCCTGGTTTTAAATTTTTAAATCCATCTAAAATCGCTTTATTTGTTTGTGATGAAATCCATAATCTTTTAAGAGGTTTTTTGCATCCTGCTTTAAGAATTGCCCATCTTGCAACTAATTCCCCCTCTCTTCCTGCATCAGTTGCTATTACAACTTCTGATACGTCCTCTCTATTAAGGAGTTTCTTAACAGTTGCAAACTGCTTTCCTGTCTTTTTTAAAACTGTAGTCTTCATATTTTTAGGTAGCATCGGAAGTGTTTCCATACTCCATGTTTTATATTTATCTCCATATCCTTCTGGATCTTGAAGTCCTACTAAATGTCCCATTGCCCAAGTTACTATATATTTACTTCCCTCTATAAAGGCTCCCTTATTATTTGTACATTTTAAGACCCTTGCTATATCCCTTCCTACTGAAGGCTTTTCTGCTAATACTAATATTTTACTCATACTTTTTCCTTTCAAAGTTGAACACTTTCTTTATTTTACTTACTCTTATTATATTCTAATTTTCTCTTTCTACAAAATTTAATATTTTTCTCTTCCATTTCCCCCTTTTTTATTGTAAAATATAGGTAAATTTTACTTTTATTTGTCGAGGTGTACTTTATGAAAAATTTTATGAGATTTAGTTTAATATTATTATTTATTTTTTTATTTCCTGGAAAGTCAGTTTCTGCTCAAGAGGAAGAATTTGTATTGGTTTTAAACCCTACATTTTCCTCAGAGTTTTCTGCTAAGCTATTTGAAGGATTAGAATCTGAACTTTCAAAGAATAACATAAAAATTTTAAGATATGTAGTTAATAGTCCAGAGGATGAATTTGAAATACAGAATATCAAACACATTGCAGAAAAAAATAATGTTATTTCAATTATCTCACTTGGATGCGATTCATATGAACTTTTGCAAAACTATCCAACAGGTTATTTAGATAATTTTAATATTCATATATTTGACGTAAATCTGCCTAACAAGCACTCATTCCCTGAGTATTATAATTTTCATTCTATAAATTTTGATTTTGAAAAAAAGATGAATCTTATTCTAGATTTACATAAAGTTCATACTATAAATTTTTTAATTGATAAGAATTTTTTATCTTCTGATTTCTATCCTTATATAGATAATTACATGAAAAAATATTCTCACCTCTCTTATAATTTAATTTATTCTGATGAGTGGTCTAAATTAACTAATAGCTTTAATCAAAAAAATTCATTAACTGTAGTTTTTTCTTCACTTTTTGAAATAACTAATGAGATACAAACTAAAATAACACCTTTTGGCTCTGTTGAAAAAATTGCTCGATTTACTGATAATCCAATTTATGGAGGATTTTCAGATTTTGCTACTAGATTTAATATCGGAGCTTTTAACTATAGTGGTTTACAAACTGGCAATAATATTGCAAAAGCCATTCTTTCTGAAAATAATATATCTGATAATACTGTATCTCCAAAACAAATTACATCTGATTTTCTTATTAATGAAGATTTAGATACTTATAAAATAATAGCTAATAATCCGTATTCAATGGAAACCTATTCATTTAAAGGGAATACATCTTTTGCAAACGAGCAAAAATTAAATACTTTTAAAACCCTTCTAATTTTTATTTTAATTTTTGTTTTCTATCTCATAATAAAGAATATAATTGTTAAGAATCTATATAACGAACAAATAAAAATTGATTCTTTAAAAACAAATTTCATAGCTAATATTTCACATGAACTTAGAACCCCTTTAAATATTATTATAAGCACAATAAGCCTTTTTGAAGTCTATATAAAAAATGGTGAAGTTTCCTTAAATACTGAAAATAGTATTGAAAAGTTTAATTATTTAAAGAAAAACTCTTATAGACTATTAAAACTTATTAATAATATTATCGATACAACTCGTATTGATGCTGGCTATTTTCTTTTAGATAAAAAAAATTATAATATCGTAGAAATTATTGAAGACACTTGCCTTTCAACAGTAGCTTACGCAGAAAAGAAAAATATTTCTCTTATTTTCGATACTTCACATGAAGAACTTTATACACTTTTTGATAAAGATAAAATTGAACGTGTTACTTTAAATCTTCTTTCAAATGCTTTAAAATTTACTCCGCCTGGAGGAAATATTTATGTATTTGTGGATAAAGTATCTCCCTCTACACTATCTATAAGCTTTAAAGATACCGGTGTTGGTATTTCTAAGGATAATCAAAAAAGTATTTTCAATAGATTTGTTCAAGCTTCGGATTCACTAAATAAAAGCGAAGGAAGTGGAATAGGACTATCTTTATGCAAATCTATTGCACTCCAACACGAAGGTGATATAACACTTCAAAGTAGTCCTGGCATAGGTTCTACATTTACGCTATCATTACCTATTATAATTAACGAAATAAATACGACTAAAAATCTCAACAGTTCTAACTCGTCTGAACTTACAGAAATAGAATTTTCAGACCATTAAAAACTAGAATGTTTCACTAAAAAAAGGATTGCATACGCAATCCTTTTTATATATTAAATTAACTCTTTTTTAAAATCCCTCTTTTTTTAAAAGTGCCCTCATTTTTTTATATGACTCACTTTCTTTTTCCTCTTTAGGAAGTCTCTCTAAATAATCTAAACTTTCTCCAAAACCCCCTTTTATATACATAACAATACTTCTATTCCACTTATAAGCTATTAAATACCCCTTTTTTATTGCAAATGCCAGTGCAATTACTTCTAATACTATTCCTATAACTATAAAAAAATTAAAAATTAATCCTGCTAATATAACAAATAATCCTGCAAATGCAAAATATGTAGGCTTCCTACTCTGCTCTGTATCAACACCTAAATATTCCTCTAAATTTTTAATTTCTTTATCTATATCTACAGGAACTTTTGCTCCATGTCCATAACTATTAAAATCTTTTTCCATCTCATCATTCATTTTTTATCTTCTCCTTCCTTTTCTTAATATTATAATCTAAATTCTTTAAGTTTTATCCTTAAGAAGTCTTAAATTTAGATCACATCCTTCTTAATTATTAATTTCATAACATAGTTCACACTTTTTTTATATTTTTGTTGTTCTTTCTTCACATTTCCTATTTATTTACCCTTTATAATTTTAAGTGTTGAAAATAATATGGGAGGATATTTATGAAATTAAACCTGAAAAAAATAAATTATAAGGAGTTTTTATTGCCCATTGTTGCTATCTTAATCTGTGTAGCAATTGTTGCAATTGGTGCTCCAAAAAAACATGAAGTTAAAATCACATTCCTAACACCCTTAGTTTTTCAAAATAAAGAAAATGGGCTTTATGGCGTTGTAGATGTTAATAGAAAAGTTATTGTTGCTGCAAAATATAAAACTTTACTTTCTAAAGAGGAAAACGGAAAATACTTTTTTATTGGAATTACCCAAAGCGGTACAACTGATATTTTAAACAGTGAAGGTGCTGTCTTAGATCATGTTCCTGGAAGCTTTCAACAAGTTTCTGTACTTAGTCTGCAAGATAAACTTTTAAAGGTAACAAATTCAGCTAGTGGCTTAATTGGAGTTATTAATTTTGAAAATAAAATTATAATTCCTACTAACTATAATTCGCTTACAATAAAAAATAATTTTTTAGTTTTAAACCCTTTAAGTAATGAATCTATTGCAAATATAGATGGTAAAATACTCGTTTCATCTAAGGATTATGCTTCAGTAAGTATACAAGATAATGGTATTGTTGTAACTAATCGTAAAGGACTTTATGGATTATTAGACTTTAATGGTTCTGTAGCTTTACCAATACAATATACTAATATCTACGGTGTAAATAATAATGTATTTGCTGTTTCTAATAATGATAATTTATATGCTTTATATAATATTCAAAAGAAAAACATGGTTACAGATTTCTCTTATACATCTATTCAAAAAAATGCATCTAATGCTCCATTTTTAGCTTGCAAATCCATTAATGGTGTCTCTCTATATGGATATATTGATAGTAGAGGAAGTACTATTGTTCCTTTTCAATACAAATCAGCTTATCCGTTTACTGGAAACTATGCAATGATTCAAAAAAATGGAGTCTATGGATTGATTGATAAGAATGGAAATTATTTTATAAATCCTAAATATAATATTATCCCTGGAAATGCTTATGCTATTGAGTCATTTCAAAATGGTAATTACTATGTTGGATATTTAAATAACTCGTCTGATATTTTAAATTCCACTGGGAAAGTTATTGCTACTGTTCCTGGGATAGTTCAGACTATTTCTAATGAGACAGTTTTTTACGAAAATACAGAAAATAAAGATTTTTTATATAATTTAGGCACAAAAAAAACTACAGATGTTAAATCTTATTTACAACCTTTATCAAAAGGAACTATTACACCTGCTGGTTATTTTGGATCTTATAAAAATGTCGGTGATTCTAAATTCCCAAATAGTTTATATCTTTATGAGGAAGATAAAGGAATCATCACAATAAACGGATACAATAATATAAAATTTGAAAATGGACTTTTCCTTTGTCACTCACAAACTAGATATGATGTTGTTGAACCCAATGGTAAAGTACTTATATCTTTTAACCCTGTAGATATATTAAACATTTCTATAACTCCAGATAAAATAATTTATGTTCAAAAACTAAAACCGGGAGTAAATAGAATGAAAGCTACTGTTTCTACTCAAGAAGATTCAAGGTTAATTTCTGCATATAACTTTGATGGTAAAGAAATAAATTTAAGTGAATTAAAAAAAGCGTAGTCATTTGACTACGCTTTTTATTATGCCTTGTTTTTCATTCTTCTTTTATACATTTTATTCCAATTGTAGTATCCATAGAATGCTATAACACCATATTGTAACCAATTTAATGCTCCTGCAAAATCATTGGATGTAA
Organism: uncultured Clostridium sp.; assembly: GCF_947072515.1. GTDB lineage: Bacteria > Bacillota > Clostridia > Clostridiales > Clostridiaceae > Clostridium. The sequence continues at coordinate 99,451 of NZ_CAMTIG010000007.1, forward strand.
TACCACTAACTATCATAGATTCTATGAAAAGTACGATTCCTAGATTTGATAATATCCAAAAATACCATTGTTCCATATATCTTTTTGATGTTAAGAATACTGCAAATATTGTAAATACAGTAGTTAAAGAATCTAAAATATATTCTTTATCTGGCTGTAATGTTAATCCTATATGACTTAAAATTTGTGGTAAAGATTTTAAAAACCATCCATATAAGAACCATGCAACTATAAGAAATATAATTGTCATTATCCAATGTTTTTTCTTAAATCTTTTTATATCTATTTCCCCACTATGTTTTTGATCTAAATTTTTTCTCCAGTCTATAAATCCAATCACTATAAGTGGCAATATAAAAATTATATTTTGAATAACTTGCCCATATAAATGACTTCCCCATGCAACAACTGCATATGTAACAGTGTTTAGTGTCCACCAAAAGTAACACTTTATACTTGCTTTAGCTTGATATATAGCTGTAAAAATCCCTGATATTGTTGATATAATACCTACTATGCTTACAAACTCAAAAGTTTGTGTCCAAGTTCCTGTTCCTATCATAACTGGTATGAAAAAAGATATTATGTTAGCTATTAGGAACACTAAGAAAAATCCTTTTTGAAAAGGAGAAAACTCTTTAAAAAAATTCATATTTTACTCACTCTAACTTTCTTTTAAATTTAGTTTTATTTTTTATAAATTTAGTTTTGTTTTTATTGTATGAAGCTTCATATTTTAAATTTGATTTTATATCCTTTTCTCCTTTTCCTCAATAGCCTTTCTTAAAAGTTCCTTATTTGTTTATAATTCTTTCTTATTGTTTGTTTTTTCATAATACTCTAGTTAAATTTTTACTTTTCTAAATCAGTTTGAAAAAACTACTTTTTTCAACTAATTTTCCCCAATAATTCCTTTTGGAATAAGTAAGAATTATTCGTTTTTTTGCTCTAGTCATTGCTACATAAAACAATCTTTTTTCTTCATCTAAATTGCCTTTTTTATTAGGGAAAATCCCCTCTACAAGCCCACTTATGAAAACATTGTCATACTCTAATCCTTTAGCTTGATGAACTGTTAAAATAGGTATTCTTATTTTTCCTGTTCTATCTAATAATAATTCTTCAAGTTCTCCATTTGATAGTCCGGTTATATTTATAGTTTCAATTATAGAATCTTTAGGACATTTGTCTTTATTGTCAGAATATTTTAAAATTTCTTTTAACTTGTTTATATTTTCTTTTTTTATAGTTTTTTCTATTTCTGAGTATCGTCCAAAAAAATTGAAATTTCCTAATAGGTAGTCTATCATTTCATAACTTCTAAGAATCAGGCTTTCTTCTCTTATTTTATTTAATTTCATTCTAAATTTATTGAATTTCTTATAATTTTCTTCAATTAATTTTTCTCTTCCTTTTGAACTTTCTCTTATCTTATTATTTATGGCCAGAACTAAAATTTCACCTGTTGCTCTTATATCATCTAATGCATCATGACTCGGTTTAGCTTCAGTATTAAATTTTTCACTTAAATACTCAAGTTTGTGATTTGGCAAATTCGAATAAAATCTTCTATAAATTTCTAAAGTATCATAAATTCCCTTTACTAAGATTCTTTTATCTCCCATTCTACTGAGTTCGCTACTTAAAATACTTATATCATAATTTACATTATGTCCTACTACAATTCTTCCCTCTATAAATTTTAAAAAATCTTCAAAAACAATAGTTTTTTCCTCTCCTATTTCTTTTAGTTTTTCATCTGTAAATCCATGTACTAAATAAGATTTCCCCACACTTTTTGTTGGCTTTATAAATCTTTCAAATTTCTCTATTTCTCTTCCATTTGAATCAAGTCTTATAGCCGCAATTTGGATTATTTCATCTTCAGTAACATCTACTCCTGTACTCTCTACATCAAAAACTATAATCTCTTCTCTATTTAATCCATTAATTAAATTTGTATAGTACTCTCCAAATTCTGTATAATCACTTAAATAATCATTTAATTTTACTCGTAATTTCCTATGCTCACTATCTGAAACTCTCTTTAAAAGCTCTTCAGATATATTTGTATTTAACCTCTTTAATATTCGCTCTAAATTCAATGTATCATTTTCATTTATTATTACCTTAAAAAAAGCTATTATATCCTTAACTTCACTTCTTCTAAAAAATTTAAAATCATCTACAAGTCCAAATTCAAAATCTAAATTTATATCTAAACCTCTAATGGCTTCACTTAATTCTTTATTTATATAATTATTTCTTGTTAAAATACATGTGCTTCGTAAATTTTTATTTTCTCTTTTTAATCCAACACATTTTAAAGCTATTCCTTTAGCTTCTTCTTTTATAGTTTCTCTTTCTATAACTTCTATTTTATCTCCTTCTTCTTTTGAAAAAGACTTTAACCCATTCTTATATAGATGTTCAAACTTTTCTTTAAAATTATTTTTAAGAAATCTAGTACTCACTCTATTTATTATCTCAGTAGAGCGATAATTTTCTTCAAAAGAGATTTCTTTAGGATTAGTTTTTCTAAAATCTTCTAATATAACTTCAGGCTTTGAACCTCTAAAACTATATATAGTTTGAAAAAAATCTCCACAAAGAAGCACATTATTTCCTTTAAAAAGCTTTTTTATTATTTCATATTCTACAATTCCCGTATCTTGCATTTCATCTACAGATATATATTTATATTTGCTTCTATAAAATTGGACTATATTTTTATCATTAAAAATTTCCTTTGCTTTAGATAATAAATCATTAAAGTCTAATCCTCTATTAGTAATAAGCACTGTGTTGTAAATATTTACATATTCATCACCATGATTTAAAAATAAATTTTTCAACTCTAAATCGTTCTTCCATTGCCTATCATGAAAAAATTTAGTCTTCTCTTCTAACTTTATAAGTAAATTTTTATCTTTCTTTATCCAAGTCAATGTATTTTTCAAATCCTCTTTTTCATTGCCTGTAAAAAATCCTTTTTCAATTCTAACTTCTTTAAGTAAATTAATACAGTTTTGAAGTCTCACAACATCTATCCGATGGACATTTCCATCTTTATCTTTATAAAAGTTAAATCTTTTTATAAGCTCTTTTGTATCCTCTTCATCAAAAACTAAAAAATCATAAAATACATCTGATTTTTTCTTTGCAAATTCTTTTACAATTGAAAGGCAAAAACTATGAAATGTTTTCACCACTATATTTTTTCCTTTATTCTCTGTTCTTGATAAAACTCTTTCTTTTAATTCCATACATGCTTTATTAGTAAATGTAATACAAAGTATTTCAGAGCCATTTATCCCACTGTTTAAAATATTATTTATTCTTTCTGATAAAACCATAGTCTTTCC
>NZ_CAMTIG010000008.1 GCF_947072515.1 uncultured Clostridium sp.
AATCTATTTTATAGTAAAAAAGAAAGAGTGTCGACTTTGTCGACACTCTGAAATGTGTGCATAGCTTATACTATGCACACATTTTTTTTATAAGTCTTTTTTTATTAAAATTAATGCTGGTAATCCTAAATAAGCAATAAATCCAGCAACAAATCCAAGGATAGTTAATATCATTATAGGGACACCTCCAAATTTATTATAAAAGGGCATTGAATCTTTTGATATAAAGTTTTTTTACGAATTGAACTAATACACATAGGATAATCATTAATACAAAAATGTATAATAAATACCATGGTGTTATATATACCATTCCCATAGCGTGTCCAATAGAAGTATAAGGAAGACCCCAACCAATTACAAGAGCACCAATTATAGAAAGGTTAAATATCCAAGATGGATTACTTTGTATAAATGGAATCTTTTCTGTTCTTAAAGTATATAGAACAAAAATAGAATTTGCTACACCTTCAATAAACCAACCAGTTTGGAATAAAGGTGCTGTTGCATTTGTTGTACATCTAAATATAAACCACATAGTAAGGAATGTAAGAATATCAAATAATGAGTTAGTTGGTCCAAAGACAATCATCATTTTTCCTATTTCTCGAGCATCCCATTTTCTTGGCTTAGCTATTAATTCAGGGTCTACATTATCCCAAGGAATAAACAATTGAGTAATGTCGTACACTAAATTTTGAACTAATAATTCAAGAGGTAACATTGGAACAAATGGTAAGAAAATACTTGCCATAAGAACACTAATTGAGTTACCATAATTTGAACTTGCAGTGATTTTTAAATATTTAGTAGTATTTGCAAAAACTTTTCTTCCTTCGATAATACCTTCTTTAAGAACCATAAGATCTTTTTCAAGTAAGATAATATCAGCAGCTTCCTTAGCGATATCAACAGCGGAATCTACAGAGATTCCAACGTCAGATTCTTTTAAAGCTATGGAGTCGTTTATTCCATCCCCCATAAAAGCAACAACTTTATCAGCATTTTTTAATACTCTTACAATTCTTGCTTTTTGAAGTGGATTTAATTTAGCAAAAATATTAGTTTTTAAAGCAACATTTCTTAGTTCATTGTCAGTCATTTTTTCAATTTCTGAACCAAGTAAAATACCTGTTATTTTAAATCCAACTTGATTACAAATTTTTTGAGTAACAATTTCATTATCACCAGTTAATATTTTTACGTCTACACCGTAGTATGCAAGGGCATCTAAAGCTTCTTTAGTACTTTCCTTAGGTGGATCTAAGAAACCTAGGAACCCGATTAAAGTCATTTCAGATTCGTCATCTAATGTTAAGGTATCTTTAGATACTTTTTTTGTTGAAAGACCAATAACTCTCATACCTTCGGAGTTAAGGTAATCTACTTTTTTCTTAAGATTAGAAATGATTTTATCATTTATTTCTAATAATTGGCCATTTAACTCAACGTATTTAGATACTTGTAGCATTTCTTCAAATGCTCCTTTAGTTATTAGAGTATGGCACTCATCTTCGTTTATAAGAACCGACATTCTTCTTCTGCTGAAGTCGAAGGCTAATTCATCTAATTTTTGAATATTTTCTTTTATAGTGTTGTGGAAGTTCTTTTCTTTAGCAGCATCCATTATTGCAAAATCAATTACATTTTGTAATCCATTTTGACTTACACTATTGATATAGGCATATTTAAGAACTGTATCAGATGTATTACCTGAAATATCAATACATTCTTCAACTTTTATATGGTCATCTGTTAATGTACCAGTCTTATCGGTACAAAGTATTTCAAGAGAACCAAAGTTTTGAATAGAACTGATTTTTTTTACAACAGTTTTTTTCTTTGCCATCTTGACTGCACCTTTAGCAAGGTTTTCAGATACAATGGCAGGTAACATTTCTGGAGTTAAACCTACGGCAAGTGATGCTGCGAACATTAAAGAATCTAAGAAGCTCTTAGTTTGATACCAATCAATAATTAGAACTAATGGAACCATTACAGCCATAAATTTTAAAAGCATTTTTGAAACTTTTCGAACACTTTTATCAAAACTTGTTTCAGGATCAGCCTCTTGAAGAGAAGTTTGCATTGCACCAAAATATGTATTTACACCAGTTCCGATAACTAATGCAATGGCAGTACCACTTACAACATTAGTTCCAAGAAGACAAATATTTGTATAGTCACCTATTTCAGAACTATTAGAATTGTTTACTATGCATTTTTCAACGGGTGCAGATTCACCAGTTAAAGCAGATTGGCTAACAAAAAAATCTTTACACTCTAAAATTTTTAAATCAGCAGGAATAATATCTCCAGTTTGCAATTTAACGATATCTCCTAAAGTTAAATTTTTTATATCTATTTTGTTAAAGGAATTCCCATCTCTTTTAACAAAACAAGTGGTTTTAATATAACTTTTTAAAGCGTTTGCAGCTTTTTCAGATCTGTATTCTTGTGTAAATTGAATTGTTCCACCAAGTAAAATTAAGAAAATAATAATATAGATTTGAGACCAACTTTGTTGTGATGCTGGAACAAAAACCACATTTGTTAAATAAGTAATAATAGCGATAATTAATAATACGGCTACAAAAGGATTTATAAAAGACTTTATAAACTGCAGTATTACAGGATCTTGTCTATTGGGATGAGTATCATTATCACCAAAAATGTGTGTATTTTTTTGTGCTTGAGAATTAGTTAAACCCTCAGAAGAACTATTGAATTTTTGAAACAGGTCTTTATTAGAGGTTTCACTATTGCGATGAATCTCAGCAGTTATAGTGTTAAAGTATTCTTGATTGAATTCTTTAGCAGAATTTTGTTTTCTTTTAAACATTAGAAATCTCCTTTATATTTTCTAGAAAAAAGTATAATTTTCAGGAAGATTATACTAATAAAATACGACTAAAAGAAAAACAATAATAAAAACACATATAAACCTGTTAACGTAAAGGTTTGATGAGTATATAAAAAATAAAAAAATACTAATTAATTAATAAATGATTAATTGAAAACGTTATCTTAATAAGAAATTAATATAATGAAAAGTAAAGTAAAAATGTACTTTGTATCTAAAATACAAACAAATAAAAAATAAAAATATTTAGTGTATAAAATTAATAAATAGTAAATTAGATGAAAGAGAAATATTGATGAAAAACAAGAAAAAGAGGTGAAAAAACTTTACTTGAACATGAAAAAGTGATTAAAAAACAAAAATGTAGTATAAATCACAATGAATATTTATGTAGTAATTATTAATAAATATAACTTAAAGAAAATAAAATGTAATTTAATCGTGGAAAGTTGGTGGAGAAATATAAAAATAAAAAGGAATATTTATGAAGAAAATTAATGTGATTAAAAGAACGATATTAGAGTTAAATAAAAAAGTATAGAATGTAAATAAAATATCGATTTGGTTAAATATGAACTTAGATTATAAAATATTATAAAATTTATAATATTTATAATTAAGGGCTATATTTAAAAAAGTAGCAGTTTATAATATAATGTTGTAATCAAATAGAAATTTAGGAGGCGATTTTTTTTGAGAATTACAATGCGTGAACAAGAGAAGCTTATGATTGTAGTTGCAGCAGAAGTTGCAAGAAGAAGAATGAAAAAAGGTCTTAAATTAAATTATCCAGAAGCTGTTGCAATGATAACAGATGAAATTATGGAAGGCGCTAGAGAAGGTAAGTCAGTAGCGGATTTAATGGATGAAGGAAGAAATATCTTATCTAGAGATCAAGTAATGGAAGGAATTCCAGAGATGATTCATACTGTACAAGTTGAAGCTACATTTCCAGATGGAACAAAATTAGTTACTGTACACGATCCAATACAATAACATATTAAAACAAAGGAGGAGAATTTAATGATACCAGGTGAAGTAATTGTAAAAGAAGGCGTTATAGTTTGTAACGAAGGAAAAGAAGCAATTAAGGTAAAAGTTAAAAATATAGCAGATAGACCTGTTCAAGTAGGGTCTCACTTTCATTTTTATGAAGTAAATTCTGGACTTGAGTTTGATAGAGAAAAAGCTTACGGAAAAAGATTGGACATACCATCAGGGACAGCTGTAAGATTTGAGCCAGGGGATGAAAAAGAAATTAACTTAATAGATATTGCTGGAGTAAGAAAAGTATTTGGACTAAACAATATGGTTGATGGATGCTTAGATGAGGGGGTTAGAAAATAATGAGTTTTGAATTAGAAAGACAACGTTATGCAGAATTATTTGGACCTACTAAAGGCGACAGAATAAGACTTGGAGATACTGAGATTTTCATTGAAATCGAAGATGATAAAACTGTTTATGGTGATGAATGTAAATTTGGTGGAGGAAAAACACTAAGAGATGGGATGGGATTAAATCCTATTGAAACAAGAGAAAACAATCCTAAGGTTGTTGACTTAATAATTACAGGAGTAACTATTCTAGATTATACAGGAATATATAAAGCTGATATCGGAATTAGAGATGGAAAAATAGCTGCAATTGGTAAAGGCGGAAATCCATTAGGAATGGATAATGTAGACTTTATAGTTGGAGCAAGCACAGAAGCTTTAGCTGGAGAAGGATTAATAGTGACAGCTGGAGGAATAGATACTCATGTACATTATATAAGTCCAGATTTCGTAAGAGTTGCGACAGAAGGCGGAATAACTACTGTTGTAGGTGGTGGTACAGGACCAAATGATGGGACTAACGCGGTTACATCAACACCAGGACCATGGAATATAGAAAGAATGATAGAGGCTTCAGAAGGATTACCAATAAATATTGGATTCTTAGGAAAAGGTTGTGGAGCTAATGTAGAAGTAAATGCAGAGCAAATAAAAGCTGGTGCTTGTGGATTAAAAGTTCATGAAGACTGGGGAGCTACAAAATCAGCAATAGATTACTCACTAAAAGCTGCAGATGAATATGATGTTCAAGTTGCAATCCATACAGATACTTTAAATGAAGGTGGATTCGTTGAACATACAATAGAAGCTATAAACGGAAGATGTATACATACATTCCATACAGAAGGTGCTGGAGGTGGACATGCTCCAGATATTATGAAAATGGCACAATATCCAAATGTGTTACCAGCTTCAACAAACCCAACAAATCCATATACAATAAACACAATAGCTGAACATTTAGATATGTTAATGGTTTGTCATCATTTAGATAGAAAAGTTCCTGAAGATGTAGCTTTTGCTGATTCAAGAATTAGAAAACAAACTATAGCAGCTGAAGATATACTTCATGATATGGGAGTTTTCAGCATAATGAGTTCAGATACAATGGCTATGGGAAGAATCGGTGAAGTTGTAACTAGAACTTGGCAAATAGCTAGTAAAATGAAAATGCAAAGAGGAGCTTTAGAAGGGGATGCTGAATTATCAGATAACAATAGAGCTAAAAGATATGTTGCAAAATACACTATCAATCCAGCTATTGCACAAGGGATGTCTGATTATATAGGTTCTATAGAAATTGGAAAATTAGCTGATTTAGTTATTTATGAACCAGCATTCTTTGGAGTACAACCTAAAATGGTACTTAAAGGTGGAATGATTGTTAATGCAATTATGGGAGAAGCAAATGCTTCAATTCCAACTTGTCAACCAGAACTTCCAAGAGAAATGTTTGCAGCTAAAGGAAAAGCTATTGGAAAAACTTGTGTAACTTTCGTTTCACAATATGCATATGACAACGGAATAAAAGAAAAGTTAGGATTAGATAAGATAATCTTACCAGTTCATGGAATAAGAGATTTAACTAAAAAGGATATGATTTTAAATGATCAAATGCCTCAATTAGATGTAGATCCTCAAACTTATGAAGTTAGAGTAGATGGAGAAATAATAACTTGTGAACCAGCTACAGAGTTACCATTAGCTCAAAGATATTATTTATTCTAAGAAGAATAAATAATTTTAAACTTAAAAGTATTTTAAGAATGGAGGGAAGTTAAATGATACTAGAAAAGATTTTAGGAAATATCAAAGATGTTAAATTAGAAGGATGTCACATAGAGACAATATATCTAAATAATGAAGAAATGCTAAAAAGAATTATTAAGGCAGAGTCTGACCATGGAAATGATTATGGAATAATTGTTCCAGATGGAATGAAACTTAAAGATGGAGATATCGTATTTAATGATGGATACAATGTAGTTGTTGTAAAGTTTGCTAAAGAAGATGTTTTAATAATAAAGCCAAAAGATATAACTGAAATGGGAAGAATAGCACATTATATTGGAAACAAGCATTTCCCAGCTCAATTTGAAGATGGAAAAATGTTTATACAATATGACCGTGTAATTGAAGAAGATTTAAAAATAAGACATATAGATTATTCTAGAGAAAATATAGGGTTAAAAGAGGCATTTAGACATGTTGATTTCACACATAGACACTAAAAAATTTTTAGAGATAATGCAAATATGTGATTCTAATTTCCCTATAGGATCATTTAACCATTCCTATGGAATGGAAACATATCTTAGAGATGATAGAATACATGATGCAAAAACATTTGAGGATTGGATGATGTCTTTTTTCAGTAGCCAATTTGTTTATAGTGATGGATTTGCAATCAGACTATTATATTCTTATTTAGAAGATAATAATTTTGAAAAAATATTAGAACTAGACAGGAAGATAACAGTTCAATGTATAGCAATTGAAACACGAAACGGAAATAAAATGGTCGCAAGAAGAATGGCAGAACTATTTTTAGATTTATATGATTCAGAAAACTTGAATACATATAAAGAAAAAATGAAATCTAAAGAGATGTTTGGGCATCCTGCAATAGTATTTGGGATGTTGATGTTTGAACTAGGAATAGATATGAAAAGTGCAATCCAGTTTTATATGTATAGCACAGCATCAACATTATCACAAAATGCAGTAAGAACTATTCCATTAGGTCAAAAATCTGGACAAATTCTATTGAAAAATTGTTCAGAAAAATTTGAAGACCTTGTAGAGAAGATAGTAACTTTAGATGAAGATATGTTTGGGGCAAATGTTCCAGGGATAGAACTTTCACAAATACAGCATGAGACCTTAGTATTTAGGTTATTTATGTCATAGAAAAGGAGGAAATACTTATGAAACCAGTAATAATAGGTGTTGGAGGTCCAGTAGGAAGTGGAAAAACACACTTAATTGAGAGAATAACAAGAATGATGGGTCAAAACTATGAATGTGCAGTTATAACTAATGATATTTATACAAAAGAAGATGCTAAATTCTTAGTTACGAATTCTATATTACCAGAAGACAGAGTAATTGGAGTAGAAACAGGTGGATGTCCACATACGGCAATAAGAGAAGATGCATCAATGAATTTTGCAGCAATTGAAGAAATGAAAAGCAGATTCAATAATTTAGATATTATTTTCTTAGAAAGTGGTGGAGACAATTTAGCAGCTACTTTCAGTCCAGATTTAGTGGATTTTTCAATGTATATAATAGACGTTGCACAAGGTGAAAAAATTCCGAGAAAAGCAGGACAAGGAATGATCAAAAGTGATTTATTTATCATAAATAAAATTGATTTAGCACCTTATGTAGGAGCAAACTTAGATGTTATGAGAGCTGATACATTACATTTCAGAAAAGAAGGAACATTTATGTTTACTAACCTAAAGACACAAGAAGGTTTAAATTCTGTTATAGATTGGATTAAGTCAAACTGTCTTTTAGAAGGAATGTAGAGATATGCAAAAAGATGGAATTAATTCATACGAAAACTATGATGCATATATAGATATAGTTTTTGAGAATAGGAATGAAAAAACTATAACAACAAAAAGAAAATGCGATGGAGCTATGAGGATTTCTTCCACACTTTACTTAGATAAAGAAAAAATTCCAGCATATTTTTTAGTTCAAATAGGTGGAGGATATGTAGAGGGTGAAAAATTCCACTATGAGATAGAAGCAAAGGAGAATACTAGAGCCATGCTTCTGACTCAATCTTCTACTAAAATTTATAAGTGTGAAAACGGAGAAGAAACAACTCAAAATACATATATCAAATTAGAGAAAAATTCAGTTTTAGAATATATAAATGATCCTATTATTCTTTATAAAGATGCAAAGTATAGACAAGAAAATAATGTTTATATGGATGAAGATTCAACGTTTATTTATACTGATGGAATAACAGCAGGATGGTCTCCAGATGGTGAAAATTTCAGATATAATAGGGCAAAGTTAAAAACAAATTTATATGTTAATGATACACTTATGTTTTTAGATAATCTTGTATTAGAACCTAGTGAATCTAATTTACGAGGAGTAGGATATTTAGAGGGATATCTGAATTTTGGTACATTATTAATAATAGATAAAAAGGTAAATGATAAATTTATTGATTCTCTAAGAGAAAACTTAGAAGAAAAATTAAAAGAATATGATTTTAATATAAGCTATGGAATATCTAAATTAGAAGTAAATGGCTTTGTTTTAAGAATATTAGGAAATTTGACACAGGACATAGAAAAAGTAATATCTATTTGTCATGATTTCTCTAGAGAAAAAATATTAAATTCAATACCTTTAGTTATAAGAAAGTATTAGAGGGAATGAGAAAAAGTAAGAGGCTATAAAAGAAAAAATAATAATGAATTAATTAAATTACTTTATAGAAACTATAATGTAATTTAATTAAACTTAAACTTTAACTTGCAATACAGATTTTATTAAGGATAAGAAATTATCGCAAGAAAGGAAGATTTTATGTTTAATGGCGTTATACACGGAAATGAAACATTTATGGTCATTTCCACATTATTAGTATTTATAATGACACCAGGACTAGCATTTTTTTATGGAGGATTAGTAGAAAAGAAAAATTCTCTTACAATAATGATGCAAGTATTTTTAGCTATAGGAGTTGTAGGACTTTTATGGATATTTGGAGGATTTAGTTTAGTTTTTGGTAAGGATGTTCACGGAATTATAGGTAATCCACTTCAATATTTTGGATTTAAGAATATAACATTTGCTGTTAATTCACAATACGGATCAACAGTTCCATTTTTATTATTCTTCTTATACCAATTAATGTTTGCTATCATTACACTACCATTAATGACTGGTGCAATGGCAAACAGAATAACAATCGGTGGATGGATTGCATTCTTAGTAGTATGGATGATATTAGTTTACTTCCCAGTAGCACACTGGATTTGGGGTGGCGGATTCCTAGCTAAGATGGGATTTGTGGACTTTGCAGGGGGAACTGTAATCCATGCGACAGCGGGATTCTCAGGACTTGCAGCGATTTTAGTTCTTGGAAAAAGAAAACATATTTCAGGAAAAGGGCCTTTCAACTTAGGATTAGTTGCAATTGGTTCAGCTTTATTACTATTTGGATGGTTTGGATTTAACTCAGGTGGAGTTTTAGCTGCTAATGGATTAGCATCAATAGCTTTCACTAACACAGGAGTTGCGGCAATAGTTGCAATGATGGTATGGACTGTTATAGTTTATATAGAAAGAAGAAAATTCTCTTTCCTTGAGTTATTTATTGGAGCTATTGCTGGTCTTGCAGCAATTACACCAGCATCAGGATATGTAACACCAACATCAGCAATGATTATTGGAGCTGCAGCAGCAATATTCTGTTTCTTATGCGTTAAATTCGCTAAGAAAATGGGATGGGATGATGCTTTAGATGTTTGGGGAACTCACGGAATGGGTGGAGTTTTAGGAACATTAGCAATCGGTGTATTTGCAAATAGTTTAGTAAATGGAGTACATGCAGGAATGCATCAATTCCTAATACAATTATTTGGAGTAGTTTTAGTATCAGCATACGCATTTGTCGTAGCATTCATAATAATGAAAGTGTTAGATAAAGTATTCAAAATTAGAACTACAGAAGAACAACAAAGAATCGGATTAGACAAAACATTACTTGGTGAAAGCTATAGTATAGATGACTAATTAATATAAAAAGGAGTGTCTTGAAAAAGACACTCCTTTTAAAATGTTTAAATAAGCTTAGAGAAAGATGGTGATTTCTCTAAGGTTATTTTATTTAGAGCAAGTGAAATAAAATTTTGTAGCAAATGACAAAAGTTTTAATAAATATATTTATAAATAGTAATACGAGAGAGGATGAAGTTTATGTTTAATGGAGTTGTATATGAAAATGAAACTTTTATGGCAATTTCTACATTGCTAGTATTTATAATGACACCAGGACTTGCATTTTTTTATGGAGGATTAGTAGAAAAGAAAAATTCACTTACAATAATGTTACAGATATTTTTAGCTATAGGGGTGGTAGGACTTTTGTGGATATTTGGTGGATTCAGTTTAGTATTTGGGAAAGATATTCATGGAATTATAGGAAATCCGTTAGAGTATTTTGGATTTAAAAATATTATGTTTAGTATGAATTCAGAGTATGGAGCAACTATACCATTTATATTATTCTTTTTATATCAATTAATGTTTGCAATTATAACACTACCATTAATGACTGGGGCAATGGCAAATAGAATGAATATTGGTGGATGGATTATATTTTTAATAGTTTGGATGATAGTAGTTTATTTCCCAGTAGCCCATTGGGTGTGGGGAGGTGGATTTTTATCAAAAATGGGGTTTGTTGATTTTGCAGGTGGTTCAGTAATTCATGTAACCGCGGGGTTTTCAGGACTGGCAGCAGTAATAGTTCTTGGTAAAAGGAAGCATATTTCAGGGAAAACACCGTTTAATTTAGGGTTAGTAGCAATTGGATCAGCTTTATTATTATTTGGGTGGTTTGGATTTAATTCGGGAGGAGTTTTAGCAGCTAATGGATTGGCATCTATTGCTTTTGCTAATACAGGTGTTGCAGCAATAGTTGCAATGGTAGTGTGGACAATCATTTCTTATATAAATAAAAAAAGATTTTCATTATTAGAATTATTTATTGGAGGAATAGCTGGTCTTGCGGCAATTACACCAGCATCAGGGTATGTAACCCCTACAGCAGCTATGATTATTGGGGGGATAGCAGCAATATTTTGTTTTCTATGTGTTAGATTTGCAAAGAAAATGGGCTGGGATGATGTTTTAGATGTATGGGGAACTCATGGAATGGGAGGAGTTTTAGGAACTTTATCAATTGGTATTTTTTCAAATAGTATGGTTAATGGAATACACGGAAGCTTAAATCAGTTCTTGATACAATTATTTGGAGCGACTCTAGTCGCAGCATATTCATTAATATTAACTTTAGTAATTTTGAAGCTTTTAGATAGAGTATTTAATATTAGAACTACTGAGGAACAACAAAGGATTGGATTAGATAAAACATTGCTTGATGAAACTTATAATGCAGGTGATTAAGATAATAAAATGGTCTTGATAAAAAAATATTATCAAGACCATTTTTCTATTTTAATTTTAAATCCACAAATTCAAAAATTAATCCACTTTTTTCATCAGCTAATTCACCGGATATGTGGATAGTTTCCCAATTTGAGTAATCAATCTGTGGAAAAAATGTATCAGCTTCAAAATCTTTTTTTACAACTGTTAGATACATCTTAGAACAGTGAGGTTGAAGTAAGTTATAAATTTCACCGCCACCAATAACAAAAGTTTCTTCATCAGAATTCTTGAACTTTTCAATACACTCATCTAGTGAATGTATAACAGTTACATTTGTAGAATCTACAGTGAAGTTTTTGTCTCTAGTTAATATATAATGATGTCTATTTGGTAAAACACCAGGTAATGATTCAAATGTTTTTCTGCCCATAAGAATATTGTGGCCAGAAGTAATTTCTTTGAATCTTTTTAAGTCTTCTGATATATGCCAAAGAAGTTTATTATTAAGACCAATAGCATCATTAGAAGCCTTAGCTACAATAATTGAAAGCATTAAACGGAAACCTCCATTTTAATAGATGGATGATGTTCATAGTTTTCAAGCTTAATATCATCGATAGTGAAATCATAGAAATCTTTGATTTCAGGATTAACCCAAAGCTTTGGAGCATCAAAATCATCATTTCTTCTTTCAAGCTGAATCTTCATTCCTTCAACTTGATTTTCATAAATATGTGCATTATTAATTACATGAGTAAATAAACCAGGTTTTAAACCTGTTACTTGTGCAATTAAATGAATAAGTACTGCATATTGTGTTGTATTAAATGGCACACCTAATGGTACGTCACCTGACATGATTTTATATAAGTTTCGCTAAAACTTATATAGATAAACTACTATATATTTCTATATAGATAAGACTATATCATCTTCCTAAAAATATTTTTAATAGGAAGCCCTGCGTTTCCCGTTACCTTGTAAAAACAACCTCCAATAACTTGAGGGGTACTCTACTTGCTTATAATTAATATCCTTTTAAATATATTAATTATGCTTTCGATAGTCGTTGGGCATTTATTATTTAAAGTAAGAATGGTTTTATATAAATACCTACTTAAAATAAATTTAGCAAAGGATTATCCTTTTAAAATTAGTATGTGTATTTTACTAAAATTAATTAGGGTTTTCCCTTTTTAGCAGGGTTATTCGACATAAATTACTTTATGAAGGCGCTCAATGTTAACGCTGTACTAACATGCAGTTTAATTTTCCATCTGTCACATCCCACATTGTAAGGAAACAACAAGGATGTAATGCACCTGTATCAAGATATGGAATTTGCCAAAGGTTTATCATCATTCTTCTATCTTGAGGATTAGTTTTTAGTGCATGAATAAGGTGGTCTAGTTGTTCGAATTTTTTTACAACCCAACCATATGATGTTCCGATAGTTCCATCTTCCATCATCCATTCATTCCAAATATTAACGTTTTGTTCTTGTAGTTTTTTTACGCTGTTTGATTGATCTTTATATATCCAAAGAAGTTCTTTTACAGCAGTTTTAAATGCAACAAATTTAGTTGTAAGAATTGGGAATTCTTTTTCAAGATTAAATTGCATTATTTGATGAGGCAATTTATATGTTGCAACACCAGTTCTATTTTGATTGTAATATCCATTTTCTAAAATATTTTCTACTAGATTTAGATATTGTTTGTCATATAGACTCATAAGGTAACACCCCTTTCTAAATATTCAAATCTAATTTTATCATAAATTTATAATAAAAACTTTGAAATTTATAATAAAAAGAACCCTATCAAAACAAGAATTGTTCTTACTTTGATAGAGTTTTTTACAATAAAGAAATTTTAGTTAAATAATATATGTAAAATCATTACAATTATGAAAAGTATCCCTAAATACTTGTGATTTTTTAAGCCTTTATTAAAGATTCTAAGTAATCCAGACAGAATAAGAATTATTAATATAATTCCATCTAAAGCTCCAAGAATATAGCCTAATTTCCATTTGAATCCTAAATGAAGGAATATGTATACATGAATAGAAATAACGGCGAATCCAATCATTGCTAAAGGTATATGGAACTTTTGTATGAGTCTGCTAAGAAAAATTAAAAGTTGTTTTATTGGTTTAGTTAAAAATGACATTATATTATGTTTACTAGAATCTTTTAATTTTAGCTTAGTTTTATCTAATTTACCCCAAATAAAATCAAATGTTTTAGGATTTAAGTATCTAATAATGAGTCTTAAAGCCCAAAGTGCGACAGCAATACCAAAACATACTGCACAGGCAATGGCAATATCTTCACTTAAATTTTTTAACCCATGATAGCTAAAGTTAAATAAAAAATTACTACTCATTGAAAATAAAATAAAAATTACAGATATTATTGCTAAAATAATTCCTAAAAAAAAGATTTTAAGATTTCTTTTTTGGAATTTTGATAGTTTTTTCAAATCAATCACTCCTTAAGCATATTAAATGAAATTATACAACAATAAATGAAAGAAAAAAATATAAAAAGCTTAAATTTTAAAAAAAGAAGAACATTTTAACAGTTTACCATTTAAAAGGAAAAATATTCAAGAGAATTTAAAGATTAAAATAAAACTATAAGGATATGATTTTAAATAAAGCTAGAACATAAATTCTTTTATAGTATAATGTAAGTAGATAATTTTAAGGAAAAGGGTGGTGCAGATACCTTGGCATATACTGCTTTATATAGAGAATGGAGACCTAAAACATTTGAAGATGTAATAGGTCAAGAACATATAACAACAACATTAAAAAACCAAATATTAAATGATAGAATAGCACATGCTTATCTTTTTTGTGGAACAAGAGGAACAGGAAAAACATCTACAGCAAAAGTTTTTGCAAAGGCATTAAATTGTCTTAATTTAAAAGATGGTGAACCTTGTAATGAATGTGAAAATTGTAAAAGAATAAATGAAGGCTTATTAATGGATGTTACAGAACTTGATGCTGCTTCTAATAATGGGGTAGATAAAATTCGTGATATCATCGATGATGCGAAATATCCGCCACAAGAAGCAAAGTTTAAAATATATATTATGGATGAGGTTCATATGCTTTCAACAGGAGCTGTAAATGCTTTTTTAAAGACTTTAGAAGAACCTCCAAAGAACGTAATATTTATTCTAGCAACAACAGATCCACAAAAGCTTCCTATAACAATTCTTTCAAGATGTCAAAGATTTGATTTTAAGAGAATAGGAAATGAAACTATAGTAAATAGATTAAGAACTATAGTAGATGCTAAAGGTGTTTTAGCAGAGGATAAAAGTTTAGAGCTTATAGCAAGAGTATCTGATGGAGCAATGAGAGACTCTTTAAGTATTCTAGATCAAGCTATAGCTATGGGAAATGGAGAAGTAGACTATAATGAGTTAGTTAGTATGCTAGGACTTGTAACAAATGAATATTTATTTCAAATTGTTGCAGCATGTATAGAACGAGATGTAGAAAAATCAATGCAAATAATTGACCATATTGTTTATGCAGGAAAAGATATTTACTTATTTATAAAAGATTTAATAACACATTATAGAAATCTTCTTATGGTAAAAGTGACGAACAATCCAGAAGAAGTCTTAGATATGGCTCTTGAAAATATAGCTCTATTAAAGAATCAAGCTGAAAGAATAAGAGTAGAAGAAATAATGCGTTGTATAAGAATTTTTCAAGAATGTGAAAGTGATGCAAAGGCAACTAAACAAGCAAGACTTTATTTAGAACTTTCTGTTATTAAGGTATGTAAAATACAGTATGATACATCAAATGAAGTGATTTTAGCTAGAATTAACAAACTTGAAAGTGCATTAAAATCAGGAAAAATTGGAGTTATACAATCAAAAGGAACAGATGAGATAGCAACAACTACAACAAAAGAAGTTAAAAAAGCTCCAGTTGAGCAAAAAAAAGCTATAGATACAACACCGATTGATGAAAATAGTAATTTAACTTTAGATGATATAAAGAGATCATGGAAAGATATATTAGAAAACTTTAGAAATAGAAGATTAATGATTCTATATGCATCAGTAAGTACTGGAAGACCAATTGCATGTAGTGGTGGAATTATTACTATAAATTATGATAGTCAATATTCCTTTAATAAGGATAGATTAGAAAAACCAGAAAACAATAAACTAGTAAATGAAGTTTTTAGTGAGATATTAAAATCTAGAGTAAGAATACAGTTTACAGTAGATGCTGGAGAAGAAAAAATACAGACACCAGAAGAAAAATTGGTGGATGTAATCGGCGAAGAATTTTTAGAGATTATAGATGAGTAGTATCAAAAAAAATGCAGAAGCATAAAATAAAGCAATGGTAATGTTAAAATAAATACTATATAATATTATTATATTTTGTTATGAACAAGGAGGAGTTATATATGGCAAAAGGTGGATTCCCAGGAATGGGTAATATGAACAACCTAATGAAGCAAGCTCAACAAATGCAAAAGAAAATGGAGCAAATGCAAAAAGACTTAGAAGAGAAAGAATTCGAAGCATCAGTAGGTGGCGGTGCTGTTACTGTTAAAGCTAACGGTAAAAAAGAAGTCTTAGCTATAAACATAAAGCCAGAAGTTGTTGATGAAGATGACGTTGAAATGTTAGAAGATTTAGTTTTAAGTGCTGTTAATGAAGCATTAAGAAAAGCTGATGAAGAAACTTCAAGCCAAATGGGAAAAGTAACTGGTGGAATGAATATACCAGGATTATTCTAATATAAATTAAAAGTTAAAGAATGAAAGTCTTAAAGGCTTTCATTTTTTTTAATTTCTAGTTAAACATTTACATTGAAAATTTATCCTTATAAAAGTTAAATCTAAATTTCATTAAAAGAAGTATTAAAGGATATTTTAAAAAGCTAAAATATTAAAAAAAAATATGGATAAAATTACTAAAATGATATTTTGATAATTTGATAATAAATTTATAATGATATATCATTTCAATATAGTAAAAGGTTTTCAAATAATAATTAAATAAATTTGGAATATTTTATTGTGTACTAAAATAGTATACTTTATAAGGGAGTTTAAATTTAAGGAGGGAATTAATATGATATTTAAGATTAATGACAAGCAAGAGGAATTAAGACAAAAGATAAGAGCTTTTGCAGAAGAACAAGTAAAGCCTATAGCTTTTATGTTAGATCAACAAAATGAGTTCCCAACAGAAGCTGTAAAGAAGCTTGGAGAAATGGGAGTTTTGGGAATTCCGTTTCCTAAAAAATATGGTGGAGTAGGGCTTGATAATATAAGCTATGCTATTGCTGTAGAAGAACTTTCAAGAGTTGATGGAGGAACTGGTGTTATATTATCAGCCCATACTTCATTAGGTTCTTATCCTATTTATGCATTTGGAACAGAAAAACAAAAAGAAAAATATTTAGTGCCTTTAGCAAAAGGAGAAAAGCTTGGAGCTTTTGGACTTACAGAGACTAATGCAGGAAGTGATGCAGGAGGAACAGAAACTGTAGCAGAATTAAAAGGCGATTATTATATATTAAATGGTGGAAAAATATTTATAACAAATGCACCAAAGGCAGATACTTATGTAGTGTTTGCAGTTACAACACCTAGAATAGGTACAAGAGGAATAAGTGCATTTATAGTTGAAAAAGGTTATGAAGGTTTTGAATTTGGAGACCATTATGACAAGATGGGAATAAGATCATCATCTACAGCAGAATTAATTTTTAATGATGTTAAAGTGCCAAAGGAAAATCTTCTAGGAAAAGAAGGGCAAGGATTTAAAATTGCAATGGCAACTTTAGATGGTGGAAGAATTGGTATTGCAGCACAAGCTTTAGGAATTGCACAAGGAGCTTATGAACATGCAGTAGAATATGCAAAAGAAAGAGAACAATTTGGAATGCCAATTGCATTTCAACAAATAAATTCATTTAAAATAGCAGATATGGCAACAAAATTAAGAGCAGCAAGATTTTTAGTTTATAGTTCAGCAGAGTTAAAAGATAATCATGAACCATATGGAGTAGAATCAGCTATGGCAAAACAATATGCTTCAGATATTTGTCTTGAAATAGTTAATGATGCACTACAAATTTTTGGTGGAACTGGTTACTTAAAAGGAATGGAAGTAGAAAGAGCGTATAGAGATGCAAAGATTTGTACTATATATGAAGGAACTAATGAAATTCAAAGAGTTGTAATTGCAGCACATATTTTAGGAAAAGCACCAAAAACAAAAACAGTTAAGTCAAAAGCAAAAGGACCCATTACAGGAGATAGAAAGAAAAAATTCTTTAATGAAGGTTCTTCTAAGGAAAATGTTAAGGCTTTAGTAGAAACTTTAAAAAATGATGGATATGACTTTACTATTGGTATTCCATTAGATACGCCTATTGGATTATCAGACCGTGTAGTTAGTGCTGGTAAAGGTATTGGAAGCAAAGAAAACATGAAGCTAATTGAAGAACTTGCAACTCAGGCAGGAGCATCAATTGGTTCATCAAGACCAGTTGCAGAAACTTTAAAATATGTACCTTTAAATAGATATGTAGGAATGTCAGGTCAAAAGTTTAATGGAAATCTTTACTTTGCATGTGGAATATCAGGTGCAGGGCAACATTTAAAAGGAATAAAAGATGCGACAACTATAGTTGCAATAAATAAAAATAAAAATGCTCCAATATTTAAAAATGCTGATTATGGTATCGTTGGAGATTTAAATGAAATATTACCTTTATTAATTAAAGAATTAAATAATGGTGAAGCTAAAAAACCAGCACCACCAATGGAAAAAATGAGAAAACCTACAGTTAAAAAAGCACCATCTCCATGGACAACTTATGTATGTGATGGTTGTGGATATGAATATGATCCAGAAGTTGGAGATGCAGAAAATGAAATAAGCGCAGGAACAACATTTGAGTCACTTCCAGAAGAGTGGATTTGCCCATATTGTGGTGAAGAAAAAACTAAATTTACAGTAGTGGGGAAGGAGTAGATAGTTATGGAATGTGTAAGAGAAGTTACTAAGGATTTATATTGGGTTGGAGGAAATGATAGAAGATTAGAATTGTTTGAAAATATTCATCCTATTCAAAGAGGAGTATCTTATAACGCATATCTTTTATTAGATGAAAAAACAGTTCTTTTTGATACAGTAGATTGGTCTATAGGACGTCAATTTTTAGAAAATGTAGAATATGTTTTAAATGGAAGAAAGCTAGATTACCTTGTTATTAATCATATAGAACCAGATCACGGAGCATCACTTGAAGAAGTACTTCTTCGTTATCCAGATGTTATAGTTATAAGTACTGAAAAAGCTTATATGATAATGAGACAATTTAACTTCACAGTAAATGATAATGCTATAACAGTAAAAGAAGGAGATACTCAATGTTTTGGTAAGCATACAATTACTTTTGTAGAAGCACCAATGGTACACTGGCCAGAAGCTATGGTTAGTTTTGATATAACTAATGGAGTATTATTCTCAGCAGATGCATTTGGTTCATTTGGAGC
Organism: uncultured Clostridium sp.; assembly: GCF_947072515.1. GTDB lineage: Bacteria > Bacillota > Clostridia > Clostridiales > Clostridiaceae > Clostridium. The sequence goes on from NZ_CAMTIG010000008.1 coordinate 18,920, forward strand.
ATTAGATGGAAAACTATTTAACGATGAAGTTAATTTTGATAGAGACTGGATTGATGACGCTAGAAGATACTATACAAATATAGTTGGAAAATATGGACCTCACGTTCAAAAGCTATTAAAAAAAGCTGCAACTATTGATATAAAATATATCTGTCCACTTCATGGACCAGTTTGGAGAAATGATTTTGGATATTTATTAGATAAATATGATAAATGGAGCAGATATGAACCAGAGGAAAAGGGCGTAATGGTTGCGTATGCATCAATGTATGGAAATACAGAAAATACAGCTAATATTATAGCAACAAGATTAGTTGAAAAAGGTGTGAAAAACGTTTGGGTATATGATGTTTCAAAAACTCATGTATCAGAATTAATTTCTGAAAGCTTTAGATTAAGTCATCTTGTATTAGCATCAGTAACTTATAACCTTGGAATTTTCCCAGTTATGCATAATTTCTTGATGGATATGAAGGCTTTAAATCTTCAAAAAAGAACAGTGGCAGTTGTAGAAAATGGTTCTTGGTCTCCACAAGCAGGTTCAAAAATGATAGAGTTACTTGATGAAATGAAGGAAATGACAGTACTTAATGAACAAGTATCAGTACTATCTTCATTAAATGATATAACTTCAGGAGAATTAGATTTATTAATTGATGGAATAGTTGAATCATTAAACGAGTAGAGATAGTGATTTAAAGATAAATTAAAATGATGGAAAAGAAGAGTGATACAAAATATAAAATTATTGCGAATTTCTTTTCCATCTTTCCTTATAAAAACTATACTAAAAAAGTCTAGTTTAATTAGGGGAATGAAAGTAAATATATTTTATAAAGTATAACTTAAGGAGGTAATCGTATGAAATATTTAGATTCTTATCATAAAAAATTAATATCAGTAGAAGAGGCACTTGAATTGGTAAAAACAGATGATGAAATTGTTTGTTCTTTAGGACCTTGTGAACCACAAAAATTTTTAGGGGAACTTCATAAAATAAAGGATAGAGTTGAAAATGTTACGGTTATAACTATTCTTAGTTTAAATGAATATAAATATAATACTGATAAAAGCATGAAGGGACACTTTTTTAATGAATCTTTATTTATGGGTGGATATAGCAGGGTAGCTCAAAAAAATGGATTATGCTCATATATTCCAACTCATTTAAAATTTACAGCAACTAAAAGATTAAAATATAGAAAGCCTAATATATTTATTGGAGCAGTTTCTCCAATGGATAAGCATGGATATTTTTCTTTATCATTATCTCTTGTACATGAAAGAGAAAATTTAGAAAATGCAGATATAGTAATATTAGAAGTAAATCCTAATTTGCCAAGAGTTCATGGAGATACACAAGTTCATGTAAATGAAGTCGATTACTTAATTGAAACTGACTATCCTATACCAGAATTGTCTAATAAAGAACCTTCAGATAAGGAAAAAATAATAGGACAATATATAGCTGATTTAGTGGAAGATGAGTCAACACTTCAACTTGGAATAGGTGGAATTCCTAACGCTGTTGCAATGTCGTTAAAAGGAAAGAAAAATTTGGGGATTCACACAGAAATGATTACAGATGGTATGGCAGAATTATTTTATGAAGGAGTAATAACTAATAGTGAAAAAACTATTCATAAAAATAAACTTGTAGGAACTTTTGCATTAGGTTCAAAAAAGTTATATGAATTTTTAGATGATAATCCTTCTATAGAAATGAAAAAATGCTCATATGTAAATGATCAAACTATAATAGCAAAGAATAAAAAGATGATATCTATAAATACAGCTTTAGCAGTTGATTTATCAGGGCAATGTGCATCAGAAAGTTTTGGACTTAGTCAATACAGTGGAACAGGTGGACAAAGTGATACTGGAACAGGAGCCTTTTTATCAGAAGATGGAAAATCTATAATAGCTTTGAAATCTACAGCGAAAAATGATACAGTTTCTACTATTTGCCCATATCATAAACAGGGATCAGTAGTTTCATTTTCAAGAAATGATGTAGATTATATTGTAACTGAATATGGGGTTGCTAATTTAACAGGAAAAAGCGTAAGAGAAAGAGTGGAAAGTTTAATTAAAATAGCACATCCAAAATTTAGAGATGAATTAAGAAACTTTGCAATTGAGAATAATTTAATTTAAATAAACTTAAAAATATGTGGAACAGTTAGTTAAAGGCTTTTTAAACTAACTGTTTTTTTATTTAACTAACTTCAGAGTAAGAGATAAGTTTAAAAAGTTAGGAGAGATAAAAGGTTTTGTAAAAGAACTAGTTTGATAATCAAAGTAAAAAAATGGTATTATGCTAGTGAATGTAGAAATATCAAGGAGGAAAATTTCATGAAAATGAAAATAGCATTAGAAGTGTTGTTTTTTGTAATATTTTTTGTAATAACATTTATAGAAACATACATATTTAAAATGAAATTTAGTATTTTATTAGCAGGTATAAATGGAGGCGTAACTGCCGGTATTCATCTGCTTATAAAAAATAAAATTCTTAAAGGAACATACAAATAAACAGGTGATTTATGAAAAATAAAAGAAAAAAAGTTAAGGCAATAATAGTATTAATAGCACTTATAGCAGTGATTGTTATAAGTAATTGGAATGAATCAGGATGGAATCGTGCGACAACATGGGGAGCACTTCTATTGGGGATATTTTCTGCAAATTATTAAAAAGGAAGTGAATAGATGAATAAAGTATTGGAACTTAAAAATGTAAATAAAGTTATAGGTAAAAAAGAAATTGTGAAAGATTTAAGTTTCACTATTGAAGAAGGTGAAATTTTTGGTTTTTTAGGACCAAATGGAGCAGGAAAAACTACTACTATAAAAATGATAACGGGACTTATTTCCATAACTAGTGGGGAAATATTTATTAATGGAATAAGTATAAAAAATAACTTTGAAGAAGCTTTAAGCAATGTAGGTGGAATCATTGAAAATCCAGAGATGTATGGATACTTATCAGGATTAGACAACTTAAAGTTATATGGAAGGATGCAAGGAAGCTTAGATAAAAATAGAATAAGTGAAGTTGTATCTTTAGTAAAACTTGAAAATAGAATAAATGATAAGGTAAAGGGATATTCACTAGGAATGAGACAGAGGTTAGGACTTGCTCAAGCATTGATTCATAAACCAAAGCTTATAATTTTAGATGAACCTACAAATGGATTAGATCCAGTAGGGATAAAGGAACTTAGAGAAACGCTTAAAAGCTTAACAGCTACAGGAACATCCGTATTAGTATCAAGCCATTTATTAAGTGAAATGGAACTTATGTGTGATAGATTTTGCATAATAGATTCAGGTATTTTAAAAGATATTAAAACTATGAATGGAATAAAAGCTAGCAAAGAAGCAGCTGTGAAAAGTTATGTATTAGAAACTTCAAATAATAAATTAGCAAAAAATATAATAGAAAAAGAGACTAATAAAGAAGTGAAAGAAATTACAGAAAAGATTACAGTTCAAAGCACAAGAGAAGAAATAGGAAAGATAAATAAACTTCTTGTTCTTAAGGATATTGAGGTATATGAAATATCTATTTATTCTAAATCTTTAGAGGATGAATTTATAGAAATAACTGGCTCAAAGCAGTTAAGATAAGGAGGACAGTATGATAAAGCAAGTATATAGTTTAACATTAAACGAAATTTTGAAAAAATATAAAAAGAAAAGCTTAATAATAATAACAGTAATAATATTTTTAGTTGGAATTGGTTATCCCATATTAGTTAGAAAAATGACTAGAAATATTAATGCTGTATATGAAATTTCTTATGGATTTAATATTGGACAATTACAAGACCAATTAAAAGCAGTAAATGATAAAACAGATTTAGGGAAAATTCAAAAATCATTTTTAAAATCTCAGTTAGAAGTTCAAAATTTATTGTTAGAAGTTAAGGCAAATCCAACGGGATGGAAAGAAGAAGAAGGAAATAAGTATTTAACAGGACTTATAGAAATGGATTCATTAAAATTAATACAACAAGGTGTAAATGAAGCTATAATTCTTGGGGAGATTCCAAAGGGAGTAAATGAAAAAGATATACAAACTGTCTTAGGAACAAATAAAGGCGAAATCGATGGAAAGATAAGTGAAATAAATAAAAGCAATAATGAAATTAAAACAAGAATACAAAATGACGATTATCTAGGATATTTAAAAGATGATATTAAGAGTAAAAATAAAGAGATAACTGATTTAAATAAAACCTTAGATGCTTTAAATAAGGAAGAGAAAAAAGATGGTAATGTTGTTTTAATTCAAAATCAAATAAAAGGAATAAATGCACAAATTATAAATTTAAAAAATGATGTAAAAGTAGAGCAATATAGATATGATAACAAGATTCCTTATACATTTAATAACTGGAAAAGTATCGCCTTACTTGAAATACAAAGTAATACTAGAATCGTAAATGAAAAGATTATGACAAAGGGAGAATACTTAAGTACAGTAAATGATGGAATAAGTTATGAGAACTATGAAAAAGTATTTAATCATAACAAGGAAAAGGCAGAGAATACTGTAAAGATAAATTGGTACAGTTTAAATCATAATGTTCCACCAATAAATTCTGCAACAGGAACAAGATATTCAATAGATGCAGGGGTGGCTATATTTGTAATAATCATTGCAGTTTTTGGAGCTGTTATAGCTGGGGGAACCGTATCAAATGAATTCTCAAAAGGAACTATAAGATTATTGTTAATAAGACCAATCAAAAGATGGAAAATATTAATTTCAAAATTATTAGCATTGCTTATAATAAGTTATATAATTTTGATTATATCAATGATTATATCAATGATAAGTAGTGGAGTGATATTTGGATTTAAAGATATGTTAGAACCGGTACTTAAAGTGGTAAATGGAAATGTAGTTGAAGAGAGTTACTTAATTAGTTTATGTGGGCACTTATTCTTTAATAGCATAACAATAATATTTACTATATGTGTATCATTCTGTTTATCAACAGTTGCAAGAAGTTCGGCAGCAGCAGTTGCGATAAGTATAATTTTATTTATAGGATCTTTCCCAGCAACATTAGTGTTACTAACAAAAAAATGTTTTTGGGTAATAAGCTCACCTATACCATATATAAACTTACCAGCAGTTCCTGCAATAAACGGAATAGACGCTCAGGTGCTGTTTAAAAGCAATTTAGGAGCAATTGAATTATTGATTATAAGTGTAATATTAATAGCTATTTCATTAGTAGTATTTTGTAAAAGGGATATAACTAATTAAAAAAGTTACAAGATATAAAAATAAGGAGTTACGAAAGTAACTCCTTATTTTGCTTTAGAAAGGGCTTTGGTTTTATACTCTTTTGGGGAAGAACCAGTTATTTTTTTAAACATATGGCTAAAGTAAGAAGAGTTTGAAAAGCCTACTATACTTGAAATATCACGTATAGAAAAGTTAGTTGTTGTTAAAAGGCTTTTAGACTCTTCAATTCTTTTGTTTATCAGATAGTTAATTGGAGATGTTCCAATTTGTTTAGTGAAAGTATGGACAAGATGAAATTTATTTAAGTAAGAAAGTTCAGCTAAAAAATCTAAAGTTATATTTTGCGTATAATTAGAATCTAAATAATTTTTTATTTTCATACATTCTAAATTTAGTAGTTTAGAATCCTTTGTAATCTTTAAATCATTTTTAGCACTTCTTAAAATATAGACAATAAAAAGTGTAAGTAAACTTTTACAGGAAATTTCATAATGAGCTTCCTTCTCATCAAGTTCTTTAATTAAAGAATTCAAGAATCTATCAACACATTCATCATTCTTATAATTAAGGACTTTAAACAGTCTACTAGTATTTTGCGAATCAATATTACGTGGTTTAGAATCTAAATCGTTTAAAGAAATATTATCTATACCAAGAACAACATATTCTAAAGGGTTATTAGAAATAGTTGATTTTTCTGTATGAAGACAATTAGGATTTATAATTATTAAATCTCCAGTAGAGACGTTTACCCATTCATCATCTAGTTGAAAGCTACCTTTACCCTCAGTTATATAAAATATTTCTGTGAAAGGATGAAAGTGTGCAGTACTATGCCAGTCACTGTCGCATTTAGATTTGCTTATATAAAGTAGTTCGTAATTCATATTGATAATAGAATTTTCTTTCATTGAATATCGCTTGCTTCCCATAAAATATCACCTCTTAACTAACAAAATATTGTTTAATTTATCTAATTATACCATTAAAAGGGATATAATTATATTGTTTTGGGCAACAACATAGTTATAAAAAGAAGCAACATTCGTATTGTGTAAAAGATTACACAAATGTATAATAATTACAAAAGGGGAATTATTTTGAAGGGGTGAAATTTGTGAAGGACAAGATTATGTCAAAAAAGTTTTTTGTTTGTGCATCAGTGTTACCAGCGGTTATATTGTTTGTATTATTTATGGTTATTCCAACTATTAATGTTTTTTGGATGTCTCTGTTTAAATGGGGAGGGTTATCTAATAATAAGCAATTTGTTGGATTAGATAATTTCAAGATATTGATAAAAGATGAAAGATTCTTAAAGTCTTTTCAGAATACATTATTGTTATTAGTTGTAGTTACAGTTGTAACTATGGTATTAGCTATTTTATCAGCAGCAATATTATCAAGAGAAGATATTAAGTTTAAAAATTTCTTTAGAATAGTATTTTATTTACCAAACATTTTATCAGTAGTTGTAATTTCAGCTATATTTGCAGCGATATTAGATCCACAAAGAGGAATAATAAATGAAACGTTAGGACTTATTGGGCTGGACTCTTTAAAAAGGATGTGGCTTGGAGATCAGAAAGTTGTTATTTGGTGTATAGCAATTGCAATGATATGGCAAGCTATTGGATATTACATGGTTATGTATATGGCAAGTATGTGTAGTATTCCAGAAAGTCTTTATGAAGCGGCTGATCTTGAAGGAGCTTCGAAAATAAAGCAATTCTTCCAAATAACATTACCACTTGTTTGGAATGTTGTAAGAACAACATTAACCTTCTTCATTATAAGTACCATGAATTTAAGTTTCTTGTTTGTAAAGGTAATGACAGGCGGAGGACCTGATGGATCATCGGAAGTTCTTTTAAGTTATATGTATGGACAAGCTTATACTAATTCATCTTATGGATATGGAATGGCAATTGGAGTTACAATATTTGTTTTCTCATTTATATTATCATTCATAATAAATAAAGCTACTAAACGTGATGTTATAGAATTCTAAAAGGAGTAGAGGGGTATGAAGAAAATAAAAGCAATGTCAGCAGAAAAATTATATAAGTTTTTTATATATTTTTGTTTAACTATTTTTGCACTTAGTATATTAATTCCTATTGGATGGGCTATAATGTCAGCATTTAAGCATAAATCAGAGTTTTATGGTAATCCATGGGCACTTCCAGAAGGATTATATTTTGAGAATTTTGTAAAAGCATTTACAGAAGCTCATATGGGAGAATATTTTTTAAACTCACTAATAATAACAGGACTTTCTTTAGTGATACTTTTAATAGTTGCAGTACCAGCAGCTTATGTACTTGCAAGATTTGAATTTAAATCAAATAAATTTTTAAATGGATTATTTTCATTAGGATTATTTATAAATGTTAATTATATTGTTGTTCCAATATTTCTCTTAGTGTTAGATGGAGAAAAAGTGGTAAGAGAAATATTTTCAATAGCAGCAAATATTTCAGTGTTTCTAGATAGTAGGATTGTTGTAAGTATTATATATGCATCTACGGCACTACCATTTACTATATATCTTTTAACTACCTATTTAAAATCAATTTCAAAAGCATATGAAGAAGCAGCTTATATGGATGGAGCTTCTTATTTGAAAACTTTAATACATGTAATAATACCAATGGCTAAGCCTAGTATAATTACGGTTATATTATTTAACTTTTTAGCATTTTGGAATGAATATATAATTGCATTAACCTTACTTCCAAATGGTTCAAAAACATTACCATTAGGGCTAGTAAATTTAATGCAAGTTCAAAAAACAGCAACAGATTATGGAGCAATGTATGCAGGGCTTGTTATAGTAATGGTTCCTACAATAATACTTTATATGTTAGTTCAAAAGAAACTTACAGAGGGAATGAGTGTTGGAGGAATAAAGGAATAAAAAGAATTTAATTGAGGAGAGAAGTTATGAAAAATAAAGGGAGAGTTACCATACCTACTGATGATAATTTTATAAAGGAAACTATGGAGATTGTTGAAGCATGGGGAGCAGATGCAATAAGAGATTGTGATGGATTTAAATTACCAAAAGAAATTAAAGGAATAGCAGAAAAAATATACTCAACTTATTTTGTGGCAAGAGGAGATAATGAGTGGGCAAAGAAAAATAGAGAAGAACTTCAGCAGACATATCTTATGACAAAACACATTTTAGCTACAGAAGAAAGCCTTGAAATAGAGATAATGGATGGATATTTTAGTGAACAAGTAACACCAGATACAACACACGATATAAAGAAGTTTTGGGAGGTTATAGATAGAACTACAGAACAGGTTATAAAAAATGATGAGTGGGAATATAATAATAATACAAAAAGAGTTACAATAAACAATACAATACCATGGCATGAATATACAGTTTCTTTTTTAGCATACTGTATTTGGGACCCAACACAAATGTATAATCATATAACGAATAATTGGGGAGATAAACCTCATGATATTCCTTTTGATGTAAGAGGAAAAAAGACAAATGAATATGTTTTAGAAGCTATGCATAATTGGCTTGATGAGCATCCAGATACAAATGTAATTAGATTTACAACTTTCTTCTATCATTTTACTCTAGTATTTAATGATGTAGCTAAAGAGAAATTTGTAGATTGGTTTGGATATAGTTCAAGTGTTAGTGCAGAAGCATTAGATACTTTTGAAAAGGAGAAGGGGTATAGATTAAGACCAGAAGATATCATAGATAAGGGATATTATAATAGTACATTTAGAGTTCCGAGTAAATCGTATTTAGAATTTATAGATTTTCAACAAAAGTTTGTAGCTGAAAATGTAAAAAAACTAGTGAATATAGTTCATGAAGATGGAAGAGAAGCAATGATGTTTCTTGGAGATAACTGGATTGGAACAGAACCTTATGGAAAATATTTTGAAAGTATAGGATTAGATTCTGTAGTAGGTTCTGTAGGGAACGGAACAACTCTTAGAATGATTTCAGAGATACCAGGAGTTAAATATACAGAAGGAAGATTCCTTCCATACTTTTTCCCAGATACTTTTTATGAAGGAAATGATCCAACTGTTGAAGCTAGAGAAAATTGGGTAACAGCAAGAAGAGCGATTATGAGAAAGCCTGTAGATAGAATAGGATATGGAGGATATCTTTCTCTTGCATATAAGTTCCCGAATTTTATTCAATATGTAGGTCAAGTTTGTGATGAATTTAGAACAATATATGACAATATAAATAATACAAAACCTTATTGTGGTTTAAAAGTTGCAATTTTAAATTCATGGGGAAAACTTAGAAGTTGGCAGACTCATATGGTTGCACATGCTTTATGGTATAAGCAAATTTATACTTATGCAGGAGTTGTAGAAGCTTTAAGTGGAATGAGTGTAGACGTAAACTTTATTAGTTTTGATGATGTTAAAGAGAATGGAATAGCACAAGATATAGATGTAATTTTAAATATTGGAGATGCAGGAACCGCCTTTAGTGGTGGAGCGAATTGGAAAGATGAAAAACTTATCTCTACAATTAGAAAATGGATTTATAATGGTGGAGGTTTTGTTGGGATTGGTGAACCAACAGCAGAATTATATGGAGGGCACTTCTTCCAATTATCAGATGCATTAGGAGTAGATAAAGAATTAGGATTCTCGTTAAGTACAGATAAATATTTTAAGGATGAAGTTAAAGAACATTTTATAACAGAAGATATAAAGAAAGATATTGATTTTGGAGAAGGGATGAAAAATGTTTATGCAACTAAAAAATCAACTGAAATTATCTGTAATAGAAGTGGGGACTTAATGCTTAGTTCAAATGAATATGGAAAAGGAAGAGCTGTTTATATGGCGGGACTTCCGTATTCTATAGAAAATACAAGGATTCTTCATAGAAGTCTTTATTATTCAAGTCATAAAGAAAAGGAAATGAAGAAATGGTATTGCGATAATTTAAACTGTGAAATATCAGCTTATTTAGAAGAAAATAAATATGCAATAATAAATAATTCAAATGAATCGCAAGAAACTTATGTGTACGATGGAAATGGAAATAGAGAATTGATAGTAATGAAACCAGCTGAAATTAAGTGGAAAGAAATTTAATTGAGGTGATAAATATGTTGAAAAATGTAGTGAAATTAATACTTTTCGTAATAGCAATAATATTAGTAATAAAGGGAGCAACAATTATAGGATATACAGGATTAGGCATGATGTTTTTAGGAATAGCAATAATCTTGGGAGAGTTATATATTTATAACAAACAATACACATAGCAAGATAGTTATATAAATAGACAAGTTATCTATATAAAAACCGTTTACAAAGATTTAATATAAAAGTAAGGGAAATAATACTTTAACTAATAATTATTTTGGAGGGGAATTTATGAGAAAGAGAAGAATAGTAGGGTTATTAGGTGCCATGATAATGGGATTTTCACTAGTTGCATGTGGCGGAGATGCAGGATCGAAAGATACAGGAGCAGGAGAAGCTAAAACATTAAAAATTGCAGCATTTAAAGGTGGATATGGTAAAGAATATTGGGAAGAACTTAAAAAGAATTTTGAAGAGAAACATGAAGGTGTAACAGTAGAATTAACTGTTGAGGAGAATTTAGAAGAAGTTATAAGACCGCAAATTCAAGCTGGAAATGTACCAGATTTAGTATATTTAGCAACAAATAGAAAAGATGCATTAACAGAAACATTTATAAAGGAAGAAGCATTAACAGACTTATCAGGAGTATTAGATAAAACAGTACCAGGAGAAAGTGTAAAAGTTAAAGATAAAATTTTACCAGGATTTTTAGATACATCAGCAACAAATCCATATCCTGATGGAAAAACTTATTTAGCACCACTTTTCTATAGTCCAACAGGATTATTCTTTAATAAAGCATTATTTGAAGAAAAGGGATATAAAGTTCCACAAACTTGGGATGAAATGTTTGCGTTAGGAGATAAAGCAAAGAAAGATGGAATTTCATTATTTGCTTACCCAACTTCAGGATATTTTGATGGAGTTATGGCTTCATTATTAGCTGGATCAGGTGGAATTGAAGGATTTAATAAAGCTATGGCATATGAGAAAGATTTCTGGAAATCGCCAGAAGCTAAAAAAGCTTTAGAGATAGTTGGGAAAATGAAAAACTACTTAGAGCCAACAGTAGTAGCAAATGCAAATCCACAAGGATTTAAAAATAATCAACAATTAGTTTTAGATAACAAAGCATTATTTATACCAAATGGAAGTTGGTTACCAGATGAAATGAAAGATGCACCAAGAGCGAAAGGATTTGAATGGGGATTCACAGCATATCCTGCATTTGAAAAAGGTGGAACTTCTTATTCTTACAACTTCTTAGAGCAAATGTATATTCCTAAAGAAGCTGGAAATAAAGATTTAGCTGAAGAGTTTATGGCTTATATGTATAGTGATGAAGCTGTAAAAATTATTGGTGAAAATGCAAAAGCTGTTGTTCCTGTTAAAGGTTCTATAGAACTTGCTAAAGGTGGATTAAGTGATTTACAAGTTGAACTTTTAGGTATCTTTGATAAAGGTGCAGAACCGGTTATGGGTACTTTTGTAGCAACTAAACCAGTTGAAGGTGTAAACTTTACTGACGTTTACATGGGAACAATTGATTCAATTATGACTGGAAATAAAACAGTAGAAGATTGGCAAAAAGCATTAACTGAAGCAAGCGACAAGCTAAGAGATGCAATAATAAAATAATTAAAATTAAATAAGAGGCTGTGTTTATACAGTCTCTTATTTTAAATTAAATGAATAGTTAAGAGGAGATAAAAAGCTGTCTATTGATAACTTTTCATTTGAGAGAAGGGGTTAAATTTATAAATATAGGGGTTAAGGAGAGAGGAAGGTATGGCAAACTTATCATTAAAGGGAATTAAAAAGGTGTATGACAATGGATTTGAAGCGGTTAAAGACTTTGATTTAGAAATAGAGGATAAAGAGTTTATTGTTTTTGTAGGTCCATCGGGATGTGGGAAATCTACAACATTAAGAATGGTTGCAGGACTTGAGGAAATATCAGATGGTGAACTTTATATTGGAGATAGAAAAGTAAATGATGTAGCACCAAAGGATAGAGATATAGCAATGGTATTTCAAAACTATGCATTATATCCACATATGAGCGTATATGACAATATGGCTTTTGGACTAAAATTAAGAAAGATAAGTAAAGAAGAGATAGATAAAAAGGTAAGGGAAGCTGCAAGGATTTTAGATTTAGAGAAATTATTAGAAAGAAAACCAAAAGCTTTATCAGGTGGACAAAGGCAGAGAGTTGCTATGGGAAGAGCAATAGTTAGACATCCAAAGGTATTTTTAATGGATGAACCTTTATCAAATCTTGATGCAAAATTAAGAGTTCAAATGAGAACGGAAATATCAAAGCTTTCAAAGCAATTACAAACAACATTTATATATGTAACACATGATCAAACTGAAGCGATGACATTAGGAAGTAGAATAGTTGTAATGAAAGATGGTGTAGTTCAACAAGTAGATACACCAAAGGAAATATATAATAATCCAAGCAATATATTTGTAGCTGGATTTATAGGAAGTCCTCAAATGAATTTTCTAAAAGGTAATGTTGTTGAGGAGATGGGCAAAGTAAAAGTAAAACTAATGGAAACTGAAATTGAGTTTAATGGAGAAAAGGAAACTAAGTTAAAAGAAGTAATAGGAAAAGAAATACTGTTAGGAATAAGACCAGAAAATATAAAGTGTTCAGAACATGGAGCATTTAAAGCAGATTTAGAGATTTCAGAAAACTTAGGAGCAGAAATTTATATTCATGCATCTGTTGATAATCAAAAAATAATAATTAAAGAGACAAATACAAACTATTTATGTGTTGATGGAAAGATTAAATTTGACTTTGATATAAATAAAATTCATGCATTTAATAAAGAAACAGAAAACACAATATTTTAATAAGAGGGGATTGAAAATGTATTATATAGGGGTAGATGGTGGAGGAACAAAAACAAAATTCGTACTAGTGGATGAGAAGTTAGAAGTGGTAGCAGAGACAGAGAGAGGAACAACTCACTTACATCAAATAGGAATTGAGAAATTAAAAGAAGAAGTTTCTGTAGGGGTAAATGAGGTTTGTAATAAAGGAAATGTAAGAGAAGAAGATATTGGGTTTATATTTTTGGGGATACCAGGATATGGGGAAAGTATCGAAGATAAAAAGCTTATTGAAAATGCTGTAGAAGTAGCATTAAAAGGATATAAATATAAAATTGATAATGACTGTGTTTCAGGATGGGCAGCAGGAACGAGATGCGAAGAAGGAATAAATATTATTGCAGGAACAGGAAGTATGGTCTTTGGAATGAATGATGAAGGAAAACAAGCTAGAGTTGGTGGATGGGGACCTGTTATTGGAGATGATGGAAGTGCTCATTGGATAGGAATTAAAGTTATAAATGAATATACAAAACAGAAAGATAGAAGACATAAAGAAACCATTTTAACTAAGATTTTAGAAGAAGAAAAAGAAATTAATAGTTATTTTGGAATTGTTGATTTAGTTTTTAATAAATACAATTTATCTAGAACTGAATTAGCTAAGTTTAGTATTATAGGAAGCAAAGCAGCAAAAGAAGGCTGCGTAGCTTGTGAGAAAATATTTGAAGAGGCTGCTTATGAATTATATCTTCAAGTAAAAGCATTGAAAGAAGAATTAGATTTAAAAGATAATTTTGTGCTTTCGTATAGCGGAGGAGTATTTAATATAGGAGATTCAATTTTAAAACCTTTGGAGAAATATTTAATTGTGGAGGGGATAAAATGTATTATTAAAAAGCCGAGTATTTCACCAGCAGAAGGTTCTGCTTTAATGGCGTATAAATTAAGTGGGAAAAGCTGTATTGTAAGCTAAAAATATAATAAAATTATTTCTCATATAGGAAAATTTGAAAATAGTAGTTTAGAATAACTACTATTTTTTTATAAAGAATTTTTATAATTAATTTAAAAAATTTTTAAAAGCTTTTATGAGTATATCTGACATTTCTGTTGGGGGTTTTCGATAAGGATCATCAATCCATTTTGAGAGGATAATCCAAAGACCACCGATGGAGTAAAGGGTCATATATTGTGCATCAATATAGTCATCATAGTTATGCCAATTAGATTTAAATTTCAAGATATTCACAGTTATATTTTCTATCAAATTATTATGCTGTTCTACAAAAGTAAAAAACAATCCATTTTCCTTTAGACATTTTAAAATTTCAATATTTTTATTCCAAAAAGAAAAATAAATAGTTATAACATCTTTAAAGGAAGTTGGATTATTTTTAAGCACAATTTCAAAATAATCATTAAAAAGAAGTAGTGTATATTCTTTAAGCAATTCATTTTTATTTTTAAAATGTCTGTAGAAAGTTCTTCTAGATAATAATGCTTTTTCAGAAATTTCTTTTACTGTTATAGTAGTATAAGACTTTCCTTCTGACATCAAATTCATTAAAGCCTCACATAACCATCTTTTGGATTGTTGAACTATTTTTTCTTTTGATTTATTCATAATTCTCCTCCGAATGTGTCACACATTTAAATTAGATGTAGCACTTATAGCCATTTCATTGACTGTCTTTATATGGATAATTATACTAATAATTAAGTTAACTGTCACTTTTGTGAAAAGGTGTTAATCATGATTAGCCTAATAGTTTTTATTATGAGGTGAAATATGGAGAGTATAAAGCAAAAATTAGTAATTATTATAATGTGTGTAGGTAGTTTTTTATGTATGATAGATACGACAATTATGGTTGTATCTTTACCTAAGATAGAAACGTATATGAATGTTCAATTGTCTAAGTTATCATGGGCTTTAAATCTATATACTATAATTTTTGCTGTATTTACAATATTACTTAGTAGAATAGCAGAGATTAAAGGTAAAAATAAAATCTTTATTTTAGGATTAGTTATTTTTACTATAGGCTCTTGTTTAAGTGGAAGTGCAACTAATTGTAATTTTTTGATTGTCTCAAGAGGAATCCAAGGATTTGGAGCAGCGATTATTATTCCACTTAGTATGACTATAGCTATTTCACTAATAGATGTAGAAAAAAGGCATAAGGTTATAGGAGTACTTGGAGGAGTTCAAGGATTAGGAGCAGCAGTAGGACCAGTACTTGGAGGTTCTATATCTCAATATTTAGGGTGGAGATGGAGTTTCTTTGTAAATGTTCCATTCTTAATAGTTATGATAATTTGTTCTTTCTTCGTATTAAATTTAAAGAAGGAAGAAAGAATAGTAGCTAAGTTGGATATAATTGGAGCCTTTTTAAGTATGGTGTTTTTATTTTCTTTAACACTTGGAATAATAAAAGGAAATGATTGGGGATGGACTTCTGATGAGACTGTTAGTTTATTTGTAATAGCAGGAATAGCATTTGTAGTATTTATAATTTGTGAGAAAAAAGTATCTATGCCCATGATTAATCTTAATTTATTTAAAAATCTAGAGTTTAATGGAGCAGCAATAGTATTTATTTTAGTAAATTTCTTTTTAGTAGGAGTAACAGTAGTAATTCCAACTTATTTAACTAAATTACAGAATACATCAGAGTTTACGGCAGCTTTATTAATAACTCCAATCTCTTTAGTAATAGCATTTACAATTCCAATTGGTTCATTATATATAAAAAAAATAAGTCCTAAATACTTTATATTTATTGGATTTATATCTATTGGAATAGGATATTATTTTTTATCAAGATTAAATGTATCTCAAAATTATAATGAACTAATATTTATAGATATACTTTTAGGTTTTGGAGCAGGATTATTGATGGCTGCATCTAATATAGCAATAGCTTCAGACTTTAGAGGAGAGTTGTTAACTGCATCTCAAAGTGTAGCTAACGTTTTAAGACAGTTTGGGATAATTTTAGTGGTTTCTATATTTTTATCTGTACTAACAATAAATATAAACAATTCAAAACAAAAAATTATATTTTATGCAAAGGGACAAGTGATGGGACTTTCAATACCGAATAAAGAAAAAACTACTATAATTAATGGGATGGAAGAGAAGTTCCAAGGTAACAATATACAACAAGCATCAACTCCACAAGTTTCTACAAGTAGCAAAGAAAAAGTAGATGCAAATATACAGCAAGTACAAAGTATGTCTAACGATGTTAAAATATTTGCAAAGAACGAATTAAAAAATTCGTTTTTAGATTTATATAAATATACTTATCCATTTGTATTTGTAGCTTCTTTAAGTTTTATAATGTTTGCAATAGTAGAAAAGAAGAAAAAGGTAGCAAAATCTAATTTAAAATAGAGAGAATAAGTATGTTAAAATTTTTTATGTTTGATAAAAATTAAAACAAAAAGAGGTTTCAAAATGAAACCTCTTTTTGCTTAAAAATTCATCACATTAACCAAATAAATAAGTAAAGGTAGTATTTTATACGCAAAAAAACTGTACTTATAGGTACAGCTTATACAATCACGGCGAAAGATGAAAAACATCTTCTGGATGCAACTGGCTGGTATAGTTAAAAAACCTTAACCCCTATAGCTTTGCGTCCCTAAATTTCTTTAGGTTTGCCTATAAAATTGTTAATTACTTACAAGCTAATGATAAACCTTTTAAAAGAAAAATGCAAGAGAATTATAGTTTTTTTTTCAAATAATGTTAAAATAAGTATAAATGGGAGGGGAATATGAGAATATATAATGAGTTAATTTTAATTATGGGAATGGTAGGAGTAGCTTTTATATGGGGAAAAGCTATTTTAAAAGTGAGAAATGGTGAAAAGATAAGTAAAACTAGAGAGTTTATAAAATCAATGTTTTTAATTTATTTTGTATCAGTTTTATGGTTAACATTTGGGTTTAAATATGGATTTAGTTTAGAGTTTTATATGAATTTAAATCCTTTTGTAGAAAGTATTAAGATGTTACAGGTTAACACACAAAATGGGTTATATCAAATCATAGGAAATTTAATAATGCTTGTACCCTTAGGGGTATTCTTACCTTTGTTATATAAGAGTTGTAGAAAAGCTTATATAACAACATTTATAGGGTTTTTATTTTCTTTTTTTATTGAAATTTCACAAGGAATATTAGGAAGAACAGCAGATATAGATGATTTAATATTTAATACAGTTGGAGTAATAATAGGATATTTTACATATAAACTATTAAGTAAGATAACAAAGAAAATAGGTAATGATATGCTAGAAAATATGGTATTAGAAAAGGGCATAAGAAAGAGAGTAGTACCTATATTTGTATTGTTTTTTGTAATTATATATATGACGGGAATAAATGATATATATTCACTTATTAAAACGAATGGTGTGGAGGTTGCATCTATTCCATATAAGATAGAAGATGATGGCTATAAAATAGTAAAACAAAATAAGGATGAATATGGAGTAGAAAGATTTTTAGCAGTTAATGAAGAAGGAAATTTAAAATTAGGAGCGTATGATGCTCGTGATAAATATTTATATGGGTTAGGAAAAAAGAAATATACTTTTACATTTGATGAATCTATATTAACAGAGAATATTGGAGAAATCAGTAATGTATATAAAGATGGAGAAAATTTTATAAAATATGAGACTAGTTATAATGATAAGTACGATAAAATTAAAAGTGTTTTGTTATATGGAAAAGTGAAAAAAGGAGACACTATAAAATTAAAATCAAAGTATGGGGAATTTGAATATAAAGCAAAGGAAGAATATATAATGGAAGATGTGGATGTTGAACATTTAAATATAGATTCTCTAGCTTGGTTTGAAATTAGTGTAAAATAAAAGAAAGAATTAAAATAGAACATATGAAAAGGGCAAGGTGAATAGAATGAAGTGGAATATTAAAAAGTTTAACCAACTTACATTAGAAGAATTGTACGAAATAATGAAATCTAGATATGAAGTTTTTGCTTGTGAGCAGAAAATATTTCAAGAGAATGATTTAGACAATCTAGATAAGAAAGTAAAGCATTTATTTTTAGAAGATAAAGGTAGAGTTGTAGCTTATGCAAGAGTTATAAATTCAGGAATAAAGAGTGAATATGCAACAGTTGGAAGAGTTCTTGTTTTAAAAGAATATAGAAGAAAAGGGCTTGCAACAGAGCTAATGGAGAAGGCTATAGAGATTTTAAAGGAAGATGGAGAAAAGAAGATAATAATATCTGCTCAAGCTTATGCAAAAGGCTTGTATGAAGAAATAGGATTTAAACAAATTTCAGAAGAGTATAGTGAAGTAAATATACCTCATATTGAAATGGAGTATATAAGATAAAAGAGAATTAAAATGTACTGAAACTTAAAAGTTTTAGTACATTTTTTTATGGATATATCATAGGAATATATAAGGATAATATTCACTTTTAACTTTTTAAATGGTAAAATTTAACTATAAAAGAGTTTTGGGAGGTTGGCATGAGTAAAAGTTTAGATCTAACAGTAACCTTACTTAAGAGAAGCGGTCAAGAAACTAAATTATTTGTGATAATTACAACTTTAATTTCAGCATTGATTTTTAATTTTCTTAATCTTATGGAAGCAGATCAATTCATGGTACGAGAATCTATAATAGAAAATTTAGCTGAAAGGGGCATGATTGTATATTATTTAATAATTGTTCTATGTGTTGCATTTTTTTGTTCTTTTAAAAGCTAATAACTATTTAATTAAAGTTAAAGGAAATGAAATTGGAATAGAAGCTCTTAGCGGTATTTCAACTTTTTCTTTAGGGTTTTTATTAACAGTTCAAACTTCAATATTAAATTTTTTAGGATATCTATTTGGGATTATCTTAGGAGTAATTATTTCTCCTATATTTAATTATATTGCATTTAAAGAGATTGTTTTTCAGATAGATGTAAGTAGTTTTCTATATATGATAGCATTTCTGCTATTACAATCCTTTACTTTAGGGCTTATAAATCAAGGGTTTGGATATAGAAATGAAATAACGGTTCTTTTAGGAATTAATGATAAGAGTCAATTTGTGGCAGAGGTTTATGATAAAAAATTAAGGTTTAAAAATTTATTGTCTATTCCAATTATGTTATCAATGTTTGCAGTTATTTTTATTCCTTATGAGTTTGTTAAGGAATCTGTAGAGATAGGAGTATTTTTATTTTATATACCAGTTTTAGGATGTATAGCTTTTTTCAATAATTTTCTTCCTTTATATTTAGATAGATTAAAGGAGCAAAAGTTTTTAAATCATAAATATCATTTGATAATTATAAGTAATTTAAAGACATCAATTAAAAAGAATCAAATTATATTTCCGTTTTTATTAGGAGTTGGAACGGCTTTTCCAGTAGTTATGATTTTAAGGGAGTATACATCAGCTAGTATGTTTTTTAATGCATTAGCATTTGTATTAAGTATTATTTTTATAACTTTTTTAATGGTGTTTAATGGTCTATCTACTAGCTTAGATGAAATTAAAGCCTTAAAGCAATTAAGAGTTTTAGGATATTCTAAAAAAGATATAATGTATATATTAAAGACAAAAATAAATATATTTTATTTTATTCTAGTTACTATTCCTCTTATATTTAATATAACTTTGATGACTTATTTAGTTAAAAATCTAAACTTTGATATAGGATATGGATGTCTTTATATAGGAATGTATGTAGTAGTATTTTTTATAACTACACTTATTACTTATATTTATAGTGTAAAAGAGCTAGAAAAGAATTTATTGTAAAGGGGATTTTTTATGAGTAAAATAATTGAATGTATAGATTTATGTAAAGTATATGAAAGAAAACTAGGAATGAGATTTGCAGCTACAGCAAAAACTTTTGAAGAAATAAAAACTATTGCATTAGATAAAATTTCCTTAGGAATTGAAGAGGGAGAGTTTGTAGTTATTATGGGACCATCAGGTTCAGGAAAATCAACACTTTTAAATACAATTTCAACATTAGATATACCAACTAGCGGTAAATTATTTTTTAATGGAATAAGTATAAATAAGATAATTCATGCAGATGTAGATAAATTTAGAGGAGAAAAACTTGGGTTTATATTTCAGAATTTTAATGTGTTACCTAATTTAACTGTATTAGAAAATATTGCAGTTCCTTTAAATCTTAATTCAAAGAAAACTGTAGAAGAGGTACAAGATGCTTGTGAAAAAATTGCAAGAAAAGTAGGTATTGAAGATATTTTGAAAAAATATCCTGTAGAGTGTTCAGGAGGACAAATACAGAGAATATCTATAGCAAGAGCATTAGTAACTAATCCAAATTTAATACTAGCAGATGAGCCAACAGGAAACTTGGATTCTAAAAACTCACATGAAGTATTATCTATACTGAAAGAGTTTAATGATAAAGATAAAAAGACTATTGTTATGGTTACACATGACAATATGATAGCTAGTTACGGGCATAGAGTTATATTTTTGAGAGATGGAAAGATTGAAAGAGAGTTAATTCGTGGCGAAATGAGTCAAAGTGAATTCTTTTATAAGATTGTAGAAATAAATTCAAAAGAAGCAAGAATGTTGTTTAAATAGAAGCATAGAAAGTAAGGGAGATAAAATATCTCTTACTTTTTTTATTAAAGAGAAACATATTTTAAACTTACAAGAATAATTTTCTAATAATTTTAGATTTAATTGGGAATTAATAAACTAAAGAAAAATAGAGGAGGAAACTTTATGAGAAAAATAAGAGTTCTATTTTTAGGGCTTATTTTTATTAGTTTATTTTCATTTAAAGCTTATGGAAGTGATGAATTAGGGATAATTCCAAAACCTTTAGAATGTGAAAAAGGAGTGGGTGAATTTATAGTTAATGAAGAAACTTCTATATATGTGCAAGGAAAAAATAAAGAAGAGACAGACGAACTTTATAATATTGGAGTATTACTTCAGGAGAAAATTTATAAAGGGACAGGATATAATTTAAATATTATAAAATGGGCGAAACCATCAAGTGGAAGTATATTTTTAACTACGTTAGATGGAAGAATTGGATTAGGATATGAAGGGTATAATTTAAAAGTTTTAGAAGATTCAGTACATATAAATGGATTAAAACCAGAAGGTGTTTATAGAGGAATTCAAACTTTGATTCAGCTGTTACCACCAGAAATAGAAGGAATAAAGGAAAGTAAAAATATAAAATGGAATATTCCAGTTCTATCAATTATGGATAAACCAGAATATGAATATAGAGGTTTTATGATAGATGTGGCAAGACATTTTTTCTCTGTAGAAGAAATAAAGAGGCAAATTGATATTGCATCTAGTTATAAGATAAATAAACTACACTTACATCTTAGTGATGATCGGGGATTTAGATTACAAATTAAAAAATGGCCTAAACTAGCTTCTATAGGAGGGCAGACAGAAGTAGGTGGAGGTAAGGGAGGATATTATACGCAAGAGCAGTTTAGAGATATAGTCCTATATGCAAAGGAAAGATATGTTGAAATAATACCAGAGTTTGATATGCCCGGACATACAAATGCTATGCTTGCCTCATATGAATTTTTAAATCCAAATGGAAGAAGGAAAGAATCGTATACAGGAACTAAAGTTGGATTTAGTAGTTTAATGTGCAGAAGTGAAGCTACATATACAATTATTGAGGATATTATAAAAGAAGTAGCAGAAATATCTCCATCAAAATATATTCATATAGGTGGCGATGAAGCAAATGCAACATCTAAAGAAGACTATAGCTATTTTATAGATAGAGTTTCTAAGATAGTATTAAAATATGGAAAGATACCTATTGGCTGGGATCCAGTTGATACTGTAACACAATTAAAAACACCAATCATATTACAAAATTGGAAAGATTCAAATGAAGATGCAAAGAAAAAAGGTATGAAAATGATAATTTCAAGAGCGAATAAAGCTTATTTAGATATGAAATATGATAGAGAAACACCTTATGGTACGGAGTGGGCAGGATATAACTCAATAGAGAATGCATATAATTGGGATCCAACTGACTTTGGACCTAAGACTTTATTATTAGGATTAGAAGCACCACTATGGACAGAAACTATAACTAATTTTGAAGAACTAGATTACATGATATATCCAAGACTTTTAGGTTATGCAGAAATAGGATGGACACCTAAAGAAATGAGAAGTTTTGGTGAGTATAAAAAAAGACTTGAAATTCATAAAAGAAGATTGGATTTAAAGGGTGTAAATTATTATAAAGGATAAAAATAAGTAAAGAAGCTGCTTTTTAGCAGCTTCTTTACTTAGGATGATTTTCATTTAATTCTGTAAATAAAGAAATAAATAGTTCTACTTTTTCTTCACCTACAGCAGTAGTTAAAGCTAAATACCATCCTTGAAGAATATTATTGATAACAGGTACAAGTTCCTTACCTTCACTAGTTAGAAAAACTTTTAAACTGCGTTTATCTGTTTCATTTTTTACTCGAATAATTAAGCTTTTTTGTTCTAGAGATTTGATTATTCTACTAGTTGCAGCTTTATCGACACAAGTGTTTTGAACTAAAACCTCTTGTATAACCCCATCAGTATGGATAAGTTCTTTTAAAAAGCCAAATTCGGCAGAACTTATATTTAAATTAGAATCTTTAATTGCATTAGAGACATAAACATGATACTGCTTTCTAAAAAGAGCAGCATTTCTTAATAAATCTAGTGATGGAATATTCAATGTAAAAACTCCTTTATTCTATATTAAAATTTTCTTATCACTTATTATAACATAAATGGATACGAAAATTGCTAGTATGCAGACTATAGAAGCTCCAAACAAACAGCCTGTAACATTATTTATATTTAATAGATTTGAGAAGAATTGTAATACTATTGGAGATAAAAATTCTCCAAGATATAAAGCTGTAGTAACGATTAATATAGCAAGTCCAGTATGAGTTTTATGAACTATGTTAGAAGCAAAAAGCATTCCAAAAGGAACAATGCTTCCAAAACCAAAACCAACTAAGACAGCACCAACAATAACTAGTAAAAGAGTTGTTGAAGCTCCAAGTATTGCAAATCCTAAAGTCATTGAAACAAAAATCACTATAACATATGAAGACTTAAGTAACTTCATAAGTTTAGGGAAAAGTGTTGCAGAAACTAAAGATACTAATGTACTTATAGAAACCATATTGGCAGCTGTAGATGATGTTCCAAGATCTTTATATTTAATTAAGAAATCCATATTTGTAGGAACAGCATAAAAAGCAATAAGTGCAAGCATAGTTAATATTGCATACTTAAAAATACCTTTATTAAGTTTAATTTCTTCCTCAATCTTTTCAAGATGTATTGGCGATGTATTTTTATGTAAGTTTTTTTCAATATGTTCAGTTGGTATTCTAGGTAAAAATAAAGCAATTAAAATAAAAACAATAATAGCAACTGCATAAACTAAAAATGAATATCTCCAACCAAAACTAGCAAGAAAACCAACTAGAAGAGTTGCTAAAATACCACCTAAGTTTGTAGTAGCAGTAGAAAGTCCCATAAATTTAGCTCTATCTTTTCCGTGGAAAAAATCTCCGATTAAAACTAAAGAAAGTGGAGCAGTGATTCCAAGACCAAGCCCTAAAATAACTTTAGTAAATAAAAGCGTATAAATATTAGAAGCCAAACTAGAAGATAAACCGCCAATAGTAAAAAGTATTAGTCCAATTAAAATAAGTCGTTTCTTAGAAATAAATTTTATGAAAGTCGTATTTAAAAGACCTACAGGAATACAAATTAATGCAGGTAAAGTAACAACATATTTGATTAATGTTGGTGATGCATCAACAAAGTGAGTTTGTATTCCATTAAGTGCAGGAGCCATAGCGGCAGTTGCAATAAGTGAAATAAATGATAATGATAGTATAGTTAATTTTTGAATTATATTCATATGTAAAATCTCCTTTCAAAATTGTTGCTTTAGCAACTAAATAAAATTTAAAATAAAAGTTGCTTTGGCAACTAAAGAAAGTTTATCACCAAATAGTTGCTATGTCAACTAATTATTAGGAATAAATAAAATACAGTAAGGAAAACTTAGTGTATAATATATAATGATTATTATTGAAATAAATTTATATAAAAGGAGATTGATTATGGAATTTTATCCAGTTGCAATAGAAAAACTTATAGGGGAATTTGCGAAATTACCAAGTATAGGACAAAAGACAGCACAAAGACTGACCCTACATATATTAAATCTTCCTGATGAGGAAGTTAAAGAGTTTGCAGAAGCTTTAGTTAAAGCTAGAGGAACTATAAAGTATTGTTCAGTTTGTGGAAACTTTACTGATTCAGATCCATGTGCAATTTGTGGAAATCCTAATAGGGACAAGAGTACAATTTGTGTTGTGGAACAGCCAAAGGATATAATGACAATGGAAAAAGTAAAGGAGTTTAATGGAGTTTATCATGTACTTCATGGAAATCTTTCACCAATGCAAGGAAGAGGTCCACAGGATATAAGAATAAGAGAGTTAGTAGCTAGAATGAGTGATCAAATTAAGGAAGTTATTATAGCTACAAATCCTAATATAGAAGGTGAAGCAACAGCTATGTATATAGCTAAAATTTTAAAACCATTAGATGTTAAAGTAACAAGAATAGCTGCAGGTATTCCAGTTGGTGGAGATTTAGAATATGCAGATGAAGTTACATTATCAAAAGCACTACAAGGAAGAACACAAATATAAAAAAATAGGTATAAACAAAATTAAAATCCTTAAAATAAAGAAAGGGCTCAATAAATTGAGCCCTAGTATAGATGGGAGTTAGAAGTTTTGTTTTGAGAATGAGTGAAAAGCTTCTTATAGTGATATAGTATGGAAGATAGAAAAAAGTGTTCCTTAAAAATAAATTATTTGAATAAATTTTAGAAAAAGAGGCAAGCATTCAAATAAGATAAATTTTAAGGGGGCAAACTATGAAAAAAATTAGCATAAAAGAGTATCTTAATAATATATTAGGAAATAAGAGGGAAAAAGAGTATATACTAGAGCAAATTGAAGCTACTAAAGCTGAAATGCAAATTGCAAGTAGTGTATTTGATAATGTGGAAGATCCATTCCTTATTGAAGCTGCTATATACACAGAAAAGGCAGCTATGAAAAGATACTCATATTATATGAATATTGCAAAGAAAAAAGGATTAGAGGCATCTAACGAATACGTCATTGAGAAATGTACAAGACTTGCAAGTTACTAAATCTTATAAAAATAAGAAAAAAGTGAGGTGAGTTTATGGATGGAATAATTTACATGTTGATAGGATTAGCAGTGTTATATGTAATAATAAAGCTTTTAAAATGGCCAATAAAATTATTATTACACGGAATTGCAGGAGTTATATTACTATATGTAGTTAACTTTATTGGTGTAGGATTTGGAATTCATATAGGAATAAATATAATAACAGCTCTTATAGCCGGTATTTTTGGAATACCTGGAGTAATAGTGCTCTTAATATTTACATTTTTATAAGTGAACATAAAAGGCTTCTTAGAAAAACTCTAAGGAGTCTTATTTTATTATAAAGGAGGAAATTTAATGAAGATTATAGATTTAACACATAGACTTGAAAATGGAATGACAGTATATTCAGAAGAAGAAAATATAAATATAAGAAAAGCAGCCATTTTTGAAAAAGATAAATTTAGAACAACAAACTTTAATATATTTACTCATAATGGAACGCACATAGATGCTCCATATCATCTATTAAAAGATGGGAAGAAGCTAGAGAATTACGAACTAGAGAGATTTTTATTAAAGGTTTCAGTAGTTTATATCCCCGATAAAGAATATATTGAATGTGATGACTTAAAAATATTTGATGAACTTATTTCTAAAAATAAAGGATTAATCATAAAAACAGATCATTATAAGAAATGGAATACAGAAGGATATAATACAGGCTATCCAACGTTAACTAAAGATGCTGCAAATTATTTGAAGGATAAAGGAATAGAGCTTCTAGGTGTAGATACACTATCTCCAGATTTATATAATTCTATCGAAATTCATAAAATTTTATTAGGAAATGATATTTTAATATTAGAAAATTTAAATTTAGAGGGGGTAGAGGTAGAAGAAGGAATGTTAAGTACATTACCTCTTAAATACAAGGATGCAGATGGGTCGTTTGTAAGAGCAGTTATGACAGTTGAATAAGTAAAATTATATATAAAGCTCCCTATAGTTTTAATAGCTATAGGGAGTTTTATTTTTATAAATATAAAAGAAGGTAGACCAGTTAGAATTAAAAAAAATAAATTACGAATAATAAAAAAGATACTATAAATAAATGGTGGTGAAAGTATGAAAAAAAGTAAATTATTATTCTTAGGTGTTATTTTAATAATTCTTAATGTAGGCGCAAGTACTTTAGATGAAAGTTGCGAGAGTAGTTATAGAAATATTGATATGCAAAATATTAATGTAAGCTTAGATGAAAATGAAGAATTAATATGTGAAGCAAAAAATGATGAGGAAAAAGAAGTTTATAAAAAAGGAAAAAAGGTTTTAGAAAAAGCTATAAAAGAAAATGAAGAGTTAAAAAAATATATAAAAGAAACTGTTAGAAAGGGAGAAAGAATAGAAGGAATATCTTATACAGAATGTTACTTTCAAGAGGAGGAAAATTTAGAGGAAGTTAATTCAAAAGAAAAAGATGCAATTGATGAAGGAAAAAGTATATATCAAGGTAAAAAAGCAAAGGAAAGAAAACTAACTTTAATTTCAAGTTTAATTACAAAAAGTGAGATAGTAGGAACAGAAGCATATGCATTATCAAGTGTAGCAATATGGAATAGTAAAGATATTGAGAAAAGAGATATAAAAGATTGTATAAGTTTATGTTGGCCAAACACATATAAATATAATGGAGTTAATGTAATTAAAGGATATTACGATAATAGAAAAGAAGTTAATTTTAATAATGAGGATAAAAGAGATGATTCAGGAATAGTTTGGAGCTTTAAGAGAACTTTAAAGGATAAGGAAAATACTTATAATCCAGATAATATAACAGCAGCAGTTCAGATTATACCAAAAGGAGAAAAGGGAGAAACTAAAATATTTTCATCAGAATACATATTTGACACTGAGAAATTAAATATTAAATTAAAAAAATCTAGTTCTAAAAGATATGGTGGGGTAAAAATAATAAAGGGAAAAACATTAAAAATATCATCACCAATAAAAATTGTTGTAAAATAAAAAATTCAAGATTAAGGAAATTTTAAGAAAAATAAAAGGAGATATTAAGATATTTAAGATAATATAAATGGGTAAAGAAATGGGGAAAAATGGGGAGGGGGAATAATTGAGTGTTCCAATTAGTAAAAAATGAATATATTAAGCTATTTAAGAAACCAAAAAATATAATGGTATTGGTTTTACTAATAGTATGTACATGTATATTAATAGTAATGGGTTATATAGATGAGAAAAATACTAAAAAGTACATGGGAACAGAAAGGCAAATTAATTCATATGAAGAAATAATTAAAAACAATAAAATTGAATTAGGGAATATTGAGAAAGAATTAAATAAAGCTAGTAATGAAGAAAAAATAAGCTTAGAAGAGAGTAAATCAAGATTAAATGAGGATAACCTCTATTATAAAGAAGAGATTAAAAAATTAAATAAAATCTTAGAACATCCAGTTGAATGGAAAGGGATTTTAGAACAGGAACTAGTACAAAGTAGAAAAAGCATAGAGGAATTAACTGAAATAAATAAAGGAATAAGAAATGAAGATGCTAAATTAGATGAAATATTTTTAATAAAAGATAGAATAGCATTTAATGAATATTATTTAGAAAATAACATAAAACCAGTTTATACATGGGAGATGTATCCGAGCTTTACATTACTTAATTTAAGTAACTTTTTTGCACTTATGATTCCGATTTTTATAGTTATGCTAGGAAGTGATATAGTTTCAGATGAAGGAACAAACGAGACTTTTAAATTTTTGCTTATTCAGCCAGAAAAAAGAGGTAGGATTTTAGTTTCTAAACTTCTAACATTAATAAGTATAGCATTAATAAGTATATTTGGAATTCAATTGATTATATTTGTAGGAACAGGAATAGTGCGAGGATTTTCAGATTTAGAAATGCTAGTTAGAATTGGACTAAAGTATGAAATGAATAGTGAGAGCTTAATAAAAGAAGGATACAGCTTAGTAAAACTTATAGTAGGTTCAGGAGAAATAACGAATTATGGAGTATTTTTAGGACAGATGTTAATTTTACAAGCAATCTATATAATAGGATGTTGTTTTGTCACGTTTATGTTCTCAACAATATTTAAAAATAATTTAGTATCTTTAATTTTTTCTACAATAGTAGTAATTGGAGGGGCAGTCGTACCAATGTTTGAAATGGGAGTGCCTGGAAGTGTTCATTTATCATTTTTCATATATGGATGGACAAGAGAGATTATTTCAGGAGAGATGCAGTGGATACTTAAAAATCCTAATATATTAGCAAGTGTAGGTGCTACAGTAATTATAATTACTAGCGGAATAGTATATTTAATAGCACATAATAATTTTAAAAGAAAAGACATCTTATAAGGTGTCTTTTTGCGTTAAAAGGGAAGTTAAGGAAAACTTAAGGAAATGTTAAGTTTTTACAAAGATGATATTAAGATGTTTTGGTTAGTATTTAAACATAGAAAGTTTTAGGAGGAGAATATGAGAGTTTTAGAGGTCAAGAGCTTAAAAAAGAAACTAGGAAAAAGAGAGATAATTAAAGATATAACTTTTAGTGTGGAAGAAGGAGAAGTTTATGGTTTCTTAGGACCAAATGGTTCAGGAAAGACAACAACTATAAGAATGATAGTTGGATTAATTAAACAGAATGAAGGCACTG
This sequence comes from uncultured Clostridium sp., assembly GCF_947072515.1. Taxonomy (GTDB): domain Bacteria; phylum Bacillota; class Clostridia; order Clostridiales; family Clostridiaceae; genus Clostridium. The sequence goes on from NZ_CAMTIG010000008.1 coordinate 48,104, forward strand.
TAGAGATTTGTGGAAAAGACTTAGATAGAAGAAGAGAAGAAGCTTTAGCAAATGTAGGAGCAGTAGTTGAAAATCCTGCTATATATAAATTCTTATCAGGTAGAGAAAACTTAATGCAAATTGCAAGAGTAAGAAAAGTTTCAAAAGAAGAGGTTCAAGAGTTAATTGGGCTTGTGGGATTAAAAGATAGAATAGATGATAAAGCAAAAAGATACTCCCTAGGAATGAAACAAAGACTTGGAATTGCAGCAGCACTTTTAGGAAACCCTAAACTTTTAATATTGGACGAGCCAACTAATGGATTAGATCCATCAGGAATAATAGAGTTTAGAGAACTTATAAAGAAGATAGCAAAGGAAAAGAAAGTTGCAGTATTTGTTTCTTCTCATATATTAAGTGAAATAGAGCAAATGTGTGATAAAGTGGCATTTTTAAAGGATGGAGTAATAAAATCAGTTGAGACTATGGGACAATCTGTTTATGGAACAAATAAAGAAAATTTTGTTCTTCACCATAATTCAAATGAAGAAGAGGTTTTAAATATATTAAAAATACAACCATTCATTGATAATGTCAGTGTAGCTCATGGAAAGACTCATTTAATAATTCATGAAAAAACTTCATCAAAGCTTTTACGAGTTCTAGTTGAAAAGGGAATAGAGGTAGATGAACTTTATAGAAGTAAAGATGGATTAGAGCAAAGATATATGGAGCTTGTGGAAGGGGTTGAGAAGTAGTGTTTACACTAATTAAAAATGAATATATAAAGTTATTTAAAAGAACAAAAACTTTAGTAATAATAGGGCTTTTACTATTAGGAGCAGCTGGACTTACTTTTATGTTATATAAGTCAGAACAACAAAGTTTAGAATGGCGAAGTCCTGAAAAAAGAATAGAAATAGAAAAACAACAAATAGAATATGAAAAAAAGTATATAAATGATTTAAAAACAGAACAAAAGAATTTAAAAACACAAGCAGAGAAAGATAATTCTAATATAAATATAGAACAATCGAAACAATATATTAAAGATAGAGAAGCGGAAATAAAAAGATTAGAAGATGAAATAAAAAATCCAATAGATTGGAGAGTAACAACAAAGGAAGAAATAAAAGACATCAAAGGTGAAATTGCAAAGATTAAAGAAGATATTGCAAGTGGAGAAATAGAAAGACAATCGCAACTAACATATTATACTGAAAGGTTAGAAGAGCTAGAGTACTATAGTAAAAAAGATTTAAAACCTATAGAATCATGGGAGTTTTATCCGGGATTCTCATTAATTCAAGTAAGCTCTATGTTATGCTTTTTAATTCCATTATTCATAGCGATATTTGGTAATGATATAGTATCAGATGAAGCAACAAATGAAACATTTAAGTTTTTACTTATTCAACCAGTAAAGAGAGGGAAAATTCTTTTAGCAAAATTTATTACATTGATAACTTCGGTATTTTTATTATTATTTGGAGTACAGGGAATAATATTTACAGGAATAGGAGCTGTTAGAGGGTTTGCAGATTTAGATCAGCTTGTAAAGGTTGGACAAAGGTATGAAATTAATCAAGAAATACTAATAAAGCAAGGAAATAAAATTTTAGATGTAATCCCAGGAACAGGTGAGTTTATAACATATGGTGATCTTGTACTTAGAAGCTTAGCTATGCAAGCTATATTTATATTTGCATGTTGTACAGTAGTATTTTTATTCTCAACAATATGTAAAAGTAATATGATTTCAGCAGCAGCTTCAGTAGTTGTTATAGTTGGAGGAGCAGTAGCGCCATATATGATATCTCAACTAGGTGAACTAGCTCATTTATCATTCTTATCATATGGAGCAACAGCACAACTATTGATGGGAGATTTAAATAATAATTTTACTAATCCGGATATAAATTATATGTTAGGTATTGGACTAATGTTAGGCGTAACTATAATTGCATATATAATATCTCATATTAATTTTTCAAAAAAAGATATATTAGTTTAATTTAAAATGGAGAGCTTTAGGGCTCTCTTTTTTTAGAAAAAATTATAATTTTAGAAGAAGAGGCATCTTAAAACATTAGAAAATTAGATTTATAATAAATATTTGATATAATATATAAATATAAAGTTGAAATGAGTAGGAGGCGAAAAAAATGGCTGCTGGTATAGGCGTAAACTGTGAGGAATGTCCCGAGAAAAAAACAGGGAATTGCGATGGAAAAGATTTAGGCTGTGTATGCTTTAAATGTCCAAGAAAGTTAAGTGAATGTATGATTACAAAATATTGTAGAGAAACAGAATCAGTATTATATTTTGGACCAGAATGGTAAATAACAAAATATGAGAAGTTTTTTATATTAGTTATTTTAAAATATTGGTTTAAAAGAGTTTGATGAGGGAATAAATAAAGTATATTGAAATATTATAAATTTTAAAAAAATACTTATAAAAAATCTTGGAATTTATAATAAAATGGTTATTTTCTTATGAAAACTGGATATGTTAATAAAATGTCAAAAAAATAGATTTTTTTTAGACATAGACTTAAAAATTATTGTGATATAATCTTTAAGTAACAGTTAAACAATTTTAAAAATTGCTTGGCTGTTTTTCTTTACAAAAACAATAAAAGGAGCAAAAGATGATGAAGAAAAAAGTGGTTACTATGGGTTCATTGCTTGTTGCACTTGGAATAGTATATGGAGATATAGGAACATCGCCATTATACGTAATGCAAGCAATCCTGTCCACAAATAATAATTACTCTTCAAGAGGGCTGATTTTAGGTGGTGTATCATTAGTATTCTGGACTTTAACACTACAGACTACAATAAAGTACATAATATTCACCTTAAGGGCTGACAATAATGGAGAAGGAGGAATCTTTGCACTATATACGTTAGTAAAAAAATATGCTAAATGGCTGATAGTACCTGCAATAATAGGTGGTGGAGCATTGCTAGCAGATGGTATACTAACACCTCCCGTTTCAGTAAGTTCAGCAATTGAGGGATTAAATGTTATTTTCCCAATAAAAGAGGAAGTAACAATTATAATTGTAATAGTAATAATTTTAGGACTATTTTTAGCTCAAAGGTTTGGAACAGAAAAGATTGGTCGAATATTTGGACCAATAATGCTTATTTGGTTCTTAATGATAGGAATTTTAGGATTTTCTCAAATCACTAAAAATCCAGGAATATTACAAGCAGTAAATCCTTATTATGCATTGAAATTAATCATGCATGGAAATAGTGCTGTATATATATTAGGAGCAGTCTTCCTTTGTACAACAGGAGCAGAAGCGCTATATTCAGATTTAGGGCACTGTGGAAGGTCAAATATTTATTACACATGGGTATTAGTTAAAATATGCTTATTATTAAGTTATTTTGGGCAGGGGGCATACCTTCTAGCAAGAACAGGACAACAGTTTACAGAGAGTCCATTCTTCTTAGTAATGCCAAAGTGGTTTATAATTCCTGGAGTTATAATAGCAACACTTGCAACAATAATTGCCAGTCAAGCACTAATATCAGGATCATTTACACTTGTTTCAGAAGCAATTAAACTTAATATTTTCCCAAGGTTACATATAAGATATCCAAATGGCGAAAAAGGTCAGTTATATATAGGAGCTGTAAACACAGCTTTATGTATAGGTTGTATTGGGATAGTATTAATATTTAAAAAATCAGAAAATATGGAAGCAGCATATGGATTAGCAATTACAATAACAATGCTTATGACAACAATATTGTTATCACAATATATAAGATACAAGAAAAAGAAAAAAGTGTTATGGGTATTCATATTAGTTATATTTGGAACTATAGAAACAAGCTTCTTATATGCAAATAGTTTCAAAATTTTAAGTGGTGGATATATTACATTACTAATAACTGCAGGATTAATTTTCTTAATGTATATTTGGTCATACAGTTCTCAAATCAAAAAGAAATACAGAAGATTTGTTAACCTTTTTGATTACAAAGAAAAGTTTAAACTTATACAGGCAGATAAAGAATTGCCACTTTATGCAAATAACATTGTTTATTTAACAAAATCAAAAAGATGGAACGAAGTAGAAAATAAAATAGTTTATTCAATATTTAATAAAGATCCTAAGAAAGCAGAAAATTATTGGTTTATAAATATCACAGTAACAGATGAACCATATACAAAAGAATATAAATTCAATACAATACAAGAAAATAGAGTATTTAGTATAGAATTTAAATTAGGATTTAGGTTATCACAAGGAGTAAATACACTTTTAGCTGAAGTTGTACAACAATTAATGGAAAGTGGAGAAGTTCAATTTACACCAAAAGAATATATGATAACATCAGGAAATAGAAAAGCTATAGGAAACTTTAAATTTATATTACTTGAAGAAGTACTTCATAGTGAAAGCACATTTTCAGGATGGGATAAATTTATTCTTTCAGCAAAACTACTTATTAAGAAACTTACAGTTTCACCACAAAAATGGTATGGAATGGACACGAGCGTAGTTGAAGTAGAAAAAGTTCCAATACTATTTGGTCAAAATCGTTCAGCAGGAACATTAAAAAGAATATATGATAAATAAAAAGAAAGCATCTCGGCTTAGAGATGCTTTCTTTTTTATGAAAAAGATTTACCTATCTGTAAATTAGGAAGAAAATTTATAATATAGCAATCTACTGTATAGCATGAACCATACTTGTTAACATAATGATGAAGTGCCTCATCTAGATAAGCTTCAGTAATATTAAAATATTCAGCAAGCTCGTATTTGAATTTACAACCAGCATTAAAAGCATTAATTAGGCCAGATAAGCCAATAAGCTTATCATACCCCCAAGCTCGAGCTAGAAGTTCTTGTTTCCTATTGGAGATATTAAATCTTTGCTCTTTAATATCTCCTACAGTTAAAATATAGTGGCCTAATTCTTCAGCTAAAACACAATTTTTTTCACGCTCAGTAAGATTGTGCTTTATAGCGATTCTATTCCCATAGCAAAGGCCTTTTTTAGTTATTAAATCAACTTCCTTTACAATTGCACCTAGAGTTTCAGATTCTATTAATAATTCCTCATATTGCAATGAAAACACCACCTTTAGTTAACTATTCCAAAAATCATAATCTTCCATAATAGTTCTATCATGGTTGTAATCATCTTCCGAAAAATCGCCATCTAGTTCACAAGCTGCATTAGGAATTAAGTGTTGTTCATCACTAAATTCTTCAGTAAATGGCTTTTTGTTTAAAGTAGTAATTAATTTTGAATTAGAACTATAATTATATTCTGTAGTAACAGTTGTTGTGTCATGTGAATATTTTTCACTATCAATTAAATCAGAAGTATAAGAAATAACTTTACTTTGCCCCAATGAATTTAATTTTCTAAAATTATTCAAATATTCTTGTTCTTCTAAAGAAAGCTCAATAGAAGATGGAGTAAATCCTAAAAGCCATATGGGATCAATATTTAAAGCTTTTGCAATTATACCTAGTTTATCAATAGGAATATTTTTTATAGAACCAGTTTCATATCTTTGCAGTGTAGATTTACTCATATTAGTTTTTTCAGCTAAGTCTTGATAAGACAAATTTAATTCTAAACGTCTAGATTTAACTCGTTCCATAATAGCAGTTAAATTTTGAGAATTAGTTACATTATCCATTACCTCACCTCTAATATAATTATAAAACAAAATTTCAAAAATGCAACGAAAAAGTTTTAAACCTAGTAAAAAGTTGCAAATTTGGGTTGACATAGAGAAAAATGGATTGTATTATTTAATTATCCTAAATATGCAACAGAGGTGAAATATGAAATATAATGAACTAAAGAAATTAATGAAAGATAAAAATTACTCTCAGAAAAAATTAGCCGATAGACTGAAGATTTCTAAGCAAACATTAAATTTGAAAATGAATGGAAAAGCCCCATTCCTAATCTTGGAAGCAGTAGAAATAATAAATATATTGAAAATTGAGAATCCAAAGGAAATTTTTTTTGAAGAATAGTCCCAAATATGCAACGGGAAAGGAGAAGTATATAAGTGGAACATAAAAAAGTTGTAAAGTTAGAATATGAGATTAATTTATCTGATAAAAACAAAGGAGAAAAAATGAATAAAGAAAGAGTACAAGCAGCGATAAGAGCATTAAATAAGTTAAATATATTAAAGGAAAAAATTGAAGTTTTAGATGATGAAATTGAAATAATAAAAACTGAGTATAATAGTATTAAAAGTATTAATTATAGTGGAATAAGTGCTAAGCAAAATAAAGTTAGTGTAATAGAAAAAATTGTAATAAATAAAGAAGAGCAATTATTAGAATTATATACTAAAAAGGCAGAACTAGAGCTTGAAGCAAAAGATATAGAGAGAAAATTAAAAAAGCTTAATGAAAAATATAGAATTGTAATTGAAGGAAGATATGGTGAACATAAAAAAACATGGAGACAACTTGCGAATGAGTTGATGTATAGTGAAAGTTATTGCAGAAATAAACTAATTTATTCAGCACTATTAAATTTTGAAGAAATGCTAGAAACATCAAATATTTAAATTAAAGAAAGCTATAACTAGGTTTATTATAATTAGAAATTTAGTTATAGTTTTTTTTTGTATAGAAATAAAATAGATAAATTATAAAATAATATTAAAAAGGACAAAAGGGGTATAAAAGAATTACTTTAGTGAGCAAATGGAGTGAACACAAGATAAAAAATACATGTTATTCTAATATCATCATAAAAGGTTAAACACAGAGCAAGAGAACTTGAAAACATTCAAGTTCTTTTTTATATAACTTTTTATAGAAAATAACAAAATTTTAGGAGGATTTATTATGAATCAACAAGTAGAACAAAATAAAATTATAGAAGGGAGATTTGTAGGACTAAAAGATTTCTTTGTAGCTGAAGTTTTAGAAAATACAATGGATACTTACTCAGCAGATGAGCCAATTATGTTATCAAGAGCTATTAATGCAAAAATTGCACCAAAGTACAACAGTACAGCAGTATATTCAAACAATACAACAGAATATGCAAGTTCATTATTTGAAAGTGGAACAATAACACTTAGTGCAAATGATTTATCACCAGAAATGAAATCAATATTATTTGGACACAAATATAATTCAGAAACAGGACTTTTAGATTTAAGTGTAGATGATGTAAGTAATCCAGTAGCAATTGGATTTAGAGCAACTAGAAGTAATGGATGTAAACAACAATTAAGATGGTACTATGTATGTGTATTCTCACCATCAACAGAAAGTTTTGCAACATTAAGTACAAAAGAAACAGTTCAAGACTTCCAACTTACAGGACAATTCGTAGGAAGAGCAAAAGATGGGAAATATGGAGTTGAACTAGATGAAGAGTATATTTCAGCAACAGCAGATGTAGGGAATTTATTAACTAATTGGTTCTCAGCAGTTATAGATGATAGTAATGTAGAAACTTATATTGGAACAGGAATAGCAAAACCAACTGAAGCATTTGAAACATCAAGAGAAGCATTTAGAAGATAGAAATTATTAAAATAAAAAGTTAGATAGGAGAAATATTATGTTAGAATTAGAATTTAATAATACGCGATATGAATCAAAAGGAATTACAGGAAGAGTAAAGCTTGAACATGCTAGATTAGTAGATAAATTAGCAAAGAAGAATATAGATAAAATGGAAGGCTCATCAGCGGACTTCATATTAGAAGAATGTAAATTTATATGCAAGGCATTTAATGATCAATTTACTTTAGATGAATTTTTAGACTATGTTCCAGCAGAAAATATAGATATTATATTTTTTAGAATTGGAGATTATATAAATAAAAAAGTAGAGTCTAACATAAGAAATATCATAAAAAACTAGGATTGGAGCCGAAGGAAAGTTCAGGCTCCATTTTTGATGAATGGGATAAACAAGATATATATCAAAAAAACAAAAAGTCAGTAGAAAAAAAATCTACTGACTTTTATTATTATCTGTTTCATTATGCACAACAAAAATGCAATATGGGATTAGAGGAATGTTTAGATATGAATATATATGAGTTTGTAGATTATTTAGAGTTTATAACAAGATTAAACTCTAAAAATAAATAGTATGCCAATATTTAGAAAATTAATAAAATGAAAATTAAAAGCCTATAGCTAGATTTAGAAAAATTTAAATCTAGTTATAGGCTTTTTTAGTTAGTGGTAAACGCAACAATCCCCGTTCCGATAAAAGCACAGAAAATAAGAATAATTATTAGGATAACTGTAGTTTTATGTGGTTTAGGAAAAGTTGAAGAACCGATATTTTCCAAAAATTGTTTATCTTCTAGAATAATCATGTCCTTAGGTATAGCTATATTTTTATTTGTTAAGAAGAATCTATATGATTGTGAAGAAGGTGATAAACCTAAGAAGTTTTTTTGTGATGTAGTAAAAACTTCACGTTTAGTATCTAAAGAAGTATAAACAACCATTTCTTCGGAAGTTGTAGAATTTTCTACAAGACCATTTACAAAATAAATATTACCTTTATAATCTTCAATTATTTGTCCTTTAAAATTTTTTAAATCTCGTTCCATAAGAAACCTCCTTAACTTTTAAGTATTAAAAATACAAAAAGAAAAACATAAGAAATTATTAAAATTGAACCCCAAAACATATTATATTGAAAACGAATAGAACGTTCTTTAATAAACCAATTATGAAAAGAGGGTTTACTAGGAACTTTATCAGGTTCAACTAGGTTATAAATATATTTTTCTTTATATTTTGAACTACGTTTACTTTCTAGTTCAGATAAAAAATATGAGCGTGGAAGGAGTTTAAGATCATATTTCCCAAAAAGACCTTTCATTAAAACAAAATCAGTGCCTGTAATAGGGTCATGTGGCTGATCAATTACAACATAATATAACTTATTAAAACGTCTAATAACATGACCTTTAAGAGGAATTAAATCCTTTTGTTTTGGAAATAGATGAAGTGCTGTATTAGAATCAACAACTTCATAAATGTGTGGTTGTATTGCATCAGGATGTTTCTCTAAATTAACAGTTCCTAAAAATATTTTTTTAGGAGCAACAAAGGGCAATAAATTTATTTCTCCATACAAAACAAAGGGTTCATTAGAAAATCCGTCATAAACTAAATCATGAACAAAGCAAAAAGTACCTTTATAACCTTGAACAAATTTTTTATAAAAATCAACAGAGTCCCTAATTATAGACTTAGATTGTTTAGGTTTAATAAAAGGTGGCACAGAATCAGCTTTATCTACAGTTTGAAATAGAAATTTTTGTGTTGAATTTGGGAAAAATTTTTTATCATTAATATCTAAAAATATATTTTTAGGTAAAATGAATAGATTATTTTCATTATAAAAATCTCTATATAAAACCATCTTTTTTTGTGAGTTAGCAACGTCAGAAGTAATACGAAGAACTAGGTAAAAATATCCATCAGGATCTCTAACAATTTTTCCTTTTAAATCTTCAAAATTTTGTGGCATAAATTCAACTCCATTCAGTATAGAATATTATAGTAAGCATATAAAGTATAAAAATAGAAAAATATTCTTATAAATCATAAACTTTCCTTTGAGTATATAGTGGATATATGTATTGTGGGTTAAGAGAGTGTAAATAAAAATATAAAATTAAAATGCCGTAGAATGCAAAAAGAGATGAGTTAGTAGTTAAATAGAGTAAACAAAGAATGAAAAATTCATGGTATTCTAATATCATCATAAAAGGTTAAGCAATATAGAAAGAGAGAATTTGAAGAAATCAAGTTCTTTTTTTATACCTTTTATAGAAATAATGAAAGTTTTAGGAGGAATTAATATGAAGAAATTGTAGATAGAAAAAGATGATAGCAATGAAAAAAGTTTATAGAAAATTAAATGGAAGGAGGTAATTTAAATGGATATGAATGAAGAGGTAGATGAGATTCTTACAGAGGAAACTGAAGAACTAAATGAAGAAGAAACTATAATGACAGCGTATGATAATACATTGCAAAATTTATATAATCAATATCAAAGGATAAATAAAATAGCTACACAAACAATTGCTGAATTTAATACAATAGAAGCAATTTTTACGAAGAGTATAGCATTATTGCAAGAAAATATTAGTGAATATAGTAAATTTGATTTAGGTTTAAAAAAGACTACTACAGAAGAAAATACTTTAAATAAAGAATTAATACAAAGAGAGAAGTTATTAAAAGTTTTAAATACATTGACTAAGAACTTATATTCAAATGAAACAAAGTACAATGAAAGTCTTCTTAAAAGAGAAAATATATTAAAAGAATTAAATAATCTTTTAAAGACTATGAATGTAGAAGAAATGAATTTAAATAAAGAATTTAAAGAAAGTGAAGTTATATTAAATAAATTAAATGAACTTTCAAAAGTTTTAAGTAATAATTTTAAAGCAGTTGCTCAAAGTGTAGCTAAAATTTCAACTATATTTCCTATACTTAGTAAAGAAACAATGGGGTTAGGTTCTGATATACAGAAGTTAAATAAATTATTAGAAAATCAACAAAAAAATATAGAAACTGTTGGTGAAGCTTTTTCGGAAATGAATGATAAAATAAATTCAAATAAAATAAATGATTATTCAAAGGCAGTAAAAAAAGCTAATAAAAATTCAAGTGAATTATTTGAAAATATTCAAAAAAATGCATCTAAAACATCAGAGTCTATGAAGGCAAATATTGAAAGATGGATAAATGATATTGTAACAGCAATAAAGGCAATAACTGGAGTTATAACGATTATTAAAACACTTAAAGATGTAATGAACTTTTTCACTAAGAATGATGTAGATGATAATACTGAACTTAAAAATTCAATAAAAGAATTAACACAAGCTATACAAGAATCAAATCAGAAAACAAGAGATGAAATTGAAAAGACGCAAGAAGCTAAGAATGAAGAAACTGAAGATGTTGATTCAGATAATCAAAAACAAGAACATTCAGGAAATAATTTGGAAAATGAATTTGAAAATGATAATGCGGAAGAGCAAAATGAGGAAAGCACAACTGGTGGAGTTATAAATTCTGTAGACAATAATATAGAACAGGATTCAGAAACAGTAGGAGAAGACATAAGCACAGCAGCTAATGAGGGTGAGGAATCAGAAGAAACACTTGAGACAGTTACTGAAACAAGTGCAACAGGTATAGAAGTAGCAGATGAAGCTGTTGAAGTTTCAACAGATGCCATGGAAGGGCCTTTTGGACTTGTAAGTTTGGCAATACAAGAAATGATAGAACATTTTGCAGCTTTAGAAAACTTGGTCAATGATGCTAAAGGAGCATTAGAAGATGCAGGGAAAGAGATAGAAAATGTATTTCATGACTTTATAGCATTACCAGAAAAGCATGGAGCTAGTGAAAAAAATATACATCATATGATGGTATCAGAATTTGCAGTTACACCATTAGATCATAAGGTTACAAGTGTACCAATAGTTGCAAATGAAGGCTTCATGTCAGATTTTTCTTTTAATATGCCAGAATTAAATAACTTTGATTTTGAAGGTGTTACTGATGCATTAGTTGAAAAAATGATGACTGCTATAGATAAAGTATCTGAAAGACCTATAGTTACAAAAGTTCAAATGAATAATAAGACTATTGTTGAAGCTACTCATAAACAATTTAACAATCTAAATGGACAAGAAGCAGAATTAGAAGCAAGAATGAGAGGTGTATTAGTTGGATAATTATATAATTTTTAATAATCAAAATTCAATGACAGAAGGATTTAGAATTGAATCATATAATTTAGGAGCACCTACACCTAAGGTTGTTGTGGAGAATGTACCGTATATGAATGGTGGGTATAATTTTTCCATGCTAAATGGAAAGCAATATTATAATAGTAGAACTATACAAATTACATTTAGTTTTGGACGCTTTGTTAAGTTCAGTAGAGAGATGAATATCAAGAGTATTTATCAAAAATATTTTGAGTTTAAAAACTTCTTATTATCTAGTGGAAAGAGAGAACTTGATATATCAGGTCTATTAAATTTTGAGGGGAAGTTAAAGGCTGTATGTACTAATGTTTCTGGATTAGCACAAGGAAGTGAAGGTGGTAGCTTTGTTGCTACATTTACATGTGATCCACTTATTTATATCGGAGAATATGGAGAACAACCATGGAATACATTTAGCTTCGTTGATGGAATATCAGAGTTTAGTGAGTTAAATATAAATGGAAGCATGACAATTCCAATTTATAATCCAGGACAACCAGCAAGTTGTACAATAACTACAACTGGAACAGTAGAGTTAGAAAATTTACAAAATAATTTTATGATTCAAACAGGAATAACAAATTTAGAAGTTACAGGAATGGGAACTATAACAATAAACTTTAAGAAAGAGGTGATTTAATGGCTAATATACAAAATCAAATAGATGAAATTTCAACTGCCTTTTATGGTAGTCAAGTAAGAGGAGCCATTGTAGAAGGACTTGAATCAATTAATGATGAGGTTAATGAATTATATACAAACTTAAATGATCTAATGGTTAAAGCAAATACAGCATTAACTAATGCGAATAATTTAAAAAATGAAGTAGGAGAAGCAAGTGAGGGATTTCAACAAGCACAGGCTGAATATATAAATTTAAAAAATCAAATAGAAGTGATACTTCAAAAGTTGGAAAAAGAAAAAACAGCTTTAATGTTAAATCATACAATAATGAACAATAGTTTTTTAAATGATTTTGATAAAGCAGTAGAACCAGGATATTACTCATATGCAGCAACAGAAGGAACTAAAAATATACCTCCAAATTGTGGATATGGAGTTTTAGAAGTAATTTTAGGGGTAACAGCTAATGATCAAACTGAATATAATCCAAATGATAATAATTGGATTTGGCAAATAGTTTATGATACATCAGGAATAATAGCATATAGAAATGCTGAAAATCAAAGTGGATGGCAACAATGGAATACACTTGCAACAACTTCCAATGAAACATTTGAAAATTGTACGCTTAACACACCAACAATATCTAATGCTAGCTTAGATGGAAGTGTAACGCTTATTGGAGGAACAGGAATACAAGGTGGAGCAATTACGAATACTACATTATCTGGAACTATAACGAATATTGCTCAAATTAATGGTGGAACTTATGATAATCCAAGATTTATTGGGGCAAGTATAGAAAATCAAGGAACTTTTAATGGGGGAACATATTCAAATCCTACTATAGAAGCATTTGGTAATAATATTATTCAATATAATAAATTGCCTTACTCAGTAATTATTTCACCAGGAATAACAGCTACTGGAGCAGTTGAATTCTTTTTAATTAATGCTCCACAGTTAGGTGGAGAGAATATTACTGGAAGTATTGGAATAGTAACAGTAACGACAACTTTAGATGAATGGTATACTTGGCCTAAAGATAATAATATAGTGGTTGATATAACTGGTATTCCGAATGCTACGGCAAGAACAATAAGTCCATTTAATAATCTTAATATAGGTATAGATGGAGGACAACTTTATATGTCGGGAGTTGGAACAGCATTGAATAATGGACAAACATATACAAATCAAGCGTTATTATGGCAATAGAGAGGAGAAAAGAATGGATAATATGAGAAAAGAAGAATATGGAGATTTTAATTTATTATTGATTTTTAATAAAAAATTAGAAGTGATAGAGTTAGTTAACTTTTCTAATAGATGTTTAAAAGATAATATTTTTAATAAAGATTTATTTTATGTGGAATTAGAAGAAGCATTGTTCTTTGAGATTAAGAAATTACTTTTAACTAATACATTAAGACTAACAAAAGATCCTATTAAAGAAAAAATAACAATAAAGGATATAGAGAAAACACCACTACCACCAAAACCACCAACACCAGAAGAAGCCATGAATAATGGACTTTTAGCTGTAACTATGGGGGTTGGAGAACTTAATATGAAAATTCATGCTATTTCAGATGGTATGTTAAATCAAGTTGAAGAAAGATCAGAATTAAAGAAACAAATAGAAGCACTAAATGGTGCAGTATTAATGTTAACAATGAAATTAGGAGGAAAATAATTATGGAAAGTATAGTATTAGAAATGTATCAAGCAGGGAATTGGAGTTTAGCACAGGTAAGGGAGCTAGTTCCAACAGTAATAACAGCAACACAGTTTCAACAAATAACAGGACAATCTTATATAGAAAAAACTCCAATGCATTCATCTACTCAACCAGTAAATAACATGTTCGTAGATTAATGCTTTTTTTAATTAATGTAAAGGATCGTGGCACTATTGATAATTACAATAGTGCTACTATTGATTATAAAGAAAATTCAGCTTCTATTTTAACTTTTACAATATTGAAAAATAGTTCTTTTTTTAATGATTTAAATAAATATATAGATAAAATAGAAGTTATAAATTTTAATAATGAAATAATATTTACTGGAAGAGTATTAGATATTCAAAAATCTATGAATGAGCAAGGAGAGTTTATAAATACAGTTACTTGTGAATCAGTTCTTAATTATTTAGTTGATGTAACAGTTCCAGTTTGGAATTTATATGGAGGTACAGTTCCTAAAAAAGCTCCTGTAGGAGCAGAAGGAAATATCACCGTAAAGGATTTACTAAATAAGGTACTAAATGAATATAATTCAGGAGCTATATTTCCGATAAAGTTAGGAAATGTAACTGTGGATGGAAATGTAACTTTAAAAACTAATAGACAAACTTGTTTAGAAGTTATTATGAATAGTCTTGTTGAAGTGTTTGGTGGGATTGTTCAAATTAGGAATGAAAATGGAGTGTACTATTTAGATTATTTAGAAGCACCACCTATATCAGAAGAAATTATAGCTTTTGATATAGGAGTAAATATACAAAGTATCACAATTCAAGATAAATTAAATAATCTATGTACTAGATTAATAGCCGTAGGAAAAACACAGTCTATGCAAGCAATTGCAATAAATGAGGATTTAAGAAAGATTTACGGCGTTATAGACAAAGTTGTACAATTTGATAATGTAACTAATATAGATGAACTACAAGAAAAAGCGGATTTGGAAATAAAAAGTATAAATAATTATGTATTAAATGCAAATATAGGGGCGTTAGATTTAAGTTATATAAATAATGACTTTAATAGTTTAGAGTTATATAAAAGTGTTCAGGTTACTTGTGAGGAACTTGGATATAATAAGCTTCATTATGTGGTTTCTATAACATTAAATTTATTGCAGCCTTTTTTAAGTACTTTTAGTTTAAACACAAATAAAGTAACACAAATAGATCAAATAACTCAGTTAATACAGCAAAATAATGTAACAAATCGTGAGATGACAGAAATTCATGGGACTTTGGAAGAAAAAACATCAAATGTAGAATTTACAGCTTATCAAGAGCAAATAGAAAAAGAACTTAGTAATACTGTGGCTAACGAAAATATATTAGAGCTTGAAGAGGCTATTCAAAGAGAATTAAATGGTAAAGTTTCAAATACTGAGTTTATAGAATATAAAGAAGAAATAGCAACAGATTTATCTAATAAAACGTCAAATTTAAAATTTGGATTATATCAAGAAGAAGTAAATAAAGAATTAGATGCTAAAGTTTCAATTACGGATGCTAGAGGCTATAAAGAAAATATAGCATCACAAATAGAAGGAAAAGTATCAAACTCAGAATTTGGATTATATCAAGAAAAAATTCAAGGAGAGTTAAATGAGAGAGTAACTTCTGTAGAACTTGAAGAAGTGAGGGAAGAAGCTTTAAGTAATGGAAAAAACAAATCTATAGTTTGTGGCGGAGTTATAACAAATTTGAAAAGTGGAGATACAGAAACTATAACATTACCTGATATTTTTAAAAGTTTAAATGGACAGTATCAAGTTGTATATTCCATAGCAAGTATTAAAGCAGATACTGGAGCTGGAATTAGTAATGCAAATATTATTGAAGAAAGTTTAGATAAGCTAAAAGGCACTTTTACAGTACAAGCTGAAATTGTATCAGCAGAGTTAGGAGAAGTTAAGAATGCTGGAAGTATAGATATTATGTGGTTAGCTATTGGGTAGGAGTAGCAAATGAATGATGAGTTAATAAAGGAAAAATTAAAAACTCAAGAGAGTAGATTAAATGATCATTCAGAAAGAATAAAAGCACTAGAACAATCTAATATTGAATTAAAAGTTGAAATAAAAAGTTTATGTGAGGCATTAAGAGAAAGTAACAGCATAATGAGAATCTTTATAGGTATAATATCAACAGGACTTATAGGGTTCTTTTTTTATGCAGTTGAACATTATGTAAAGTGAAGGAGGAGATTTATGGAGAAGGATATTTTAAATCAAATTTTACCTTTAATTATAACGGGGATAGTAGCTATTTTAACTTGTTTTATTAAAATAATAGGAACTCATATTATTTCATATTTAGATAAAAAAGAAGAGCTTTTAGAACATCAAATAGGGATAGTTAAATTTGAAAAAGAATTATCAATTGGAAAAATGGTGTGGAATGTAGTAGAGGAAAATTTTAGAACTTTTAACTTACAAGATAATAAAATAAATAAGAGTGATATGTTTAGTGAGGAAATTCATAAATTATTACCAGAGCTAAGTGAAGCTCAAATTGAAACTATAAGACAAGGTATTAGTGGAGAAATAAATTTAGGTAAAAGAGTATTGATAAATCCTTATAGTTTTAATAAAAAATAATGTGAGGAAATTAAAATGAGTGATTTAAATATTAAAGGAATAGATATTAGTAACTATCAAGGTGAAATTGATTTTAAATCTATTGAATTGCAAGATTTTGAAGTATGTATTATAGAAAGTGGAGATGGAATAACTTTTACTAATCTATATTTAGATAATCAGTATGAAGGAGCAAAAAATGTAGGTTTGAAAGTAGGATTTTATCATTTTTTTAGAGCGGAAGATGATTGTATTCTTCAAGCACAAGCTTTCTATAATAGAATAAAGGATAAAGAATTTGAAGTATGCCCAGTATTAGATGTAGAAGTTACAATGGGAGTACAAAATGTAACACAATCAGTATTAAATTTTATAGAAGAGTTTGAAAAAATTAGTGGATATGAATGTATTATATATACCTATGTAGATTTTGCAAAATTATATTTAGGCAAAGAATTATCTAAATATAACTGCTGGATTGCTGATTATGGAGTAGAGGATATACCAAGAACAATTTTTAATAAATATGTGGGATGGCAATATACAGATTTAGGCGAGATTGAAGGATTAGAAGACCAGTTTGATTTTGATAAATTTAGTTCAGAAATATTTTTAGATAAGAATAAGCATAGAAAAGAAAAAAATGTAAAAATAGATATTAAAAATAATATTGATGAACCATTATGGAAAAAATGTATTAGTGGACAAATAGTGAAAAATTTACAGTATGAGTTGGATATTCAATTTGATGATAATTTAGTAGTAGATGGATGGTTTGGAGAATTAACATTGAATGCTTGTGTAAATATATATTTTGGAGCAGAAGGTGAAATAACTAAAATTATGCAGGAAAGGTTAATAGCGAAAGGTTTTAGTTGTGGAGTTTTTGAAGCTGATGGTATATATGGATTAGATACAGAAAGGGCGTTAAAGAGTTTTCAAAAGACTAATAGATTAGTTGCAGATGGAGTTTGTGGAAAAGAAACTTGGAGAGTTCTAATGCTTATTTAGTTTTAAAATAAAATATGTTAGAGAGCCTATAGCTAGATTTAAAAAAAATTTAGTTATAGGCTTTTTAATTTTTTCAAAATATTAAATATATAAACTACAGAATATATGCGTAGTTAAACGAATAAAGAGAAAATTTGAATTTATTTGTTTGTTTCTAAAGAACACTTGGATTTTGAATGTTTTTAAGTTTGTTTTTATTTACAAAAAGTAGTAGAATTAACAATAAATACAAAATAAGTGGGAGGAGAGAAAATGCATAAGAAATTATTTATACCAGGACCAGTGGAAGTGAGACCTGATGTATTAGAGAAAATGGCTACGCCTATGATAGGTCACAGAAGCGCAGATGCATCATTTTTACAAAGAAGAATAAGTGATAATTTAAGGAAGATTTTTTATACAAAAAGTGAGATACTTTTATCCACAACTTCAGGAAGTGGACTTATGGAAGGAGCTATAAGGTGTTGTACTTTAAAGAAGGCAGCAGTATTTTCAGTAGGAGCTTTTGGTAAGAGATGGTATGAAATGGCAAAAGAAAATGGGAAGGAAGCAGATCTTTTTGAGGTTCCTATGGGAGAGGCTATAACTCCAGAAATGGTAGATAAAGCCTTAGCGACAGGGAATTATGATTTAGTTGCAGTTACACATAATGAGACATCTACAGGTATTATGAATCCTATTAAAGAGATTGGGAAAGTGGTAAAAAAATATAATGATGTAGTGTATATAGTTGATGGGGTAAGTTCTGCTGTTGGAACTAGGATTGAAGTGGATATGTGGGGAATTGATATTTTAATAACTTCAACTCAAAAATCTATTGGATTACCACCAGGAATGTCTATATGTACATTTTCAAAAAAAGCAAAAGAAAGAGCAGAAAAAGTTCCAAATAGAGGATTGTATTTAGATCTTTTAGCCCTTTATAAATATATTCAAAAGAAGGATTATCAGTATCCATCAACACCATCATTATCTCATATGTTTGCTTTAGATTATCAGCTTGATTATATTTTGAATAAGGAAGGCTTAGATAATAGATTTAGAAGGCATAGAGAACTTGCAAAGATGGTTAGAAGTTGGGCTAAAAAGCATTTTGAATTATTTGCAGATGAAAATTATCTATCAAATACAGTAACTGCTATTAAGAATACTAGAGCTATAGAAGTATCTATGTTAAATAAAGAACTTGCTATTAGAGGATTTGCTATCTCAAATGGATATGGAAGTTTAAAAGATAAGACTTTTAGAATTGGACATATGGCAGATTGTACTATAGATGATATGAAAGACTTATTAAGCAATATAAATGAAATATTGAAATTAGAAGATTAAAGATGAATATCTTCTAGTTTAAGGGGGCTAAATAAATGTATAGAATACTGACTAATGACGGATTACAAGTTGGGGCGATTGCTAAGTTAAAAGATTTAGGTTTTGAAGTAGTAAATCATCATTATGATCAAAGTATTTTAGGTGAAGAACTTAAAAAGTTTGATGCAGTAGTTATCCGTTCAGCCACAAAGTTAACAGCAGAAGTTTTAAAAGAAGCTAAAGGTGGAAATTTAAAACTGGCCATAAGAGCAGGGGTTGGAATAGATAATATAGATATAAATTATGCAAAAAGTATTGGGATAGAAGTTAGAAATACACCAAATTCAAGTTCAGATTCTGTAGCAGAACTTGTTATTGGTCATATGTTTTCATTAGCAAGATTTATTGGGGATGCTAATGTTACTATGAGAAATGGTAAATGGAATAAAAAACTATATCAAGGAAATGAAATTTCGGGAAAAACTCTTGGAATAATTGGAATGGGGCGAATTGGTAGAAGTTTAGCTAAAAAGGCTGAAGGATTAGGACTGAATGTAATTTACTATACTATTGAAGGAAAGCATGAAGATTTAAAATATGATTTTAGGACTTTTGAAGAGGTTCTTAAAAATTCAGATTACATTTCACTTCATGTTCCATATGATAAAGATAAGGGAGCATTAATTAGTGATAAAGAGTTTGATATAATGAAGAAAGAAGCATATTTAATTAATTGTGCTAGAGGAAAAGTAGTCGATGAAAAGGCTCTTTTAAAAGCATTAGAGGAAGAAAAACTAGCAGGAGCAGGAATTGATGTTTTTGAGCAAGAACCAACAATGAATCTAGAACTTATAAATCATAGTAAAGTAAGTGTAACTCCTCATATTGGAGCTGCAACAAGAGAAGCACAAAATAGAATTGGAGAAGAGGTTGTAGATACTTTAAAGAGTTTCTTTAAGATATAAAATCCTTTTTGGGAGTAAGGGATAAATCTTTAGAGTAGTTTCGAGGATTCATACTTTGCTCCCAATTTTTACTTTTAAGGAGAAGATAAAATGGCAAAGATAAAAGGCTTTAAAGGAATAAGACCAAGAGCAGATTTAGCATCTAAAATAGCAGCACTTCCATATGATGTTATGGATAGTGATGAAGCTAGAGAAATGGTGAAAAATAACCAGTATTCTTTTTTACATGTAGATAAGGCTGAAGTTGATTTAGATAGAAAAATAGATATTCATGATAAAAAAGTTTATGAAAAAGCTAGAGATAATTTAAATTTAATGATAGAAAAAGGGCAATTTATTCAAGATAAAGAAGAATGTCTTTATGTATATCAGCAAGTTATGAATGGAAGAGCACAAACAGGTTTAGTATTTTGTGCATCTATAGATGATTATTTAAATAATAGGATAAAAAAACATGAATTTACAAGAGCTGATAAAGAACAAGATAGAGTAAATCATGTAGATTATTGTGATGCAAATACAGGACCAATATTCTTAACTTATAGAGATGATGATGTAATTTCAGCAGTAATAGATGCTTGGAGCAAAAAGGATGCTATATATGATTTTATAGCAGAGGATGGAATAGAGCATAGAGTTTGGGCTATAAATAATGAGATAATAGTTAAGGAAATAATAGAATTATTTAAAGACGTAAAGTATATGTATATTGCAGATGGACATCATCGTTCAGCATCGGCAGCTAAAGTTGGAGAAATGAGAAGAAAAGAAAATCCAAACTTTACAGGAGAAGAAGAGTTTAACTATTTTTTAGCAGTAGCATTTCCAGATAAAGAACTTATGGTAATGGATTATAATAGAGTAGTTAAAGATTTAAATGGTCTTTCTAAGGAAGAACTTTTAAATAAAATAGAAGAAAAATTTAAAGTAGAAAAATGTGAAAATAATGATGGATTTAAGCCAACAGAAAAGCATACATTTGGAATGTGTATAGAAGGTGATTGGTATAAGATTAAAGCTAAAGATGGTACCTTTAATAAGAATCATCCAATTGAAAGATTAGATGTATCGATACTTGGAGAGAATTTACTGAAGCCTATATTAGGAATAGAAGATGTTAGAACATCAAAGAGAATTGACTTTATAGGTGGAATAAGAGGAATAAAAGAATTAAATAGAAGAATAAATAAGGACATGAAAATAGCATTTTCAATGTATCCAACAGAGATTAGTGATATTATGGCTGTTTCCGATATAGGGGAAGTGATGCCACCAAAATCAACATGGTTTGAGCCAAAACTTAGAAGTGGATTATTTATTCATAAATTAAAATAGAGAATAAATTAGTAATTAGAGTAATTTTCTTTTTAATATAGGTAATATTTTATGATATGGTTCTAGCAATAGCAGTTTATGTAGATAATCTTGTAAATATAGGAGTATACTACAACTAGCAACACAAATAGTAATAATTCAAATGCTAATACTAAAAACAACACAATAGGGCATCCTTTAAGTCCTAAAACTGGTGATGCAAGTGAATTACCAATATACATGTTATTAATATTAGCAGCAGTAGGATTAGTGGTAAACATAAGAAAAAAGAAAAAATTAGCAGATAAATAACTTATAAAATTTTAACATGAAAAAAGAGGATTCAATTTTGAATCCTCTTTTTATATTTAATAAAGAAGTGAATAGTATCTATCTATAGTTTTCTCAAATTCTAATAAATCTATACTTCTACTATATCGTATAACTTCTTTCCCTTCAGTATATAAAATAAGTAAAGGAAGCGAAAAGACATTAAAATGAGCAGAGATATCTATATGCTTTTCACCACTTAATTCCATAGCAAAAATTTTATTATAATCTTTAACAATATTGTCCACTTTAAATTTTATTGCTTCACAAGCCCCGCAATCTAATCCGGTAAAATATAGAATAGTAATAGGATTTTCTTTTATATTGTTTTGTATTGTATTTATATCAGAAACTTGAATCATAAAATATCACCTCAAAATATATTATATACTCTTTTTATAAAAAATAAGAAAAATATAGTTAATGAAGAAGGATAATAGAAAAACTACAAAAAATAGAATGTATTTTTACAAATATATAAAAAAATGGATAAAAAGTAATTTGAATATTATAAATAGATTAAAAATAAACTTTAAATTAAGAAAAGATTAATTATCACGCTTTTAAAGTAATGTTATAATTTAAGATAGAAATTAAATGTAGGGTGGATAAGGTACGTAAAGATGAAAGTAACAGATTTAAAGAATATAAAATTTAATGATGGAAAAATCTATGAAAACAAAGAAACTAAAATGAGCTATAAGTTAAGCGAAAAACCTCAAAGTATAGGAAAAGAAAATAAGTTAAAAATAAACTATAGTAGAAAAGGTCAAGCTGGAACAGTAAAACATAACACAATGAGCAATAAGCTTACTTATAGTAGAAAGAATTCAGCTGTAGGGGCTAAACGTAACTCAATAACTAAGAAATTAAGTTATAAGAAGAGAAATGGAGATGCCTACACAGTTACAGAAATTATATTGATCGTTGCAATCGTAATACTAGTAATAGGAATAATACTTGCAGGAGCATCAATCTTTTTGAACTATAGTTTAAGAATGTAGTTAAAATAAAGCTATATCGTTATCGATATAGCTTTATTTTTTTGTTTATATGGAAAAAAATAAAAAATATGTTTATATTTAAAACTATATAGAAGATTATATCGAATACATATATGTAGCTACAAAAAAGGAGGAGAAGATGGAAGAAGCAAAACTAATAAAGCTAGTTAAAGATAAGGGCGATAAAGTATCTGCAAACAAGCTTATAAAAATTTATTATAAGAAAATATATATTTATGTTTATAAACAGACTTCTTGCAAAGAACTATCTAAAGATTTAACACAAGATATCTTTATTAGTATGCTTAGAAGCATTAAAGATTTTGATTTTTCTAAATCTTCTTTTCAAACTTGGATTTATAGAATCGCTAGTAATAAGGTGATAGATTACTATAGATCAAAAGCATATAAGTATACAACGAAAGTTTCAGATATAGAAGAGTTTGAATTTAAGGATTCTATAAATATAGAAAGAGAACTTATTCAAAAAGAAAGAGTACAAGAAGTTTTAGAAGTAGTAAATAGATTTGAAAGTAATATTCAGCAAATTTTCAGATTAAAGGTTTTTGGAGAAATGACATTTAAAGAAATTTCTAATGTACTCTCTTTAAGTGAATCTACTGTTAAGACTAAATATTATAGTTCAATAAAGAAATTGAAAAAGGAAGTAGGCGAAAAAATAAATGTATGATTTTGAAGATATAGACATTCCAGATTTAGAAATAGATGAAATTATAGAAGAAGGAATAGTAGAGAAACAAGGATTTTTTAAACATATGAAAATTCTTTATAAGAATCTAGGCGGAAAGGTTATTTTTATAGATCGAAAAGAGATTTCAATTCTTAGTATAATACTAACTGTAATAATGTTTCTATTAGGTTATACATTAAGTAAAGAGAATAATTTAAGTAATCTTTATGGAGCTATATTTATATTGTCTCCAGTTATGTATTTAATAATATCGTTATATGGAGTTATTAAGGCAAAGGAAAATAATATGTTAGAAATAGAAAAAACATTGAAATACAATCTATATCAGATAGCAACTTTTAGAATATTTGTATTTTCTATTTTAACAGGAATAATAAATATTTTTGTTATTGGAATTATGAGTATCTTAGAAAAAGATGTTCAATTTATAAGGCTTTCTATAATATCTGTTGCAAGTATATTTATATTTTCAAGTATACTTCTTTTGATTTTATTGAAGATAAGAAAAAAGATAATAAGATATGGATGTATAGTTTCTTGGAGTTTATTAAACTTATGGATAGGAATTTTTAATGAAAAGATTAAAGAGTTTATTTTTATAAAATTACCTATAGGAATTCATATAATAATTGGGATTATAGCTTTAGTTGTATTTATAAATGCATTGGAAAAATTGACTAATATAAAAAGGGATAGAGGGGAGATATAGATGTTAATAATAAATAATTTAGAAAAAAGCTTTGGAACTTATACTGTATTAAAAGATATAAACTTAGAATTTGGGAATGGTGTTTATGGTCTTTTAGCACCAAATGGAGCAGGAAAAACAACATTAATTAAATTACTTACAACGCTTATTTTTCCTACAAAAGGAGAAATTCTTTATGATGGGGAAGATATAGTAAAGCTAGATGATAAATATAGAGATATAATAGGCTATTTACCGCAACAGTTTGGATATTATAAAGATTATACTGCAAAGAAATTTTTGGCTTATATTGGAGCACTTAAAGGGTTAGAAAAAGATGAGTGCAATAAAAGAATAGATGAGTTATTAGAAATGGTGTCTCTTTCAGAAGTTAAAGATAAAAAGTTAAAGAAGTTTTCAGGGGGGATGTTGCAAAGGGTAGGAATAGCACAAGCTCTTTTAAATAATCCTAAAATAGTAGTTTTGGATGAACCGACAGCAGGACTTGATCCAAAAGAAAGAGTAAGATTTAGAAATCTTTTAAGTAACCTTTCAAGAGATAAAATAATTATAATTTCAACTCATATAGTTTCGGATATAGAATTTATAGCAGATGAAGTAATAATGATAAAAGATAAAGGCATTAGATATAAGGATAGTGTAGAGAATATATGTGATGAATTAAAAGGAAAAATATTTGAAACTAAAATAAATATTAAAGAGATGAAAGAGTTTGAAAAGAAATATATTACTTTATCAGAAAAAAGAGATGGAGATGGAGTGAAAATAAGATTTATTTCAAGAGATAAAAAGGATGAATGGGTAGAAGTTGAACCAAACTTAGAAGATGTTTTCCTATATGAATACAATGAAAAACTTATAGGAGAATAAAAAATGGGGATATTGAGGTATGAGTTAGAAAAAATATTTAAATCAAAAATCTTATGGGTGCTAGTGGGGATATTTGTAATTTCAAATATATCAGTGATTGTAAGAGATTCTTATAATAAAAATGATTTGAAAATATTGAATAATATAATCGATACGGTGGGAATGGAATTAGATAATAACGGAGAAAAAAGACTTGAAGATTATTATAAGATGGAACGTAGTAAAGTAGATGAATTAATTTATAGTAAAACTGGAAAAAAGAAAATAGAACTAGATGAATTTTATTCAGGTAAAGTAAATCGCAGTTTATTCTCAAATGATGAGTTAGAAAAAATATATGAGGTAAATGTATTAGAAGTGTATTATGTTACTTTTAAAAATGGTATTGAAAGATATTCTAATATTAATGTAGTAGATAAAGCAAAAGAAAATTTAAAGAGGCTAAGTAGTGCATCTGAAAAAAGTAAAGAAAGATATATAAATGCTTTTGAAAAGTTCAATGAAAGATTAAATGAGATAAGAGCAACGGATGAAAATAGAGGGTTTCATATAAATGGTGGTTATTTCATGCATAAAATGTTATTTAATGATACTTTAAAGAAGATTGGAGTTCAAGGTGTAATAATAATTCTAATGTTAACGGCATTTATATATAATTATGAATTTGAAAATAAAACAAGCTATTTAGTGTACTCGACCAAAGAGGGACGAAGAGATAAAAATAAGTTAAAGGCTTCTTTAATTGGAGGCGGTGTATTTTTAACTATTATTCTAGTAGTAACGTTAGGAATATTTTTTATTATTTATGATTATTCAAGGGTATTTAATAGTCTGATAAATAGTGTTTTTAATTGGGAGAGTATATATCCACAATTGAGTTGGATTAATGTAACTGTAAGAGAGTTTTTAATGATAAATATAGGATTAATATATGCAATTGGAACGATGATAATTTTTATAATTAGTTATATAAGTAAAATTACTAAAAATACATATATAACATTTTTTATAGGTGTGATTATATATGGAGGATTATATTTATTACCAGATATTTTAAATAAGAGTTTGATTTTACAGGGAATTTCTACTTATAATCCAATAATGATATTAGAAGGAATAAGTTTTTCTTTTAGTATGTTTAGCACTGTTTTTCCAAATAAATATTTTGAGGTTATAACAATAATTACTTGGAGTATTTTTATTTATATAGGATATGGTATTTCGGATAGAAGATTTAAAAGAGAGGATATATAAATGAGAATTATATTAAATGAGATAAAAAAGATATTTAACTTGAAAAGTTTAATTATAGGATTAATTATTAGTATTATTATGTTTGGAGTGTTTTCAGCATATTTTATAAAAAACTTCCCGGATGGACAACCGGCTGGGTGTGATTTAGAAATGATGAAAGAGTTAAGGATGAAATATGGAACCACTTTAAATACGGAAGAGGAGAAGGAATTAGGGAGCACTTATTTAAAGGAAAAAGAAAATGAAGCAGATCAATATATACAAAATCACAAAGAAGCTCAAAGGCTTGGAGTAACTTCCTATAAAGGAATTAGAAAACATTTAGCAGAATTAAAAGAAAAAAATGAAAATGATGAAATAGAGCAATTATATTTCAAAATGAGTTTTGAGGAAGATTCACAAGAACTATGGAATATGCAAGGAATAAATTACGTGAATGAAGTGCTTACGTTTAATTCAAGATATAATACAGATTACAAAGAAAAGAAAAAAATTGATAGGTTCAATGAAATTGCAAACAGAGAAGTATCACTTATAACAGAAATTGTAATAGATAATTTTGATTCATATATTGAAGGAGTAGGAGCAATAGTAATATTTTTAATTATGTTTTTCTTAGGAACCGTTTTTATAAAAGATAGAAAAGAAAAGGTAGATTATATTCAATATACAAGTAAAATAGGAAGGGAAATAACTAAGAAAAAAATAGTAGCAGCTATGATAAGTGCTCTTCTAATAACTACAACTACTATAGCTATTAGTATGATAGTTTATTTTGTGAAGTGTGGAACTACAGAATTTTTTAATGTAGATATTAATAGCGTATTCAATAAGGAATATATCATAGATATAACCTATTTACAGTTTATAATATTAAAAATTATAATTATATATGTTATAGGAATAATTACAGCAATAGTAACTTTAATTATTTCAAAAACAGGGAAAAGTTATTTAGCTATATTATCTATAGGAATAATGTCATTTGCATTTATAAATATTATCACAAAAGATATTATTTTAAATAATATTCTTGAGTTATCTAGAAATCAAGGAATAGTATTTGGAAGTATTGGAATATTAATTTTAATAGGAATTGTAGGTTGTATAAAGCTAAAGAAAAAAGAAATTGATATATTATATTAAGATTATAATAAGTAAAAAACTTCTATAACTATTTCGTTATAGAAGTTTTTATTAGCATATAAAGCTTTAATTACCTGTAAAAGATTTTCAGATTTTTTTAAAGTTGAATTTTTAAAAAGTTTCATACTTAAAACTCCTTAATTGCTTTAAATTTATTTAGTATAGGAATGTTTGTGTTATTTAAAGCTAAGATTAAGTTCTCTGTATATTTGATTTTAAAAGTTTTATGTTTTGTATTTTTTAAGTTAATAGAAACTAGAATATTGTTTGTGTAATCAGGATAGTTTTGAATAGTTATATTATCTATGTCTTCATATTTATATTTATAAAATAGTCCTTTTAAGTGGGTTTGTCCAAATGAAAGGAAACTCATACTTTTGATGGCACGTATAACACATGAAAGAGCTATGATATCACCAAAAATGAAGAATGAGTCGGGAAAGATAATATTAAAGAATAAAGTTGTAATTAAAATTATTATAAAAAAACCAAAGTGAGGACTTATGAAAAAAAGGTTTTTGTTTGATTCAATTTTAAATTTCACACAAGAATAAACTAATAATATAGCTATAAATATATCAATAATAATATTAAAAATTACTATAAATTTCATTGTGGTTTCCTCCTTAAAGTGAATTTTAATAAATTATAATTCACTTTAAGGAGAATAGAAAATTAGAGCTTTTATTAAATTAGCAGTTCAATATATTTAATAGTAATATTTATTTAAATAAGCGTTAGAGTGATTAGTTAAAATAGTGTTTTTAGTAGAAAAGAGATAATTTATATTAAAATAAAAGGAAAATGCCATCAGATGAACGGATGGCATTTTATTTTATTTAATAAATTTATTTCTATATTCAATTGGAGCTAGATTAAGGTTCTTTTTAAATATTTTTGAAAAATACGATTGAGAAGAAAAGCTTAATATTTCACTTATCTCATTTATAGAATAACTACTTTTTCTAAGTAAATCACATGATTTTTTAAGCTTAAAGTCTATTAAATACTGCTGTGGAGAAGTAAGCATTACTGATTTAAAAATCTTATAGAAATAAGTTCTATCAATATTTAAATGAGTAGCAATATCTGAAACAGTTATATTTTCATCATAATTTTCATCAATAAATGTAAGAGCCGTATCTATATAAGATTGATTTTTGTTTCTGTGACTATTGTTTAAACTAGATTCTTCTTCTATAAGAAGAGAAGCTAATTGATAGAAGTTTCCTAAAGCATTAAACATTTTATTAGATGTACAGTTTTCAAAAACACTCCTAAAATAATTATCAACTTTATTATCCTTTGTATAATTGAAAACATAATTGTCTTTAAAACCACATTGATCTAAAATCTCTTTAGCTTTAGAACCATTAATACCAATCCAACGATAAGTCCAAGGATTATTGACTATAGGATAGTAATTGTTATCTGTATGAGGCGGAATAAAGAACCCATCACCTTTCTTTAGGTGATAAACTTTACCATTCATAAAAAATAATCCTTCGCCATCTAAAATATAATGGATAAGGTAATAATCAATTTGATCATACTGATATGGGTCACGTGGTTTACAATGTTCAAAGCCACATTCATAAATATATAATTCTTCACTAATTTTTTCTTCCGTAGAAAAAATACCAACTCTATTAATCATTTAATCTCCTTTTAAAACTTACATGAGTAATCGTCTACATTTAAAAAGTAACTTTTTTCGTAAAAAATGTCAATATAAAAAAGCAACAATAATACAAAAAGTGAAAACAAAAGTATATTGCTGATATAAATGGAAAAATGTTACTATATATTCAGGGAAAACGTTATCAGATTTGAATGTAAATCTAAAAGTATAAGAGAGGTTTAAAGGGGGATTTTTTAATGAGTGATAATAGAAGAACGTTAAGTTCAAGTGCACTTATGTTAATGACATTTACAGCAGTTTTTTCATTCGGAAATATAATCGATAGTAGTGTAAATATTGGACTAGCTACTATACCATCATATATTTTCGGAACAATTTTTTATTTCTTTCCATTTGCATTGATGATTGGAGAATTTGCATCAGCAAATGAGAATTCAGAATCAGGAATTAATAGTTGGATAAAGACATCCTTAGGAGCTAAATGGGCATTCCTAGGATCATGGTCATATTTTTTCGTTAATTTATTTTTCTTTACGTCATTATTACCAAAAACTTTAATTTATGCATCTTTCACTTTTACAGGAAGAAATGTATTTGAAGGAAAAACAGTAATAATATCAATAATATCAATTATTTTATTCTGGCTAGTAACATTCCTTTCAACAAAGGGAGTTAGTTGGGTTTCTAAAATAACAAGTCTTTCAGGAGCTGCAAGAATGGTTCTTGGAATTGGATTTATAGTTTTATCTTTTGGAGTAATATTTGTTCTAGGAAAATCTCCAGCACAAGAGTTTACTGCACAAACAGTAATGCCAAAGTTTAACTGGACATACTTTATGGTACTTGCATGGGTTCTTCAAGCTGTTGGAGGAGCAGAAAGTATTGGTGTTTATATAAAGGATGTTAAGGGAGGCAACAAAACTTTTGTTAGGACAATGCTTATAGCAACAGCTGTAGTTGGTGGTATGTATGCATTAGGAGCAGTTGCAGTTGGATTAATCGTTCCAGCAGAAACATTACAAGGTAATTTCTCAAATGGTTTATTTGATTCATTTATAATTTTAGGTGGATATTATGGAATAGGAAACATAATTACAAATATAGTTGGATTTATCATGATGCTTGCAAGTTTAGGTTCATTAGTTTTATGGACAGCTGCACCAGCAAAAGTTTTATTTTCAGAAATTCCAGATGGAATCTTTGGTAAATGGGTAGCTAAAACTGATAAGACAGGAAATCCTGTAAATGCTTTATATCTTCAAGCGGTTATCGTAACAGTATTATTAATAATACCTGCACTTGGAATAGGTTCAGTAGATAGCTTACTTGAAATGCTTATAAATATGACAGCTTCAACTTCATTAATACCAGTATTATTCTTCTTAGTTGGATATATTGTATTAAGAAAAAATAAGGATAA
This sequence comes from uncultured Clostridium sp., assembly GCF_947072515.1. Taxonomy (GTDB): domain Bacteria; phylum Bacillota; class Clostridia; order Clostridiales; family Clostridiaceae; genus Clostridium. The sequence continues at coordinate 78,516 of NZ_CAMTIG010000008.1, forward strand.
TATCCAAAGAAGCTTTAAAGTTGGATCAAGAAAATTTGGTATAACTATTGGATATATGTTACTTTCATTATTTGTTTTTGTATTCATAATATCATCAGTACCAGCACCAGCAGATTTAATAGCGTATTTCAATGGAACACTTGCAGAAGGAGCAACAAATCCAGTATTTGTACTTTTATATAATGTTCTTGGATTAGTATTCTTCTTAGGATTTGCAATGATTTGTTGGATGAGATATGAAAAGAAGGTTGGAAAAGCCGTTGCAAATGGAGAAGGTAAAGTTAATAAGGTTAAAGAGTCATCAGTACATTAATAGGTAAAATTAAAATAAGAATAAAGTAAATTAAAGCATCTTTTAAAAGATGCTTTAATAATAAAAAGGAGATTGGAATTTATGAAACTTTGGGAAAATATTAAAATTGATGGAATAAATAGAGTAGATGCAAGAGCACATTTTTTAAGCTTTGAATCTAAGAAAAAAGCATTAACAGGAGAAAGAAAATACACACATAACTTTAAAAATTTAAATGGAAGTTGGAAATTTTTATTTTTAGATGCACCAGAATATTCACCAGAAAATTTTTATAATGAAGATTTTGATGCAAAAGCATGGGATGATATTGTAGTACCGGGGAATTGGCAGTTACAAGGATATGGAAAAATGCACTATTCAGATTTATGGTACAACTTCCCTATAAATCCACCATATGTACCAACAGAAAATCCTACAGGAATTTATAAAAGAAAGTTTACTATAGGAGAAGAGTGGTTAAAGGAAAGAATAATCCTTAAATTTAATGGAGTAGATTCATCATATAATGTTTGGATAAATGGAAAAGAAGTTGGATATAGTAAGGGCGCTAGAATTCAATCAGAATTTGATATAACGGATTTAGTAAGAGCAGGGGAAAATGAATGTACTGTAAGAGTATATCAATGGAGTGATGGAACTTATTTAGAAGATCAAGATATGTGGTGGTTAAGTGGAATATTTAGAGATGTTGAACTATACACAGAACCAGTAGCAGGAATTGAAGATATTAAAATAATAACTGATTTAGATGAAAAATATGAAGATGCTATATTACATGTAGATTTAAAGTTAAGAGGAGAAGATTTAACTAATGTTAAGTTTGAACTTTTAAATAATAATAAAGAAGTTGTATTTGAAGAAGTAGTTGGAGTTGAAGAGAGCAAAAACTTTAAAAAGGAAATATCAAATCCACTAAAATGGACTGCTGAAGAACCAAACTTATATACTTTATTAGTAACAGTTTTAAAGGGAGAAGAAATAGTACAAGTTATTCCTCAAAGAGTTGGATTTAGAAAAATTGAATTAAAGGGAGAAACATTCACTGTAAATGGTGTTGCTATAAAGATTAAAGGTGTAAATAGACATGATTATAATCCAAGAAACGGAAGAGTTGTGGGGAGAGAAGAAATTATAAGCGATATAATTTTAATGAAGCAACACAATATAAATGCAGTAAGAACAGCGCATTATCCAAATTCAAGTTATTTATATGAGTTATGTGATGAGTTTGGAATGTATGTAATAGATGAAACAGATTTAGAATGTCATGGATTTGAGTTAACAGGGGATTATGCTTGGATAAGTGATGATCCAGAGTGGGAATTAGCTCATGTTAGTAGAATGGAAAGAATGATAGAGAGAGATAAAAATCATCCATGCATATTAATGTGGTCTCTTGGAAATGAATCATCTTTTGGATGTAACTTTAAAGCTATGGCTAAAAGAATGAAAGAGTTAGATGATACAAGAATTCTACATTATGAAGGAGATTTCAATATAAAAGAAGAAGATGGTCCAGTTTCAGAGGTTTATAGTACAATGTACACTTGGCTTGAGCATGATAGCAAACTATTAATGGATGAGGTAATTGAAAAAATTAAAAAGCCACATATTCTTTGTGAGTACTGCCATGCAATGGGTAATGGACCAGGAAACTTAAGAGAGTATCAAAATCTTTTCTATAAGTATGATAAATTACAAGGTGGATTTGTTTGGGAATGGTTTGACCATGGAATTCAAGCTGTAAGTGAAACAGGAGAAGTGTTCTATAAATATGGAGGAGATTTTGGAGATGATCCAAGTAATATAAATTTCTGTATAGATGGACTTATAATGCCAGATAGAACAGTTTCACCAGGACTTTTAGAATATAAGAAAGTTATAGAGCCAGCAGAAACTAGTGCTATAGATTTAGAAAATGGAATAATTAAAGTTATAAATAGATATGATTTTAAGAATTTAAATGGATTAGATTTAGTTTATACAATAATGGAAGATGATAAAGTTATTCAGTCAGGAAGAATGGCAATGCCTAATATTTTAGGAAGAGAGACTTTAGAGGTAAAACTGCCATACACATTAGATTTCTGTAAAGAAGATGGAGCAAGTTATTACTTAAACATTTCTTATGTATTAAGAGAAGACTGTATGTGGGCAAAAGCAGGACATGAATTAGCAACAGCACAATTTGAACTTCCAATAAAAACAGAAAAAATTAAAGCTTCTACAAAAGGAAATTTAGAAGTAATTAAAGAAGCTCATAAATTAATAGCTAAAGGTGATGATTTTGAAGTAATATTTGATTTAGTTAGAGGACATATTTTAGCTATAAATAAAGATAATTATAACTTAGTTCAAGAGGGACCAAGATTAAATTTCTGGAGAGCACCGATTGATAATGATATGTATGTAGTTGAAGATTATAAGAAAAAATACTTTATGCACCTTGCACATGAAGTAGTTGGAAATATAGAATATTCAACTGAAGGAAATGTCTTAACATTTAAAGTTGATACAGTAAATGGTACTACAAATTCAGCTTGGCATTTTAAATCAACTTATGAATATAAAGTTTATGGTAGTGGAGATATAGCTGTAAATGTAAGTGGAGTACCATCTGGTAGAATAGATCAAGCACCAGAAATGTTACCAAGAATAGGTCTTCAAATGAGATTAAATAAAGATTTAGACTTAGTTAAGTATAAGGGAAGAGGACCAGGAGAATCTTATGCAGATACTAAGGAAGCAAATATGTTTGGAGTATTTGATAATAATGTAGATGGACTATTTACTAATTATGTGAAACCACAAGAAAATGGTAATAGAAGTGATTGTTCATGGGTTAGCATGAGAAATGATAGAGGAATGTCATTAATGGCTATAGCTAATGATAAATTTGATTTTAGTGCTTCTTATTATGAAGATACAGATTTAGAATATGCAAAGCATACTGTAGATTTAGTTAAGAGAGACTACATCGTATTTAATATAGACTATAAGCAAAATGGAGTAGGAACTAATTCATGTGGACAATGGCAATTAGATAAATATAGATGTAAATTTGAAGAATTTAATTTAGGATTTAGATTTAATATTTTCAATAATAAAGAAATATCAGAAGTTTCTGTAGGTAGAGAGATACTTTAAAATAAAAAAAGGAGCTGATACATCGAAATATGGATGTACAGCTCCTTATTGTATAATAAACATTAATCTAAAGAACCTTTAATTAAGGCAAGAAATTAATTATAAGTAACATTAAAAATTTTATTATTTTGAACCTGACCTGAAATTGCAGGCCCTTTAGTATTATTAATTAAACTATTTGTATTATAAATATAGAAATTAAATTCATTTGAATTTCCAATTTCTTTTAATACTACAATATTAGAATCTTTTAAAGTAGTTTTATTTAAAGCAACTTTACTTAAGTTTTTCTTAGAATATAAAAGAACATCACTTTTATCAACCTTTTGAATAGTTAATTTATTAATAGGAAGTAAAAGCATTTTATTTATATCGGTGTTACTATCTTTAGAATTATCAGTTATTTGAATTGGCTGACAATAAGGAAAGGTAGAGAAAAACTTATCGTAAATAATATTTTTAGTATTAGTAAAGTCATTCATTTGAACAGTAGCTGTAGCAGTAGTTGAATGGAGTTCTTTTGCATCAGATGATTCGATTCTAAATGCAGAATATCCAATAAAACATATAAAAATACCGCAAAGCACAATTAAATATTTTCTCATTTTTAAAGCCCCCTAAAATATCTATATATAAATTATAGAAAAATAAAAAATTAATAGCAAACATGTAAAATTAACACAATAATAGAAAGGACATAAAATATCAACAAAGTTCTTAAGTATACATAAATATGATTTAAAAATGAATAAAAAAACACTACAATAAGGTTTGTAATAGAAAAAGATGTATAATATACGAAAAAATTGTATATTTTATTTATTAAAAATGTATTTTGTTAAAAAAAGTCTGGAAATAGTGAAAAAATTTTATGAAATTTTAAAAAAACTATTTATTAATTCTGACTATAATAGTATGATATAAATATATTGATGGGAGAAAAAATTTTTATCTGTAATTCAGAGTAAAATAGTATGAATATTTTTTTGAATTTAAATCAGAGTGAAATGATAAGAATATTTTTTTTAGATTTAAATCAGAGCAAAATGATAAGAAATAGTAGGAGGAATTTTATAATGAAATTATTAGAAATTAAAAATTTAAAAACTGAAGCAGAAGGAAAAGAAATTCTAAAAGGATTAGATTTAGATATAAATAAAGGTGAAATTCATGTAATTATGGGACCAAATGGGGCAGGAAAATCAACTCTTGCAAATACTATAATGAGTCATCCTAGATATACACAAACAGCTGGAGAGATATTACTAGAAGGAGAAGATATTTCAAAGCTTAAAACTGATGAGAGAGCAAAGAAAGGATTATTTTTATCATTTCAATCACCAGAAGAGATTCCAGGAATAACAGTTGAAAACTTTTTAAGGACAGCTAAGGCGGAGATAACTGGAGAACCTGTTAAGACATTAAAATTTAGTAATGAATTAAAAAAAATAAGTGATAGTTTAAAAATAAAAAATGGATATTTAAGAAGATACTTAAATGTAGGATTTTCAGGTGGAGAAAAAAAGAAGAATGAAGTGCTACAACTTTTAGCATTAAATCCTAAATTAGCAATATTAGATGAAACAGATTCAGGTTTAGATGTAGACGCAGTAAAAGTAGTTTCAGAAGGTATTAAGATGTTTAGTAATGAGGATAATGCAGTTTTAATTATTACTCATAATAATAGAATATTAGATAGTTTAAAAGTTGATTATGTACACATTTTAGTAGATGGGAAAATTGTAAAAACAGGAGATAGTTCTCTTGCTAATGAAATTCAAAAAGATGGATTTGAAAAATTTAAAGATAGATAGAGGTGAGACATAGTGGAAGAAATTAAAAAGACCCAAATAGAAGAAGCAGATAGAGGCATCTATGATGTAAAAAATAAAGATGAGTTTATTTATAAAAGTGATAAAGGATTAACAGAAGATATTGTGAAAGAAATTTCTAAAGAAAAAGAAGAACCAAAGTGGATGTTAGACTTTAGATTAAAAGCTTTAGAAACTTATAATGAACTGGGATTACCAGATTGGGGACCAGATATATCAGCACTTAATATGGATGATATAGTCACATATGTTAAACCAAAAGGGAAATTAGCAGAGTCATGGGAAGAGGTACCAGAGGATATAAAAAATACTTTTGATCTTTTAGGGATTCCAGAAGCTGAAAAAGAATCTTTAGCTGGAGTAGGAGCACAATATGATTCAGAAGTTGTATACCATAGTATAAAAAAAGAACTTACAGAACAAGGAGTTATTTATACTGATATGGAAACTGCATTGAAAGAGCATGAAGATATTGTTAAAGAATATTTTATGACATGTGTTCCAGTTAATGATCATAAATTTGCTGCATTACATGGAGCAGTATGGTCAGGAGGTTCTTTTGTGTATGTTCCAGAAGGAGTCCATGTAGATATTCCATTACAATCATATTTTAGATTGAATTCACCAGGAGCAGGACAATTTGAGCATACGTTAATAATTGTTGAAAAAAATGCTAGTCTTCATTTCATTGAAGGATGTTCAGCACCAAAATATAATTTAACAAATTTACATGCAGGATGTGTTGAATTATTTGTTAAGGAAGGGGCTAAGCTTAGATATTCAACTATAGAAAACTGGTCTAAAAATATGATGAACTTGAATACAAAAAAAGCATTAGTAGATAAAGATGGAACAATAGAATGGGTATCAGGATCATTTGGCTCAAGAGTTTCAATGCTTTATCCAACAAGTGTGCTTAGAGGAGAAAATGCTAAATCAGAATTTACAGGAGTATCTTTTGCAGGAGCAGGACAAAATTTGGATACAGGAGCAAAAGTCATTCATGTTGGGAAAAATACCTCTTCAACAATAAACTCAAAGTCTATTTCAAAAGATGGTGGAACTGCAACATATAGAGGGTTAGTGAAAATAGGAAGTGGAGCAACAGGAAGTAAATCAACAGTATCTTGTGAATCATTAATGCTTGATGATATGTCAAAATCAGATACAATACCTGTTATAGATATTGCTAATGATAATGTTGAAATGAGTCATGAAGCTAAAATAGGAAAAATAAGTGACGATGCAATTTTCTATTTAATGAGTAGAGGGATTAGCGAAGAAGAAGCAAAATCTATGATAGTTAGAGGATTTGTAGAGCCTATATCTAAAGAATTACCATTAGAATATGCAGTTGAAATGAATAACTTAATAGCTCTTGAGTTGGAAGGGAGTATAGGATAATGAGATTTGAAGAATTAAATAAAATACCTGTAAAAACTGCCAGAAGGCAGGGAGTTAATTCTGTTTCTGTAGAAATGGATGATTTAAAAATAAATGAGTTTAAAAATTTTTCTATTTCAGGAGATGAAAATGTTAGTATCTCTAAATTAGAAAAAAATAATAAGTATTTTAAAAAACTAAAATATGGAGTTAAGGAAGAATTAATAAGGGAAGCAGATGAAAGCTTCACAAATGGATTTTTAATAGAGGTAAAAGAAAACTGTAAAATAAAAGGAAATGTTATTTTGAATTTTAATTTAGATGAAAATAATAGTACGTTAATAGATAATATTATAATCATTGCTAAGAAAAATTCAGAGGCAAACTTTATTATAAATTATAATTCAAATGATTTAGGAAAGTATCATAATGGCGTATTAAGAATATTTGCAGAAGAAGATTCAAATATAAAGGTTTCAAAAATAAATATGTTAGGAAAAAATGTAACAAGTTTTGATTCAAATATTTCATTTGTAAAAGAAAATGCAAATGTAGATTTTATAGCAATTGAATTAGGAGCAAAAAACAATGTATCTAATTATGAGGCCAGATTAGAAGAAAAAAATTCTAAAGCGGATATTAATGTTATATATACAGGAATAGATGAAGAAAAAATTGATATGAATTATGTTGTGACTATAGAAGGTGAAAATTCTAGGACAAACATAAATATAAAGGGTGCTTTAAAAGATAAAGCGGTAAAAACATTTAAAGGAACTTTAGATTTTAAAAAAGGTGCTAAAAAGAGTAAGGGTGTAGAAGAGGAATACTGCATGCTATTATCAGAAAAAGCAAGGTCTAAAGCAATACCACTTTTACTATGTGATGAGGATGATGTATCAGGTGAGCATGCTGCATCTTCAGGACGTATTGATGAAAATAAATTATTTTATTTAATGAGTAGAGGAATTTCATATAATGAAGCAAAACTTTTAATTATAAATGCAGCATTTAATCCTATCATAGATAAAATTGAATCAGAAGAAATTCAAAATAAGATATTAGAAAAAATACGAGAAATATTAAAGGAAGATAAGCTTTAAATTTTAAAAGGTTTAAGGAGGAATGATCATGGATAGAAATTACACTAGAGATTTTCCAACGCTACAAGAGAATGAAGGAAAACGAATTGTTTATTTAGATAGTGGTGCAACTACTCAGAAACCAGATTCTGTTATTCGAGCAGTTGAAAAATATTATAGAGAAGAAAATGCAAATCCACACAGGGGTGCATATAAGTTAAGTTTAAAGGCCACAGAAATTTATGAAAATGCAAGAGAAAAAGTTAGAGAGTTTATTAATGCTAAGAAGTGTGAAGAGATTATATTCACTAAAAATTCTACAGAAGCATTTAATCTTTTAGCAATGAGTTATGGAATGAATTTTATAAATGAAGGTGATGAAATAGTTATCTCTATAGCAGAACATCATTCTAATTTAATCCCTTGGCAAAATGTAGCTAAAGCTAAAAAAGCTATTCTTAAATATATATATACTGATGAAAATGGAGAAATTAGTGATAGAGAGATTTCAGAGAAAATTACTAATAAAACAAAATTAGTTAGTATTACAGGGGTTTCAAATGTATTAGGAATAAGAAATCCCATTGAAAAAATTATTAGTTTTGCTCATGAAAAAGGAGCTAAAGTAATAATAGATGGAGCACAATTAGTTCCACATAGAGCTGTAGATGTTCAAAAACTAGATGCTGATTTTTTAGTTTTTTCAGGACATAAAATGCTTGCACCTATGGGAATTGGTGTCCTTTATGGAAAAGAAGAAATATTAAATAGTATGCCACCTTATATGTTTGGTGGGGATATGGTTGAATATGTGTATGAAGATACTGCAACATTTGCACCTCTTCCAGCAAAATTTGAGGGAGGAACTCAAAATGTTGGAGCTGCAGCAGGATTATTAGAGGCCATAAATTATTTGCAAGAAATAGGAATGGATAAAATAGAGAAGATAGAAAAAGAATTAACAGATTATGCAATGAAAAAGATTGAAGACCTACCATATATAAAAGTATATGGAACTCCTGAAAAATATGAGAAAGAAGGAGTAATATCTTTTGAAATGAAAGGTGTTCATCCTCACGATGTTTCAAGTATTTTAGATAACTACAATATTTGTGTCAGAGCAGGAAATCATTGTGCACAACCACTTATGAGATTTTACGGGGTGAATTCAACAACAAGAATGAGTTTATATTTTTATAACACAAAAGAAGATATAGATAAATTTATAGAAGGTCTTAAAAAAGTTTATAGTATGTTTGAGAAATGGATGTGATTAAATGGAATTAAATGATGTATATACAGAAATTATAATGGAACACAATATGTCAAAAAGAAATAGAAGAAATCTTCAAGTATGTGATGCTTGTGAAAAAGGACATAATCCTAGTTGTGGAGATGAAATTACAATTCAAGTAAAATACAATGGAGATATAATAGAGGACATAGCATTTGGAGGAAAAGGTTGTGCTATAAGCCAGGCATCAACATCAATGATGATTGATTTAGTAAAAGGAAAGACAAAAAAGGAAGCAAAAGAAATAATAGATAAATTTATTGGAATGATAAAGAGAGAAATAAAGGATGAAGATGAATTAGAAGAATTAGAGGATGCTATAGTACTTCAAAATATATCTAATATGCCAGCAAGAGTTAAGTGTGCTGTTTTAGCTTGGCATACACTTGATGAAATGATGAAAAATGAAAACTAAATTGAAAGAATGAGATAAGTTATTTTAAATGTAACTTATCTCATTTTTTATTTTAAAAATGTACTTGGTGATAAAAAATCTGTATGTTATGTTTGGAATATTTTATTTGATTTATAGAGTAAATATAATAGAGATAAAGAGGAGGGGATATAAATAATGGTAGGTGTAATGTTGGTTTTAAACATAGCAATATGCTTTGGGATACCTATAGGATATGTGGTTATAACTAGGAAGAGAGGGTATAGCTTAAAGCCATTTTTTATTGGAATTATAACATTTGTAGTTTCACAATTATTTTTAAGAATTCCTATAATGAATGCAGTACTTGGGAAAAGTTTGATGTCTTTTACAAATCCTATTTTATTCTTAGCTATATTATCATTTTCAGCAGGTATTTTTGAAGAGACAGGTAGAAGAATATTTATTGGAACTACATTAAAAAGAAATAGAAGTTTTAGAGATGGAATAAGCTTTGGAGTTGGACATGCTGGGATAGAGGCAATTATTTTTGTAGGTTTGAATAGTTTAATTAGTCTATATGGAGTAATTACAGCAAATTTGGGAATTACGGGGCAACTAACTAGTTTAAATGTATTTTTTGCAACAGTTGAAAGAGTCTTTGCAGGAGGACTTCATATAGCTTTAACTTTACTTATTTTATATGGAATAAATAGAAAATTAAAATATACTTTGCCTCTTGCTATAATAATCCATGGAATAGCTAACTTTGGAGCAGTATTAATGATGCCGAATGTTTTATTAGCTGAAGGTTGGTTATTTATAATTTTCATAATAGCAGTTGTATATATTACGAAGGTTAAAAAGAAATTTAAAGAAGATGTAGAAGAAAAAGAAGAAGCAGTAATAATGAAATATTAAACTTGAAATATAAGGATTGTTGAAAGAATATAAGAATGGATGAGAAATTATAGTTGTTAATGTAAAAATAAACCAATATAATCAGGGTATAGAGATGTAAGGGGGATAGGGATGATTAGTATTGGAATATGTGATGATGATGAATTAATTAGAAAAAAGTTAAAAACAATACTTGAAAAAGAAGATATAGATTTTAAGATATATGAATTTAAATGTGGGGAAGAGCTAGTTAGTTTTAATGAAAAAATAGATATATTATTTCTAGATATTGATATGGGTGGAATAAATGGAATAGAAACAGGAAAAGAGCTTAGAAAAAAAGATAAAGAATTGAAAATAATATATTTAACAAGTTTTTCAGATTATACGCATTTAGCATTTAAGGTGCATGCTTTTGGATATTTAACTAAGCCTTTTGAAGAAGAGGATATAGTAAATGAATTAAAAGAAGCTTTAGAATATATAGAAACTACATATGAGGAAGAAGAACTTGAATTTGTAAGCACAGATGGAGTAGTAAGATTAAAACCAAAGGATATATACTACTTTGAGTATTTTGATAGAAAAGTAAATATAGTTACTAAGAAAAAAGATTATTTAATTAAGGATAAAATAACTAGGATTATAAATGTGATGGAAGAATATAATTTTTATTCTCCACATAAAAGTTTTACAGCAAATCTTTTTCATGTGAAGTCTATAAAAGGCTATGAAATATATATGATGAATGAAGATGTAATTCCGCTTTCTCAAAAGAGATCAAAAGAGTTTAGAGATAAATTAAATGAATATATAAGTGATTTTATATAGGTGGGAAATATGGTTATATTAAAGCCAGAAACGATATTTTTATTAAATATTATTTCTACATTTTCATTAGTAGTAATCTATACATTTTTAGCTAATTTCAACAGAAAACTATTTTATAAAAAAAGAGACTATATAATAGGATTTGGTCTGTATATAATTATCACTACATTATTTAATATAATAATACCCACAATGGGTATAATAGTGAGTTTAGTAGGAATAGTTGTTTTAGGAAATAGGCTATATAATAATGAAAAAATATATATAGTTTATTACTTTATATTTTCAGTATTTATGCTAATAGGACAACTTATTTTTTCAGAAGGATTTAAAGTGATATTTTCTTATTTAAATATAAAAAATATATCTATAGAAATATATTTAATTACAAATGGAGTAATTATTCAATTGGCCAACTTAGCTTGTTGTAGATTGTTTTTAGCTTTATTTAAAAGGAATATAAAGAAACTTACAATACAACAATATTTTAGTTTTTTAATTTTACCTATATTTAGTTTCGTATATATACTTACGTTAGTTAATTTTCTGCAAGGGCAGTGGATGATAAATATTAAAGAGGATATTATTTTATTTATTATAAATTTAGTTTTAATTGTCTTTTTTAATATATTTATAACTAATATATTTGAAGCAATTTCAAAAAATAATGAGCTTAAAGGAAAGTTAGAACTATATGAAAAACAAAAGATTATGGAATATGATTATTATACATCTTTAGAGTCGAAGTATAACAGTTCAAGAAAAGTTATTCATGATATAAAAAATCATATGCAAACTATAGATAGTTTATATGAGATTGGAGAAAAGAAAGAAGCAAAGGATTATCTTAAAAATATGTATGGGCTTTTAGATTCTTTAGGACAAAAGGTTTATACGGAAAATAAGGTTTTAAATGTAGTTATAAATGATAAAGTCCATCTAGCTAAAAAGAGTGATATTGATATAAAAGTTTTAATTGGAGAGGTAGATTTAAAGCTTATAAAAGAAATAGATATAACTACTATTATTTCAAATCTTTTAGATAATGCAATAGAAGGAACTAAGGAGACAGAAAATAAAGAAATAACCTTAAAGATAGATAAGTTCAATAATTTCTTAATCATAAATGTAGCTAATAGTTTTAAGAAGGTAAAAGTTATAGATGAAATATTTAAAACTACTAAAGAAAATCATTTAGGGTTAGGACTTGAAAATATAAAGAGAACTGCTGAAAAATATTCAGGTTCTATAAATATAAAAACATCGGATAATATATTTAAAGTAAATATTATGATTCCAAATTAATTAGGGGGTAGAGGGTAATGAAAAAAATAATAAAAATGATGATGGTGGTTTTAACATTAGGGATTTTAGTAAGCTGTGGAGCAAAAACAGGAAATGTGGATGAAGAGGCAGTAGGAAAAAAAGCAGATGAAGTAATCCAATTATACAAAGAAGGAAACTTTGAAAAATTACATGAAATGGGTAGCCAAAACTTAAAAAATGCAATATCAGTAGATGGATTAAAAGAAGCAGAGCAAAATATAGAAAAAGAATTAGGAAAGTTTAAAGAGATAAAAGAAAGAAAATTTGCAGAAAAAGATGATGTAAGTCTTTGTGTAACATTAGCAGAGTTTGAAAAAGGACAAGGTCAAATACAAACAGCGTTTAATAAAGATTTGGAATTAGAAGGTTTTGCAATAGTGAAATAATAAAATTCTTATCATTTAATAAAAAAATAGATAATTGGGAGATACTTTAAGTATCTCCTATTTTTATTTTATAGTATAAGGATATTTGACAATGAATATTTAGAGTAATACCATTAAATGACAGATAATTTAATTAATTTAAGGAGGTTTGACATGAAAGAAATATGGGACTTATATAATAAAGACAGAATAAAAATAGGACAAACTATGGTGAGGGGAGATGAATTTGAAGAAGATACTTTTCATTTAGTAATTCATGTATGTATATTTAACTCTAAAGGTGAAATGCTTATACAACAAAGACAACCTTTTAAAAAAGGATGGTCAAATTTATGGGATGTTACTGTTGGGGGAAGTGCAGTTTTAGGAGACACAAGTCAAAAAGCTGCTGAGAGAGAAGTTTTAGAGGAAATAGGATATAAAATATCATTAGAAAATATTAGACCTGCATTTACATTAAATTTTGATAGAGGATTTGATGACTTTTATATAGTTGAAAGAGAAATTGACATAACAAAATTAAAGTTACAATATGAAGAGGTTCAGAGAGTTAAATGGGCAACATTAAATGAAATTTTGGAGATGAGTAATTCAAAAGAATTTATACCATATCATAAAAGTTTAATTAGAATGTTATTTGAGCTACATAGTTATGAAGATAATTATGTAAAATAAAATAATTTTACCCAAGAATACATAGAGAGTATTCTTGGGTAAAAATTATAAATTAGTTGCTTCATATAATTCCAATGGAAGTCCGTCAGGATCTGAGAAGAATGTAAATTTCATACTAGTAAATTCATCAACTCTTATTGGTTCTGTTTTGATTTCTTTAGAATTTAATTCTTTAACTGCAATTTCTATATTTGGGACTTCAAAAGCTAAATGTCTAAGTCCGCAAGCTTCAGGATAACTTGGGCGTTTGGGTGGATTTTCAAAAGAAAACAATTCTATTTGACTATCACCAATTTTTAAATCAAGTTTATATGAGTTTCTTTCTTTTCTATATATTTCTCTAATAACTTGAAATCCAAGTTTATTTACATAAAAGTCTTTTGAAACTTCATAGTTAGAAGATATTATAGCAACATGATGTATTTTAGATATATTCAAATTAAGCACATCCTTTCTATGATTAATAAAGATAATAATATTATAAAACAAAAAGAGGCATATAGCCTCTTTTACATAATTAAAATATTAAGCTAGTTTTTCAACCATAGCTTTTAATATAGTTGTTGAGTTTTTAACACCAATTGGAATGAATTTTTCATAATCCATGTGAGCTCCATTATTAGCATTATCAGAGATTGATCTGATTATTACAAATGGAATTGTGTTTAAATAACAAACGTGTGCTATACTTGCACCTTCCATTTCACATGCAACTGCTCCAAATTCAGTTTCAAGCCATTTGATTTTATCAACGCTTGCAATGAATTGATCTCCTGAAACTATTCTTCCTGAGAATGTGTTTATATCTTCTATTTCATCACATGAAAGTTTAGCTAATTTAACTAATTCTTCATCACACATGAAATCAAATGTATCCATTCTTGGTACTTGCCCATGAGCATCTCCAAAAACTGTAGTATCCACGTCATGTTGTACTAGGTTTTCAGCTACTACTACATCACCAGGATATATGTCTTTTCCTATTCCACCAGCTACACCAACGTTTATAACGCTGTTAACTTTGTATTCTGAAATAAGGATTTGAGTGCAAACTGCTGCATTAACTTTACCGATTCCTGATACTACTGCAACAACATCTTTTCCCCAAACCTTTCCTTTATGAAATGTCATGTTAGCCTTAACTGTTTTTTCTTCAACTACCATATCATTTAAAAGAAGTTCTAATTCTTCGCTCATTGCGCTAATTATTCCTATAACCATCAAAAGTTACCTCCAAAATTAAATATAAGACGATTTAGCCTTAAATAACATTATAAATTCAATAAAGCATTAAGTAAACCTGTTATACTCAATTAAAAATCTATTTTCAAATGAAAATATTTTAATTAATTAGCTTTATTATTTACTAGATAAGGAAAATATAATCAATATAAATAAATTTAGTGGTAGTAGTTATCAAATGGGAAAGATAAATTTCTTGTATAAGTATAGGAGATAAAATAAAATATAAGGTAAATAAATATTAAGATAGGAAGTGGGAATAAGAATGGAAAAAAACACATTAACTAGAACAGAATTAGTTATAGGAAAAGAAGGATTAAATAAATTAAAAAATGCTAAAGTAGTTATTTTTGGAGTAGGTGGAGTAGGTGGTTTTGCAACAGAAGCCTTAACTAGAGCAGGTATTGGAGAATTAGTAATAGTTGATAATGATACTATTGATATAACAAATTTAAATAGACAAATAATAGCTACATATGACACAGTGGATAAAGTTAAAGTTGAAGTTATGAGAGATAGAATTAACTCTATAAATAAAGATTGTAAAGTTACTATATTTGAAGAGTTTGTAACTCCAGAAAATATAGAAATGTTTCTTGATAAAGATGTAGATTATGTAGTAGATGCTATAGATACAGTAACAGCTAAGATCGCTTTAGCTAAGTACTGTTATGAAAATAATATAAAAATAATGAGTTCTATGGGAACAGGAAATAAAATGGATCCGACTCAATTTAAAGTATCTGATGTACATAAAACAAAAGTATGTCCTTTAGCTAAAGTTATGAGAAGTGAACTTAAAAAAAGAGGGGTTAAAAAATTAAAGGTTGTATATTCAGAAGAAATTCCAGCAAAACCAAATGAAGAAATGATGTCTGAAATAGTTAAAGGGACAAAGAAAAGACAAACACCAGGAAGTATTTCTTTTGTTCCTCCAGTAGCAGGAATGATAATTGCAAGTGAAGTAGTAAAAGATTTATTAAATGAAGAAAAGTAAACTGTGGATAAATAAAAAAAATAGAATCGCAAAAAAACACAAAAAAATCTAAAAAAAGAGTATTTAGAGCAAAAAAAAACTATTAAATTCAAAAATATAAATACAATATATTGTATTATGTCACAGAGTTATCCACAACATGTTGATAACTCTGTGTATAACTTAGTACAAGAATAGCTTTTTAAAATATAAAAATATATAAAAGTAATGAGGGATATTCGTATAGAATGTCTCTAATTTTTATGAATGTAAAGCCTTGTAATAACATGACTATAATATATAATAGTGTTATAAGAAACGTTAGCTTAGGAGATAGAAGGATGTCATTAAAAAGTAATGTCAATATATTTTTAAGTAGTGGTAGTAAAAATGAATATCTAATAAGAGATAAAAATAATATCAGTATAGGAAGATTTATCATAACAGAAATGGATTATGAAAATCAGAAATGTGATGTTAAATTAAAATTTTATAGGGAAAATGACTATAATCTCTTAAAAGAAACATTAGATTTAATATTAGGAGCTACTTTTAAAGATAAGAAGGTATATAAAGTAAACATAATAACTAATGAAGGAATTAAATTATCATCATTTTTAGACCTTGGATTCATATTAGAAGGAATAATTTCAGAAAATGTAATCATAAATGGGATAAGAAGAAGTGAAGTAGTTTTCGGAATTAACAGAGATGACTATAGATACAAAAATTGTGAACCAATGATTAAAATACAAGGTGAAAATATACTTTTAAGAAATTTAACTCCAAACGATGCAGAAGAATTAGTTTCTTATTATAAGAAGAATGAAAAACATTTAGAAAAATTTGAACCTGCAAGGGATAAAGAATTTTATACTTTAGATATTCAAAGAGGTATATTAAATGAAAGTTACAAGCAATTCTTAAATGGAACATGCTATGATTTAGCAATAATAAAGGATAATGATATAATTGGTAAAATGAAATTATCCAATATTGTTTATGGCGTTTTTAAAAGTGGAATATTAGGATATTCCATTGATTTAGAACACCAAGGAAAAGGATATATGAAAGAGGCTGTAAATTTAATATTAGATTATGCATTTAATGATTTAGAGCTACATAGAATAGAGGCGTCAGCTTTAGTTAGTAATGTAAGGTCAAAAGGGGTTTTAGTAACTTGTGGATTTGAAGAACTAGGAATAAATAAAAAATATTTATTTATTAATGGTGTTTGGGAGGATCACATAACTTACTATAAAATAAAATAGGGGGAGGATTGAGAATAATGAAAATATCTCTTGAAAATGATATGGTACTTATAAAAGTATTTAATAATAATATAATTCTAGTAAAATCAGAAGAGGAAGAAAAAATATTATTTGAAAAAGGGATAGGCTTCGGTAAAAAAAATGGGGCGGTTATAAAAGAGGGAACTGAAATAGATAAAATTTTTGTTATACAAAATGAGAAAAATATTGAAAATTTCAATAAAGTAATAGAAAGAACAGATAAAAAATTATTAGGATTATTTGAAGAAATAATTTATGAGATATCAAAAGAACTAAATGAAGAGCTAAGTGAAAATATTCATATTGGATTAGTGGATCATTTAGGGTTTGCAATAAAAAGATTAGAAAATAATGAAGAAATTCAAAATCCATTCTTAATAGAAATTGAAACTTTATATGCAAAAGAATTCTCTTTAGCAGAAAAAGTAGCAAAAAGAATTGAGAGTGAGATTGATATAGATATTCCAGATGGAGAAATTGGATTTATAGCTATTCATATTCATTCAGCAAGAAATGGTGGAAAATTATCCAATACAGTTAGATACAGTTACTTAGGAAATAGTATCATTGAACTTGTTGAAGATGAATTAGAAATAGAGATAGAAAGAAAATCTTTAGACTATGCAAGATTTTTAACTCACATAAGATTTGCAATTGAGAGAATAATGACTCAAAATCCAATTGAAAATGATTTAAGAGGAGTTATAAAATCAAAATATAAAATCTCTTATAAGATAGCTAAATCTGTTGGAGTAATGATTGGTGAAGAATTAAAACTTGAAGTTAGTGAAGATGAAGTTGCATATATAGCAATGCATATAGAGAGATTTAGAGTGTCGGTTAAAAGATAGAAGATTTTAAATAGAATATTTTAAACTTAAAATATAAAAAAGGTAGTTATCATTTGATAACTACCTTTTAGAGTTTTAAATATATAAATTTTAACTAAAATGACTAAACTGTATATTCAATAACAGTAGTTTCACCGGCAACGGCATCTACATCTGTTATTGTATTTAAAGATTGAATGTTGTCCACATTAGTTATAAGAACAGGTGAAATTAAAGGACAACCTTTGCTTTGTATAAAATCTCTATCTATTTTTAAAATTGGAGTTCCTGCTTTTACATTAGAACCTTGTTCAACTAATTGTTCAAAACCTTCTCCATTTAAGCCAACAGTTTCAATACCAATATGAACTAAAACTTCAATTCCATTTTTTAAAGTCATGGCAAAAGCATGTTTAGTTTTAAAAATTAAAGTAACTTCTCCATCAGCTGGTGCAACTATAGTATCACCTGTAATATCGATACCAACACCATCTCCAGCCATTTTTTGAGCAAAAACAGGATCAGGTATTTCTGTAATAGGAACAACCTTTCCTGTTGCAGGAGCAATTAAAGTTAAACTACTATCTTTTTTATTTTTTTTAAATAATCCAAACATATTCAAAATCCTCTCTTTGTGTAGATATATTTTTACGTAAAGTAAATTTGTATAAAAAAAGACATAAGTTCTCTAAAGAAAAACTTATGCCTGATAGTTACTCAGTAACACGTTAATTAAATTATATATTCAAATAATGAAAATGTCAACAAAAAATGAATAAAGTAAAGACAAATGATGAAGTGGACATTGAATGCATATGAAATCAAAAGGTAAGCTTAAAAATTTATGAAATTAAAAGGCAGACTTAAAAATTCTATAAAGTTAAAAGTTTTTCCCAAGTTGAAAAACCTATAATACCATTTGGAATTAAACCTTCGGATTTTTGTAAGCTTAAAATAGAATTCTTTGTATTTTTACCAAAAACTCCATCAGGCAAGCCGCAATTGAAATTTAAATCATTTAAGCGAGTCTGTATTATTTCAATAATTTTGCCTCTTAGTCCAAAACCTAAAATAGGGCAAACTGCCAATGTTTTATTATAATTAGAAGCATCTATAGGGATGCTACAATTAAAATTCTTATTTAATTCTTTTTGTAAGTTTATAATCCAATGAGAAATATTACTATCTAATGAGTTCTTCATTTTTTCACCTCGTAAAAATAACAATTGAAAGCAATCATTACTATATAAATATTCAGTAGAAGGAAATTTGGTTCAAACTCAATAGAATCTTTATAAAAAATTAGTTTGCTAAAAACTCTTCAGATACAATTTTAAGAAATTCATCTTTAGAAATATCTCTAAGCTTACATTCAGCATTTATAGAACTAATAAAATCCCTTAAAGAATTTTTGAACTTAGGAGTTGAGCTATTTAAATTCATATTAACAAAAGCACCGCGGCCAGGTTCAATTCTTATAAAACCTTCATTCTTTAAAAGAGAGTAACTTTTATTGACAGTATGCATATTAACATTTAAATATGATGCTAAAGTTCTAACAGAGGGAAGCATATCGCCTTCAGCCAAACTTTTGTCAGCAATCATTTGAATTATTTGATTTTTGATTTGTATATAGATTGGTTCGACTTCAGCAGATTTAAAATTTAACAAAAAAAGCCCATTATAAGGCATTAGCCTATAATGGTTTCACCTCCTTTTAAAATAATATATAATGTTCTTAATATAATTATATATTACATAACAATAAATGTAAATATATGGAATTAGGAGGTGGGATTTTGAAAAATTTAATATTAGATTCTATAAAGGATAAAATACTATATATAGAAGACATTAATGAAGGATTAAAAAAATATAGTAATGCAATTTTAAAGATAGACTTAAATAAAGAAGGGGAAGAAAACTTTATAAAATTTCTATATGAAATAGATGAGAATATAATAGTAGATTATTATGGAAACATAATAAATGATTCAGCATTTATGAAGATGGTAGAAACATTAGATGAAGAAGAAAAAAGTTATCTATTAGATTTAAAAGAAAAAGGATATAAAGAAATTTTTTATTCTAATATAGAAGAGAAATTTTTAAAGATATTAATTAATCTTTCTATAAATGAGATTTTATTCAGTTCTTTTTATCTAAAAAATATGACTATCTGGGGAAACTATAATGGAAAATTTATAATGTTTTTTAATAAGGAAACAAATATTAAAGATATAGAAAATAAAGCAAATAAATATAATTTGCAAATTGAAGATATAAAAGAAGTTTAGATATATCTTCATAAGGAGGAACATATGAAGAGAAAAATAATAATAGCTTTATTAGTAATCCTTGTACTTATAGCAGGGACTGACTACTTTTACAAATGGAAAAAAGAGAAACAACAAGAAACTATTAAATCATCACAGAGTGTTGGAAACAAATTAAATGAAGATAATTGGAATGTACGACCAAAAGAGTTTATTGAAGATAATAATAAACATATTGAAGAAATGAAGGACTTTACCTTAGAAAATCTTAATGGAGAAAAAGTAAGTCTTTCTCAATATAAAGGGAAAACCATATTCATAAACTTTTGGGCAACATGGTGTACGCCTTGTGAGAGTGAATTAGCAAGCTTATCTAAAGTTTATAATGAATATAAAGAGGATAAAGACATAGTAATACTAACGATTAATGTAGGAGAAAATGAAAAAACTGCAAAAGACTTTATGACAAAAAACAACTATAGTTTTCCAGTATTACTAGACTCAACAGGAGAAGTAGCAAAAGAATATGGGGCTAAAGCTCTTCCAATTTCAGTAGTAATAAATAAAGAAGGAAAAGTTGTAGAATATAAAAGAGGGGCAATGGATTTAATAGAAATGGAAGGAATTCTAAAAAAGTAACATAAATGAAGAAGGAGAAATTGAAGAATATAAAAGAGACGCAATGGATTTAACGGAAATGGAAGGAATTCTAAAGAAGTAAAGATAATAGAATACAAAGTTTTTTAAAAACAATGTTATTTTTAGATATAACGTAAAAAAGGATTTCGATTGTGAAATAAAAGAAACTTTAAAAAATGAAAATTTCTATACAATCATATCAATAAAATGCTAAAAAGAAGCATACCTTAGAATATAGTAATATAAGGGATTGATAATGATGGAGGAAATATGGAGATTTAATGCATATGATGATAGAGGAATATCAGTAAAAGAATTTTTAAAATTCGTATTAGCTTTTGTAATAACAATGAAGCTAATAGGACTGTTATTCCCAGTTTGTATAGTAAAAGGACAATCTATGAAAAACACACTACAAGATAAAGATTTAGTAGTTTTGAATAGATTGTCTTATTTTATAAGTGAACCTAAAAGAAAAGATATAGTAATAATAAATGTGGATGAAAATAATAACTCAGAAATAGCAGGAAAAACAATAGTAAAAAGAATAATTGGATTACCAGGAGAAAAACTAGAAATTAAAGAGAATAAAATATATATAAATGGAGAATATATAGAAGAAGGATATTTATATGATGATATGATAACACCTAATATAGATGTACTTATTCCACTAAAAGAAGTTTTTGTAATGGGTGATAATAGAAATAAAAGTGGAGATAGTAGAGATTTTGGGACATTTAGAGTTAAAGATATAGAGGCAAAAGTACTATTTAAAAAATAAAATTTAATCTAAAAGCCCCCGATATATAAAAAACCCATATATATAGAATGAAGGGAAGTATATTGATAAAATATATTTTATTAAATAGGAACCTTCAGTAAAATCAATACGGTACTAGAGATTATGATGGATATTGTATAAATTAAAGTAATTTTAAAGAAGAGCTTAGTTACAGTTCAAGTAATTCTATATATGATATAGATAAATAAAAATTTTTCAATGTGTCTTGACTCTAATTCGGTTTAAGTAATTCTATATATAATATAGATATGTAGAATTAGTTATAAGTACTAAGCAGGGAATGCTAATTAATTCTAATGGAAGATAAAATATATTAAATTAAAAAGCTCTAATAGCTTGCATATGATATTTTAAAAGCATATTCAAAAAATATATTGAGTTTAAAAAATATAAATATAAAAAAATAATAAAATATACTTAGAAAAATATTTATAAAACAAATTAAAATACATTAGAAACATCAAAAATATCTTGAAAACATAATCTAATATAATGAAAAAACGAATGAAATGAACTGTTTAAAAGAAGAATATGAATAAAAAACATACGTAAAATGTATGAAAAATGAACAGATGGATGAAAAAGAATAAATACTTATCCAGGTGTATCTTAAGTCGAAAAATAGCGAAAAATGAAGAAATATATACTAAATAAAGTATAATTTGCTTTAATAAGAATATAAATATAAATATCACAGTAGAAAGGTGATATAGTAGTAAATGTCCTAAGGACGCCGAACAAAACAAAACAAAGTTCGGATCGATACTTAAGTTAAATATTTTGAATAACTTTAAAAAAAGTTGTTGACAATGTTTAAATTAAATATTAAACTAAACAAGTCGCCAAAAGCGATGAGGAAAAAATGGTCTTTGAAAATTGAA
>NZ_CAMTIG010000009.1 GCF_947072515.1 uncultured Clostridium sp.
ATGGAGTACCAGGAACTTACGGAAATAAATCAGAAACTATAACATGGATAGTTGAGAAGAATGAAGTAAAACCTGTAAAACCAGTAGTTAAAAACAGTTCAGTAACAACAATAGTTGAAACAACAAGTGGAGAAATACTAGTACCAGCTACAACAACAACAGGAGTTGTAGGAAGTAAGGATACAAGTATAAATCCAGAAGTACCAAATGGCTACCACTTAGTAAAAGTAGTTGATGGACAAGGACAAGAAGTAAATGGGGTACCAGGAACTTATGGAAACAAATCAGAAACTATAACATGGATAGTTGAGAAAAATGAAGTAAAACCTGTAAAACCAGTAGTTAAAAATAGTTCAGTAACAACAATAGTTGAAACAACAAATGGAGAAATATTAGTACCAGCTACAACTACAACAGGAGTTGTGGGAAGCAAAGATACAAGTATAAATCCAGAAGTACCAAATGGCTACCACTTAGTAAAAGTAGTTGATGGACAAGGTGGAGAAGTAAATGGAGTACCAGGAACTTACGGAAACAAATCAGAAACTATAACATGGATAGTTGAGAAAAATGAAGTGAAACCTGTAAAACCAACAAAACCAGAGCAACCAGTAAAACCAGAACAACCAGTAAAACCTGTAGTTAAGAATAATGTAGTGCCAGTAGTTAAGACAACAACTAAAGAAAATAATACAGAGAATATTAATACAGGAAAAATAATTAATAATGAAGCAAGTTCTGTTGGACAAACAGCTCAACAAGGTAAAATAATAAATAATCAAGAACCTAAAAATACAAGCAATAATGCAAATGAACAAGAAACTAGTACTAAAGCTTCAGGTAATCCAAAAACTGGAGATGAAGCTAATATTCCTTTTGCAGCAGGAATTTTTGGGGCAATTGCAGGACTATTTGTTTTAAATAGAAAGAAAAAACCACAAAAAGATACTGATAAATAAGAGTCAGAAAACTTTATAAATTAAAAAGAAAAAATGCCGAGAAATCGGCATTTTTTATATTTTTTTGTGATTATATTTAAATCATAGAAATAATATTATTTAATTTTTTCTAAAACCATTGAAATTTGATAGTTAGCAAAAGGTAATATCTTATCAAGCAGTGCAGTAAGAGTATGATTACTATCATTTTCTATTTTTAAAACATAACAGCAGTCAGAACCAGTTTTATAAGCCTCTACAATTTCATTATGATCATTAATGAGATTTAGTATTTTATCATGTGAGTTATCTTTCATATAGATTCTTACATAAGATGTATTTTTAAAACCTAAATAGTTTTCATTAATATTAATAGTAAAGTTTTCTATAATATTATTTTCTATAAGCTTATTAACTCTATTTCCAACAGCCTGTCCTGTTAGGTGTAATCTTTCACCAATTTCTTTAAAAGTAAGTTTTGAATTTAATTTTAATTCTTTTAGTATAGCAATATCTAAATCATCTAGTTTCAAAATAAATCATCTCCTATACTTAAAGTATTTCACCATGAAAGTCTAATAAACAAAGTTTTTCATGGGAAAATTGAACTTAGATAACTACACATATTATAATTTAAATGTACCAATAATAAAAGAAAATAAATTAATATAACAAAGGAGAAAAAAATGAAAAATATAGATTATTTAAGAGATAGTAGTAAAGAAGAATTAAGATATTTAAATCAAATGAGAAAAGCAAAAGGATTGACTTATGAAGAGTTAGCAGAAAAAATTAGTGTGAATAAAGTTTGGCTTGCAAGTGTTTTTAAAGGACAGCAATGGGTTCCAGATGAATATATAGATGCTTTAGCCAAAGAGCTAGATATTCCAGTTGAAAAATTTGAGTGTTTAAAAGAACATCCATATAAAGCGGATGTAGATCCAATATTATATAGATTACATGAAGCATTAAATACATATGGACCAGCAATAAAAGAGATAATACATGAGAAATCAGGAAATGCAATTATGAGTGCAATTGATTTTGGTGTTGATATAGAAATAGAAAAAGATCCAAAAGGTGATAGAGTAATAATTACATTAGATGGAAAGCTATTGCCTTATAGTAAAGGTGGAAAATATCCTTGGTAAAAACTTCAAAAATATAATATAATTATGATATAGAAAGTAGAGAATTAAGGGGGAGATTATGGAGTATGTAGCTTTACTTTTAGCACCAATTATATTAGTTATATTAGGAATTATAATTGGCTCTGGAAAAGGTGGGTTTTTAATAGCTGGATACAATACATTAGATAAAAATGAACAAGATAAATATGATAAAGAGAGATATTTTAAATTTATGGGTAAGTTTCTATTTGTTTTAGCAGGAATAGAACTTATAATGCCAATAGCTAAAGTATTGAATATAGGAAATTTTGGAGTAGTTATAATAAGTGTTAATATTATATTTGTCATAGTTGTAATAGGTGGCATAATTTACATGAACACAAAAAATAGATTTAAAAAATAAAAAAATATTTTAAGGAAATAATAAATTTAAAATAAAAGTGAATAGAACTAATCAGAATGGGTACAATTAAAATATAAATCAATTGATTTATATCTATCCCCCATAAATTCACTTATTGGATACCCCCTATTTTCAATAAGATAAAGAAAGTCTTAGAAATAAGGCTTTTTTTGTATGTAAAAATATTTCTTTATAAAAAATAAAAAAATAAATTCTAAAGTGAATATAATCTTTAGATGTGGATAGAATTAAAATATAAATCGTTAGATTTAATAAAATTCGTCCCCCATTAACCCTTTCATTAGATCCCCCCTAGGTTTAATGACACAAAAAAGTCTTAGCAATAAGGCTTTTTTTATTTGGAAGAAAAATATTTTAAATGAAAAGTTGGTGGTAAAGTAGACTAAGGGAAGGGTAGAAAAAAATAATTTAGTGAAATAAACTGCTAATTTAAAAATAAAGAAAATAATAGATAAATAAAATTACGATATTGATGATGATAAAAAGATAAGATATTATAGGTGAGGCAATTTAAATAAGATTAGGGGAAGATACAAATGAAGAGTAAAAAGCAGCATAAAATGAGAAAAAGAACTAAGATTTTAATAGGTATAGTAATTATATTTATAATATACTTACTTAGTTTAGCTGGTAGGGGAACAACAAATACAAATAATTCAGCAGTAACTACGAAAAATCAAACACAGACAGTTCAACAAACACAAAATAATACACAGCAAACACAAGAAAATCCACAGAAGCAGAATATAAATAATTCAGAAGTGGATAAAAAAGATGCTACTGAAGTTAAGAAAGTAGATACACATAAAAAGGTAGAGAGTAATAGTGGAGTAGATACAAAACAAGAAAATATAAAAAAGGAAACTGTATCAGAACCACAAAATGCAGTAGTGAAGAGTACTGAAAATAAAACAAATACAGTAAATCAAAATAATGATAGAAAGCAGTCAAATATAAAACAAAATGAAAAAAGCCAAAGTATGGCTGTAAAAGCACCACAAAATAAAGAAGCAAATGAAGTACAAGGACAGTATGAAGAAATTTCTTTTAATAGTTCAAGTAAAAAAGCTATTTTACATTCAACACCAGATAGTCATGGTAATGATATAGAACATTTAAATAATGGAGAGAAGGTTCAAGTTATAGGACAATCAGGTGAATACGATAAAGTAAAAACATCTTCGGGAGAAGTTGGGTATGTCTATGAAAGATATGTAAAATAATATATAAATTAAAATATTTTTAAGCCACATATTTCTGTGGCTTTTATTATTTTATGATATAAGTTTAATTTGTTTAAATTTTGATAGTAATTTTATAAGTTTAAATATAGAGAAAATAAATAGAATTCACCATAGAAAAAGTAGTATATTTATTATATAAAATCATCATAAAAGTATATAATAAATATAAAGATTAAAGGAAATTAGAAAAGAGGTATAAAAATGGCAGATTTAAAATTTGAAATAGAAGAAAATCTTGGAGTTATAGCAGAATCATCAAAAGGATGGAAAAAAGAAGTAAATCTAATAAGTTGGAATGGAAGAGAAGCTAAATATGATATAAGAGAATGGGACCCAGACCATGTTAAAATGGGAAAAGGTGTAACATTAAGTAAAGAGGAATTAAAAAGTTTAAAAGAGATATTGGATAAGATGGATTTATAAAATTAAAATATAATTAGAGAATAGAACTAGCTAAAAAGTATAACTAGTTCTATTTTTATGTAATTAGAAGCTTTTGAAAAAATGAGTTCAATAAAAATATATGGCAGATATTGAACTTTAAAAGAATAAAAGTTTATTTAGAAAATATAAATTATTATAAGTAATAAATAAAGGGGTTTTATTATAAATGTGGTGGCTAAATGCAGAAAATGAAAAGGATTTAAGAAAACTTACAAAAGAGAGGTATAAGACTAGGCAACTAGAAAATTTGAAGAGGGAAATTAATAGTGATATTGATAAATTTTTAGAGGGAAATGGTTTAGATGTAGGACCTAAAAATAGTAAGAAAATTGTTGCAAGAGGATGGAGTGAATTATACTCTAAGATATTAAGAATAAAAGAGTTTTATCTTAATTTGCAGAGTAAGAATAGTAATGAAGAAATAGAGAAGAAAAGAGGGGAAAATACAAAGACTGTAGAGATAGAGTACTTTAAAAGTAGAAGTGATGAACTAATATTTTATATTCTTGAACTTAGTGGAAAAAACAGAAATGAAAAGCTAGGAGTTAAGGAGAGTTTTTATAGGAATAAAAGACAAGGAAAGACTTGGAGAAATAAAATATTAAAAGAGATTCATCCAGATGTTTGTACAAACGAAAGGGCAAATGAAGCAATTCATGCTTTTGAGCAATTGTGTGAGCTTATAATTAAATGAAAAAAATAGTTAAAGATAAAAGAGAATTACCTCAAGGAATTGCATATACTGGAGATGAACTGAATTTTAAAAGACCTGAAATTGGGGAAGGTGAACATAAAGGAACAGTTACGAGAATAGTAAATGCATGTAAGGATTGTATAATTGAAGCTAATACATCTACTGTATTTATTTCAGAAGATTCTTTAGGGGAAATATTAAGGCTTAGAGCAGAAGATAAGATAAGAATAATTTTATCTAATATAAATGAAGATGATAAATATGAAAATAGTAAATATATATTACTTGGAGAATGTTTAAAGCTTATAAATAAAGAAATGAATGAAGCTAGAAGTGAAAGTAAAAGAAAATATTTACGAGTTTCAGAACAAGCTTTAATAAATATAAGAGATTGTGACCAATTAAGAGTAATGAATGGAAAGATTGATGAAAATTATCTAAAAGATTTGAAAAAATTAAAGAAAACTAGAATAAGAGTATATAAGATAAGGGAAGATGAATTAACAGGAGAGTCTTTAATTAAAAGAAAGGCTGAATTTTCACATATAAGATCTAAGGCATCATATCCTGCTTTAGCTTTAGACATAGAAAATGGACTTATAGTAAATAAAGAAACACATGATAAAATAACAGAAGAAAATGTAGAGAATGAAGAAAAATTAAAAAGTTTATGTGAAAGAGAAAAGTGGAATGTTGAGTGGTATGAAAAATATAAGGAAAAATATGAATAGAGACATATGGATATGTTGAGAAGTCAATATAATTAAAAAAATGTTTCTTTAAAGTAGGATAAATAATCTATTTGGGGGATTAGTAAATTGAAGGATGGGCAATGAGAAAAATTGTAGCGGAGATAATTTTTACTATTATATTTGGAGTTTTAGCTATGGGATGTATCGATAAAGAGAATATGTAAATTAAAATTCCTGTAGAAAATCTATAGGAGTTCTTAGTCTATAAGCTTGGTTTTGCTTTAATAATTTCATTATAAAGAGTAGTAGTATCATTAGAATTTTCAAGGGCAATTAAATATTTTCCGTTAGTTGTATCTAAATAAATTGATTTACCAGAAGAATTTTCAACATAACAGGCTGTATCACCATAAGTTTCTAAATTTTCATGGCCAAATATTTTATTATCCATGGAACCACCATTATCATTTGAAATTACATTAGGAGAAGTATTAAGTAATGTTGCATGGCTTACTGTATCTAAATTTATATTGATAGATTCCCATCCATTTATAGAAATAGTATTATTAGTAAAGGTAAGTTTATAGGACTTAGTAGGAATAGTAAGTAGAGCAGAACCAACAGCAATAATTCCTACAATAATTAATATTACAACTAAAATAGTATTAGAGTTAGATTTTTTACTTAATGAATCCATGTGAACACCTCACTTTTATTGTTATAGTAATAATATAACAATAAAAAGAAGAATATATGTACATAAAAAGAAAAATATGTAAAAATATAAATGGGGTTAAATAAAAAATAAGAGGTGCATTGCATCTCTTATTTTAATTAATAGTATAAGTTTTAAATTGTATGGTATATTATTTAGATGTATTATGTATGTTTGAACTGCTAACAGAAACTTGTGTTGGTGTATTATGTACATTTTTATTGAAACCTTGAGTAAATAAATATCCTTCAATTCCTATTATGGAAGAAAGAAGAACAATAGAAACTGCCATCATTAGTTTTTTCATGTAATCATCTCTTTTCAAGTAAAATTCTTCTATATCATAGCAGAGGAAAATTAAAAAAGCATAAATAAATAATGTCTAAATAATTAATGCTTGTGAAAAATGTAAGAAATTAATGGTGATAAATGAAAAGAATATCTTGTATGTATATATTTAGGTAAAAATAATACAGATGATTACTATTGAATAAAGAGGTAGATATTAATTATAATGATAGTAACAAGGATAAAATAATGAGATAAGGATGGGGAATATGACAGTTGAATTAGAAAAATATTATAATAAGTTTTGTGAAGATAAAAGGCTTGGAAGACGATATGCGCAAGTTGAATATTTTACTTCATTAAGATATATACATAAGTTTTTAGGTGAAAACAAAGATGCTAAAATACTTGATGTAGGTGCAGGTACAGGACGCTATTCAATAGCACTTGCAGAAGAAGGTTATGATGTAACTGCAATTGAGCTTGTAAAACATAATTTAGGAGTTTTAAAATCAAAAGGAAGTTCAGTAAAAGCAATGCAAGGTACAGCTTTAGATTTATCAAGATTTAAAGATAATACTTTTGATATGACATTAGTATTTGGACCAATGTATCATTTATATAGTTTTGAAGATAAAGTACAAGCTTTAAAGGAAGCAGAAAGAGTTACTAAAAAAGGCGGAATAATTTTAGTTGCTTACTGTATGAATGAATATAGCATTTTAACTTATGGTTTTAAAGAAGGAAATATTAAAAAGAGTATACAAAATGGAAAGGTATCTAAGGATTTTCATGTTATAGCTGAAAAGGAAGATCTATATGATTATGTAAGAATAGAAGATATAGACAAAATAAATGCGGAAACAGATTTAAAGAGAGAACAAATAATAGCTGCAGATGGACATGCAAACTTTATAAGACCTATCTTAAATAATATGGATGATGAGGATTTTAATTTGTTTTTAGAATATCATTATAGTACTTGTGAAAGAATGGACTTAATAGGAATGAGTGCACATACATTAGATATATTAAAAAAGTAAAAAAACAGACACTAAATTATTTAATTTAGTGTCTGTTTTTATTAAGGTAAGGTTGCTCCATTAAGAGAAACTAGCTCAGGATTACTATATCCATTATTTAATCTTCTTATATAAACACCAGTAAGTGTATTTCCGTTATTAGAAGATGTTAAGAAAAAGTATCCTGTAACAGTATTATAAGTTTCACAATAAATAAAGGTATTATTTGATGCATAGTGTTTTAAAGCATTGGGTACTATTGCAGTAGGAAGAAGTAAAAATGAATTTCTATCATTTTCATATTGCTCATATACATTAAATGATTGCCCGTTTACAGCCATTTTAACATTAGTATTTCCAACAGTGCCTACATAGTAAGGCGAACTAGTAAATGCATAGTTATTAGGTTGAACAATAGAAAATAAACAAGAAACAATACCACCTGTACCGATAATAGTTTTAGTACAAGAAAATTCATTTCCACTAGAATATGTTCCTGTATATAAAGCTACATATTTACCATCAAAAAATTCGTGAATTTCATACTTGTTATTACCTAAATTATTAATATAAAATGTTGCAGGGAAATTTAATAAAAATACAGTATATCCAGTACCAACTAAAGCTTTGCCTTCTCTATGAAGATTGGTTATTGTAGTGCATTCTCCAGCTGGAGTAGTAATTTGAATAAAACCATTTTCTTCATTTATAAGATTAGTTAAAGTAGAAAAATTACCAGTTCCTAAACTTTCAAGTTGGGAAATAAAACTTGATTTTGGAGAAGTAGCAGTTGTTGAACTAGAAGAAGTATTTGCGACACTTATACTAGATGTATTGCTTGGAGTTGTGTTTGTAGAATTGGTACTAGCGTTAGTTGTAGTAGAAGTATTTTCAGGAGTTATACTACTAACGGATGAATTTAAAGATTTAGTTAAAAGGGATTTACTTTTATTTAATGTAGAATCTTCTTTAAATAAAAATATACCGATACCTATTATAAAAATACATAGAAGGGTAGACACTGTTATAGCTAATTTTTTCATTGAATCATCTCTTTTCTAAATTATATTAAACTTATAATATCAATTTAAATTTAACATGAAATGGATAAAAGATTACAAAAAGGTTTTTTAGGGAGAAAAATTGAAAAGAATAAATTTATTTATTTGTAGAAAATATATAGTAAATAGAAAAAGAAAGGGAGAAAACTATGAATGAATTTATTCCACAAAAAGTTTATTATGAGGAGGTAGTTTTAGAGTACAAACAAGGAAGAGAATTATTAGAGAAGTATAAAGAAATGAATATTGAAACAATAGAAATAAGAGCTCATCATAAGATAGATGAATTGAGATTGCTTCCATATAAAGAGTTTATTAGAGTTAAAAAGTACTTAGTATTAGGAAAAAGAAAAACAATTAATTTAACACCTAATGATAAGAGTTCAGATTATATAGTGCCATTTACATCAACTGGATGTAGTGCAACATGTCTTTATTGTTATTTAGTATGTAATTTTGAAAATTGCTCCTATTTAAGGATTTTTGTAAATAGGGATGAAATATTAAATAAGATAAAAAAGAAGATAGAGAAAGAGGGAGTTCATAGGGTGTACGAACTTGGATGTAATTCTGATATGATTCTTGAAAATACTATTACAGGGAATTTAAAATGGGCAATAGAAGAGTTTGGAAAACTTTATAATGCAACAGCAACATTTGCTACAAAGTTTCATCAAGTAGACGAATTATTAAATTTAAAACATAATGGAAACACCCAAATGAGAATATCAGTAAACCCAGAAGAAATAATTAGAAAAGTAGAATTTGGAACAAGCAAATTAGAGGAGAGGATAATAGCTGCAAATAAAATGTTTAAAGCTAGATATAGAGTAGGGTTAAATATTGCACCTATTATTTTAGTATCAAATTTTGAAAAGCTTTATGAAGGATTATTTAAGACTCTTAGTGAAAATTTATTAGAGGAACTTAAAGAAAATGTATTTATAGAAGTTATCTTTATGACATATGGATTAGCAAACTTACAGGTAAATACTCAAAGTATGCCAAGGGCAGTAAATCTACTGGATATGAATAAAATGAGACTTAAATCACCTAAGAAATATACATATAAAAGTGAGTTTAGAAATTATGGTGAAAAGATAATAATATCTTATATAAAAAAATATTTACCTAAAGCCACAATAAGCTATATAGTATAAAGGAATTTTAATGATAAAAGAGTTTTAAATAAAAATAATAGTTAACATAGAAGAAAATAAGGAGATTGGCATTGTTTATTATTTAAAATTAGGTGGGGATAATATATAATTAGAAGATAAGGTTATATATGGAAGGGGATAAAATATGGTTACTTTAAAGGATACATCAAACTTAAATGAACTTGAGGTAGATATATATAAATATATTTTAAATAATAGAAAAAGCGTTAGTTATATGAGAATTAGAGAACTTGCAGATGAGACCCACGTTTCTACTTCTACTATATTAAGATTTTGTAGAAAGCTTGGCTGTGATGGTTTTTCAGAGTTTAAAATAAAACTTAAAATGGAGCTAGAAAGTTCCCTTGATATAGAAATTAAAGATGATCAAAGTATAATACTTGAGTTTTTCAATAGAACAAATACAGATGAGTTTAAAAAAGATATAAGAAAAGCAGCAGAGGAATTAAGTAAATATAACACTATATTTTGTGTGGGAATTGGAAGTTCAGGTGCTTTAGCTAAATATGCTGCAAGATATTTTAGTGGACTTGGAAGTTTTGCATTAGAAATTTCAGATCCTTTTTATCCTACGGAGAGAATTGCAGGGCAAGATGGTATTTCATTACTTTTTTCAGTAGAAGGAGAAAGTCCAGATGTAATTGAACATTTAAATAGATTAAAAAGATGTGGAGGAAAAGCAATTTCTATAACTAATAGTAAGAGTTGTACTTTAGCTACACTTTCAGATTTAAATTTAAATTATTATGTTCAAATTCAGAAAAATGGATATCATCAGTTGACAACTCAAGTGCCAGTTATATATATTATTGAAGCGTTAGGAAAAGAACTTATAGAATTAAATAAGAAATAAAGAAACAAGTTGTTTCTTTATTGTAAAAAATCACCCTATCTGAAAATGATTACAATAACGTTGAAAACTATTTCAAAGTAGTTCATGAGATGTTAATATTTAATCAAGAAATAAAGATGAGGTGATTTTTTTGATATACAAAAAGTTAGAAGGATTTGAAGAAAATTTTTTATGGGGAACTGCATCAGCAGCTTATCAAGTTGAGGGAGCACATGATATTGATGGAAAGGGACTATCTATATGGGATGAATATGTAAAAATTCCTGGGACAACCTTTAAAAATACAAATGGAAATGTGGCAGTAGATCACTATCATAGATATAAGGAAGACGTAGCTCTAATGAAAGAACTAGGACTAAAAGCTTATAGATTTTCCGTTGCATGGGCTAGAGTTTTACCAAATGGGAAAGGTGAAGTTAATGAAAAGGGATTAAGGTTTTATGAAGACTTAATAGATGAGTTAATTGAAAATGATATAGAGCCTGTTTTAACTATATACCACTGGGATTTACCACAGGCTCTTCAAGATTTATATGGAGGATGGGAATCAAGAGAAGTTATAGAAGACTTTACAAACTACTGCAAAGTTTTATTCCAAAGATTTAATAAAAAGGTTAAGTACTGGGTAACTTTGAATGAACAAAATGTATTTATAGGTCTTGGATATCAAGCGGGACTACATCCACCAGCTGTAAAAAATACAAGAAGAATGTTAGAGGCAAATCATATTGCTAATTTAGCAAATGCAAGTGCAATTAACTTATTTAGAGAAATGGGGATTGAAGGGAAGATAGGGCCAAGTTTTGCTTTTGGTCCAAACTATGCATATACTTGCAATCCAAATGATGTTATTGCAAAAGAAAATGCAGATGAATTAAATATGTATTGGTGGCTTGATGTTTATTTAAAAGGGAAATATCCAACAATAGCTTGGAGATACATGGAGAGAATGGGACTTGAGCCAACTATAGAAGAAGAGGATTTAGAACTTTTAGCATTAGGAAAACCAGATTTTATAGGAATAAATTATTATAGAACTACAACAATAGAAGCAAATCCTTTAGATGGAGTTGGAAGAAGCGACTTTATGAACCAAGATGGTAAAAAAGGAACAGCTAAAGAAGAAGGAATAGAAGGAGTTTATAAAACTAAGAAAAATCCATATTTAGATGCAACAGATTGGGATTGGGAAATTGATGCAACTGGTTTAAGAGTTGGTCTTAGAATCTTAACTAGTAGATATGACAATATTCCAATTATGATAACTGAAAATGGTCTTGGAGCTTTTGATAAGTTAGAAGATGGGGAAATTCATGATACTTATAGAATTGAATATTTAGAAAAGCATATAAGAGCATGTAAGGAAGCCGTAAATGATGGCGTAAACTTAATTGGATATTGTTCATGGTCATATACAGATTTATTAAGTTGGCTTAACGGATATCAAAAAAGATATGGTTTTGTTTATGTAGATAGAGATGAAACTGATGAAAAAGAGTTAAGGAGAATTAAAAAAGATAGTTTTTATTGGTATAAAGAAATTATTAAGACTAATGGAGATAATATATAAAAATAAATAAATAGGTTTTAGGGGGAAAGGAAATGAATAATAAAATAATGGATAAAGTCTCAGCAAAATTAGAAGCAATATTATTACCTATTGCAGGAAGATTAGCACAACAAAAGCATGTTATGGCAATTAGAGATGCATTTATATTAATTTTTCCATTAACAATGGCAGCTTCTTTAATGCTACTTCTTAACTTTACAATATTAGCACCAGATGGATTTATAGCTAGTCTTTTAAGATTACATCAAATTTTCCCAGGACTTGCAGAGTATCAAGCTGTTTTTAGTCCTGTATTAAAAGGTTCAACAGATATTATGGCTCTTTTAATTACATTTTTAGTAGCTAAAGAATTAGCTAGATCCTATGAACTTGATGATATTATGATAGGTCTTACCTCATTATCAGTATTTATGATTGTATATCCAAATTACGTAACAACAGAGAGTGGTAATGCTTTAATAACTCAATATATGGGAGCTCAGGGATTATTTGTAGCAATTATTATAGCACTTTGTGTTACAGAGTTAATGAAAGTTTTAACAAGAACTAAGAAGTTAGAAATACAAATGCCAGAGCAAGTACCTCCGGCAGTAATGAGAAGTTTTAAAGTTTTAATTCCAATAATATTAGTAACAGTTTTATTTGCAGTTGGAAACTTTATTTTAATGAAGTTTGTAGATGGTGGATTACATGACCTTGTGTACTCTACAATACAAAAACCATTAACATTAATGGGGACAAGCATTTGGTCAGTAATAATATTAGCACTAGTTTCAAACTTCCTTTGGGTTTTAGGAATACATGGACCAAATACTATTGCAGCTATAAGAGATACTATGTTTGCAGAAGCAGGAGCAGCAAATATTAAATATGTAGCAGAACATGGAACGGCATGGGGAGCGCCTTATCCAGTAACTTGGGCATTAAATGATGCCTTTGCAAATGCAGGAGGTTCAGGAGTGACTTTAGGATTAATTATAGCAATATTTATTTTCTCTAAAAGACAAGAATATAAAGAAATTGCTAAGTTATCTATAGCACCAGGATGTTTTAATATAAATGAACCAGTTATATTTGGGTTACCAGTAGTTTTAAATCCAATGTTAATGATTCCATTTATAATAGTTCCATTAATTAACATTTTAATAGGTTATTTCTGTATAATGGCTGAAATAATTCCACCGGTAGTATATGGAGTTCCATGGACAACACCAGGACCAATAATTGCTTTCTTAGGAACAGGTGGAAATTACATGGCTCTTGTAGTAGGAATATTATGTCTAATTGTTAGTATAATAGTGTATACACCTTTTGTTATAGCGTCTAACAAGGTGCAGCAAGGAGAATAAATAAGAATGAAAAATATTTTAGGTATTGATATAGGAGGAACATCAATTAAGTTTGGTGTTCTCTCAAAAAATGGAGAAATTATTTTTAAAGATAAAATGAAGACCTTGATGGATGGAGAATATATTATAAAAAGTATTTGTTTTTTGTTTAATGAAAACAAAGAAAAATACAGTCTAGAAGGAATAGCTATAAGTGCACCAGGTTTTATCAATGTAGATACAGGATATATGAGAACTGGTGGAGCTATAATGGATTTTTATGATTTCAATTTAAAAGAAGTATTAGTAGAAAGATTAAATACTAAGGTTGAAATTGAAAATGATGCAAACTGTGTTGTTTTAGCTGAAAAATGGTTAGGTAATGCAAAAGAGTGTAAGAATTTTATGGCTATGACTATAGGGACAGGCATAGGTGGAGGAATCTATATAAATGATAGTTTATATAGAGGAGCTAAGTTTGGAGCAGGTGAGTTTGGATTTATGATAACTCATGGAATAAGTAATAATGTTATCGAACAATGTACAATGAGTCAAACAGGCAGTACTAGAGGCATTAGAGAAGATTATGCAAAGTCTATTGGAGAAGATATAGAAAATATTAATGGAGAATATCTTTTTGAGCAATATGGAAAAGGTGATATCATTGCAGAATCTGTTATAAATAAATTCTATGAAGTGTTAACTATAGGAATATATAATTTATTCTTTATAATGGATCCAGAAAAGATTTTAATTGGTGGAGGAGTAAGTGAAAGAGAAGACCTTATTCCAGAAATAAAAAGAAGGTTAAAAGCTTTTACAAAAGATGAAATAAATTTAGAGGCATGTAAGTTCTCTAACGATTCAGGAATAATAGGAGCAGTAAAAAATTATATTGATAGAAATTAATATAATTAAAAAGTAAGATAGAGCCATTAGTTTAACTAATGGTTCTTAAATTTTATGAGATAAATACAAGGATTTATCTTATAATATAGATAATGAGGTGATTTTATGGAATTATTTAGTGCTAGAAATAAAAAAACTATTGAATTATATGAATTAGAAAAAAAATTTAAGATAGAAAATTATAATGAATTATATAAGTTAGTTAATAAATTAATAGATGAAGAAAAAATGCAACCTATTAAAAGTAGTGGAGGAAATGGGAAAAAACCAACTCTATATAAAAAATATAGATTGATAATTAAAGAGGAAAATTATGATAAATTTTTAGAGGAGATAAATTTTAAATTATCTACTAGGTTTAATTTAGATTATTATAGAAAGAATTTAAAAAAGTATAAAGAACATAGAGAATATATTTTAAAGCTTAGTCAATTTTTAAAAAATAATTCTAATCTTTTAAATATTAAAATTTCAATGAATGAAAGGGCATTTCAGATTTTTGGACGTGAAAAATTTATTCAAAAAGAATTAGGTAAAACAATTTTTAAGAATTTAGGAATAGATATATCTATATTAAATTTTTATGAAACATCAGAACCAATTGCATATTATTCTATGCATAAGAATATGCCACAAAATATTCTTATTATAGAAAATAAGGATACATATTATACATTAAGAAGACATCTTTTAAATGGAAATAATATTATCTTAGGAGATAATATCGATACAGTAATGTATGGAGGCGGAAAATCAGTAAATAGGGCATTTAAGGATTATGGTATTTCAGTAGAAAAATATTTGTTAGATGATGATAATAAAATGTTCTATTTTGGAGATTTAGATTATGAGGGAATTTTAATATATGAAAGTTTTTATAAGTTATTTAAAGATAAATATTGGATTAATCCATTTATAAAAGGTTATGAAAAAATGATTGATAAAAGTGAGGCGATAGGATTACCTCTATCAAAAAAAGGTCAGAATAAAAATATAGGAGATTTATTTTTAAATAAATTTAACTTTTATTATAGAGAAAAAATACAGGTTATATTAGAACGTGGTGAGTATATTCCACAAGAGATATTAAATATAACTGATATTTAAGGAGATATTATGGACTTGAATTTTTTAGATACACAGTATGAGAGAATGAGGAAAATAGGAGCATATGCACTTCTTTTTAGAAATAGTATAAGTAAAAAAACCTGGAGTAGTTATGGATTTACAGAAGGATATGAGCAAGATAATTTAATATTTTCAATTCTTCTTTATATAATGGAACAATCGTCTAAAGAGGAAATATGTACAATTGACCATATTACAGAATTTTTAGATGCTTTAAATGAAAGACATTTAAAAAAGGAACTGTCTTATGAAGAACTAAAAAACTTAGCAATATTTATTGTCAATAATATTATTTGTGATGAAGGAAAAGCGATGTACTTTAAAGGATATGAATTTAGAGAAGGAACGTATAAAGATATAAATATTTCATTTGTAAAAAATAAAATGGAAGAAGTAGATGGAGTGAGAAGAGTTTCTTACTATCTAACAGATCAAGGATATGATTTATTATTATCTACTTTAGAAATTGAGGAGAATTTAAAGATAACTATTCAGGAGTTAATATTTAAAGAACATTTAAAAAAAGCATCATATGATAAAGCAGTTTTAGATATTAAAAATATTTTTGATATGTATAGAAGAAAGATATTAGGTATGGAAGAGGCTGTATTAAGAATAAGAGAAAATCCATTATCATATTCAAATGAAGAATATAGAAAGATGTTAGAAGGAAATTTTGGTCTTTTAGATGATACAAAGAAAAGATTTACTTTACATAAGGAAAAGGTTGATGAAAGAATACAAGAATTTATAGAACACAATATAAAGGTACAAGAACTAACTAAGGAAGAAAATGATAATTTAACTAATTTAAAGATTATAAAGAGATACTTAAATAAGGTTATAGACGAGGATCAAAAGATTTTAATAAAGCATTTTAATTTAAAAGAAGCTTATGGAAGTGAGCTTGAGAATATAGTAAAAATGTCGGTAATAGAAAGATTTAATTTTAAGAGAGAAGTTTATGACAAAATTTTAGATGATTTAAATAAAATAGAGGATATAGATATATTTTTAAGACCATTATTCAATTCAAACCCTGAAAAAATTTATAATATAAATAAGGCTTTAGAATATCAAAAGGTTATAAAAGCAAAGGAAATAGAAAACGATGAAGAACTTAATTTTGATGAAGAAGATTTCTTAGAAGAAGAAAATAAAAAAAAGTTAGAGAAATTAAAAAAATATAAAAGGGTTATAGAGTTTATTTTAGAATTTGCATTTAAAGATGGAGAAATTACTTTAGCTAGAATAAATGAAATAATGAAGGAAGATGAAAAGGTTTTAAAGACATTGATTCCAACAATAGAAATTTTTAGAGAAGTGATTATAGAGTTTTTAAAAAGTGGAGTTATAGATATTATTGAAGTACGAGAGGAAAGTAAAGAGTTTATAGAGAATGGAGAGATAGAATTTAGGCTTATAAAAAATATATTAGAGATAATAGATGAAAATGAGATATTTAAAAATATTAAATCTATAGAAACATTAAAAATGAATTCTACAGAAGAAGTTAAATTAGAAAATGTCTTATCTGAAGGTGGAATTTATAAAAATTGTGTATGTTCAAATGTAGTTTTTAAAGTTATTAAAGAATAAGGAGAAAAAAATGGCATATTTATTAGAAGAAATAAAGTTAAGTAATAAAATTTTTTACTACTTACTTAAGAATAATAGATTAGAAAAAAATGAAGAGGAGTTATATAAAGCTTACTCAGAAAATGAAAATATTATGGAATTAGTTAAAGGACTTGGAGAAGATTCAGAGTGTTATATAAAAAAGTATGGTGGAATAGTATATCTTATTCCAAATGAAGAAAACGATTTTTTAGGATATTCTAAAGGAGAACTTAAAAAGGTTCTTTGTAAATCAGGAGCAAATGACAAAGATTATTATTTGTCTCAATTTACAATTTTAACTTTTTTAGTTACTATGTATGGAGCTCAAGGAAATACAGCTAACTCAAGAGAATATATAAAACTTGGAGATTTTATTAATATAATTACAGATAATTTAAATGAAGGCGTAAAGAGAAGCAATGAGAAGAATGGAATTGCTTTTGAAAATATTTTAGAGAGGTTTGAAGCTTTAAAGAGTAGTGATAAAAAAACAACATCGAAGACTACAAAAGAAGGCTTTATAAATACTATTTTAAAATTTTTAGAAAAACAAGGGTTAATAAATTATATTGAAGAAGATGAAATGATATTGCCAACTAAAAAGTTGAATAATTTTATGGATTGGAATCTTTTAAATAAAAATAATTATGCCAGAGTTTTAAAGGCTTTAGGTGAGGTGGAAGATGAGTAAAATAAATAAACTTAGAATAGTAAATTTAAATTATAATAATAATAATTTTAAAATAAATGATGAATTGTTTTATTTAAATAATGAAAATACTTTATTTAATTTAAGAAATGGTGGAGGAAAATCTGTTTTAGTTCAAATGATAACAGCACCTTTTGTAAGAGGAAAATATAGAAAAACTTCAGATAGACCTTTTGAAAGTTATTTTACAACATCAACACCATCTTATATTTTAATAGAATGGAAACTTGAACATGAGGCAGGATATCTTTTAACAGGAATGATGGTTAGAAAGAAAGATACTAGTTCAGATGAAAATTCAAAGGAAAAATTAGATATAATAAATTTCATCAATGAATATAGAAGTGAAAATGAATTTGATATAGAAAATATAAAGATAGTAGAAGAAGACAGTAGAAGTAAGAGAGTAAAGAGTTTTGGAAATACTAAAAAGTTTTTTGAAGATTTAAAGAAGAATAGAGATGTAAAATTTAATTATTATGATATGAATAATTCAAAAACTAGTAGAGATTACTTTAATAAACTTCTAGAGTATGGAATAGATCATAAAGAGTGGGAGGGGATTATTAAAAAGATAAATGTAAAAGAATCAGGACTTTCAGAGCTTTTTAATGAGGCTAAAGATACTACAGGATTAATAAAAAAATGGTTTATTCCCAATATAGAAAATAAGCTTGATAAAGATGAAAGTAGAATTAAAAATTATAGAACACTTATAGAAAGTTATATTAAGCAATATAAGAAGAATAGAGCAGATATTGAGAAAAAAGAAAAAATAGAAAGATTTAATGAGCTATCAATAGAACTTTTTGAAATGTCAAAAATGGGAGTAAATAATATTTTTGAAAAGGAAAGACTTGAAAATGTTATAAAAAATACATTGATAAAATTAAATGAAGAAATAGAGTTTAGAGAAAAAAGAGAGCTTAAATTAGAAGAAGAAAAGGA
Organism: uncultured Clostridium sp.; assembly: GCF_947072515.1. GTDB lineage: Bacteria > Bacillota > Clostridia > Clostridiales > Clostridiaceae > Clostridium. Next base: position 18,899 of record NZ_CAMTIG010000009.1, read on the forward strand.
AAAACTTATAGAAAAAATAGAAGAGCTAAATTATGAAAAATTATCTATAGAGATTCATAAAAATAAAGATGATGAAGATAGATTAAAAGAAGAATTAGATGAAGTTAAAGAGTGGATTAAGAAAGCTAATGAAGAGGAAGAAGTAGCATTAAGAGAAAAATCTATTTTAGAATGCGCAAAAATTCATAAAAGATATAGTGAATGTTCTAAAAAGCTGCAGGAAATAGAAAATAAATTAGAAGTGTTAAGAAATAAAAGCGAAGACTCTAAAGAAGAGATATTAAATTTAGGATACACATTAAAATTAATTACAAAAGAAGAATTGGATGTATTAAAGAAAGAATTTTTAGAGATTACTGAAAAAGAAAATATATTAGAACAAGAAAAAAAGGGGATTGAAGAAGGGTTAGATAGAGATAGAAAATATTTAAGAGGCTTAGAAAGTAGTAAAGGTGAATATAAAGCAAAAGTTAATGAATTTAATTTTAAGGAAAGTAAATTTAATAAAGTTTATGATTTCAATATAAATAGAAATATAGAAGATTTATTAGAAGAGAATAGTTTATTAGAAATAGATGAAAAAATAAGAGATGAAAAGATTAATTTAGATAAAAAGAAGAAACAAACTAGAGAAGGAATTTTTACTTTAGAAAAAGAGAAAAAAGATAGAAGTAATGAAAGAGAAACAATAAGGGAAGAAATAAATAAAATTAAATTTACTTTAGAAAATAAAAAAGAACGATTTGATGAGTTAAATAGGGACTTAGAAGAAAGAAAAGGTATATTAAAATTTATAGATTTTAGTGAAGAAAGAATATTTGAAAGTAAAGAGATAAAAAAGGAATTTAATAAAAAACTTGAAGGGTTTAGAGAAGATATAAAGATATTTGGAGATGAGAAAGAAAAGATTGAAAAGGAAGCAAATAAATTAAAGACAGGAAATATAATTCATATACCTAAGGAAATATTAAGTAGATTAAAAGAAAAAGATATAAAAGTTATATATGGATTAGAGTGGCTTAAGAAAAATGGAAATAGCGAAGAGCAGAATATAAATCTTGTGAAAAAGAATCCATTTATTCCGTATTCATTAATTATGGAAAAAAGAGAAATAGAATTATTAAAAGAAGATGAATTTGACTTTTTTACATCTAATCCAATATCAATAATTGAAAGGGAAGAGTTAAGCAAAGGAGTAAAAGAGAGTGTAGGAAAAGTTATAGAAATACCGGGAGTAAAATTTATAGTTTCATTTAATAATAAGTTATTAAATGAAAAGGAACTTTTAGAAATTATAAGAGTAAAAGAAGATGAAACAAAAAAATTAGAATTAAAAATAAATGAAAAAAATGACTCTATAGAATTATATGATGAAAAATTAACTAAAGTAAAAATATCAAAATTAAGTTTAGAATTATACGAAGAGATAAAAAATGACATAGAAAAATTAAGAATAAGAGAAGCAGAAATAAAAGAAAATACATTATATTTAGATAAAGAAATTTCAAGACTTAGTGATGAAATAAGGGATAAAGAAAAAGTTATATTAACTTTAAATGAAGCAGAAAGTTTTAATGAGAAAAAGAAAGAAGCTTTTGATGAGTTTAAGGAAGAATATAAAAGATATGTGGTTAATAAAGAAAAGTTAGCAGAAGTAGAAATGAAAATAGGATTAATAAGTAAAGAGATAGAAAGCAATGAAGAAAAATTCAAGAACTTAAGTAAAGAATTAAGAAATATTATAGATGAAATAAATAAGTATAATAATTTAAAAGACGAGAAGGAAAGAGAGCATTTTGAATATATTTCTTATGATAAAGGAACAAAAATAGAGAAAGATAAAGAAGATTTGCTAGCAAGATTTAAGGCTTTAACTGTAGAAATAACAAGTTCAGAAGAGGAACTTATAAAAGAAAAGATTGAAAAACAAAGTGAATATGTAGAGAGTGAAAAAGAATTAATAGAAGCTGCTGATGAATATAAGTTAGAAGAAAAAGATTATATAAGTGAAGCTTATAATAAAATTAAGGAAAGAGAAATAAAAAAATTAATTAAAAAAATAGGGGACAAAGAAAGACGTTTAAATAAAGATTATAATAAAATAGATAAGGCTATAGCAGTTAAGGATACAGAAACTAAGAATCTTTATAAAAAGCTTAATGAGGAATGTAAAAAAGAAGAAATAAAAGAAAAGAAAAGTCTTATAGAAAAAAACTTTAAAGAAGAAATAGGAAAAGTAAATATAGAAATTAAAATTTTAGAAAAAGAAAAGAAGGAATTAAAGAAGGAAAAGGAAAAACTTAATAATGCACTAGGAAGCTTAAGTGAATATAAGGACTTGAAGACAAATGAGGAATTAGATTTTAAAATAAATATTAATAATATATATGATGAAGCAAGTATTTTAAAGAGAGATTTAAATATTATTAAAGGTAAAATAAATAAAAATGCTATAAATATTAAAGACAGAATGATAGAAATTGAAATAAGTAAGGACTTTAAAGATGAATTATTCTTTAAAGATTCAATAGAAACTTTAAAAAGATTAAATGAAAATCCAAAAGGATTTACAAAACAATTAGAAATTATTTTAGAATCCTATAAGTATATGTTAGATAAACTTAAAGCTGATATTGAGTTTATACAAAAGGAAGAGGAAAAAATCATAGTAAATATTTTAGAATATATAGAAGAAATTCATTTGAATATAGGGAAAATAGATGATAATTCGGCTATAGAAATAAAAGGCAGAAAGCTTAAAATGCTAAATATAGATACACAAAATTTTGAAGAGGAAAAAGAGAGTTATAAAGTTAGAGTACGAAATTATATTATAGATATAAGAGAAAGAGCTTTAGGAGAACTTAAGAAAAATGAAACTATAGAGGAGATAATAAGTACAAATATAACTACAATAAAATTATATGACGAGGTTGTGGGAATAGGAAATATAGATATAAAGCTGTATAAAATAGAAGAGGATAAACAAAGGAAAATAAGCTGGCAAGAGGTTGCTAAAAATTCTGGAGGAGAAGGATTCTTATCGGCGTTTGTAATATTATCAAGTTTACTATCCTATATAAGAAGAGATGAAAATGATATATTTACAAAAAATGAAGAAGGAAAAGTTTTGGTGATGGATAATCCATTTGCACAAACAAATGCAGCACATCTTTTAAAGCCATTAATGGATATAGCAAAAAAAAGTAATACACAGTTAATTTGCTTAACAGGACTTGGAGGCGAATCAATTTATAATAGGTTTGATAATATTTATGTTCTAAATTTAGTGAATTCACGATTCAAAGAAGGAATAAAAAATCTGAAAAAAGAGCATATAAAAGGAAAGGATGAGGCTGAAATTATATCGTCTAGATTTAAATTGGAAAATCAAATAAAGTTGTTCTAAAAAAATATATTTAGTAGGTAGATATAATATTGAAATTAGTGATGATATAATTAAAGACAAGAAAAGTATTAAAGGAGTGATGAATAATGGAAATTTTAAATTCAAATAATATTTATACATTACAAGAATTTTTAGAATTTGAAAATTCTACAGATGAAATTTTAGAGTTTATCAGTGGATACATTTATAATAAATCTTTTACGTCATTAAATCATAATACTATAGTTAATGCTATGTCAAGAAAAGTTTCTGAATATTTAGATGATAAACCATGTAGAGTTTTTACGGAGCAGATAGAAGTAATATTAGGAGAAAATAGAGTTAAGCCAGATGTATTTGTTGTTTGTAAAGGAAAAGATAATAAATATGAAAAAGTTGGGCAATCATTAGTATCGATACCTATAGTAATTTTTGAAATAGTATCAGCAAGCAATGCGGAATTAGATACTATTATAAAAATGAATTTATATGCTAAACATGGAATTGAAGAATATAATTTAGTTTATCAAGAAGGAACAATTATTCAATATAAATTAAATGAGCATGGATCATATTATTTAAATAAAGCATATGAAAAAAATGATATTTATAAAAGTATAACTTTAGATAATTTTAAGATGGAAATAAAAGAAATATTTAAAGATGTAGAATGAAAAAGTAATTTTAATTAAAGTGAAATTAAGAGGAGACACACTAAATTTTAGTGTGTCTCAGCTTGTATAAACAATCCCTAAGCTTACATATCTATATTATTTTTTACTTTTTTGAGCTTCGTATTTTAATTTACCTTCTTCATAGTTCTTTTTATCTTCTTCAGTTTCAAGAATTAATTTTGGAACTTGAGCAGGTTTACCTTCATTATTTAAAGCAACCATTGTAAAGTATGCAGATAATGCTTTATTTCTATAACATACATCCTTACATTCTAAGCTTTCAACTTCTACAATTACTTTAACTTGCATAGAAGATCTTCCAGCATAAACAACTTCAGCAGTACAAGTAACTAAATCTCCTATGTAAATTGGTAGATGAAATTGTAATTCATCAACTCTAGCAGTTACCGTATTAGTATTAGCATATCTTCTTGATGCTGCATAAGCAGTTGAATCCATCATTTTCATAATTTCTCCACCATGCATATTCCCAGAAATATTTGCTTGGTGTGGCCAAACAACTCCACTAGTTACTATTTTTGAATCTGATGGTCTTTTTTCTAAAATCATATAAATTTCTCCTTTGTTACATATAAAACTTCGTATTAATATTATGTGTAAAACTATTATATTTAAGTCTTAAAATTTTCTCTTTAATATTAATTAATAATAATTATTAGTTAACAAAAAGAATTATAAATGAAAAACGGAAAAAATGCAAGGAAGAATTTTGAAGATACATTAAATAGATTTAAATACAATCAAGAAAAAAAGTCTTTTATTTTATAATAATTGCAATTTTAGAAATATATTTAGGGTTTAAATTGAAAAATAAAGTTAAAATAATTAAAAATAATTTAATTGTAAGGAGATTAATATAGTATATAATTATATTAATTTCCTATTTTTATAGAGAAATAAATATAATTAGAATATATAGTTAAAATTGCTTAATTAGGAGATAATAAATAGATACAATAGATAAAAGGAGAGCAGTATGGAAGGAAAATGTTACTTTTGTGGGAAAGATGTGACTAATAGAACAGCAAAAAGACATGCAAAAACATGTAGCGTATTTCAAGAAAAAAATGAAGAAGGAATAAAATTATCTAAGAGTCTTAAGGAAAGATTTATTATAAAAATAAATGATAAAGAAACTAAAAAATTCACACTATACATAGTAATGGATTCATATTTAAAGTTAAGAGAGTTAGATAATTTTATTAGAGATATATGGGTAGAGTGTTGTAATCATTTAAGCTTATTTAAGATAAATGGAGAAAGATACTTTAGTAATACAGAGATAAATGATGGAGAAAATCAAGAGTACAGATTAGAAGAAATCTTCGATATAGGAGATAAATTTGATTATGAATATGACTTTGGAACTACTACATATTTAGAAGGAGAAATAATAGATAAAATAAAATCAGGAGACAATGCGCCACAAATAGAAATAATTATTAGAAATAATAAAATTGGAGCGGTAAATTCTCCAAGAGAAGATGAATGTGGGTATGTAGGAAATATAGATATAGAAGAAAAGTATAAGCCGGGAAATAGTACAAAATTAAGTGAAGAGAAAAAAAGCTTAAATAATATTACAGAATTATCTAGTAGAATGAATAGTCATTTACAAGCGGTTGAAAATGAAGAGGCATTAGAAGGATATTTTAATGAGAATTTAATTGAAGATTTCATGAAAAAGGTAGAAAAGAGTTTTCAAAAGGATTTGAAAAGAAAATTAGATTGGAGTTCAAAAGAGATAATATCTTACTTAAATAAAAATGAAATAAAATATATTTTAGATAGGTTATCAATAATGTATTTAGAAAATGCTAAAAAAGCAGAGTTAGTAAATATATATATGGATAATTATGTGGAAAGATATAAAGAGATATTTACAAATATTCCAATAGATATTTATGAAGACTTAATGGAGTTAAAGAAAAATAATTATAATATGGACATAGATTATCTTGCATCATTTAATAAACCAGAAGTATTGAATGAATTAGGAATAGCAAATGTAGGAACTAATAATAAAAGTGACGTTAGATTTTTTATTCCAAAAGAAATTGCAAAATTAATTGAGGAAACAGAATTTGATATAAACAGAATAGAGAAAAATAGTGAAATATTAAATTTTTCAAAGGGACTAACAAGGTATTATGGTGTAATTCCTATATTTAAACTTGGTGAACTATTAGTGGAGTATGAAATAATAGAAGAAAAAGAAGGTAGAAAAAAAGATATCCTTATGTATGGATTAGATGCCATGTTAAAGATAGGATACTTAGGAGAAATTTCAGTTTTATATGAAGATGGCCTTGTTATAGATTCTGGTATTGTAGATGTAGAGAATATAATACAAATATTAGATGATGAGAGAGAGTATAAAATATTTCCCAAATATAAGATAGAAAATTATAAGGATGCTGAAGAAATAGTAGAAGAAAAGGAATTCAAAAAGCTTAGAAACTTTATTGAAAGTTTAGGTTTAGATAGAGATATGGCAAATTCAGAAATTGAAGATTTTTATTATATGTATCAATTAGAATCAAAAGAAGAAATAGAGAAAATGATAGAAGAGGAATATCCTTTACCTGAAGAGATTAAAGTAAAATTAAAAAATATCCTTTTTGAAGCATTAGATTCTATACCATGTTGGAGATTAAAAGGATATAGTCAAAAAGAAGTAGATGGGATTAATTATAAGGTTATAGAAAAAGTTAAAATGGGAAGAAATGAATTGTGTCCTTGCGGAAGTGGTAAGAAATTTAAAATGTGTTGTGGACAAAAAGTTATAAAGGTTAATTTTAAAGATAAATAGATGAAAGATTCTAATTAAAAGTTTTAATTAGAATCTTTTTTTAAAATTAGTTGACGATATCACTAATTAGTGATATATTAAATGTATGGAAAACAGAGTTGATAAAAATAATAATTTAAATTTAAACCTAAAAGCATTGATAGCTTTAAGTAGGGCGGAACAAAAAGTTCATCAAAAGGAATATGTAACTATAAAGGAGTGTGGACTTACTGTATCACAGTTTGGCGTATTAGAAGTACTTAATCATAAAGGTGATTTAAAAATATGTGACATTATTGAAAAAGTACTTGGAACATCAGGAAATATAACTGTTGTAATAAAAAACCTTGAGAAAGATGGACTTATAAAAAAGTATCCAGATCCTGAAGATAAAAGAGCTGTGCTTATTAGTATAACTGAAAAAGGAAAAAACATTATAGATAATATGTTTCCAAAACACTTGGAAAATATAAATAATATTTTTTCAGTTTTAACTGATGAAGAAAAACAAGATTTAATAAAAATAGCAAAAAAACTAACAAATAGATAAAAATTTTTAAAAATATATCACTAATTAGTGCTATATAAGGAGTGGAAAAGATGTTAAAAAAGATGAATAATATAGATATGGGAAAAAGTGATTTAGGTTGGCTTCAAAGTTCATTCCATTTCTCTTTTGCAGAATATTGGAATCCATATAATATGGGATTTGGAAAACTTAGAGTTTTAAATGATGATTTAGTAAAACCAGGAACAGGGTTTGATACACATCCACATCAGAATATGGAGATTATTTCATATATTGTTTCAGGAGAAATAACTCATGGAGATAGTATGGGGAATAAAAGAAGTCTTACTAGAGGAAATGTTCAGTATATGAGTGCTGGAACAGGAGTGTTACATAGTGAACATAACTATGGAGATGAAATGTTAAGACTTTTACAAATATGGATTTACCCAGATAAAGCTGGATATACACCTAATTATGGAGATTATGAATTTGATTGGAGTTTAAGAGAAAATAAATGGCTTAATATCGTTTCAGGAAAATCAGGAAATGCTCCAATTAAAATAAATCAAGATGTAAATGTATATGTATTAGCTTTAGATAAAGATAAGGAAATAGAATTTGAAGTTAAACAAGGCAGACAAGCATATTTAGTTCAAATAGAAGGTAAGGCAAAGATAAATTCAGTTGAACTTGATGCAAAAGATGCATTAGAGATTGTTGAAGAAGATATAAAAATAGTTGCAGAAGAAAAATCTCACTTTATTGTAATAGAAATGAAAAAAGAATAATTTATACTTTAATATTACTAATGATTGAGTGAATAAAGATTTTAAATTTAGAAAAAAATATAGATTAATGGTGGAAAAATGATTAAAGGAATAATTAAATTTTTTAAAAATAATGGAAAAGAGGAAAAGAATATGAAAAAAGTATTATATGTAACAGCAAACCCAAAGGCAGAAAACAAATCATTTGGATTACAAGTAGGAAGAAAGTTCATTGAAGAATATAAAAGATTAAACCCAGAAGACGAAGTAACTGAAATAGAAGTGTATGATGTAAATGTACCTTTAGTTGATAGAGATATTTTATCAGCATGGGATAAACTTGCAAACGGAAGTGAATTCTCTGATTTAACAAAAGAAGAAAGTGAAAAACTTACTAGATTTAATGAGTTTACTGAACAATTTATGTCAGCAGACAAGTATGTATTTGTAACACCAATGTGGAATTTAGGAATTCCAGCAATGATGAAAGCTTATTTAGATACAGGAGTAGTAGCTGGAAAGACATTTAAATATACTGCGAATGGACCAGTTGGATTATTAGAAGGTAAAAAAGCAGTTCATATTCATGCAACAGGTGGAGTATATTCTGTAGAACCAGGTAAATCAGTGGAACACAGTGATAGTTATGTTAGAACTATAGCTAACTTTATTGGAATTAAGGATATTCAAAGCATTTTAGTTGAAGGAATGGCATATTCACCTGATAAAGCAGAAGAAATAAAAGATAAAGCTATAGAAAAAGCTATAGATGTAGTTAAAACTTTTTAGATCTTAAAAATAAAAAAATGGAAAATACTTGAAATTTAAAACCCATAAGAATATAATGTATTTAAAGCTATTTCTTTGTGATATGGACAGAGAAATAGCTTTAATTTTTTGTGTATAAAAATAGAAAGGAGTGAATTTATGAGAAATATAAAAATTGCATTGCTTGGGTTTGGAAATGTTGGAACAGGGGTATTTAAAATATTTAATACAAATAGAGAGGAGATTTTTAAACGTTCTGGATGTAATATAGAAATAAGTAAAATATTAGTCAGAGATAAAGAAAAAGAGAGGAGTGTATATGCCCCTAAAGAACTGTTTACAACAGATTTTAATGATATTTTAGAGGATGATGACATTAAAATTATAGTAGAAGTTATGGGTGGAGTTGAAAGTGCAAAAGAATATATTCTTAAAGGAATGGAGAAAAGAAAGCACATAGTTACAGCAAATAAAATGCTTTTAGCCCTTGAAGGAGATATTCTTTATAGGAAGGCTGATGAAAATAGCGTAGGATTAAATTATGAAGCTAGTGTAGCTGGTGGGATTCCTATAATTGGTGGGATAAATGAGGGGCTTGCAGCAAATAAAATCCAAAGTCTTTATGGAATAATAAACGGAACTACTAACTATATTTTAAGTAAGATGCAGTTTGAAGGGAAAGCTTTTGAAGAAGCCTTAATGGAAGCAAAGGAAAAGGGATATGCAGAAGCAGATCCAACATCAGATATAGAAGGATACGATGCGCAATATAAGGTAGCAATTTTAGCTTCATTAGCATTTGGAACAAAGATAGATGTAAAGAATGTATATAGAGAAGGAATTTCTAAAATAACTAAAAGTGATATAGATTGTGCAAATGAATTTGGCTATGTAATAAAACTATTAGGAATAATAAAGGAAGTAGATGATGAGTTAGAGCTTAGAGTACATCCAACTATGATTTCTAAAAGGCATCCTTTAGCAAATGTTAATGATTCATTTAATGCTATATTTGTTAAAGGAAATGCAGTAGGAGATTTAATGTTTTATGGAAAAGGTGCAGGAGATTTACCTACAGGAAGTGCTGTTGTAAGTGATATAATTTCAATAGTTAGAAATAATATTGTAATAGAATCAGAAGAATTAGTAACTAAAAATAATCTATGGAAGAGAAGAATAAGAGAGTTTAAGGATATTGAAAGCAAATATTATACAACTATATCAGTAGAAGATAAAATAGGGGTCTTGGGTAGAGTAACTACTGTTTTTGGAGAAAATAATGTAAGTGTAAAGTTTATTGCACAAAGAGAGGTAAAGGATAATTTTATAAAGCTTGTAATAACTACACATGAGACAAAAGAGAAAAATATAAAAGTGGCAATTAAAAAATTAAAGGAATTAGAGAAGATTTGTACTATTCATAATGTGATTAGAATAGAGGAAGTTTAAGAAAATGAAGAGCTTTTTTTAAGGCTCTTTATTTAATTTTCTTTTTATAAAATGAATAGAAAAGAAATAAAGTATTAAAAAAAATACTTAAAAGAAAATAAAATGATAACGTATAAACAACAATATAGCTAGTAAATTCAGTAGAAAAAGGAATAAAAAAAATATATAAATAGGTAATTACTTATATAAAGTATAAAATAATAAGTAAATTGACATATTCTCTAATAGAGAATAAGATGAATAAGGATTTATAAATAAATTAGAGTTTTTTAGGAAGTGATAGAATGAAAGAATTAATCCAATTGTTTTTAACATTCTTAAAAATAGGCGCAACTACTTACGGTGGTGGTTATGCAATGATAGGAATTATGGAAAACGAAATTATAATAAAAAAAGAATTTTTAGATATAGAAAGTTATATGGATATTATTACAGTGTGTCAAAGTTTACCGGGGCCATTAGCAATAACATCTACAGCATTTATTGGATACAGGCTTAAAAAGTTTCCAGGAGCTATAGCATGTCTTTTAGGAATGCTTATTCCTTCTTTTATAATTATATTTTTAGTAGCAACAATATTTATGAAATTTGAATCAAATATTTATGTACAACATGCTCTAAAAGGTATAAAAGCAGTTGTTCCAGTACTTGTATTTATAGCAGTTATAAAGTTTTGGAAAAGACTTAATAAGAATATACATAACATTTTATTTGCAATAATAATGTTTATTGCATTAGAATATTTTAAAGTAAATCCAGCATTAATTATTATTTTTTCTGCCATCTATGGAATTGTTGTATATGGAGTTAAAGGAAAAAAGGATGGTGAAGAGTAATGGGTGTGATAATAAAATTATATTTAGCATTTTTAAAAATAGGAGCATTAGCCTTTGGTGGTGGATATGCAATGCTTCCTTACATAAAAACTGTTTTAGTAAACCAAAATCATTGGCTTACAGCTGAAAAGTTAAACTCATACATAGGACTTGTACAAATTTCACCAGGACCATTCACAACAAATTTATCTGTATATGTAGGATTTAAAACAGCAGGTATTTTAGGAGGTCTTGCAGCACTTTTAGGTATAGCAACAGTACCATTTTTATTAGTAACAGTTGTTTATTTAATATTTAGTAAGGTTCAGCATGCAACAGCATGGCAAAATGCCTTAATAGGAATGAAACCTGCAATCATAGCTCTTATACTTAGCGCTTTAATTTCAGTTTCAGGAGTAGATGTATTTCATATAAGAGAAATAATAATAACAGCTGTTGGGGCGTACTTGCTATTTGTAAGGAAGGTTCAACCAGTATATATTATTATTATTGCAGCAGTACTTGGAATAATATTATACATGTAGAAATTAAAGTATAAATAAAAATAAGAAATTTTAATAAGGTGTTTAATTACATCTTATTTTTTGCATTTTTATACAAAAATATTTAAAATCTGTTTCAAATAAAACTAGGTAATGAATTTTTTTAACAAAAAGGGCGAAAATTTATATTTATATTAAGAAAATACGATATATACTAAAATAAATTTAGTTAAATGATATAATGATTAAAAGATTTTAAAAAATCTTTTAGGGTTTGTAAAAAATAAGTAAGGCTTTAAGTTACAGAATAAAACAAAACACAGGAGGATTTATGGTAATATTAATACCTGCATACAAACCAGATGAAAAATTAATAGAGTTGATAAAAAATATAAAAGAAAAATGTGACTATAAGATAGTAATTGTTGATGATGGTAGTGGTATAGAGTATGCTGAAATTTTTAAGAAGGCAGAGAAGCAAGGCTGTTATATAGTAACACATGAAGAGAATAGGGGAAAAGGCAGAGCATTAAAAACGGGATTTAATTATATAAAAAATTTAAATGATATTCAGGGAATAGTTTGTGCAGACTGTGATGGACAGCATTTACCAAAGGATATTATAAAAATTGGGAATGCTATAAAATTGCATAAAGATTGTATAATATTAGGATCAAGAAAATTTACGGGGAAAGTTCCTTTAAGAAGTAAGCTTGGAAATACAGTAACAAGAGGATTGTTTACTATAATAAGTGGGATAAAAATACATGATACGCAAACTGGATTAAGAGGATTTTCGATAGATATGATTCAGTGGCTTACAGAAATTAAAGGTGAGCGATATGAGTATGAAATGAATATGTTATTAGAGGCAAAGAGTCTTAATTATGGGTTTATTGAAATAGATATTGAAACTGTTTACTTAGAAGAAAATAAGAGTTCTCATTTTAATCCAGTAAAAGATTCTATAGCTATTTATTTACCAATAATAAAATTTAGTATTTCATCAATAATTTCAGCAACAATAGATTACGTTTTATTAGGAGTAATATTACTTATGACGAAAAATCTATTTTTGGCTGTAGTTGGAGCAAGACTTTGTAGTGCAACATTTAATTACTTAGCAAATAGACTAGTTGTATTTAATAAAAATAATAAAGATAAAATGTATAAATCTTTATGGAAATATGCATTGTTAGCAGCTTTTATAATGCTACTTAATTATGTAGTTATATACTTCTATATAAATGAATTAAAATTAAATTTATATGTAGCAAAAGTACTAACAGAAGTTACAATATATTTCTTTAGTTATACAGCACAAAAAAGATTTGTATTTAGAAGATAAACTTAGAATATTTAGTTCTCATTTTTTATGGAGTATAATGTAAAATAATATATTTAAATAAAAAGGAGAGAAAAATGAAAGATTATAGAGACGAAGATATAGAATATGTAAGAAAAGAAGCAGAAACTTTATATGAATCTATGTTTTCAGATACTGAAATATTAGACAGTAAAAAGCAAGTTTATGGAATGATTTTCAATAATATAAAGATGATATTTGGTTGTCAGATTGGTGGCATTGAAAATCTAGAGTTAAGTAAAGATGAAATAAAAAAAATTATTAAAGATGTAGTTGATAATAACAAAAGAAAGTTAAATTATAAAAAAGATTTATAGAGTAAATTAAAAAGAATTCTTTTAAGGATTCTTTTTTTTATAGATAATTAAGAAATTTTATATTATTTTTGCATAGATATTAAAAGAAGAAAAAAATTTATGGAGGGAAAAAATGAATAAATGTGAGGAAATAAAAAAGGAGAAAGCTGAATTATTAGAAAGCAATTCAAACTTAAATGAGCTTATAGATTTAGATGAAATTACTAAGGGATATAAAATTTTCACTAATATAGATTCTTTAAGACATGAAAAGGCATTTGAGTTTTTTAGTAAACTTTCAGAGAGTTTAGTGAAGAATAACAATAAGCTTCTTATACCGTTAAAAGGAATAAGAATAATGGAAGATAATTCAGACAGCTTAGATTTAGAAGAAGGATTAGAATGGAAAAAAGGGATAGATATATTAAAAAATATCCAAGAAAATGGAGTGCTAGATGTGAGAGGAGAGGAAACAGATGGGCATTTGAATAATTTAATTCAATATGTTTTTGCAAAGCATAGAATAAGTAATAATTTATTATTACTAACACAAAATGAAAATTTAGCTTATGACATATTAGAACTTAATAAATCTAGGACTGTAAGAGGAAATAAAATTGAAGTCTATAAAATAAATGGAAAAGGAAATGCTGAAAGGTTTGAAACTAACAGTTAGAGTACTAGCAAAGCATTTAGCTAAAACAGATGAAGAAATGTTGTTTATGTTAAAAGAGGTAGGCATTTTAGTAGAAAACTCAGATAGTCCATTAACAAATGTGCAAATATATAGTTTAAAAAGATATATAAAAGAAATTAAATTTAAAGAAAGAAGAGAAAAAAGAATATATGTGTATGTTAAGGGAAAAAAGTATGAATTAAAAGAAAAGATTGGTGATGGCGGAGAGGGACAGGTTTATAAAATAGAGAATAAAAAAGTTTGTAAAATTTACAATAAAGTAGATAAGTTAAAAGAAGAAAAATTAAGATTAATGATAGATAGAAATCTTGAGTATGAGGGAATATGTTTTCCAAAAGATATTGTATACAACTTTGAAGGCGAAGTTATAGGATATATTATGAATGAAGCAAAAGGGGTTGAAATGCAGAAATCTTTAATGGGAAAAAAACAAATAGAAGAATATTTTCCAAGTTTAAAAAAAAGGGATATGGTAGAACTAGGAGTGACTATTCTTAAAAAGGTTGAATATTTGCATAAACAAAAAATCATTTTAGGAGACATTAATCCAAGAAATATTTTAATTTGTTCACCGAGAGAAGTTTATTTTGTGGATACAGATAGCTATCAAATAGAAAGTTTTCCATGTTGTGTTGGAAGTACTGTATATACAGCTCCAGAAATACAAAGAAGAGATTTCAATAATTTTTTGAGGAGCTATGGAAATGAGAATTTTGCAATAGCAACTCTTTTATTTATGATAATGGTTCCAGGAAAACCACCTTACTCAAAAAAGAATGGGGAGGATATTGTAAAAAATATTTTGAATATGGATTTCTCATATCCAATGAAAGATGGAGAAAATGAAAATATTCCAGAGGGATTATGGCAATATTGTTGGAGTCATTTACCATTATATATAAAGAGGGCTTTTTATAAAACATTTAAAAAAGGTGAAGATTATAATAAGGAAAAAGAGAGGATAGATGCTTCTAAATGGAGAACATATATGGAGAAGTATTTAAAATTTATTGATGAGGGAAAAATAGAAAAAAATGATGAAATGTCTTTGGAAATATTTCCAACAAGATATAAAAAACAAAAAGAAGAAATTGATTATGAAGAAGAAGGAAAGTATAGATTGATTTTCAGAAAATTACTTAATATTTAGGGGGAAAAGGATGTTAGAAGAATTATTAAAATTAGAGGATTTAGTTAATAATCCAACAGCAAGAATACCAGTATGTTTATGTTTAGATACAAGTGGATCTATGGATGGAAAGCCGATTAAAGAATTAAATGATGGAATAAAACTTTTTTATGAGGCTATTGAAGAGGATGAAATAGCAAAATATTCTGCGGAAGTTTCTATTGTTAAGTTTGGTGGAGATGCTAAATGCATAGAAGGATTCTCTAGTTTAGAAAATAGACAGATTGGAGGAAGTTTAAATGCTATAGGGGGAACTCCAATGGGAGAAGGTGTAAATATAGCTTTAGATTTATTAGAAGAAAGAAAAAAAGAGTATAGTGAAAATGGAGTAGATTATTATCAGCCATGGTTAGTTTTAATGACAGATGGACAACCGAACGGACTAAGAAAAGAGCTAGAAAGAGCTATCGAAAGAGTAAATAAACTTGTAGATGATGGAAAACTTACTGTATTCCCAATAGCAATTGGTGAAAATGCAGATATTAAGGTTTTAGAGAGATTTTCAAAAAATAGAAAGCCTTTAAAATTACAAGGACTTAGATTTAAAGAGTTTTTTGCATGGCTTAGTAAAAGTGTTAGCAATACTTCAAAGTCTATGGTAGGAGATAAAATAAAATTAGATATAGAAGGCTTAAAAGGATGGGCAGAATTATAGATGTGGAAAATGGTTTCTTATGAAGCTTGTGGTAGAGGACATTTAAAAGAGAATATTCCTTGCCAAGATAAAACTTTACAAAGGCGAGAAAGAGATATTGCATTAATAGCATTAGCAGATGGAGCAGGTTCTTGCAGTAAGTCAGATTTGGGAGCTGATATTGTGACTAAATATGGAGCAGAAATAGTAAAAGATAATTTTGATGAATTTATAAAAGAAGAAAATGGTATGAAAGTAAAGAAGAAAATTATAGATTTATTATTAAAAGAACTAGAAAATAAATCAGTAGAATTAAAATGTAGTATTAAAGATTTATCATCAACGTTTTTATTAGTTTGTGTAAGGGGAGAAGAGTTTTTTATTGGACATCTAGGAGATGGAGTTATCGGAGTTTTAAAAGAAGAAAAGCTTAAAGTAATATCAAATCCAGTAAATGGGGAATTTATTAATAATACTGTCTTTGTAACATCAAGTCTTGCATATAAATATATGCAAATTTATAGAGGGAATATAAGTGATATTGATGGATTTGTCCTTTTATCGGATGGAACTTGCGAAAGTTTGTATGATAAGCGAAAAAAGAAGCTCTCTATTGGAATAAAAAAGATTATGGATTATTTAGGCATCTTAGATGAAGAAAAGATAAAAATGAATCTAATTAAAAGCTTTGAAAACTTAATTTTAAAAAAGACTTTAGATGACTGTAGTATAGGAATAATGATTAAAAAAAGTTATGGAGAAAAAGTTTATAAAAATCTTGAAGCTGAAGAGAAATTAAAGATATTTAATTTAAAAGGAAATAATGGAAAGTTTAAGGCGAAAAAACTTTATGAATATGAAAAATTACTACAGTTATTAAGTGAAAAGCCTTTAAGTAGAAAGGAAATTTATAAGAAGATAAGTTTAAAAAATAGATATTTAAGAAAGGAAATAAGAGCATTAGAAAACAATGGATTAGTTACGTCCTTTAATGATGAATATTATAGTAATATAAAATTATAGAAATAAAAGGAAAATAAGGTAAAGTGTAGAATATTTAAATATATTGAGATGATTTGTAGTAGATTTAAATATTAATAAGAAGGGACGATTTTTATGATTTGTAACACAATTATTGCTATAGTAAAGGGGAAAAACTTTGCAATAGAAAAAGTAACTAAATCTTTAGATGAAAATGCTATTCCATATGAAAATATTTTTGATTTAACATACTATGCAAATGTAAAAGCAAGTATGGTAGACACATTAGTTTGTGTTGAAACTTTAGAACCAAATTTAGCAACAAAAACATTAAATAAAATGGATGGCATATTAGTAATGCCAACAGGCTTGAGATAATAAGGGGAAAGGCTACAGTATAAGGGGTACTGTAGCCTTTTAATAAGGGTTTATTAATAGTGATTATTTTTTTGAGTTTTTAATTATTTTTTGCCATTACGCATAAGAACAGCTTCATCCATAACGTCAATTCTTCTTTTTACGTTTCCTTGCATTTCAGGATAAAGTTCTTCCCAAGCTTTCTTGGCATAAGGAGTGTAATTTTTTGAAAGCTCTTCAAGCTCTTTTTGAAATTTTTCATCTTCAAGCATAGCTCTAGCACTTTCATCAGTTGGTCTTGCACCAACTTCTTTAACAATCTTTCTAACCACAGTAGGATTATCAATCATCATACAAGGTTTTAAAAGATTTTTGCTGTAAGGTTGATGTTTTAATAAAGTTTTGAAAAAGGTACCTGCAAAAATTTCTTTAAGAGATTTTTCTCGTATATTATCTACAGTAAAATGTGCAAATACACAAGGTTCAACATCACCAGATGCAGTTATATGACAGTAATAAGTACCTGCTATACAACCACCAACATATGGTGAATCATTGAAAAAGTCTACTGTTAGATATGGTTTAGTATGTCTAATTTCATTAGTTCTAGTACCGAGTCTCAATCTTTGCTTAGGGGTAAGCATTAAAGAAGTATCTGGTTTAGAACCAATAGGCATAAACATAAAGTACCATCCTATAAATGCACCTTTAGATATAGCAAGATCTATAAAATCTTCTGAAATAACTGTATCTACATTTGGTTTACCAGTAGCGGAAGAAATACCAAATGGTATCTTTCTAGCTTTAAGCTTATCCATACCTTCCATAACTTTTTGGTAAACGCCTTCTCCACGTCTTGAATCAGTATCTGACTCATAACCTTCAAGAGAAAACATAGGTAAAACATTCTTTAATTTAAAGATTTTATCTGCAAATTCATCATTAAATAATGTTCCGTTTGAGAATGTTAAGAATTCTACATCAGGATATTTTTCATAAATTTTCCACATAAAGTCTACAAAATAAGGTTCTCCTCCTAATACGAACATGAAGTGTATTCCGAGATCTCTAGCCTGTGAAACTATGCTATCTACTTCTTCAAAGCTTAACTGTTTACATTTATCCCAGTCATTAGCATAACAACCTACACATCTTAAATTACATTTCATAGAGGGACTTATTAAAAGTGCAAAGGGTACACGTCCACCTGTTTCTTCATAGAATTTATTACGGATTTCTCCACCTTCCCAGATACCTTTAAGAACAAAGTTTTTAAAAAAAGTTTTTACGATTTCTGGATCAATTTCATCGCCAACTCTAGCTAAAAGTTCTTTTACAGAAGGAACATCATTATAGAAGTGTTCTAAAAGTTCTACACCTTGTTTGTCGTAAGGGCTTTTAACAAGCTTCTTAGCAATGCTTATAATTTTTCCTACATTTTTTTCTGGATTTTTTTCTATATATGATAGAAGTTGTTCCAAAATAATTTTTTTCATTTTCTTCACCCCATAAAATATATTTGATTTTTAAAACTTTTGGAATATTTCCTCTTCGCTAATAGTTATAGCACAAAAAAATTAGAATAAAAAATTGGATAATTTATTAATAAAAGATAAAGTCAAAAAGGAAAGAATAAAAAAATTTTAAAAACAGCAATCGTTATATAATTCACAATCTTAGCACTGAAAAGTTACATAGCATTACATAAGTTCTTTAAAAATACATAATTTTTCTTAAAAAACAATAAAAAATATCATAAAAACAAACTTTAATTATGAATAAAATATATACTATAAATAAAAATCAATAAAATAATAATTTACAAAAGTTACAAATAATACTTTAAATAAACAGTTAAGTTATAAAATTAAAAAAATAGAAAAGAATTATAAGGAAAAATAAATATAAAAAATTACAAAAATGAATAGATAAAGCGAAAAATAGAGATATAGTTTTTATTTTTTTAACAAAAAGATATGCGTAAAATATATATAATTGTAAATAAAAAGTGATTTTAAGTACATATACTGCTATGGAGATAATAAAGATAAGTAGATTAGGTTTAAAAAATAAATTAAGAAAATAATTATTAAAATGAAGATTTAGAAATTTATTATAGAGAGAAGTTAGTAACTATTGAAGGAAAAAAAATATATGTTACAATATTATTATGAAATAATAGATATTAGTTAGGAGAAAATATATGTTGAATATAGGAAGTCACTTATCAACCACTAAAGGTTTTGAACATATGGGAAAAGAAGCAGTGAGTATTGGAGGAAATACATTTCAGTTCTTTACGCGTAATCCAAGAGGTGGAAAAGCAAAGGATATAGATCAAAAAGATGTAGATGGACTTTTAAAAATAATGAAAGAAAATAATTTTAGTCAAATTTTAGCTCATGCTCCATATACATTAAATGCTTGTTCAGGAACAGAAAGTACAAGAGTATTTGCTGTAGAAACAATGAAAGATGATTTAAGAAGAATGGAATATCTTCCAGGGAATTTATATAACTTTCATCCAGGAAGCCATGTAAAACAAGGTGTAGATGTTGGAATTAACTATATAGTAGATATGTTAAATGAAGTTTTGACAGAGGAACAAACAACAACAGTTCTTTTAGAAACAATGGCTGGAAAGGGAACAGAAGTTGGAAGAAATTTTGAAGAAATTGCAGAGATTATAAGCAGAGTAAATTTAAAAGATAAAATGGGTGTTTGTTTAGATACATGTCATGTACATGATGGTGGATATGATATAGTAAATAATTTAGATGGAGTTTTAGATGAATTTGATAGAATCATTGGATTAGATAGATTAAAGGCAATTCATTTAAATGATAGTAAAAATATCGTAAATAGTCATAAAGATAGACATGAAAAAATTGGTGAAGGAGAAATTGGATTAGAAGCAATTGAAAAAATAATAAATAATCCAAGATTAAAAGGGATACCATTTTTCTTAGAAACACCAAATGAAATTGATGGATATGAAAAAGAAATCCAACTTTTAAGAGGTTTATATAAAGAAATCTAATTTTTTAGAAAAATCTTGATTTAAATCAAGGTTTTTTATTTTTTTATATGATAATATTATTGTATAAATGACATAGGTTTTTTAGTTGAATTCAATACACACTATTAAATCATTAATGCAAGTAAAGTTTATTTGCATAGCGACATATATTACATTAAAAATTTCAGTCTATATATATAAATATATAGAGCCTTTACAAAAAAACAGACTGGTTATTTCCAGTCTGTTTTTTTGAATCTTTTTTAAAGATAGCAAAGCTGTTGCTTACAATATAAGCAACCTATTCTTTCTCTAACATAATTTAAATCATTAATAATAAATAATCCATTTTTTTTATCTAAAATACCTTCTTTCCGCAAAGAAGAGAGTGTTCTAGAAACAGTTTCTTCAGTTACATCTAAGCATTTTGCAATGCTGGTATTGAAAATTTTCTTGCTGATGATAAACTTGTTATTTTCTTCAATTCCATAAGTGTTATAAGCTCTTACAAGTATCGATAAAATTGCATCTTCTGTATTTAAAAGTTGAATGTCACGAAGTTGATAAAAGTTCTTTTCATAAAAGACACCATAAAATTTAAGAAGTTTATAAACTAGCTCCTCATTTTTAGAAATAATATTAGTAAAAGTTTCATTAGAGATAAATTCTAATGTAGCACCATGAGATGCTGTTATATTAAAAGATGAAATAGCCTGTGGATTAGGAATAGTATCCTGAAAAACACCACTTAAAAATATAATAGCTCCAGAACTATAACAACCTAAGGAAATTTCTTTTCCATTTTTTAAAGAATTATTATAGTTTATTATTCCATCCGTAACAATTGCTATTTTTTGATCAGAATATTCATCTAAAAAAAGAATTTCTCCTCTTTTGATTGCAACTTTTCTACTTGGATAATATAATAAGCTATCTGCTAATTCTTTTCTGCCAAGCATGTAATTATCCATTTTAACACCTCCTAAATTTAATATAATTATAACACAACTAATAAAAAAATATGGTTACAATATAAATATACAAAGTAAAGGAGCATTTAGATATGGGATTTATAGATAAAATGAATAAAGACGAAAGTGAAGATAGAAAAATAAAAATGGAAAGTTCAAGGCTACCAGTTAGGAACATGCTTAAAAAGGGATTACCATTAGATTTAATCGCAGAACTTTTAGGTGTAGACTTGGATATTGTTAAAGCTTTAGATGAAGAAAAAAGATTAGAAGAATAAAAATTGAAATTATCATATAGATTTAAAGGAGTATCTTATTAAATTTATGTGATAATTTTTTTTATAATGGAATTAAAAGTTATTTAAAAGTTTAGAATAAAAAGATGAAGGTATTTAAAGGAAAATAATATAATAAAGAAAACTGATAAAAAATATACTAAAAGAAAATTTATAAAATAAAAATTAAAGTTACAAAAGGGGAGGAAGGCTATGAAAATTGGACTAGTGTTATCAGGTGGTGGAGGAAAAGGTGCATATGAATTAGGAGTTTGGAAAGCTTTAAAAGAATTAGAACTAGCAAAATATATTCAAGTTTTTTCAGGCACATCAATAGGGGCATTTAATGCAGTTTTATTTGCACAAGATGATATGGATTTAGCAGAGGCATTATGGGATGAAGTTACGATGGAAAAGCTTGCTCCGATTAGTAAGGCTCAACTGTTAAAGAAAGGTTTTGAGTTAGTAATTGGTGGAATGCATATGGAGCTTATAAAAAAGAGAATGTCGAGACTTATGGAAACAGGTATTGCACCTAAAGATGGAGCAATAGATATAATAGATAGATATTTAATGGTAGATAAGGTTAAAGAAAAAAAGAAAATATGCTATGCTGCATGTACGCAATTACCAGATTTTAAGCCTAAATATTTTAAATTAAATGATTATGATGATAATATTGCGAGGGAAATAGTTACAGCTTCAGCTACATTACCAAGAATTTATGATTGCACAGAAGTCCTTGGAGATAAATATATAGATGGAGGAATTACAGATAATACACCAGTACTTCCAGTATATAATGAAAAATGTGACATTATAATAGTTGTTCTATTATCAAGGGACTCAAAAATAGATAGGAGTTTATATCCAGACGTACAAATTATAGAATTATATCCAAGACATTTAAATGAAAATACTATTAAAGGAACATTAAATTTAGATGCAGAATCTAAAAAAATAAGAATTGATGAAGGATATAGGGATACTATTGAAATATTAGAACCAGTTATGGAAATGACAAAATTAAAAATTAGAATGGAAGAAGAAGAAAAGAATCCTAAACTATATAAGACATATAATTGGTTGAAAAGAAAAATGAAGAAGGAAGAGTAAGCTAAAAGTAATTTTAAAATCAAAAAAACTTCCAATACTTAGTTTTTATGGATAATAAATATCTAAAAATAAAAAATATTGACTATATCAGAGTAATATAGTATGATATAAATAAATTAAGATAAAATTTGGAGGGATTAGGATGAGTAAAATGATATGTACATGCTTAGGCATTGATGAAGATACAATAAAGGAAGCTATTGCAAATGGTGCAGATAGCGTAGAAGCAATAGAAGAAGTTACAGGAGCAGGTTCTTGTTGTGGAGTTTGTGTTCCAGAAATTGAAGGAATACTTTTGAAAAAATAAATATAAATAATAAGTGCTGTTACAAAATATTTTGTAACAGCTTTTTTGTTTTATGAAAATTACGTGGAGAATATCTTTAATAAGTAGCAAATTATTTATTTTGGGTTATACAATTAGTATTAAATAATAATAATTATTAAATAATTATTAACAAAGGGTAAAACGTAATGACAAGAATAAATACATAAAGTACAATGGCAATGCAGTTGAAAAGTGATTTTATATTTGAAGTTATCAGAATATCAGAAATTTTCTGTAATAATAGCGTTGATTTAAGAAATACTATTATTAAACGAACTAATAGAAGGAGATAAAAATGAGCGATTCAAAAAACAAAAGAACGGTTATCCTTATTGGAACAATGCTTGCACAATTAGGATTAGGAACTCTATATACGTGGAGTTTATTTAATAAACCATTAGGCGATTTACATGGATGGTCAGTAGAACGGGTAGTTCTAAGTTTTTCTATAACAAGTTTTTCTTTAGCTATAGGAACTCTGTTTTCAGGAAAGTTACAAGAACTCTTTGGAATAAAAAAAGTTACTATTATATGTGCAGTAGTATTAGGAGCTGGACTTATTATTGCACCTAGAATGAATTCATTAACTTTATTATACATATTTGCAGGAGTAGTAGTTGGATTAGCAGATGGAGTAGCATATATGCTAACCCTTACTAACTGTATTAAATGGTTTCCAGAAAAAAAGGGGGTTATTTCAGGAATATCGATAGGATGCTATGGGTTAGGAAGTCTAATATTCAAATACATAAACTCATGGTTTCTTAAAGAATTTGGAGTTGTAAATGCATTTACATATTGGGGAATCTGTGCTTTTATATTAGTATTTATAGGTGGTGTTCTACTTAAAGATGCAATTGTTAAACATATAGGAGAAAATAGAGCTATGGTAGGCGGAAGAGAATATAAAAGGAGTGAGTTATTTTCTTCACCACAAGCATATCTTCTATTTATAGCATTCTTAGCTTCTTGTTTAGGAGGATTATATGTTATAGGTGCGGCTAAAAACGTTGGGATGACATTAGCTCATTTAACAGCTGTTGATGCAGGAAATGCAGTTGCAATAATTGCTATATTTAATACGATTGGAAGATTTGTTCTTGGAAGTCTTTCAGATAAAATACAAAGAACAAAAGTTGCAGCAATAGCTTTTGCAATAATAATAATATCATCAATTATTCTTATATTTGCTCCTTTAAACTATGAATTATTCTTATTATCAGTTGGGGGAATTGCATTTTCATTTGGAGGAAATCTTACAGTATTCCCAGCAGTAGTTGGTGAATATTTTGGATTAGCAAATAGTAGTAAAAACTACGGTATTATTTATCAAGGATTTGGAATTGGAGGCTTACTTGGTGGAGTTGTAGCGAATGTAATGGGAGGATTAAAACCAACATTCTATTTAGTATTAGTTTTAGGAATAGTAGCATTCTTAATAATGTTATTTATAAAAGCACCAAAGGATGCCATAAGAAGATAATTTAAAATAGAGACTATATCAAAAGAAGCTTTTTGATATAGTCTCTATTTTTGTATAGGAAAATAATTAACATATACATGGGTGAGTATGGTTTAATATAAAAGGAGGTAAAGAAGATGAATAATAAATGTTTTGAAATCTATTCAGAAAATATTTTAATTAGATTTTTTTCGATAATACTAATGGTGATTTTAAATTTAAATGAAAATATTGATATATTTTATATAGTAACGTATTTATTGATTTTATTTATCTTAACTTTAGGACAAGAAATGGTGAAAAATAAGAATCTTAAAATGTTATATTATTTTTTAGCTATAGTATCGGCTATAATATTTTTTAAAATAGATTATATTATAGGAGTAATTACTATAATATGTTTAATATCAGAAGTTATAATAGAATTTAAGTATGGAATAATTCTATGGATAACAGCACTCATTTTCTTTGCATTATATAGTGTCTATATAGTAGCTGTTGAAAATGGTCTTATTTGTTTAATAGTAGGGATATTGAATATATATGTAATAAAAACTATTTACAAATATAGGATGTTAGCTAAAAGAGAAAATGAAAAGTTAGAAGAAATAAAAGAAAAATTTTATAGAAACATGCAAGAGCATAATAAATATAAAGATTTAAGTGAGCAAAATATAAGAATGGCAAAGCTTGAAGAACGTAATAGAATAGGAAGAGAAATGCATGATAAAATAGGGCATGTTTTAGCTGGTTCTATAATGAGACTTGAAGCATCAAAGATCATTTTAAATTCTGATAAAGAAAAAGGTGTCTCAATGATGGATGAATCTATTGAGAATCTTAGAGAAGGAATGAATGATATAAGAGAGATAATTCATAAAATAACGCCTAAAAGAGATGAGATTGGAATAAATAGAATAAAAAATGAGCTTAATGAGAAATTTGTGAATAGTGGAGTTAAAATTAGCTTTAATACTTTGGGTGATTTAGATAAAATATCTTTTAATAAGTGGATAATATTTGAAAGAATAGTAATGGAGTTATCGACTAATACATTAAAATATGCAGAGTGTAAAAATGTAGTCCTTTCCTTTGAAGTTTTAAATAAGATAATAAGATTTAGCTTTAAGGATGATGGGATAGGAAATATGAATTTAAAAAAGGGATTTGGACTTAGTAAAATAGAAGAAGAAGTTATGAATAATAATGGTATTATGACTATTAATTCGTTAAATGGATTTCAAGTTATAATTACATTGAAGATAGAGGAGTGATATTTTGATTAGAATTATAATAGCTGATGATGATAGCTTAATAAGGGAAAGTTTAAAAATAATATTAGATATTGATAATGAAATTGAAGTTTTAGAAACTTTTGAAAATGGATTAGATGCTCTTAATTATATAAATAATAATGAAGTGGATATAGCATTGCTAGATGTAAGAATGCCTATACTAAAGGGTGTAGAAATAATTGAAAAGATAAAAGGAGATACTAAAGCTATAATATTAACTACTTTCGATGAAGATGAGTATATAAGAAGAGCAATACAAAATGGAGCTAAAGGATATCTTTTGAAAAATACAGCACCAGTAAAGATTATAGAAACTATAAAAATGGTGTATGGAGGTAACTCTGTTATACAGTCTGAAGTTCTAGAAAAAATAAAGTTAGGTTTTAATAATGAAATAAAGGAAGAAAAAGAAGACTTGTCTCTTTTCACAGAACGTGAAATTCAAATAATAAAAAAGATAACAGAAGGCCTTAGTAATAAGGAAATAAGTAAAAGTTTGTTTATATCAGAAGGAACAGTGAAGAATTATATAACTTCTATATTACAAAAAACTAATTTAGATCACAGAACTCAAATTGCAATTAAATATTTAAAAAAAGTTTAGCTTATATGACTTTCGTCATATAAGCTTTATTACTTTATTCAGAGTTCAAATTAAAAATTGTTAGTTATACTTATATTAAAGAATTAAGTATAGGAGGAAATAATTATGGAAGCTATAAAGCTAGAAGGTTTAGGAAAAAGTTTTGGAGATTTCGTAGCAGTAGATAATATCACAATAGATATAAAAGAAGGAGAAATTTATGGGCTTTTAGGTCCAAATGGAGCAGGAAAAAGTACAACTATAGGAATTATATGTGGGCTTTTAAGACCTTCAAAAGGAAAGATATCTATTTTAGATACTGATGTAACTAAAAGTATGAAAAATATGAATAAAGAGATAGGACTTGTGCCACAAGAAATAGCTCTTTATGGAGACTTAACTGCATGTGAAAATCTAAAGTTTTTTGGTGAACTTTATGGATTAAGAGGAAAAGAATTAGGAAATAAAATAGAAGAAGTTTTAGAATTTATAGGACTTACTGATGTAAAAAATAAAAAAGCTAATGAGTTTTCTGGAGGAATGAAAAGAAGGTTAAATATTGGATGCGCATTAGTTCATTCTCCTAAAATAGTAATAATGGATGAGCCTACTGTAGGAATTGATCCACAATCTAGAAATCATATATTAGAATCAGTAAGAAAATTAAATAAAAAAGGTGTAACAGTGGTTTATACAACTCACTATATGGAAGAGGTAGAAACTATATGTGAAAGAATTGCAATTATAGATAAAGGAAGAGTAATTGCAGAAGGCTCAAAAGATGATCTTAAAAATATAATTAGTGATACACATTTACTTTCATTAACATTAAGTAATATTGAAGAGATAAATGAAGAAGAAATTCATTTTATAAATGGAGTTACTAAGGTTTCTATAAAGGATAATGTATTAGAAATTTCATCTTCAAAAGAAATAAATAATTTAAATAAAATTATTGAATATGTAGGTAGTAAAAATACTGAAATACTTAATATAGAACAAAAGGCAGTAACGTTAGAAACTGTATTCTTAGCATTAACAGGAAGAAAACTCAGAGATTAGGAGGGAAATCCATGATTGGAATTATAAAAAATGTAATTTTAAGAAATTTTCGAAGTCCTAAGTATTTAATATTTAGTGCCTTATTTCCTATTTTTTTAATCTTAATAATAGGTGGACTTCTTAGTAATACAGGAAATAATGATGTGAAAAATTCAACTACGAATGTATATTATTCAATTAGTAATGCATCAAAAAATACTACTGAGGCTTTTAATATAATGAAGGATAATCTTAATAAGGGTGATGTGAAATTTAATTTTATTAAGAGTGATAATGAGAGCAAAGCATTAAATAATGTTAAGTTAAATGGTGATGTATATTTAAAAATAAATAATAATAATGCTTCTATATATACTACAGCACAAGATGATACAAGTTATATTTATTTAAAATCAGCTTTTGAAGGAATAAATAAAAGTATAGTAGTGGCAAATGAAGTTTATAAAGCAGATTATTTAAATGGGAATAGTATTATGAAGGAAACGAGTAATATTCCATTAGAAATGAAATCAAAAACACAAGCACCAACAGGGTTTAATTATTATTCAATAGTTGAAATAACAATGATGTGTTTATATATTGTATCCTTCCCGATTTCAGGATATTTTTATGATAAGAAAAAGAAGGTAAAAGAAAGAATCGCATTGTCAGGAATAACAACTAGAAAGTATATAATAGGAAGTACGCTAGGGTATTTTATACTTTCATTTGTAATTACTGCACCAGAATTTTTATTTTCTAACTTTATTTTAAAATCTAACTGGGGAACACATAAACTTTTATATTATGTAGCAATAGAATTATTAGCATTTATGTGTATATTAATTGGAACATTAATAATTACTGTTATAGAGGATAAAGAAAAGATTCAATCCATAATACAAGGAGCTATTTTACCTATATTATCGTTTTTAGGAGGAGCATATGTTCAATTACCTTATAGCGGAAAAACAGATTTATTTGGATATATAACTTATATATCTCCACTAAGATGGATAAATAAGGGGATATTTTTAAGTATATATAATGGAGAAAATACTTTATTAATAAATACAATGATAGGCTTTGTTTTAATAGGTATAGTTTTATTAGGACTAATATTAGTATTAGCTAAGAAAGAAGAGGTAAGAATATGAATGGTTTAATTATGATGATAAAGCACAATTTAAGATTTATGATAATAAAGAAGAAAATGAGCTTTATAATTACAATAATAATACCTATAATTGCTGTTCTTCTAACTTCAAAAATATTAATAGGAAGTTCTAATGGACTTAAAGTAGGAGTGATAAATACTGATAATAGTAAAGCTAGTAACTATATAGTTAGTTTATTAGATAATAATGATAGTATTTCTACGGTTAAAAACACATCTATAAATGAATTAAATACAAGCTTTAGTGATAATAGTGTTCAAGCAGCAATTGTTATAGATAAAGGATTTGAAAAAGGTTTAACAGAAGGAAAAATAGAAAATATAAAGATTATTGGAAAAGATGGAGATGGAACTTATAAAATCGTTAAAGGAATCGTAAGTTCCAATTTAGATAATATGTTAAGACTTGGTAGTATATCAAAAGGAAATGAAAATAATTTTAATACGCTACTAAGTAAATATGAAAAAAGTAGTTTAAATATAAAGAGAGAAAATATAGCAAATTTAAATTTAGATTATACAAAGACAGCAATATTTATCGGGTTCTTAATTATGTTTATTTTCTATAGAGCTATGTTTGGAGCAGAAAGAGTAAATGAAGATAGGGAAGAAAAAGTATTTACAAGAGTTTTTGTATCATCTATTAAACCATGGCAATATTATGGTGGAAATGTAATAGCCAGTTTAGTTGGAATTAGTATTCAAATTGTATTAGCAGTATTAGTAGTAAAAAATGTAGCTAATTTGAATTTTGGTATGAGTAACTTAGTATTATGTACAATACTTATACTGGCTGGACTTGTAGCTGTTTCAGTAGGAACTGTATGTATCTCTATAACAAGAGATTCACAAGAAGCAGCTTTATTAAGTAATATTGTAGTATTGATGTTAGTAATGATAGGTGGATGTTTTATACCAGTAAGTGTTTTTCCAGCTGTAATGAATACTATATCTAAATTTCTACCAACTAGATGGATTTTAGATATGATCTATAATATACAAAATGGGCAAAGCTTCATGCTGCAATGGCATTATATAATAATGGTACTCTTATTAAGTTTTGCATTATTACTTTTATCAGCATATTTTACAAAAAGAAAAGATAAGAGTTTTTTAGAAATTTAAAATTAGATAGAAATTTACCTTATAACTTAACCTTAAGTTGTAAGGTTTTTTTATTTTTAGAGATATAAAGAATAGAAAATGTTGGAAAAAATTTGGATATGAATTATAATCATCATATATGAACAAAATGTTAACTGAAATAGGGGGGAATTGATGTTTAACTTTTTTAATAATAAGAATTTTTTTAAAGATAAATTTAACTTTAAAAATGATTGTTATATTCAAATAGGTTCTGATAGTGAGGAGAAAGTAGAAATAGTAGATGAAAATGATATTATAAATAACTTAGGAAAATTAAGTTTAGATGAAAAAGTGTATTCAAATTTTAGTAAAGGTAAAGTAATAATAAAAGCTTTTAATTTTGAAAAGAATATTCAAATTACAGATTTTTTATCTGAAAAAACGTTGGAAATAGATAAAGGGATAGAGATATTTAAAAAAATAAATAGTGATGTCCAAATAAAGGTTTTAGGAAATATAAGTATATCTGGAACAGAAAGTATAAGGGTAAAAGATAAATTAATTCAATTCAAAGAGAAGGAATTTATAGAGCTAGCTTATAAAAATAGTTTAATAGAAGAAGTTTTAATTTTAGATTTAGTAGATTTAGTTTACTTAGGAGAAGCATTTTTAACTAAAAGAAAAAAAGAGTTTGTTTATATAACAGTATCAGGACAAGCTATAAGTAAAAATTGCATATTAAAAGTAAAGATAGGTGAGAGATTAGAGACTATTTTTAATGAATTAAGTGGTGATAAAGAAAAGCTAAGTAGTATTGTAAGTGGTGGATTTATAAAAGGGATTCCTAGAAAATCTTTAGATGAAAAAGTGGAAGAAAGAGAAAGAGGATTATTATTTCTTACTGAAAAAGAATCAAATATAGGGGAAAGAAAATCTTGTATAAGATGTGGAAGATGTTTAAAAGCATGTAATGAAAAATTAAATCCTACAAAACTTGTAGACCTTTACAAGAGAGGAGATAAAGAAGAATTTCTTAAATTTGGAGGAATGAAATGTATAGAATGTGGATTATGTACAATAGTTTGTCCTTCTAATATTGAAATTAGTCATAGCATAAAAGTTTGTAAATTAGGGTTTAAGAGTAAAGATAAAATAAAAGTTAGGAGTGAGAGTTTTGTCTAAGGGGTTATTTAGCGTATCACCGGGACCGTATATAAGGAAAGGAAATTGTGTAAATAAGATAATTTTAGATTTTATTATAGGGTTAGTACCAGCTACTATTGCAGGGTTATATTTTTATGGTGTAGATGGATTCAAAATAATATTAGCAGCACTAGTGACTAGTATTATAGCAGAGGGAACTTGGAATAAATTGATTTTAAAGAAAAAATTCTTTGATGATTTAAGTCCCATTTTAAATGGACTTTTATTGGCACTTATAATGCCTACATATGTTCCAATGTGGATTGTAGTAATTGGAAGTTTATTTGGAGTTATAGTAGTGAAAAAGTTTTTTGGTGGCTATGGGCAAAATTTTATGGAACCTACAGCTGCAACGAAAGCATTTTTAATTGCCTCTTGGGCATCTGTTATGGCAAAGCCAGTGACGGAGTCAGTTGGAGTTACATCAGAGGGAGTAACATTAATCCATAAATTTATTGGGCAACCCGTAGGTAATATAGGTGAGGGATCTATATTAGCGATTTTAATTGGAGGAGTTTATCTCTTATTAAGAGGAAGAATAAGTATTAGAGCACCTTTTGCATTTATTGTAGCAGCAACAGTTTTTTGTGTTTATAATGGTAAACCGTATCTATTACCAGGTGCATTTTATTTTTCAGCTATATTTTTAGCAACAGATTATGCAACATCACCAATAACTAATTGGGGACAAGTTATCTTTGGAAGTTTAGCAGGAATTTTAGCAGCAGTAATAGCAGTTAAAGGATATAATCCAGAAGGCCCTTATTATGCAATTATTATAATGAATCTTGCAGCTCCATTAATTGAATATTTAACAACTAAAACTTATAAAAAGGGGTGTGTTAAATAATGAGAGAAAACTTAAAACTTGGAGGAATATTATTAGGCGTAACAATGATAGCGGGGATTCTTTTAGGTGCAGTAAATAATTTGACTAAAGATGCTATTTTAGAAAATTCAAAAATAAATAAAGATGATTTACGACTTATTATGAAGGAAGCAAATAAGATAGAAGATACAGACTTTGAATTAGGAGAAGATGATGGAATAAAGGAAGTTTATTTAGCAAAGTCTGAAGATAAAGAAGTTGGATACGTATTTAAAGTTACGACTAAAGGATTCCATGGACCTATAGATATGTTTGTAGGAGTAGCAGAAGATAAATTAAGTGGGATGAAAATATCATCGCATACTGAAACACCAGGGCTTGGAGCTAGAATTGAAGAGGAAGAATTTAGAGCGGAATTTACAGATAAACTTATAGAAAAGAGTCTAGAAATAGTTAAAATGGAGCCAGCAGAAGAACATCAAATAGATGGAATATCAGGAGCTACTGTTTCCTCTAAAGCAGTGGGGACAGCTGTAAATGAAGTTATAAATTTTTATAGAGAAAATATAAAAGGTGAGGAAGTAGATGATGAAATAGATGCTACTACTGGAGCTAGTGAATCAGATTGGTAGGAGGATATCATGGGAAAGTTAATTGAGAGATTAAAAAATGGAATTATAACTGAAAATCCTATATTTGTGCAGGTGTTAGCAATGTGTCCAACTCTTGCAGTAACTACAAGTGCTAAAAATGCAGTTGGAATGGGTATTGCAACAACAGTAGTATTAATATTTTCTAATATGATAATATCAGCTATTAGAAAATTTATTCCAGATAAAATAAGAATACCTTCATATATAGTTGTTATAGCATCTTTTGTTACGATGTTAGAAATGCTTATGCAAGGATATGTTCCAGAACTATATAAATCTTTGGGAATATTTATACCGTTAATTGTAGTTAACTGTGTAATTTTAGGAAGAGCAGAAAGTTATGCATCTAAAAATAAAGTAATACCATCTATTTTTGATGCAATAGGAATGGGTCTTGGCTTTACTGTAGCATTATTCTTAATAGGTTCATTTAGAGAAGTTTTAGGAAATAGTAGTATCCTAGGAATAAATATTATGTGGGAAAGTTTTAAACCAGTATCAATAATGATTTTAGCACCAGGAGCATTTTTTACGTTAGGAATTCTAATGACTATTTTGAATTATTTTAGTTTGAAAAAAGATAAAAAACCTTTAGAAGATAAATGTGGTGGAGGATGTGCAAATTGTTCTTCATGTGGTGATGGGGAATTAAAATCTAAAGAAATAGAAATTAAAAGATAAAAGGGGAAGAATATATGGAATTACTACTTATATTTGTTAGTGCTATGCTTGTAAATAATTTTGTTCTTTCAAAATTCTTAGGAATATGTTCATTCCTTGGAGTGTCTAAAAAGAAAGATGCAGCTATAGGTATGGGACTTGCAGTTACATTTGTAATGGTATTAGCATCAATAATGTCATTTTTAGTTTACAATGGAATTTTAGTAAAATTTGAACTTGAATATTTATCAACAATAGCTAATGTATTAGTTATTGCAGCTTTAGTTCAATTTGTAGAAATGGCTATGAAAAAGATAAGTCCTACCCTTCATAAGGCATTAGGTATATATTTACCATTAATAACTACAAACTGTGCAGTGCTTGGAATGGCAGTTTTAAATATACAAGAAGGATATACATTTATTCAAGCTTTAGTAAATGGAGTAGGAGCTGCAGCAGGATTTATGCTATCAATAGTTCTTTTAGCATTTATAAGAGAGAAAATAGATAATAATGAAAATATACCAGTAGTTTTAAGAGGATTACCAATAACTTTATTTACAGCAGGGTTAATGGCAATTGCTTTCTTAGGATTTCAAGGATTAATACATTAGGGAGGGATTTATGAATATATTATATGCAGCATTAAGTTTAGGAGGACTTGGCTTAATATTTGGAATATTACTTGGATTTGCATCAAAAAAATTCCAAGTGAAAGTAGATCCGAAAATACCAAAGCTTAGAGAATCTCTTCCAGGAGCTAACTGTGGAGGCTGTGGTTATCCAGGCTGTGATGCTTATGCAGAGGCAGTGGTTTTGGAAGGGGCAAAAGGAAGTTTATGCACTGTTGGAGGAATAGAAATAGCTAAAAAAGTTTCAGATATATTAGATATTGAAGTTAGTTTAGAGGAAAGAAAGACTGCTTTTGTAAAATGTAGTGGAGATTGTGGTAGTGCAAAGCGTAATTTTTATTATACGGGAATATCTAATTGTGAGGAAGGAGCAGCTTTAGAAACAAAAGGTGGAAAAGCATGTTCATATGGTTGTTTAGGTCTTGCAAGTTGTGTAAGAGTTTGTGAATTTGAGGCAATTACAGTAGAAAATGGAGTTGCAAGAGTAAATAAAGAAAAATGTACAAATTGTGGAGCATGTATAGATAAGTGTCCAAAGGGATTAATTATATCAGTAGAAGAAAGCAAGAAAGTAAGAGTAACTTGTAATTCTCAAGATAAAGGAAAAGAAGTCAGATCAAACTGTGCAGTAGGATGTATTGGGTGTACTTTATGCCAGAGAACTTGCCCAAAATCAGCTATAAAAATAAAAAATTCATTAGCAAGGGTTAAATATAGTGAGTGTATAAATTGTGGACTATGTATAAAAAAATGTCCAACTAAGGCGATAGGTTTTAAATAATAAAATGGGGAGGAATAGATACTTATAGAATCTATTCCTTTTATAAATTAAATAGAAAATACATAATATATAGTAGAGGAATAAAATTAACATTTTATCAATCTATATATCTAGTTTATACGATATAATATTATAAAACAGTTATTTAAGGAGGAAGAAAATGAAATTTGATGATTTAGCAAAAAATTGGGAAACAGAAGAAGTGAAAGAAAGAGCAGAGCTAGTTTCAGAAAAAATAAAAAAATTAAAAGGAAATAATGCAAGAAAAGCATTAGAGTTTGGAGCAGGAACAGGGCTAATTAGCTTTAAGTTAAAAGATGAATTTGACCAGATTGATTTAATAGATACATCGGCAAATATGCTGAAGGTAGCACAAGAGAGAGATAAAACAATAAAAGTATTTAATATTAATATTTTAGAAGAAGAAATTGATGAAAAATATGATGTAATATATACATCAATGGCATTACATCATGTTTTAGAAGTAGATAAGGCTATAGAGAAGTTTTACTCATTGTTAAATGAGAAGGGACAATTATATATCATAGATTTAGAACCGGATAATGGAGATTTTCATTATGGAGTGGATGATTTTAATGGTTATGATGGATTTAGTAAGGATGAGATAGAAGGAAAATTAAAAAAAGCTAATTTTAAGATTGAAAAATTTGAAGATATATTTACAGGAGAGAAAAATCAAAAAGGTAAAGATATTACATATACTTTATTTATGGTTAAAGCGATAAAGTAATAGAAATAAATATTATGTTACCAGTTTAATTAAATTTTTCCATAATGCCCCTCCATAAATTTGTTATAAAGATATGATATTATATAAATACAAAATGATTATAGAAGATTGAGATTTATAAATAAATAGTTAAATTTATTTATAAATTCTGATTTGAATATAACAAGGATATATAATAATATTCTTGTTATGTTTTTATAAAGAAGGGGGCTAGAAATGAAGAAATTAAAGAAACACACGAAAGAAACCATAATTATAGGTATAATTTTAATTGGACTATCTTTATTTTTACATTTTTTACACTATAAAATATTCAATGACTTACATCATACCTTAATATTCCTTTTTGCAGATATTGCTTTTATTCCAATGGATGTATTCTTTACTGCATTTGTAATAGAAAGATTATTAGATAAGAGGGAAAAAGCACATAAATTAGAAAAACTTATTATTATTAAAGGAGTATTCTTTTCAGAGTTTGGAACAGAACTTTTAGAGGAGTTTATAAAAGCAGATGATAATGTGAAAATAATAGGTGATGAAGCACATATAAGTAAAGAGTGGGGAAAAGAAGAATTTAAAAATTTAGAGAAAATAACTAAAGAATATAGTTTTGAAATTAATCCAGATAAACTTAACATAGAAAAGATATCTAAAATTTTAAATGATAATAAGGAGTACATAGTTTCAACAATAACAAATCCAACACTTATGGAACATGAAAGTTTTTCAGAACTTGCTATTTCATTATTCCATTTAAGAGATGAACTTCAAGATAGATATTTTAAAATGGAGTATGAGTGTGGGTGTTGTGATAGAGGTCACATTGCAAAGGATGTGCAAGTATCTTATAGATACATAGTAAATGGATGGGTTATGTATATGAACCATTTAAAAGAAGAGTATCCACAATTATTTGTGAAGGCGATGATTCAAAATCCATTTGAACAAAAAAGCTTTGAAGAAAAATATGAAGTTTATAAATTAAAAAAAGAAAATTATGATAAATAGAAATAGGGTCTTATATAAGACCCTATTTTGTTTGAAAGTTTTAATACATTTGAGTAATGATATATCCATTGTCCATAAGACATGTTTTAACTCGATCTATATGTTCAAAGCCATTAGTTTCAACGGTGACTTCAAGATGAACATTTTTTAATTTATTGGCAGCCTTAAATTGATTATGCTCAAGTTTAACAACATTAACATGTAGACTGCTTAGTATTTTAGAAATTTTAGTTAATTCACCAGGTATATTTGGAAGTTCTAAAGTGAAACAGAAAAGTCTATTTCGTTTAACTAAACCACTATTTATAAGTGAGGTTATAGTAAGCATATCTATGTTTCCACCACTTATTATAGATACGATATTTTTATTTACACAATCTAGTTTAGATAAGGCTGCAAGTGAAGCAGCTCCAGATGCTTCAGCAACTAATTTATGTTTTTCACTTAAAATTAAAAAGGCATCTACTATTTCAGAATCAGATACTTCTATAATATCATCAACATATTCGCGTATAAAAGAAAAGTTTAATTCCCCAGGAGATTTTACAGCAATACCATCAGCGATAGTATTAACATCGTCAAGATTTATAAGCTTATTAGCATAGAAACTTTTCTTCATAGCATTTGCACCAGATGCTTGGACACCGATAATTTTTATATTAGGATTTATTTCTTTAGCAGCAAGTGCTATTCCAGAGATGAGACCACCTCCGCCAATAGGACAAAGAATTATATCAATATGCTTAAGATCCTCAAATAATTCTAAAGCAATAGTTCCCTGTCCATAAATAATATTTATATCATTGAAAGGATGAATAAACGTCATCTCTTCTTCAAGTTCTATTTTTTTTGCAGTTTTATAGGCATCATCATAACAATCACCACTAAGAATAACATTACCACCTAAATCACGAGTTGATTGAACCTTTAAATATGGTGTTGTTTTTGGCATTACAATTGTAGAATCTATATTTACAAAGTTAGAAGCAAAAGCAACTCCTTGAGCATGATTTCCGGCTGATGAACAAACTACCCCTTTACTTTTTTCTACATCAGATAGAGATTTAATTTTATTTAAAGCTCCACGAATTTTATAAGCCCCTGTTAATTGTAAATTCTCACATTTCATATATACATTATTATTACAAGATTTTGAAAAAACATTGCTATATAAAAGTGGTGTCTTAAGAATAGTTTCTCTTATATTTTCTCTAGCTTC
The DNA here is from genome assembly GCF_947072515.1 of uncultured Clostridium sp. GTDB lineage: Bacteria > Bacillota > Clostridia > Clostridiales > Clostridiaceae > Clostridium. The sequence goes on from NZ_CAMTIG010000009.1 coordinate 56,198, forward strand.
TTTAATGTTTTCTAAATGCATAAAAATTCCCCCTTAAGAAAGTAATATAATTAAATTATACCTTCTTAACGAAATATTCACAATTAAAAGAATAGGATTTAAGAAAATAGTGGAAGTTTTAAATAAATCTTTACCAAAAAATAGAGTTTTAATTAAATGTTAACATAAGTATAAAAGAAAATAAAAATTAATAAGGTATACTTATGAGGAAACAGGATAGAAAAGTGAGATAAAATATATGAAAGATATAAGAAAAATATATATTTTTATGGTCGCATATATTATTGCAACTATATTACCAGTATTTATTTTAGTTAATAAAGTACCTGTATATGTGGTGTGGATAGGTGGTGCAATACTAACTGTTTACTTACTATCAGTAAAAAAGAAAAAATTTATAAATTTAGGGCTTTTATTTGCATTTGTTATAACAGCAATACAATTATTTGTTATTTTTTTAGTAGTAGATCATGAAAAAATGATTGCTTTATCTATATGTATTAGTATGATACATATGATAAATTCATATATTATCTATAAATTAATAAATAATAGAGGAAGGCTAAATGAAGCTAATTTATATAAAATAATAGATAAGACTTTTTTCAGAGTAATTCCAACCATTGGAGTTTCGAGTGTTTTAGAACAAATATTATATTCTATAGGTAGAGCTAATAATGTAGATTTTGCACTTTATAATTTTCTATTGCCGAACTTTTTAGGATATGTATTAGTTTTTAGTGTGGTATACATAATCTTTAAAAATAATGTAAGAAAGATAGTGTTAACATTTAGGTTTTATATATTTTTCATTGTAATATTTATATTTAATATAGAAGAAATATCTTTGGCTAATGTATTTGATATGAATAGATCACATTTAGAATATTTATCAATATTTATTCTAGTATTAGCATGTATAATATTAAAACCGGAGGAGTTTATTTTTTTAATTATAGAAGATTTTATAGTATCTTTTTTTATGATATCTCATTTTTTAGATACTCTATCAATGATGTATAGAGAATATATGGTTTTAGATTTACAATTATTTTATACAGTCGTAATGGCAACAGCTTTTTTCTTAATTGTTTTAAAGTCAGAAAATAAACGATTAATAGAAGAAATTAGTATTAAAAACAATATATTAGAAAAGGAAGTTGAAGATAATAAGGAAATGCTAAAAAAAGTAACATTACTTATTGATTCTATAAAAAATACGGCATTTATAGCAGATGAAGATGGAGAAATAATATATTCAAATAATGAATTTAAAAAGCTTATAGATGTAAAAAATATAAAAGATAAACAATGCTTATATAAAGTATTCTATGATTTAAAAAAAGGGGCTAAAAATATAATAAGAAAAGAAATAAATGTTAAAGAGAGTTTTATAATGCAAGAAATTTTTATTTCAAATTATGAAAATAAGACATTTATTTCTGGTATAGGAACAGATATAACAAGACTAAAAAGAATTCAAGAAAAACTTGAAAATTCTAAAAAAGAAGCTGAAGATGCAAATAATGCAAAAACTTCACTTATAAGTCGTGTAAGTCATGAATTAAAAACACCAATGAACACAATTACAGCAGTAAATTTTCTTTTATCAGAAACAAATTTAGATAATAAACAAAGAGATTATATTAAAAAAATCGATAAGGCATCAGAATTTTTATTAAAGATGATAGAAGATATTTTATTTGTTTCTAAAGTTACAAAATCAAAATTAAATTTAGAAGAAAGTAAGATAGATTTTTTTGATATGATTCAAACTATTATAATGTTAAAAGAAGATGTAATAAGAAAAAAAGGAATAAAATTTATTTATTTTATAGATAGAGAATTACCAAGTTATGTTATTGGGGATGCATTTAGAATAAAGCAAATTTTAATAAATATTATTGGAAATTCAATAAAATTTACAGAAGAAGGATTTATAAATTTTACAGTTAAATGGTTATATCAGAGAGAAGATATGGCTTATATTAAATTTATTATAGAGGATACAGGAATTGGAATAAGTGCTGAAAAGAAAGATAAAATTTTTGAGCCATTTACTCAAGAAGATGAGGGAATAGCTAGAAAATATGGAGGCACAGGTATTGGACTTACAATATGTAAAAATTTAGCCGAACAAATGAATGGAGAAATACATTTAGAAAGTCAAAAGGGAATGGGAAGTAGATTTGAAGTTACAATACCCTTTAAGATTTATAATGAAACAAAGGAAGATTTAGAACAGATAAGTCAAGTAATAGAGGCAAAAGAAGAAACTAGAGAGTTTTATAATAATGAAGTTGATGAAAAAATTATTTTAAGAAAATTGAGTTATATAGAAGAAATTATAAAGATAGATTTAGGTGAAACTATAGATAAAATAGAAGAGCTTTTTAAAGAAGTTAGTGGAACTAAATATGAAGAAAAAGTAGAGGAAATAAAAGAATTAATAGATACATTCAAACTAGATGAAGCAATTAAACAAATAAATAATGTTAAAAAGATTTTAATAGTATAGGGATTTTATAGTATGAGTATAGAAAAGAAGAATAAAGTTTTAATAATTGATGATGTAGCAGATAACGCTAAAGTTTTGATAGATATATTAAAGAATGACTATATGCTAAACGTAGCATTAAATGGAGTTAAAGGAATAGAATTAGCAAAAGAATGGAAACCAGATTTGATTTTATTAGATATAATGATGCCAGAACTTGATGGATATGAAGTTTGTAGAATACTTAAAAGTGATGATAGAACAAATATAATACCAGTTATATTTTTAACAGCATTAAGTGATGTGAATGATGAATATAAAGGACTGAAATTAGGTGCATTAGATTATATTACAAAACCAGTTCATCCAAAGCTTTTAAAAGCAAGAATAAAAAACTATATAGAAATAAAAAAATACAGAAATAATTTAGAAGAACTAGTAAATGAAAAAGTTCATGAGTTAGAGCAGTTTAATAATTCTTTTGTAGAAACTTTAGCATTAATAGCAGAAACAAGAGATTCAGATTTAGGATGCCATATTGATAGATGTAAGGAATATGCAAAAATAATGCTTGATTGTATGAGACATGATTCAAGATATATAATCTCAGAAATAGAAGAAATAAATATTATAAAAGCTGTTCCATTACATGATATAGGCAAGATAGGTATACCAGATAATATTTTACTTAAACCAGGAAAACTTACTGATGAAGAGTTTGAGATAATGAAGGGGCATTCATATTGTGGATATAGAATTTTAAAAAATGCTGAGGTTAAACTAGATGGAAAAACTAATAGCATAATAAAATGTGCTAAAGAAATAGCATATTATCATCATGAGCAGTGGGGAGGTACGGGATATCCTATTGGATTAGAAGGCAAAAATATACCATTACCAGCTAGGCTTATGATGATAATTGATGTATTTGATGCAATTGTAAGTAAAAGGATTTATAAAGGAGCTAAAAACCCAGAAGAAGCAATAAGGTTTATTCAAGAAGGTAGAGGGTTAATGTTTGATCCAGATTTAGTTGATATTTTTGAAATGGTGAAGGATGAATTTTTAAAAGTAGCTTTAAAATATTCAAAATTAGAAAAAAATAAATAGAAAATTTTAGAAAAAAATAAAAATAAATTATTAAAAAAAAGTTGACAAACTATGAATAGTAAGATATATTAAAAACAAGTAAAACAGAATATTAACTTATCAAGAGCGGTGGAGGGACTGGCCCTATGAAACCCAGCAACCTGTAATTTTAAATATACAATAGCTATATCTAAATTATGTGGTGCTAATTCCTGCAACTATTTAGTTGGGAGATGAGAAAAGAATATGGGTATATTATTTATGCACTAGAGTTTTTTCTCTAGTGTATTTTTTTGCAGGAAAATAAAAGTCCAAAAATTAAATTTACTACTTTATAAAATAAATTACTTTGGGGGTGTCAAGAAATGATAAAAATAGAAAATGTGTATAAAAAATTTGGGGAGACAAGTGTTTTAAATAATGTTTCATTAGAAATAAAAGAAGGAGAAATATATGGGATAATAGGGCATAGTGGAGCAGGAAAAAGTACTCTTCTAAGATGTATTAATGGACTTGAAGGATATAATGAAGGTTCAATAAATGTTATGGGCGATGAAATAGGTAAATTAAAGGATAAGCAAATAAGAGACTTAAGAAGAAACTTAGGAATGATTTTTCAAAATTTTAATCTTTTAGATAGAAAAACTGTTTTTGAAAATATAGCATTACCTTTAGAAGTATGGAAATATGATAAGAAGCATATAGAAAATAAAGTGATAGAACTTTTAAAATTAGTTGGATTAGAAGATAAAAAGGATAGAAAACCAAAAGAATTATCAGGAGGGCAAAAACAAAGAGTTGCTATAGCTAGAGCATTAGCATTAGAGCCAAAGGTATTGCTTTGTGATGAAGCAACATCAGCGTTAGATCCAAAAACAACAAAAGATATATTAGAACTTCTATTAGAAATAAATAACAGATTAAATATAACTATTGTAATAGTGACTCACCAAATGGAAGTAGTTAAAGAGGTATGTGAAAAAATAACTTTATTAGATGGTGGAAGGGTTAAAGCACAGGGATTAGCAAAAGAATTGTTTTTAAAGCCAGAAAATCATTTGAAAAAATTTCTAGGGGAGGGTGATGAAGAAATATTACCTTCAGAAGGAATAAATATAAGAATATTTTTCCCAAGTGATTTTTCGGAAAATGCAATAATAACAAAACTTGCGAGAGAGTTAGATATAGATTTTTCAATTGTATTTGGAAAATTAGAGAAGTTTAGAGGAGATATATTAGGTAGTTTAGTTATAAATATAGAAGAAAAAGATAAAGACAAAATACTAGGGTATTTAAATGAGAAAAATGTGAAGTGGGAGGTAATATAAATGAATGCAGAAATTATAAGAGCAGTTCAAGATACAGTAATAATGGTAGTTTTTTCAACGGTATTTGCAACTATATTAGGATTTATACCTGCGATAATACTTACTTTAACTGCAAAGGATGGACTAAGACCAAATAAAGCAGTATATAATACATTAGATTTTATAATAAATATTTTAAGAAGTTTTCCATTTATAATTTTAATGGTTGTATTATTTCCAATTTCAAGATTTATTATAGGAACATCTATTGGAGTAAAAGCAGCAATAATTCCATTAACAATAGGAACAGCACCATTTATTGCAAGAATTATAGAAAATGCATTAAGAGAAGTGGACAAGGGGATTGTTGAAGCGGCAAAATCTTTTGGGGCTACTGATTTTCAGATAGTATTTAAAGTATTATTAAAAGAAGCTATTCCATCTATTGTATCAGGATTAACATTAACTACAATTAGTGTTATAGGATATTCTGCAATGGCAGGAGCTATTGGAGCTGGTGGGCTTGGAGATGTTGCTATAAGATATGGATATCATAGAAATAATACAAAAGTGCTGATTGTTACTGTTATACTTTTAATAATAATTGTACAGATTGTACAAAGTTTAGGAAATCTTATTTATAAGAAATTAATTAATGGGCAAAGCAAAAATAATAAAATTAAAAAGAAGTCATTAATAGGAGTTATAGTAGCAGCATCAATATTATTAATTATAGGAAGTATTGGAGTTGTTGCTAAGAATAAGGATGATAAAACTATAAAGCTCGGAGTTTCACCTGTACCTCATAAGGAAATAGCTTTGGCTGCAAAAGAAGACTTAGAAGCTAAAGGATATAAGGTTGATATTATAGAGTTTAATGATTATGTAACACCGAACACAGCTCTTGCAGAAGGTAGCCTAGATGCAAACTTTTTTCAGCATATACCTTATTTAAATGATCAAAATAAAACAAGAAATTTAAATTTAGATTATACAGCACAAATTCATTTAGAACCTCTTGGAGCATATTCGAAAAAAATAAAAAACATTAATGAATTAAAAAATGGAGATATTATAGCTATTCCAAATGATCCATCAAATGAAGCAAGAGCATTAAAACTTTTAGAGGAAAATGGATTGATAAAAGTTAAAGATGGAGATCTTATAACACCTAAAGATATAATTGAGAATAAAAAGAATTTAAAATTTAAAGAGTTAGAAGCAGCAACTATACCAAAAGTTTTAGAAGATGTTAGTCTTGCAGTAATTAATGGAAACTATGCTATAGATGCAGGATATGAAATAAAAGATGCATTAATAAAAGAAAATAAAGATTCAGAAGGATCTAAGCCTTACGGAAATGTAATAGCAGTAAGAAAAGAAGAGAAAGATACTGAAAAAATTAAAGATTTAACAGAGGCTTTAACATCAGAAAAAGTAAAAGAATTTATAAATGAAAAATATAATGGAAATGTAATTCCTGTATTTTAGGAATAAAATAATAAAATTAGGTAATAATAAAAAAAGCAAAAGTAGGACCTTAAATATAATCTTAGTTTAATATCACAAAACGTAGTTTTGTGATATTTTTCTTTTATTAGCATAGAAAGGCTAGAAGTTTTTTAGAGAAAAAGGTAAAATAATAAAAGAATATAAAAAGGGGGAGTACTTTTTAATGAATATTTCAAATGTACAAGTTAAATTAAAAGGAAGCGATATATTAAGTATTATAAATGACTTTGTAAAGGTTGAAGGGTTAGATTTAAAATCAGTTAATATAGACAATGGAATAGAAGTAGAAGGAAGTTTTAAAAAAGGAATAAAGATAAATTTTAAGGGAACAATATCAGATTTATCAGTAATTGATGGAAAATTACATTTAAGATTTTCTGCATTAAAGGTGTGGAAAGTTGGGATTTTTAGAATCTTTAGAAGTTTAGGAGTTAAATTTCTTTTAAAACTTTTAGGGGACTTAGGTATTGATGGAAATAAGGACAAGCTTGTTATAGATATAGATAAAATTCTTGAAGCTGTTAAGATAGTAAAATTAAAGTTAAAAGAAGTAGAGATAGTAGAAGATGTTGTTTGTGCAGAGGTTTATGATATAAAAATAAACTTAAGTGGAAATAATGAAGAAGAGATATCAGAAGATACAGAAGAAAATAAAGCGGATAATGAAACAGAAGAAAATAAAACAGATAGTGAGGCAAAAGAAGAAAACTCAGATGGCACTATAGAAGAAGATGTAGAAGACGAAGAAATAGATAACTTAATAATAGAGAAAAAAACAGATGATTATTATAATAAAGGAAGAAATATAGCAAAAGAAAAGCTAGAAGAAACTCTACCTAAAACAAAAGAGTTTTCAGATTATCTTTTTGTTATTCCAGATTTAATAGCATTAACAGGAAGACTTTTAAGAGATGAGAGAGTTCCGATAAAAACAAAGCTTACTATATCAGGAAGTATAGCATATCTTCTATTTCCAAATGATTTAATTCCAAATAAAATACCTTTTGTAGGACAAATTGATGATTTAGCAGTTTTATTCTTTGCATTAAATAGAATTGCTAATGATGTTCCAGCAAAAGTGTTATTAGAAAATTGGTCTGGAAAAAATGAATTAATAGTAGTATTAAAAAATGGATTAGAATATGTAATAAACTTTACAGGAGCTAAGAATTTAGAAAAAATAGTTAGTGTTATAGAAGAATTAGGAACATTATAAGGAGTAAAAAATGGCAGGAAAATATTATTCAGTATATAAAGGAAAATCAGGAGAACCAAAAATATTTACTTCTTGGGATGCATGTAAAAAAGAAGTTATAGGATTTAAGGGAGCAATATATAAGAGTTTTAAAACAGAGAAGGAAGCAGAGGAATTCATTCTTTTAAACTTACGGAATAGTGGGAATGTAACAAGCAGTAGAGTAAAGAAAAAAGAAATTATTGAAGAAGAAAGTTTTATAGCAGAGGACGGATTAACTGCCTATGTAGATGGAAGTTTTTCTTTGGAAAAGAAAAATTATTCTTATGGAATGGTATGTATAAATAGTGGGGAGGTTATTCATAAGGACAAAGGCGTAGGAACTAATAAAGAAGCAATAGCTCTTAGAAATGTATCAGGAGAAGTAGATGGCGCTATGGCAGCTGTTAAGTATGCGATAGAGGAAGATTTTAAAAAAGTAACTATAGTCTTTGATTATCAAGGGATAGAATCATGGGCACTTGGTACATGGAAAAGAAACAATGAAATAACACAAAATTATAATAAATTTATGCAAGAAAAAATGAAAGAAATAAAAATTCAGTTTAAGAAAGTAAAAGGTCATAGTGGAGATTTATATAATGACATGGCAGATAAGCTTGCAAAAGAAGCTCTAGGAATTTTTTAGAATAAAATTTGAAAATCTACAAACCATAATAGTAATACTAAAAATAAGTGAGGTGATAATTATGGGACGTAGATTAATGGGTGTAGCAGCTGGTGTGGTTATAGGTGCTGCTGCATGTATGGCAGTAATGCCTTGTGTAGATAAGAAAACAATGAGATCTATGAAAAGAGCAGGAAGAAAATTAAGATATGTAGCAGAAGATGCATATGATAATTTATCAGGTATGAGATAGTGAAAAAAGGGCTATTGTTTTAACGGAAGAATCCGTTAGCAATAGTCTTTTTTTGTTTAAGACAAATTAAATAAGAGTATTTTTAAATAATATTATTAGAAATAGAGAAATTTATAACATATTTTTTGAGGATTTTTATGAAAAACAAATTAGAATTAAATAAAAAATAAAAAATAAGAGGAATTATGAGAAAAATACTGTATATATTTAGAAAAACATGATATAATTAAAACAAAATTTGAATAAATTATAAATTTATTTAAATAAATATGAATAAAAGGTAACGGGGTTGAGAAGAAAATATGGAAATTCTATCTTTGGGGGATAAAATAAAAAGAAGACGAAAAGAACTAAATATGACACTTAAGGATTTAGCTAAAGACAGAATAACGCCAGGACAGATTAGTTTAGTCGAGTCTAGACGTTCTAATCCATCTATGGATCTATTAGAATATTTAGCTGAGACATTAGATGTAAATGTAGAATATTTAATGGAGTCAGAAGAAAGTCAAGCGGAAAACATAAGTTTATATTATGAGCAATTAGCAGAGGCGTACATAGGGCAAAGAGAATTTGAATTTGCCAGTGAAAATATAAGAAGAGCATATGAATATGCAGAAAAGTATAATATTCAAGGAAGAAAAGGAAAAATTCTTCATTTAGCAGGAAAGATTTATTTGGCAAAAGGACAATATGGACAAGCACAAAGTAAAATATTAAGTGCCAATATTATATTTATAAAACATAAAAAATATGAAGAGATAGTTAGAAGTTTCTTAGATTTAGCTAAAATAACATTAAAGCTAAAGGCATATCATTCAGCAAATAGTTATTTAAAGCAAGCTGAAAGGGTATATGTAGATAATAAAATTATAGATGAACTTCTAATAGCTGAAATTTATTATAATTTAGCAAAAAGTTATTTTGAAATAGAAAACATAGATGATGCAGTAAAATATTCTAATTTAACAAAAGATAAATTGGAAAAAATAAATAATAGAAAAGAATATGGTAAAGCTCTTTTAAAGATATCAGAAGAGTATGGAGAGCAAGAAAATATTAAAAATGCAATAAAATATTCTAAAAAGACATTAGATGTGTATGCTGAAATGGAGCAATATAAAAGTATATCAAATATACAAAATAGACTTGGGGAGTTATTTTATAACTTTGAAAATATAGTAGAAGCTGAAAAACATTTTAATAATTCAAAAGAAATGAAAGAAAGAAATGGAGACAAGGAGACTACAAATATTCTTATAAATATTTGTCAGAATTATTTAAAAATAAAGAACATAAAAAAATGTAAAAATGTTTTAGAAAATATATATTCATTATTAAGTGATAATGATAAACAAGCGAAGATAGAATGTCTATTAATAGAGTATAGAATGTACCAAATAGAAGAAGATTTAGAAAAAGCGGAAAAAATTCTTTTAGAAGCATATAATTTTGCATGTAATAATGAGATTCAAGATAAAATAGCTGAACTTTCAATAATATTAGGAAAGTTTTATATTGACTTAAAAAAGACAGAAAAAGCGGAAAAATATTTAGACAGAGGTGTAGGTATTTTTAGAGAAATTGGCGTATTAAAAAATTAGGGTATGATGGGTGAGATAATATGGAAATACTTTCAACAGGTGAAAAAATAAAACGTATTAGAGTTTATAATGGAGTCACGTTAAAGGAATTATGTGGCGATAAAATATCAATATCAAAAATGAGCTGTATTGAAAATGGAAAAATAGAAGCAGATGATGCAATTTTAGAATATATATCAGAAAAATTAAATATAGATTTTGTGTATCTAGCAAAATCTGTATATGAGCAAATAGAAGATAATGTAAAATTAATCGAAACAAACTTAAATGGCAAAAATTACGAAAAAGAATTAAAATTCAATCTAGAATATGCTGTTGAATATGGTAATATAAGCCAATCAATCCGGATAGTAAATAAATTATTTAAATACTATAAAAAAAATAAGAAATGGAATAGTATTTCAGATATTGTACCAGTTTATTATGATTTATATAGTAAAGCAGAAAATGTAGAAGACAGATTGGTTTATCTTTATGATTTAGGAAGTTATTTATTCCAAAATGAAGAATTTGAAGAAGCTAAAGTTTACTTTAAAAGAATAAAAGAGTGTATGGAAAAAAATAATCTTCAAGAAGAAGAGTTTTTTGTGAAGATATGTTTAGAAATAGCAAAGTGTTTAATGAAAATAGAAAAAAATGAAGAAGCGGAAGAGTATATAAATTTAGCAGTAACAAAAATTAATAATATAAAAACTGAAGATATTGTTTGTGAATTATATCATGTAAGCACTATAAAAAATATTATTATGAAGCAATACTCAAAAGACAACAAAGAAAAAGCATATGAGTTAGCTAAAGATGATGTTTATAAATTAGTAAAAATGAAAATAGATTATGTGAAGGCGTATTTTAGAGCATTTAATGAAAGAGAAGCAAGAATCGTTATAGATGAAATAATTGAAATTATGCCTAAAGAAAACAATGAAAAGTGTGCAGAAGAGTTTGTAAAATTTTTAAAAATATTAAAGCAATATAATCAATTAGATTATATAAAAAAGATTATAGAAATAGCTTTAAATATAGCTATAGTAACAGATGATGTTACACTTATAGAGTTTTCATATTATTTAAAGGGATGCCTTTTAGAAGAAGCAAAAAAGTATGATGAAGCAGAAATGAATTTAAATCTTTCCTTAGATGCATTGACTAGGTTTGGAACAAAGAGAGATTTTTATAACAGATATTTAGATTTAGGAAATCTTTATCATAAACTTGGGAATATAAAAGAGTCAGTAAGATATTTTTGTTTAGCTATGGATATAAAAAAGAAATGCAATTGCTAAAAAAATGTATATAAATCTATAAAAAATATAACACTAATAAGGGGTTGTCTAAAGCAATTCCTTATTATTTTTTTGGAGGTATATATATGAATTATTTATTAGTATTACCAAACTATAGAGCAATAGGATTTAAAGAAGTGGAAGGAGCGCAGGATGCTTTAAATATGTATCATGAAGGAAGAATAGATAAAAATAATGAAAAAAGCATCTATAGTGAATATGATATGTTTGAAGAAAAATCAAGAGAAGATCTTTCTATTATTATTGGAGCTGAAGAAGGAGAAGGTCAAATATATGATATTGATGAGATTGTAGAAGGTGTAAGAAATAGTGAAATGTTAGAAGAAGAGAAAGAGGAGATTATAGGACAGTTAATAAGTGAAAAGATAAATTTTGATATAGGACAGTATGGAATAGAGAATATATTAAGTGAAATGATAACATATTAAACTAAATATGAACTATATATTTCTAAAAAGTTTCTAAAATATTAAAAATAAAATAATCAAATAAGAAAAAAAGATTATTTTAAAGGAAATAAAAGAAAAAGAGATATTAGAGCATATATTTAATATTAAAGAATAAATAAAGGATAAATATAGTTAGAAAGAAGGAAAATTAAGAAAAGTAAATTTGAATAAAAAAGTAAAACTAACTATAATTATCCATATACATAAAGGGGGGATTGGGAATGCTATCATATAAATTTTTATTTGATATTGCATTAATTTTGTTGAGCACAAAATTATTAGGGCTTATAACTAAAAAGTTTAAAATGCCACAGGTTGTAGGAGCATTACTTGCAGGAATAGTATTGGGACCAGCTTGTTTAAATATGCTTCATGAAACAGATTTTATAGGGCAGATGTCAGAGCTTGGAGTTATAGTCTTGATGTTTACAGCAGGATTAGAGACAGATATCAGAGAATTGAAAAAAACGGGGAAAGTATCTTTTGTAGTAGCAATAATGGGAGTTGTAATTCCGTTAATTGTAGGATTTTTAATAGCAATGATATTTAATAATGGACAAGTCTCAGCAGGGGATGTAAGTCCAATCTTACAAAACATATTTATTGGGGTAATATTAACTGCTACATCAGTTAGTATAACAGTTGAAACATTAAAAGAAATGGGAAAGTTAAGTACGAAAGCAGGAAATACTATACTAGGAGCAGCTTTAATTGATGATATATTAGGAGTAGTAGCATTAACTGTTGTAACAGGGCTTGCAGATGCAAGCATAAATGTTTGGGTAGTATTAATAAAAATTATATTATTCTTCATTTTTGCAGGAGTTAGTGGATATTTATTTTATATGGTTTTTAATAAAATGGTTAGTAGATATCATAAAGATATGAGACGATTTGTAATAGTAGCATTTGTTTTTTGTCTTTTACTATCATTTTTTGCGGAAGAATTATTTGGAGTAGCAGATATTACAGGAGCATTTATAGCTGGACTTATTATTTCAAATACTGAACGGACAAGATATATAAATTCAAGATTTGAGACATTATCATATATATTATTATCGCCCATATTTTTTGCAAGCATAGGGATAAAGGTAGAAATAGGAACAATGACTGTAGATATACTTATATTTACAATAGTTTTATTAATTGCGGCTATTTTAACTAAAATATTAGGCTGTGCATTAGGAGCAAAATTATTTGGATACTCTACTGATGAATCAATACAAGTAGGAACGGGGATGGTTTCAAGAGGAGAGGTTGCATTAATAGTTGCAAATAAAGGGATTGCAGTTGGACTCATGAATCCAAATTTTTTAGCACCAATAGTTATAGTCGTAGTAATAACAACTATAATAACACCAATACTTTTAAAAGTTGTTTTTAAGAATGGGTAAATAAAAAAAGTATTTAATAGATATTAATTTCTAACAAATTAGAAAATAATGAATAAATTTAATAAAGAGAAAAAATTTAAGGTATAAAATAATGAGAAAGAAGTCAATAATTATACTAAGTTAGAAAGGAGAGATTTATGAGAGTAGGAAAAACAAATCCAGCTATGGCGAAGGGGTTTTCAGAAGTTGTTAGTAGTGAAAGTACTATGACGATTTCAGGAACAATAGTAAAGATATTAATATTTTTAATGGTATTATCAGTAGGGTTTATTTATAGTTTTTTTAATATACCGTATAGTAGTGGAACAATGATAATTATTTCAATAATTACATTTGTTGTAGCATTAATAACTATATTTAATCCAAAGATGTGCAGATTTACAGGAGTGATTTATGCAGGACTAGAAGGACTGTTTTTAGGAAGCATATCACAATTTTTTGAAAGAAGTGTAGGAAAAGGAATAGTATTGCCAGCAATATTATTAACATTGGTTTGTGTAGTAGTTACATTAGTCATATATGGAAAAAATACGAGTATAGCAGAGAAAACTAGAAAAGGTGTAATGATAGGGCTTGTTACAGTATGTCTAACAGGACTTATAGGAGTAGTATTAAGTTTATTTGGCATAATATTACCAATTTACTCTAATGGACCCATGGGAATAATTTTTAGCCTAGTAGTTGTAGTTTTAGCAACAATATCACTTATGCAAGATTATGATTTTATTTTGCAATCAGCAAGAAGAGGAGCTCCTAAATATATGGAGTGGTATGGAGCATTTGGATTAATGGTTACATTAATTTGGCTATACATTGAGATTTTAAATCTTTTTGCTAAGATATATTCAAATAAAGATTAGGATAATAAATAATATAAATTTTTATAAAATAAAGGACTTTTTCAAATTTGAAAAAGTCCTTTTTCTATGGATTGAAAGAATTGTTTAAGCAATCCTTTTTATTTGTTTTTTAAGTATTTATTTTCGTATCTTCTATAAATAAGAAGTGCAATTATAGTAAATATAATTGGTCCAGCAATTTGGAATAGCGTCGATGTATAATCCCTGCTTTCTAATACTGGTTTGATTATAGTAAAGATATTTGCAAAAGTTACCGTAATCATAACGATTATAACAGCTACTGTAGCACCTTTTTTTGATTTATAAATGACGAAAGGTTTTTCTATAGAATCATTCTTTTTAAACCAAATAAATGCTAGGGCAATGAAAATATATGGAATAGTCATTGCAACGTTACTCATTAATATTAAATAGTTTAAGAAGGTTGTAGCCGTATCTCCACCAAATGAAGCTATAGCAATAACAACAACAACTATAAAACATTGAACCCACATAGCGTTTTTAGGCATACCAGTTTTTGCATCTGTCTTTATTAATTTTGCAGGCCAAAGTTCTTTTGGAGTACCTTCAATAAGTTGCTTAACTGGAGCATAAGTTAAAGTAAAGAAAGCTCCGATTAATGCAAGGAACATAGATAATCCTATAAATCTAGAGAACCATAATCCAAGTTCCATTGAAGTATAAGCACTTAAATGAAGTGCATTACCAATTGAATAACCTAAGTTACCCATTACTAAGTAACCAACATTTGCCATGTTAACAGTAGGTCTGTCCAACACACCGCTCCAACTAGTGAAAATACCAACACAAAGAATTCCTAAAGAATATCCAATTGCAATAATTATTGCACCTATTTTTATTCCTCTAGGGAAAGTCTTTTCAGGATTTTCAGTTTCATCAACTAGTCCACCAATTGATTCAAGTCCACCATAAGCAAATATTGCAAAAACAAGGAATCCTAGAAGTCCTATTGGGGATTGATAAGATGGATTTGGTGAATGCATAAGAGAGCTTGCTGTAAGAGGATCAGCTAATTTAAAGCCGTTTCCAACAAGAACAATAACTGCTCCAACTAAAAGAACAACGTTAGCTAAAGCAACGAAAGTTCCGCCAATAGAAGTTATTTTCTTTATTTTATCAAGTCCCTTAGAAGCTGCAAATGTAACTATAATTATTAGGATAATACCAAATAAAGCCATGGTTTTGGGTGCTGATAAGCCGAGTAGCGACCAACCCGATGTTTTATCTTCACCAAAGATCATATTTGAAAGTGGAACCCAAATTGAAGATGAAGTAGAAACCATCCAAATTAGGTATGAAGTATACCACATGAATGTTACTATAAATGCATATTTAGGTCCAACGGATTTATCCATCCAAGAATAGATTCCTCCACGTTCTTTTCTAAATGCAGCTCCGAATTCAGATAACATAAATGCATATGGAATGAAAAATGTAAGTGCAGATACTATATAGAATGGTATCGCGGCATATCCCATTAAATAATATGCTCTAGCTATGTTTGTGAATCCAAACACTGACGTGAATATCATTAAAATCAATGATATTAGAGTAAGTTTATTTTTATGATTTGAGTGATGCGACATAATAAGCCCCCTTTACAAAATATATTTTTTAATTTTATCATATTGAAGCAAATGCTTTGTAAATAAAATAAGAACAATTAATTGAATATACATAAAAGAATTTAAAAGAAAGTCCATATTATCAGCATAGAAGAAAAATAATATTAAAAAAAACTTCACAAAAATTTGTGAAGCTTTTTAAATAAATGTAATTAAAGTTAAAGATTAATTTTTATAAGGCTAAATTTTGATAATTAAATATCATGCAAAGATGGAACATTATTTAAACCACTTGCAAAATTTACCGCATTTAATATAGCTTTTTCCATTACATTAGAAGCTAACATTCCAACTGTAGAAACATCAGCATCTATTTTATTAGTTGCCATAGTAAAAATAGTATCTCCATCAAACATTGTATGAGCAGGTTTCATAGTTCTTGCAAAACCATTATGGGCCATAGAAGAAATCTTTTTTGCTTGTGCTTTATTGAAGTTTGCATTAGTAACTATTATTCCAATAGTGGTATTTCCTTTAAAAGGATCTTTAGGATTAGTAGTAGAATTTAAAAGGATAGATTCGCTATTTAAAAATTCTTTAGTTTCTTTATTATAAGCACCAGCTAGAATTTTCATATTATCATTAGGGTTAACAACATCACCTAGACAGTTAACAGCAACAATGGCACCAACTTGAAGACCATTTGGAAGTTGGATAGCATAGGTTCCAAGTCCACCTTTCATACAAAATTCAGGACCTAAAAGTTTTCCAACAGTAGCACCATAACCAGCACCAATATTTCCATTAAGATTATCCTTATAAATTTCTGAATTTAAACAAGCTTCTAAACCTAATTTTTTATCAGGCCTTATTTTAGGATTTCCAAAGGCAAGATCAAATAAAACAGCAGAACAAACAATAGGAACTTTTGCTACTTGAACATCAAATCCAATATCTTTTTGCTCTAAATATTCCATAACACCATTTGAAACTTCTAAGCCAAAAGCGCTACCTCCAGCTAAAACAACAGCATGAACTTTATCTACAAGTTCAGATGGATTTAAAAGATCTGTTTCACGTGTACCAGGAGCACCACCACGAACATCTACACCACCAGTTGCACCTTCCTCACAAATAACTACAGAACACCCAGTAGAACCTTCTTTATTCTCAGCATGTCCAAGCTTTATACCATCAATATCTACAAATTTAATTTCTTTCATATAATTAACCTCCCAAAATAAAAAAATATTGTTATAAAAATAACTATGAAAATTTATTAATAAATGATAAATATATACAATTATATCATGAAATAAAAAGCTATAAAAAATAAAATAGCTGTTTCATAAACTCTAAGATTGAAGAAAAAGAGTTATGAAACAGCTTATAAATTTAGCTATTATTATCTTCTTTTTTTAATTTTCATTACGGCTAAAACAACTGGTATAGTTATAACTGTACATATAATTGCCTCTGGAATACCATTTGTACCAGCAATTATACCTAATGCACCTAAAACAGAATTTTTTGAAATGTGTAGTAAAGATGCATATTGATTTAAGCCAAAGATATATATACAACCAAGAACTCCAACAGTATTCACAAGAGAACCAACTATAGCTGAAATTCCTATAGCAACACTTTCTTTTTTGAATCTATTTCTTAAAGCTCTGTATACATAATAAGTTATAACTCCTATAAGTATTCTAGGAACTAATGAAGTTATTGGATTTAAAAATAATGGTGAAGTTGGGAATGGTGCTGCAATTGCTTGATACATTCCAAAAAGTCCAAATACTAATCCAACTAAGCCTCCAACAAGAGGTCCTTCTAAAATTGCTCCGATTATAACGGGAACACCCATTATAGTTAATTTAACTGGTGGAATAGGGATAAATCCAATTCCTGTAAGTCCCATAAATATAGTGATACCAGATAACATTCCAATCACTACTAATTGACGGCTTGTTAAGCGACGTCTAGATGTTTTTGTTTCCATTAAAAATCCTCCGTTCTTATTCTCTATTTGTGAGATATAATTCGGCAAATACAATAAAATTTGTAGTTGCGTTCAGTTTCATATGAATACCGACGACATTATTTTACAATAGAGTTAGGAAGAAGACAAGCAAAAGATTGTTAAATTTTTATCTATTTTTAGCAAAGAGGAAAAATATGTTATATAATTAATGAGAATTGAAAAAAAATTAAAGATTCTATAAATAAGGGAGAGAAAAAAGATGAAATTATTAAATATAGAAAAACAAACTAATAATCCATATTTAAATATGTATAAATTAACATTGAGAAATAAAAAGGACAATATAAAAGAATATTTTATTGCAAGTAGAAGAGAGAAAGAAGAATTAGCTTGTGTAACAAAAGATCATACTAAGGCTGATGGAGTTATGATTATACCTATAACAAAAGAGGGAGAAGTAGTTTTATTAAAACAATATAGACCAGCTATTGATGGTTTTTTATATGAACTTCCAGCAGGTATGGTTGATGAGGGAGAAGATATGATAGAAGGAGCTAAAAGAGAGCTATTTGAAGAAACAGGACTTAAATGTACAAGCTATGAGATTTTAGTTAAGCCAAGCTATACTTCAGTAGGAATGTCAGATGAAACAACAGGAGTAGTTAAAATGATAGTAGAAGGAGAATTAGATACTTCTAATATTGAAGAAGATGAAGAAATTGAAGCTATAAAAATAAAAATAAAAGATGCAAAGGAATTTGTAAAAAATAATAATGTATCTATTAAAGGCGCAATAATACTAAGTATGCTTTAAAAAAGAAAATTCAATACTAAACACAAAGAGGAGAAATAGTCTTTATATTAAGGACAGTTTGTATAAAAAAATATCTAGTGATAATATGGATACATAAGACATAAATGTAAATTTCTTACTTGGAGGCGGAGGTATGAATTTTAAAAGTACAAGAGGAAAAGAGCGAGGAATAAAAAGCGCAGAAGCGATAATCAGGGGAATTGCTTCTGATGGGGGACTTTTTGTTCCGGATAATTTTCCGAAAATTTATGAAGAAGCAATAAATAAAAAAGGCGCTAGTTATGAGGAATTGGCTTATTTTATTATAGGAAAATTTTTTACTGATTTTAAATTGAAAGAATTAAAATCAGCAGTAAAGGAAGCATATACAAATAGATTTGCTGTAAATGTTGAAAAGAATTTTTTGGAGTTATATCATGGGCCAACATGTGCATTTAAGGATGCAGCTTTATTATTTTTACCACAAATAATGAAGAGAGCTAAAAAAAATTTAAATGTAGATGAAGAAATAGTAATTTTAACAGCAACATCAGGTGATACAGGAAAAGCAGCTTTAGAAGGATTTAAGGATATTGAAGGATTTAAAGTTGTTGTATATTATCCTCAAGATGGAGTCAGTGAAATTCAAAAAAAACAAATGATAAGTCAAGAAGGAACTAATGTATATGTGGTTGCAATTGAAGGAAATTTTGATAATGCACAACAAGGTGTAAAAGAAATATTTAAAAATGAAAAATTAAAAGAAGATTTATTAAAAAATAAAATAAGATTATCTTCAGCAAATTCTATAAATATTGGAAGATTAATACCTCAAATAGTATATTATTTTTATGGATATATGGAATTAATAGAAAATAAAAGAATTAAAGAAGGGGAAAAAATAAATGTTTCTGTACCTACAGGGAATTTTGGAAATATTTTAGCAGCCTTTTATGCAAAGAAAATGGGATTACCTATTGATAAACTTATATGTGCTTCAAATGAAAATAATGTATTATCAAATTTTTTAAAAACAGGAATATATGATAGAAGAAGAGATCTCATAATTACAGAATCTCCATCTATGGATATATTAGTATCTTCTAATTTAGAAAGATTATTATATGAAGTAAGTGGAAGAAACTATAAGTTAGTTGGAGAATTAATGAATAATCTAGCTTCTAATGGATTATATGAAATAACAAGAGAGATGAAAGAGGGACTTAAAGAGTTTTATGGTAATTTTAGTACTACAGAAGAAGTTTATAAAGCCGTACAAGAGGTTTACGTTAAGGATGGATATTTAATGGATACTCATACAGGAGTAGCGTATGTGGTTCATAAGAAATATATAGAGGAAACCGGGGATAATAAAGAAACATTGATAGTTTCTACAGCAAGTCCTTTTAAATTTCCAAGAAGCATATGTACTTCATTAGGAATAGATGTAGAATTTATGGATGATTTTAGAGTATTAAAAACATTATTTAGAGAAAGTAAGAATGAGATTCCAGAAAGCCTTAAAACTTTAGAAAATAAAAAAATAATGCATACAACTGCATGTAAGATAGATGGGATGGAAGAGACTTTAAAATATTATTTAGGAGTAAATAAATGATAAGGTTACGTGTTCCAGCTACATCAGCAAATATGGGACCAGGATTTGATTGTATGGGTGTAGCTTTAAACTTATATAATGAATTTGAGTTTGAAGAAATTAAGAGTGGTTTAAAATTTGAAGGTTTTGAAGAAGAATTTTGTAATAAAAATAATATTGTGTATAAAGCAATGATGGAAGTATTTAAAAGAACACATTATCCTTTTAACGGACTTAAAATAAAGTTAGTAAAAAATAATATTCCTATAGCTAGAGGACTTGGGAGCAGTTCAAGTTGTATAGTTGCTGGGATTTATGGTGCAAATTATATATCAAAGAAAAAATTAACTGAAGAAGAATTATTAGATTTAGCTGTAGATATAGAAGGACATCCAGATAATGTAGCACCAGCGATTTTAGGTGGAATAGTAATTGCTATAAGATGTGAAAAAAAAGTAATATATGAAAAAATAGAAAATAAGAAGAAGTTAGAATTTATAAGCGTTATACCAGATTTTAAACTTGAAACAGAAGAGGTTAGAAGTATACTTCCCAAAAAATTAACATATGAAGATTCTGTATATAATATTGGAAGAGCAACCTTACTTGCAATAGGGTTAAACAATGGAAATACAGATGTTTTAAGAGAAGCTTGTAAAGATAGACTTCATGAACCTTATAGAAATTCACTTATAAAGGGAATTGATTTAATTAAGAAAGAAGCTTATAATAGTGGGGCGCTAGCCTCTTATTTAAGTGGAGCAGGACCAACTATAAATATTATAGTTAAAGAATCTTTTAAAGTTAGAAATGCATTAATTAAAGTTTTAAAAGATGAAGGGCTAAATTATAAGGTTATAGGACTTTCCACTGATACAAAGGGGGTAATTGTATTAGAAGGTGGTAAATGATGGAGGGAAAATATTTAGTAATTGACAGAAAGGTTTTACCAGATGTTTTTGAAAAAGTCTTAGAAGTTAAAAAGATTTTAAAAGAAGGAAAAATTAAAGAAGTTACAGAAGCAACCAAAATGGTAGGTATTAGTAGAAGTGTTTATTATAAATACAAAGATTATATTTTTGAATTTTCAGAAGGAACACAAGGTAGAAAAATGACCTTTAATATGATAGTACAACACAGAAAAGGTGTTTTATCAAAAGTATTAAATTTTCTATCAGATAAAGGTGGAAATATTCTAACCATAGATCAAGGATTACCTATAAGTGGAGTTGCAAATTTAACATTAACAATAGATATGACAATGTTAGAACTAGAATTAACAGACCTTTTAGATGAATTATCTAAAATGGAAAATGTTGATAGAGTTGATTTCATTGCTATGGAATAAAAGTGGACAGCTAAAAGCAAAAGATAGACAGTTAAAAGGATTAACGAAAATATTTATTTAGAATAAATAAAATGTCTATTAAAAGCTTTTAGCTTTTTTTTATATAAAAATGTATAAAATACCCTTCTAGATTGAATAACTAAAGGGAGATGTTTTAATAAAATATATTGAGAGGTGAGAAAGGTGTATATACATACAGCAATTGAAGATTTAAAACTTAGAAAAGCAGAAGTAAAAGATATAGGAAGAATTTTAGAGCTTATAAAAGAAATTGCTATTTATGAGAAAATGCTAGAAGAAGTTATAGCAACAGAAGATAGTTTGAAAAAATCAATTTTTGAGAATAAAGAGGCGACTGTTCTTTTAATTGAAGAAAAGGCAGTAGTAATAGGATATGTGATATACTTTTTTAATTATTCAACATTTGTTGGGAAAAAAGGATTTTATTTAGAGGATATGTATATAAAAAAAGAATATAGAGAAAAGGGCTATGGAAAAGAAATATTTAAAATAATGGGAAGTATTGCATACGAGGAAGAATGTGAGAGAATGGAGTGGATTTGCTTAGATTGGAATACTCCATCAATAAATTTCTATAAAAGCTTAGGAGCAGAAGCTATGAGCCAATGGACAATATATAGATTAACAAGAGAAAAAATAAAAAAGTTATCTGAAGGATAATGAAAAAGAATCTTTAGAAAAATAGAAGATAAATTCTATTTAGTGTGTCTAAGGATTCTTTTTTTATATATAAGAAAGTATAAAATTTAGTGCAATGAATAAGTCAAAAGCTTATCTTGAAATAAAGTTTTTGAATTAAAAAAGATTAGCAAGAAATAAATAATTGAATATACTATTACTAATATTTTTATCGCTTTAATTAGATAAAGCAAAAAGGGGGGAATTATGAGAAATAAAAATGTAATACCAGATGGAACTAGAGATTTAATTTTTGAAGAGAGTAAAAAAAGAGAATATATAATTAAAAACTTAGAAAAAACATATAAGAGTTTTGGATATAGAAGTATTGTCACACCAACAATAGAGTACTATAAAACTTTTTTTAATGAAATAGAAGGACTTAGAGAGGAAGAAGTATATAAATTTTTCGATAATAGTGGAAGGATTTTAGTGTTAAGACCAGATATGACAATTCCTATAAGCAGAGTTGTAAAAGCTAAAATGAGAGATGTGGAATTACCAATAAGGCTTAGGTATACATCAAATATTTTCAATGTAAATAAAAGCTTAGGTGGAAAGAGAAATGAATATATTGATTGTGGAATTGAATTTATAGGTGAATCAAGTTTAGGAAGTGATATAGAAGTTTTAACACTTGCACTAGAGGGGATTAAAAGTGTTGGAGTAAAAAAATTTAAGCTAGAAATAGGAAATATAAACTTCTTTAATTCAATTTCAGAGGAAATAAATTTAAAAGGAGAAGAAAGAGAAAAGTTAGCAAAATTAATTGAAAGTAAAAGTCTTATTGAGCTTAAGGAGTTTTTAGATTTATTGGGAATAGAAGAAAAATATAAAAAGTTTTTAAATAATATTCTATGGTTATTTGGTGATGAAAAGATATTAGATAAAGCATTAAAATATTCATTTAATGAAGATATTACTCAAAGTTTAAATTATATGAAAAAAGTATATTCTATTTTAGAAAGTCTTGGATATAAAGAAAATATTTCTTTTGATTTAGGGATGGTTCCTAGAGTAAATTATTATACTGGAATTATTTTTAAAGGATATATAGATGGTGTAGGAGATACAGTTTTAAGTGGGGGAAGATATGATAATTTAATAAAAAAGGGGAAAGAAAAAATCCATGCAATAGGATTTTCAATAAATGTAGATTTACTAACAGAACTCCCTTTAGAAAATGTAGAAGAAAAGAAAATGATAATTACTTATAGGGAAGAAGATATATTAAAAGGAATACGAGAGGGGGAAAGATTAAGAAGAGAAGGGTTTATAACAGAATTGAAATTTTTAAAAGGGATAAAAAAGGGAGAGGGGGAAAATAGATGATAAGTGTAGCACTTACTAAAGGTCGTTTAGAAAAAGAGACTCTTGGAATTTTAAAGGAAATAGGTTGTGGATTAGAAGAGTTTGATAATAAGGGAAGAAAATTAGTATTTAATGATACAAAAGAAGAAATAAAGTATTTTTTAGTTAAGGGACCAGATTCAATTACTTATGTTGAAAATGGTGTTGCTGATATTGGAGTAGTTGGAAAGGATACTCTTTTAGAAAGTGAAAAAGAATATTTTGAAGTTTTAGATTTAGAGTTTGGAAAATGCAAATTTATTCTTGCATCATTACCAGAGAATAGATTGTTTGAAAAAGTTGGACATATAAAAATAGGAACAAAATATCCTAAGGTCACTAAAGAATACTTTAAAACAAGAGGAATGGATGTTGAAATAATAAAAATAGAAGGATCTGTAGAGATTGCACCTATATTAGGGCTTTGCGATGGTGTCGTAGATATTATGGAGACAGGAACTACTCTTCGTGAAAATGGACTGATAGTATTAGATGAAATTTGTAGTATAAGCGCACGAATAATAGTGAATAAAGCTAGTTTTAAAATAAAGGGAGATGAAATAAAAAATCTTCTTCTTAAAATCAAAAAATTTCAAAAAAAAGAGATTATAGATAAGATAAATTATTCATCAGAGAATAAAGAAAAAATTTTAGAAGTTTTAAAAAATAGAAAAGATAGTGAGGATGGAGAAAAGTTAGAAACGGTTAAGAAAATTTTAGAGAAAGTAAAGGAAATAGGGGATGAGGCTGTACAGTTATATACCCAAAAATTTGATACAGAGCTAACTAAAAAAAGTAACTTTAAAGTAGAAATAGAGGAAATAGATGAGGCTTATAGGAGAGTAAGTAAGGAATTTATAGAAAATATAAAAAGAGCAAAAAGAAATATAGAAGAATATCATAATCTTCAAAATTATGAAGGTTATGAGTTAAAAAGAAATAATGGAGTAATTTTAGGCCAAAGAGTATTACCTATTGAAAGAGTAGGAGTATATGTACCAGGGGGAACGGCAGCATATCCATCTACGGTATTAATGAATGTTATACCAGCAAAGATAGCAGGGGTAAAAGAGATAATAATGATAACACCTCCTGATAAAAAAGGAAATATAAATCCATATATAGCGGTAACAGCCCATATTTTAGGAGTAGATAAAATCTATAAAGTAGGTGGAGCACAAGGAATTGGAGCTTTAGCATATGGAACTGAAACTATAGAAAGAGTCCATAAAATTGTAGGGCCAGGAAATACATTTGTAGCCTTAGCGAAAAGAGAAGTTTTTGGAGAAGTAGATATTGATATGATAGCTGGACCGAGTGAAGTTTTAATTATAGGTGATGAAAATACAAATCCCAAATATGTAGCAGCAGATTTAATGTCTCAAGCAGAACATGATATTTTAGCATCGGCTGTGTTAGTTACAACTTCACAGAAGCTAGCAGATATGGTTATAGAAGAAATAAATAATCAGATAGTAGATTTAAGTAGAGGAGAGATTATCAAGGAAGCTTTAAAGAATTATGGGAAAATAATACTGTGTAAAACTTTAGAAGAATGTTTTGAAGTTTCAAACCATATAGCACCAGAGCATTTAGAAATTCTTTTAGATAATCCAGAGATATATTTGAATAAAATAAAAAATGCAGGATCAGTATTTTTAGGAGAATATTCACCAGAACCAGTAGGAGATTATTTTGGTGGAACAAATCATGTATTACCTACTAGCGGAACAGCAAAATTTTCTTCTCCTTTGTCAGTAGATAGCTTCATAAAGAAAAGCTCATATATTTATTATTCAAAAGAAGCATTAATAGAAGATGGTAAAAGGATTATAGAAATAGCAAATGTAGAGGGGTTAACAGCGCATGGCAATTCTATAAAAGTGAGGTTAGATTATGAAAGAAATAAAGGAGTATAAGGTAGAGGAAGATAAAAAGGGTACAAAGATAAATGGAAATGAAAGCTTTTATGATATAGGGAAAGAAATAATTGAAGAATTTAAAAAAATTATAGAAACTATAGATTTCAATAGATATCCAGAAAATACAGGAAGAGAGTTAAGAGAAAAATATGGAGAATATGTAGGAGTAGATAGTGAAAATATCATAGTAGGGAATGGATCTGATGAAGTTATACATTTAGTTATTAGAGCATTTATAAGTAAAGGGAAAAAGATTTTAACTTTATCACCAGATTTTTCAATGTATGATTTTTATGTAGAAGGAAATCAAGGGGAATTAATAAAGTTTAAGACTAATGAGGATGGAAGTTTTAATACAGAAGAATTTATTTTATTTGGAAAAAAAAATAAAGTAGATTTAGTGCTGTTTTCAAATCCTAATAATCCAACAGGGTTTGGGAAAAATCGAGAAGAAATAATAAAAATAATGGCAGGGTTTAAGGATATTATAGTTTTAATAGATGAGGCATATATAGAATTTTTTGATGAGTCAGTAGTAAATAAAGTTGAGGAATATAAAAATTTATTAGTAACAAGAACCCTTTCAAAAGCTTTTTCAGGAGCAGCACTTAGAGTTGGATTTTTAATAGGAAATAAAAAAATAATTAAAAAGTTAAACAGGTTTAAGGTTCCTTTTAATGTAAATTCAATTTCACAAAGTTTTGCAATAGTATTATTAGATAGAAATAAAAGAATGGAAGAAATAAAAGAAATAGTTTTAAAAGAGAGAGAAAGAATATATATAGCTTTTAAAGATATAGAAGAATTGAGTAAAGGAAGAGTTAAGTTTTATAAATCAAATGGAAATTTTATATTTGGAAGAGGAGATAAAGGGTTTTTAGAAAGTTTTAAGAGCGAAGGAATACAAATAAGAAGTTTTACGAATGATACATTTAGAATAAGCATAGGAAGTAAAGAAGAAAATAATAGAGTAATAAATATTTTAAAGGAGTTTATTTTAAATGGTTAGAGAATCCACCTTAAAACGTAATACAAAAGAGACGAGCGTAAATATATATGTGAATCTAGATGGAGAAGGGTTATGTGATATAGATACAGAGATAGGTTTTTTTAATCATATGTTAGAACTATTAACTTTTCATAGTGAAATGGATTTAACTATAGATTGTGTAGGAGATATAGAAGTTTGTGATCATCATACCGTTGAAGATGTAGGAATAGTATTTGGACAAGCATTTAATAAAGCATTAGGAAATAAAGTTGGAATTGAAAGGTATGGAAGTTCGTATATTCCTATGGATGAAGCGTTAGCTAGAATCTGTTTAGATATAAGTAATAGACCATTTTTAGTATTTAAAGGAGATTTTAAAAGAGAAAAGATAGGAAAATTTTCTACGGAGATGGTAGAAGAGTTTTTTAGAGCATTTTCTTTTAATGCAGGGATAACTCTTCATATAGAAGTTCTTTATGGGGAAAATGATCATCATAAAATAGAAGCTATTTTCAAAGGAGTAGGAAGAGCCTTAAAAGTAGCTAAAAGTATAACAACTAGTAAATTGCAAAGTACAAAGGGGATTATATAAATGGAGAATATTATAGGAATAATAGATTATGGTATGGGCAATTTGAAAAGTGTTAAAAATGCATTAGATATATTAAATATAAAGAGCACAATTTCAAATGATGAGAATATTTTAAGAAAGTGTAGCAAATTGATTTTACCTGGTGTGGGAGCATTTAATGATGCTATGAAAAATTTAAAAGAAAAAGGGTTAGATGAATTTATTATTAAAGAAGGGAAAGAAAAAAAACAAATATTAGGGATTTGTTTGGGAATGCAATTATTATTTGAAGAAAGTTATGAAGGAACTAGAATGGATGGGCTAGGAATATTTAAGGGTTCAATAATTAAGTTAAATGATGAGGGGAGAAGGATTCCACATATAGGATGGAATAGTGGAAATATATATGGAAAACATTCAGTTTTAAGAGGAATAAAAAATAAAAGTTATTTTTACTATGTGCATTCTTATATAGCAAGTGAATATGAAAAAAAAGATTTAATAATAGAAGCTGATTATAAGGGAATTTCTATTCCAGGATTATTTAAAAAAGAAAATATAATAGGAGCACAGTTTCATCCAGAAAAAAGTGGGAATACAGGATTGAAATTTTTAAAAAACTTTAGTGAGGGGGAGTAGGATGGTTATATTACCAGCTATAGATATAATTGAGGGAAAACCAGTAAGGCTTTATAAGGGAGATTATAGTAAGAGAGAAATTGTTGCAAATAGTGTTTTAGAAACAGCAAAAGAGTTTAAGGCATTGGGAGCAAAATGGATACATTTAGTTGATTTAGATGGAGCAAAAGAAAAGATGCCTAAAAATATAGAGATGGTTTTAAAAGTAGTAAAAGAAGTAGAGATTCCTATAGAAATAGGTGGCGGAATAAGAAACTTAGAAACTATAAAAAAATATATAGATGGAGGAGTTCAAAGAGTAATTCTTGGCACGAGTGCAATTAAAGATGAAGAATTATTAAAAAGAGCTATAGAAATTTATGGAGATAAAATAGCCGTAGGAATAGATTGTATGAATGAATATATTTGTATAAATGGATGGCTTGAAAAAAGTGATGTTCATTATATAGAATTTGCTAAAAGACTTAAATCTATAGGAGTTAAAAATGTAATAGTAACAGATATTAGTAAAGATGGAACGTTAGAAGGCGTAAATACTTATATGTTACAAAGGCTTAAAGAAGAGGTGCAGATTGATATAACAGCATCAGGAGGCGTAAAAGATATTGAAGATATAAAAAAGCTTAAAGAATTAGGGGTTTATGGAGTTATAATGGGAAAAGCTCTTTATGCTAAAAAAATATCTTTAAGTGAAGCTTTAGATTTAGCTAAAGATTTATAAAAGTTATAGATAGGGGGAGAGAAGATGCATACTAAAAGGATAATACCTTGTTTAGATGTGAAAAATGGAGAGGTAGTTAAAGGTGTTAATTTTGTTTCTTTAAAAAAGGTAGGTAATCCAGTAGAATTAGCTAAATTTTATAATGACGAAGGAGCAGATGAAATAGTTTTTTTAGATATAACAGCTTCACATGAAGATAGAAAAATAATGAGAAAGGTTGTTGAGGATACAGCTAAAGAAATATTTATTCCATTTACAGTTGGTGGAGGAATAAAAAATATAGGAGATATAAAAGAAATTTTAAGGGCTGGTGCAGACAAAATAAGTTTAAATTCTGCTGCTATTAAGAATAAAGAACTTATACGAGAAGGAGCTAGAATATTTGGAAGCCAGTGTATAGTTGTAGCTATCGATGGAAAAAGACGAGGAAAAGATAGTGGATGGAATGTTTATATTCACGGGGGAAGAAAAGATACGGGCATAGATTTAATAGAATGGGTAAAAGAAGTAACAAAACTTGGATGTGGCGAAATATTATTAACATCAATGGATGCTGATGGAACAAAAAAAGGTTTTGACATAAAAATGTTAAAAGAGGTTAGAAAAAATACTAATGTTCCAGTTATTGCATCAGGAGGCTGTGGAAGAGTAGAAGATTTTTATGAAGCTTTTGAAGAAGATATAAGTGATGCAGCTCTTGCAGCTTCTCTTTTTCACTATGGAGAATTAAGAATAAAAGATGTAAAGAAATATTTGAAAGAAAGAAATGTAGAAGTCAGACTTTGAAATAGGGAGAAATAGATTGAATATAGAAAAAATATTAAAAACATTGGATTTTAATAAAGGAGATGGACTTATTCCAGCAATAGTACAAGATTATAATAGTAAGGAAGTTCTAATGCTTGCATATATAAATAAAGAGAGTCTTAAAAAAACGTTAGAAACTGGAGAATGTCATTATTACAGTAGGAGTAGAAGGGAACTTTGGCATAAGGGGAAAACATCAGGAAATATCCAGAAAGTGAAAGATATAAAAATAGATTGTGATAATGATACAATTCTATTTTTAGTAAAACAAAAAGGAGTAGCTTGTCATACTGGAGAAGTAAGTTGTTTTTATAGAAATATTGAAGAGGTATAAAGGGAAGAGAGGATAAAATTAATGGATAATATAATAAAGGACCTATATAAAGTAATTGAAGAAAGAAAGATATTAGCAGATGAAAATTCATATACTGCATATCTTCTTAAAAAGGGAAATGAAAAAATTCTTAAAAAGGTTGGAGAAGAAACAACGGAATTAGTGATAGCAACAATGAAAGATGATAAAGAAGAACAAGTATTAGAAATGTGTGATTTAATATATCATCTATTAGTTCTATGTAATAATAATGGAATTGAACTTTTAGATATAGAAAATGAATTAAAGAGAAGAACATTAAAGTTGAATAATTTTAAAGGGGAAAGAAAAGAAGTAAAGGAATTAAGATAAGTTATAAGATAAAATGTTTCAAAGTATTTTACAGGATAAAAAATATATAATTTATGATAACTAATAAGAATATAACTGGAAATAATTTTTCCAGTTATATTCTTATTTTCTTTGAATTTGAAGATTTAAAATTAGTGACATCCACCGCCACATGATCCACATCCGCCAGCTTCATCAGAATTTTTAGGAGAAAGTTTTAAACCTCTACCATTGTTTTCTTCAGAAGAAAGGATAGTGAAACCACCATATTGATTTAATAAATCTTTGCTAACTATAAAAGTTATATCTCCATGAACTGAAGATTGGTCATTATCAGATTGTTCATCCAGAACAATATTAAATACTGGGCCGCCTCAGCCAACACCTGCTAAATTAATTCTTACATTGTAATTTTCAACTTTGTTTTCATCTAAAAAAGCTTTAAATTCTTGTAAAGCTTCGTTACTTATAGTCATAAAACTCATAACTACAACTCCTTTCATATTTATATATAGGATTTATCCCATAAAAATAGTATAGCTAATATATAGAAATTAAATACTATATATTAGCTATACAAATAAATTTAAAATTTAAAATTTAAAATTTTAATTAGTGGCATCCACCACCGCATGATCCGCATCCACCAGCTGGTGCAATAACAGGTTTAAGAGTTAAACCATTTCCGTTATTTTCATCTGATGAAAGAATATTGAATCCACCGAATTCATCAACAAGTCTTTTTTCAACAACAAAAGTTATATCATTTACTACTTCAGTAACATCATCAGTTGATGCTTCATCTACAGTTATGTTAAAAACAGGACCGCTGCAAGCCATTCCACCTAAGTTTATTCTTATGTTATAGCTTTCAACTTTATTTTCATCTAAAAATTCTTTAAATTCTTTGTAAGCTTCTTCGCTTATAGTAACGTTTTTCATATTATATGTCTCCTAACTAAACTTATTTTATGAAATGATTATAACATAAATTAAAGTAAAGTAAAATACTCTGAATTGAAAATTTTTATAAACAAATTTTAGAAAGATTTTGTAAAATAAAAGGAAATACAATAAATAGGTAGAATTTATATTTATAAATGATAATTTTATGATATTATATATTATATTAAAAAGGTTAGAAAGGATGGTTTATGTGAAACCATATAACAGAAAATTTTTACTAGAAAAGATAGTAGAGTATAACAAAATTATAAAAGTAAATGAAATTGGAAATCATAAAATAGTTCTTAATAGAAATGCAAGTAAAACCTTAGTAGGTTATGGATATGAAAAAGAAAATGATTTAGATATAGAGACACTAAAATTATACAATAAGGAAGAATTAATCATGGAACTTTCAGCAAGAGAAGTGGAAGGAACTTATTGTATAATAAAAAAAGCTAGAGGCAGAGTTGGAATAATAGGATTAGGACTTGGATATGTAGCAATGGAAATTGCTAAAAAGAAAAATGTCAAAGAAGTTATTGTTTATGAAAAAGAAAAAGATGTTATTCAATTGTTTGAAAAAAACTTTGGAAAACAAAGAAAAATAAAAATAATTCATGGAAATGGATTTGAAGCTAAGAAAGATAAGTTTGATTATTTTTACACAGATATATATGGATATGAATTATCAGAAAGGATTGTTTCTGATTATAAGCAATTAATGAACTTACATCAAATAAAAGAATATGTATTTTGTGGTGTAGAACATTTCTTATTAAGTGCGACATATGAAGAAATAATTTGGGTATTTATTCCTGAACTTTGGATGGAAATGAGTAAAAGAATTTTTGCAGCACTTCAAGAGACCGATAGTTTAAAAAATTATAAAAAGTTAAATGAAGAACTAGTAAGCAAAGTATTATCAGATTTTAAAGTGGTTTTAAATGAAGGTGAAGCTTAATATAACTGAAAATATAACAAAGTAAAATAAGAGTTGGCTTAGGCCAACTTTTTTTATAAAAATAAAAAGAGTTTAAGGAAAAAAGCAGAACTTATAAGTTATAATGAAAAGAAAAAGTAAAATAATGGAGGAGTTGTTATGAAAATAAATAAAAGAATTGAAAGACTAAGAAAAGAAATGGTTGAGAATAGTATTGATTATTATATTATCCCAAGTGAAGATGCGCATCAAAGTGAATATGTTCCGGAATATTATAGAGGAAGAGCATATATATCAGGATTTACAGGATCAGCAGGAACTTTATTATTAGGAAGAGAAAAAGGAATTTTATGGACTGATGGAAGATATTTTATCCAAGCAGAAAAAGAATTAGAGGGATCAGGCATAGAAATGTTTAAAATGAGAATTCCAGGTTGGCCAACTCTTTTAGAATGGCTTACTGATAATATTAAAGAAGGAGAAACTATTGGGTTTGATGGAAAAACTATATCAGTAGAAGAATTTAAAGGGTATTCAAAGCTTGCAGAAGAAAAACTTTTAAAAATAAAATTAGAAAAAGATTTATTAGAAAAAGTTTGGATAGATAGACCAGAACTTCCAAAAGAAAAAATATTTATTCATGAAGTAAAGTATGCAGGAAAAGGCAGAAAAGAAAAGATAAATGAAGTCAGAAATGAAATGAGTAAATTAGATGTAGATAGTTATATTATAGCTTCATTAGATGATATTGCATGGTTGTTTAACTTAAGAGGTAATGATGTTAAAAATAATCCTGTATTTTTAAGTTATGCAATTGTAGAAAGCGATAGAGTAACTTTATTTATAGATTTAGATAAAGTAGACAATAGTGTAAGAAAGACTTTAGAAGAAGATGAAATAACTTTAAAAGATTATAATGATATTTTAGAAGATGTAAGAAATCTTCAAGGAAAAGTTTTAATAGATGAAAATAAGGTTAGTGCTATGGTAAGGACTAACTTGTTAGATGAAGTTGAAGTTATAGAAAAATTAAATATAACAACTACATTAAAAGCGATTAAAAATGATATTGAAATAGAAAATTTAAAAAAGTGTCAAGTAAAAGATGGTATTGCTATGGTTAAGTTTATGAAATGGCTTAAAGAAAATATAGTAAAAGGTTCTATATCTGAAATAAGTGCTGCTGAAAAAATAAAAGAATTTAGAAGTGAATTAGCCTTGTTTAAAGGAACTAGTTTTGATTCTATTTGTGCACATAAAGAGCATGGGGCTATGATGCATTATTCAGCTACTAAAGACAGTAATTACAATTTAGAAAGTAAAGGGTTTTTATTATTAGATTCTGGAGGACAATATTTAGATGGAACTACAGATATAACTAGAACATTTATACTTGGGGACTTAACTGAAGAAGAAAGAAAAGATTTTACTTTAGTTTTAAAAAGTCATATAAATCTTTTAAGAACTAGATTTTTAAAAGGTATATCAGGTTCAAACTTAGATATTAAAGCAAGACAGCCTCTGTGGGATGAAGGAATAGATTATAAATGTGGAACAGGACATGGAGTAGGATTTTTCTTAAATGTGCATGAAGGGCCTCAAAGTATAAGTCCAGTTCCAAATAAAGTAGCCTTAGAGCCTGGAATGATATTAACTAATGAACCAGGTGTATATAGAAAAGGAAAGCATGGAATAAGAACAGAAAATACTATGCTTGTAGTTAAAGATATAAAAGATGAAGAGTTTGGAGAATTTTATAAATTCCAGGTTATATCATATTGTCCAATTGATTTAGATGGAATAGATAAAGAATTATTAAGCAAGGAAGAAAGAAATTGGCTAAATGAATATCATAAAGAAACTTATGATAAAATAAGTGAATTTTTAACAGAAGATGAAAAAGAATTCTTAAAAAAGTATACAAAAGCTTTATAAGACTGCACATAAAATTTTTATAAATCCTAAAACTAATTCTAGAAAAGTAATTTGCTAGGAGGGATTTAGGAGTATGAAAGTAACTAATAAAGAAGAACTATTAGAGAGAATGAGAAAATTAAGAATAGCTCAAAAAGAATTTGCTGAATTTTCACAAGAGAAAGTGGATAGAATCTTTAGGGCAGCAGCTATGGCTGCAAACAATAATAGAATAAAACTTGCAAAACTAGCAGTAGAGGAAAGTGGACTTGGCATAGTAGAAGATAAAGTTATCAAAAATCATTTTGCAGCTGAATATATTTATAATCAATATAAAGATATGAAAACATGTGGAATACTTGAAGAAGATAAAACTTTTGGAATTACTAAAGTAGCAGAACCAATAGGTGTAATAGCAGCTATAGTTCCTACAACAAATCCAACATCTACTGCTATTTTTAAAATATTGATAGCTTTAAAAACAAGGAATGCTATTATTTTATCACCACATCCAAGAGCAAAGGGAGCAACTATTGAAGCCGCTAAAATTTTATTAGAAGCAGCTGTGAAAGAAGGAGCTCCAAAGGGAATTATTGCATGGATAGATGAACCTTCAGTTGAGTTATCACAAACTGTTATGCAAGAAGCTGATATTATATTAGCAACTGGAGGGCCTGCAATGGTGAAGGCTGCTTATTCATCAGGAAAACCAGCAATAGGAGTTGGAGCAGGAAATACACCTGCAATAATTCATGATAGTGCACATATAAAGATGGCTGTAAATTCAATTCTTTTATCTAAAACTTTTGATAATGGAGTAATTTGTGCTTCAGAGCAAAGTATTATAGTTCTAGAGCCTATATATGAAGAAGTTAGAAAAGAACTTATGGAAAGAGGAGCTTACATATTAAATGATGAAGAAAAGGAAAAAGTAAGAGGAATTATTTTAAATGATAAAGGTGGTTTAAATTCAAGCATAGTAGGTCAATCAGCTTATAATATAGCAAAACTTGCAGGATTTGATATTCCAGAAGAAGCAAAAGTCCTTATAGGGGAAGTAGAATCAGTAGAGCTTGAAGAACCATTTTCTCATGAAAAATTATCTCCAATTTTAGCAATGTATAAAGCAAAAACATTCAGTGATGCATTAAAGAAAGCCGGAAGACTTATAGAGTTAGGTGGATTTGGTCATACGTCAGTTCTTTATATAGATAGAATAAAATGCAAAAAAGAAATTGAAGAATTTGGGGCAGCCATGAAAACAGCAAGAACTCTTGTAAATATGCCAGCTTCACAAGGAGCTATTGGAGATGTATTTAACTTTAAACTAGCACCATCTTTAACTCTTGGATGTGGTTCTTGGGGAGGAAATTCAGTTTCAGAAAATGTAGGACCTAAGCATCTTTTAAATATTAAAAATGTAGCTGAAAGGAGAGAAAATATGCTTTGGTTTAGAGTTCCTGAAAAAACATATTTCAAATATGGTTGTTTACCAACGGCGCTTAAAGAATTACAAGATATGGGTAAAAAAAGAGCATTCATTGTAACTGATAGTGTATTGTTTAATTTAGGATATACACATAAAGTAACAGAAGTTTTAGAGGAGTGTAAAATAGATTTTCAAATATTTACAGATGTTAAACCAGATCCAACTTTAGAGGATGCAGAAAATGGAACAAAACAAATGCTAACATTTAAACCAGATGTAATAATTGCAATTGGTGGAGGTTCTCCAATGGATGCAGCTAAAATTATGTGGGTACTATATGAGCATCCAGACGTTAGGTTTGATGATTTAGCTATGAGATTTATGGATATAAGAAAAAGAGTTTATAAATTCCCAGAGCTAGGTAAAAAAGCTATGATGGTTTCAATTCCAACATCGGCAGGAACAGGTTCAGAAGTAACGCCGTTTGCTGTAATAACAGATAATAAAACAGGAGTTAAATATCCATTAGCAGATTATGAGTTAACTCCAGATATGGCAATAGTTGATGCAGAACTTATGATGAGTATGCCAAAAGGATTAACAGGAGCCTCAGGAGTAGATGCATTAACTCATGCAATAGAAGCATATGTATCAGTTTTAGCATCAGAATTTACTAATGGATTAGCTTTAGAAGCAATAAGATTAATTTTTAAATACTTGCCTTTAGCTTATGAAAATGGGAATATAAATATAAAAGCAAGAGAAAAAATGGCTCATGCAGCATCTATGGCAGGAATGGCCTTTGCAAATTCATTTTTAGGAGTATGCCATTCAATGGCACATAAACTTGGAGCATTCCATCATATACCACATGGAGTTGCAAATGCACTTTTAATAAATGAAACAATAAGATTTAATGCAACAGACTCGCCAAGAAAGCAAGCAGCATTTCCACAATATAAATATCCAAATGCAAAATGGAGATATGCAAGAATCGCTGATTATTTAAATTTAGGTGGAAAAGATGAAGATGAAAAAATAGAAAGACTTATAAATGAGATTGAAAAGTTGAAGGAAAAGGTAAATATGCCAAAAACTATTCATGAAGCAGGTGTTACAGAAGGACAATTCTATGGAACACTAGATGAAATGGTTGAGCAGGCATTTGATGATCAATGTACAGGAGCAAATCCAAGATATCCACTTATGAGTGAAATAAAGCAAATGTATACTAATGTATTTGATAAATAGAAAACATTTTAAGAGAAACATAATGAAGGTACTTTTAGTACCTTCTTTTTTTGAGTATTAAATACAGAAAATTGTGGTAAAATATCATCAAATAAAGTATTCAAGGAGGAAGAGATGTTAAAATTTTTAGGAAAAGGTAGTGCTTTTAATACAGAGGTTGGAAATACTAGTGCATATATTAAAAAAGGAAAATCAATGATACTTATTGATTGTGGGGGAACTATATTTAGTGAATTAAAAAGAAGAAATCTTTTAGATTTTGAAAGCTTGTATATAATAATTACACATACTCATCCAGACCATGTAGGAAGTCTTGGAGATTTAATATTTTATTCTCATTATATAAAAGGAATAAAACCAAATATATATTTTCCACATAAAAAAACAATAGAAGATATGTTAACTTATGTAGGAGTATCAAAAGAATTTTTTAGCATTGAAAGTAGATATGTGAATTGGATTAAAGATGAGAATTTTGGAAATGTAGATGTTGAATTTTATAATACTAAACATGTTGTAGAAATTCCAGCCTATGGATTTATATTAAAAATAGATGGAAATAAATATTACTATAGCGGCGATACTAGTGAAGTGAATAAGGAGGCTACAGAACTTCTAGAAAAGTATGATAATGCTATAGTATATCATGAGGCTAGTTCTTTAAATGTACCTAAAAATCCACATACAAATATAGAAAAAATAAAAGAAGCATTTAAAAAAGAAGTTAGAAATAGAGTTTTTTTAATGCATTTAGATAGTAATTTAAAAGAAGAAGAGCTTAAACAGGAGGGATTTAAAATAGCAGAAATTGATGAATAAAAGGAAATTATAAACTAAAAAAAGCTACATGTGAATGTAGTTTTTTTATTTTTTTAAAATAAAGAGAAAAAAGTGAAATTTTTCCACAATTTTAAAATTTCTTCCACTATTTTTAGGTTTGTTTAAATAGTAAAATTTAATAGAACGTTTACATTGGGTGAAAGGGGTTTTAATTTATGAGAACGAAGTCAAAATTTAAAAAGAGGTTAAAGTATTTAGTGCCTGTTTTTTTATGCTTTGCTATAAATGCAAATTTAGTAGCTTGTAATAATGAAACAAAGGCAGCAGGGGGAAAAGCAACATATTCAATTACTAAAGAAGGAAATTCTGAAATAGTAATTCAAAGTATGCCAACATCATCACATTGGTTTCCAGAAGAATTATTGAAATGGGATATAAAAAATGATAAGAATGCAGAATTTAATAAAAGTGTTGTTCCGTTAGCAAAAAGAGTAGATAAAGAAAAGTTAACAGAATCTGTAGACACTCAAAACAAAGATATGAATGTAGTTGCAATATCGATTATGAATGGAAATACTAGTGGTAATCCATCTCATGGATCAAACAAATTTAATTCAAATACATTTTCTTATTGGCAATATATTGATAAGTTAGTTTACTGGGGAGGTTCTGGTGGAGAAGGTCTTATAGTGCCACCAAGTCCAGATGTTACAGATTCAGCTCATAAAAATGGAGTTCCTGTTTTAGGAACAGTATTTTTCCCAATGGCAGAGCACGGTGGAAAAATGGAGTGGCTTGACCAATTCTTAGCTAAGAATAAAGAAGGAAATTTTGAAATTATTGATAAACTTATAGAAGTAGCAACATCATATGGATTTGATGGATGGTTTATAAATCAAGAAACACAAGGAACAGAACAAGAACCATTAACAAAGAAACATGCAGATTTAATGCGAGAGTTTATAGCACAGTTTAAGCAAAAAGCTGGAGATAAACTAGAAATAATGTGGTATGATTCTATGACTAAAGATGGTGAGATGGATTGGCAAAATGCATTAACTGATAAAAATAATGTTTTCTTAGTAGATGGAGAAAATAAGGATATGGCAGATAGTATGTTCCTTAATTTCTGGTGGACTTATAAAAAGTTTGCATCACAAGAGTTATTAAAGAAATCTAAAGCTAATGCTGAAAAGCTAGGGATAAATCCATATGATCTTTATGCAGGAATAGATACTCAAGAAAATGGATCGGGAACACCTGTAAATTGGAGCTTATTTGAAGATAAAACAGGAAATCCATATACATCACTAGGGCTTTATTGTCCAAGTTGGACTTATTTTTCATCAAATGGAAATTTAGATGAATTCCAAGAAAAAGAAGCTAAATATTGGGTTAATGAGCATAAAAATCCTTCTATAAAAACAGATAATAAGGATAAAAACTGGAGAGGGATAAGCACATACTCTATTGAGCGTTCAGCAGTTACGAGTCTTCCATTTAAAACTAACTTTAATATGGGGAATGGATATAACTTCTTCATAGATGGAGAAAAGGTTTCAACATTAGATTGGAATAATAGAAGTATGGCAGATATAATGCCAACTTATAGATGGGTTATAGATAACGAAGGAAATAATAAATTAGAAGGAGCTATGGATTATTCAGAAGCATACTATGGTGGAAATAGTATTAAATTTACAGGTAATTTAGAAAAAGATAAAGGATCAATTATAAAATTATTTAGTGCGGATTTAGCAATAGAAGATAAAACAAATTTTGAAACAAAATTAAAATCAAGTTCAGAAGTATCAGTAGATTTAGTTTTAGATTTCTATGAAGGAGAACAAGAAATCATAAAAGGTGATAAAAAAGTAGGAACTGAATGGACAACTGTATCTTATGATATGAAAAAATTAAAAGGTAAAACTATTAAGACTATTTCTTACAAAGTATCTTCAGGAGAAGCAGTAACAGATTTAGTTCTTAACTTAGGAAATATTACTGTAGAAGTAAAAGATACATTTAAAAAAGTTGATGTTTCAGAAGCAAATTTAATTGATGCAACTTTTGAAGAAGATGCAATGTTTGCAGGAGCAAGACTTTCATTTAAAGGATCTTCAGATAATGATTTAAGTCATTATGAAATTTATAAATTAAATGGTGATAAAACTAAATCATTCTTAGGAGCTACACCAAATAATCATTTCTTTATTCATACATTAGAGAGAGAAAAAGATGTAGATAAAACTGAGTTTGAAATAGTTGCAGTAAGTAAAGAAGGACACAGAGGAGCTAGTAAAACAGTAGAAATGGAGTGGCCAAATAATAAAATTCCAAAGGCTGCATTTAAAGCATCTAAGACATTAGTAGAACCAAATGAAGAGATTACATTTGAAAGTACAAGCTCTTTAGTAACAGAAACTGTGGAATGGTCATTTCCAGGAGCAAAAGTAGAAAAAAGTAATGAAAAAGAAACTAAAATCTCTTATGAGAAAGAAGGAGTATATAAAGTTACTTTAAAGGCAAAAAATAGCGAAGGTGAAGATGAAAAAGTTATAGAAGATTTTATAACAGTTAAAAAAGGTGTTAATAAAAACTTAAATTTAGCTAACTTATCAAAAGGAGCAAAAGTAGAAGCAAGTAGCTTTGTAAATGACAATGAAGCACCTAAATTTGCACTAGATGGTAAAAAAGATACTAAGTGGTGTGCAACAGGAAAAGCACCACACTCTATAACAATAGATTTAGGTAGTGAAAAACTAGTAAGTGAAGTATTAATGTCACATG
>NZ_CAMTIG010000010.1 GCF_947072515.1 uncultured Clostridium sp.
AAGTTTCTGGTACTCCATTTACTACTTCACCTTCACCATTAACTACTTTTACTAAGTGATATCCATTTGGTATTACTGGATTTATACTCGTGTCCTTACTTCCTACAACTCCTGTTGTAGTTTTAGCCGGTACTAATATTTCTCCATCTGTAGTTTCTACGATTGTTGTTACTGAACTATTTTTAACTACTGGTTTCTCTGGCTTAGTAGGTTTTTCTGGATTTACTGGTTTAACTGGTTTCTCTGGACTTACCGGTTTTTCTGGCTTAACTGGCTTTTCTGGTACCACCGGTTTATCAGCATTCTTTTCAACTATCCATGTTATAGTTTCCGATTTAGCTCCATAAGTTTCTGGTACTCCATTTACTACTTCACCTTCACCATTAACTACTTTTACTAAATGATATCCATTTGGTACTTCTGGATTTATACTTGTATCTTTAAATCCATTATATCCGCTTGTTGTAACTGGATTTACTAGTACATTTCCCATAGTATCTACTACTTCTGTTGTTACTGATCCTATTTCTCTTTTCACTACATGATAAACTATAGTATTTGGAGTTCCTAAAGCATCCCCTGTCACTGTAGTTCCTTCTTTACCATTTGTAGTTATTCCGACTATTTTCCATCCTCCTGGAATAGTTGGTACTACTACACTTCCAAGTTTAGTTCCAATTTTTATTTCTGCTGGTTTTGATACTGGTACTACAACCTGGCCTTTTGGTCCTACAACTTCTGTTGTTACACTTGAATATACTTGTTTAACTATAATAATTATATGGTTAGCTACGCTTCCGTCTTTTCCGACTATAGCATTTCCTTCAACTTTATTTAAAAGTTTTCCACCATCAGTTTCATAACCGATTATTTCATAATCTTTCGGTATCTTTGGTAATTTAACCTTTGATAATTCTGATCCTGTTTTTATAGTTTTCACTTTCGATGTTGGTACTACTATTGTTCCATTGTCTGTTTTAACTGTAGTATCTACATTTGTTTCATTCTTTTCTACAATCCAAGTTATTTTTTGATTTCCATCTATATAATTTGAAGGAAGTCCTGTAACATCTTTATTTTCCTCATTTACTATTTTAACTAAATGATATCCATTTGGTATTTTAGGTGCTACACTCGTATCTTTAAATCCATTATATCCACTTGTTGTAACTGGATTTACTATTACATTTCCCATAGTATCTACTGCTTCTGTTGTTACTGATCCTATTTCTCTTTTCACTACATGATAAACTATAGTATTTGGAGTTCCTAAAGCATCCCCTGTCACTGTAGTTCCTTCTTTACCATTTGTAGTTATTCCGACTATTTTCCATCCTCCTGGAATAGTTGGTACTACTACACTTCCAAGTTTAGTTCCAATTTTTATTTCTGCTGGTTTTGATACTGGTACCACAACCTCGCCTTTTGCTCCTATAACTTCTGTTGTTACACTTGAATATACTTGTTTAACTATAACAATTATTTGAACATTATAGTTTCTATATGCTGAAACAGTATTTACC
This sequence comes from uncultured Clostridium sp., assembly GCF_947072515.1. Taxonomy (GTDB): domain Bacteria; phylum Bacillota; class Clostridia; order Clostridiales; family Clostridiaceae; genus Clostridium. The sequence continues at coordinate 1,524 of NZ_CAMTIG010000010.1, forward strand.
TTATCCATAGTAGTTGAAATAAGCTTATTTGTATCAATATCTATTACCTTTGTCTCATCTATTTCATAACCATCAGGAATATTTATTTCTTTCCCATCAAAACTTATAGATTTTCCATTAAAACTCATTCCTGTTTTTTCGCTTGGAATTCCTGAATTCTCTATTTCTCCATGATTTAAAATTTCTCCATTTGGATATTCTACTTTTAAATCTATTTTTGTTGGTGCTTTTCTTATATAGTAAACTACCTCTTCACCACTTTGCCCTAATATTTCTGGAATAGTTGTCCCATCTGCATTAGGTGCAATTTTTTCTCCATTTATAGTTTCCTTAACTAGCTCGTACCCTTTTGGAATATCTATTTTACATAGTCCTCTATTTAAATAACTTCCAACTACTCCATTAAATACAGTATGTTCTTTAATAGTATTGGCACTTTGTATAACTTCATTTTTACTATTCACTACCTTTACACTCACTGTTACTGGTACTGATTTTAAAGGTGACATTATAAATTTAATTTTTGTAAGAGTTGTATTATTTGAAATCCCTGTGTTTTCCATCCAATTCATTACTGATTGCTCATTCATTGAATACTCACCTAAATTTCCTGGTGCAATATTTACTCCATTGACACTTATATAATCTAATTTATATCCCATTTTCTCAAATGCTTCTTTATTATTAACTGCAAATTTTATTAATTTCATTAACTTTTCTGGAGTTTTTACATCTATATTATTCTCAATATCGTCTCCATTACTAATTAAATCATTTAATTTAGGATTATTATTAAATGTATCATTTGCATTTTTAATAGTTTCATTTAATATATTTTCTGGTAATTCTGACGTAGATTCTATAATTGTTTTTCCTTTTGAATCTTTTCCATAGTTTTGAACCACAATAGATGACATCCAATCAGTTCCTTCATTTACACCATTTGGCGTTAATGTTATAACTGGTGATGTTGATCCAACATTATTTGTATTATCATAATATTTATACTCTGCATTTGTTGCTTGAAATTTTTTTATATCTACATTAGTTAGCTTTATTTTATAATGCATAGTATAACTAGCTCCTGGATTTACACCCACTTTAACCAAATATGCACCTATATTTTTTAAATCCATTCCTTTTTTATATTTAATCCAGCCTAATTTCTCTAATTCATTTTGAGTTAATCCTGCTAATGTATTTGGATATGGATTATCTAATATTTCTTTATTCCCTATCTCTTCTGTTTTTGAACTCCTTAACACCCATGTATCTGCTCCATTGGTATCTATATTCTCTAACGTAGACCCTAAATTCCCTACATTTAAATCTCCTACACTTGCTGGAAGTGTATCATTATTTGCTGATGGTATTCTTCCTGCAATTACATATGTAGTTTTTTCACTACCTAAATTATTCACAACATTTGTAATTGTTGTTGTATTGTTTTTTGCAACTCCATTACTATATTGCTGGCAAACATTCGCAGTATTATGTATAAAATTCACAGTGTCAGTAAATGCTGTATTATCAGCATATCCAGCCATTCCCCATGAATTCATATATCCATTTATTCGAGTTATAGGATATATTCCCCTTTGCTCTACTCCAGAACTATTACATGGTGCCATTGATGTTGTTATACTCTTTAAACTCATATCCGTATATTGAACTGGAATAGTTACCTTAATTAAATTAACCAATGTTCCCTTTGGTATTTTTATTACTGCATATGTATTATTAATTTGAACATCTTCACTTGGAACTACTTTCCCATTGAAAGTAATATTTCCTGTTACTATTGCATTTCCCCCAAAGTTCACTCTAATATAACTATCTTTTTTATACATATTTCCATCTGTAGCAACGTTAACTCCCATACTTCCATTTATAGTATGAGGCTGACTCAACCAATCTGCTTGTTTATATTCATTTAACCATTGTTCCGATATTCCATGACCTCTTTCATTATACGTTGTTGCTCCTTCATCAAATTTATCAAATCTTGTATCTGACACTGCCCAAGTTAAAATCGAAGAAGCAGAAACTCCATGTGAAAATTCACCGTCTCTAAAAAAAGTAGATTGAGTATAGTTCCATGGTAATACCCCATTCATTGTAGACTGTATAAGTTCATTAGGAGAGGATATTAATGCTAAAATTGAATCACTATTCTTAATTTTTTCAATTCCATCATAATCTGATTTTTTAAAAGCTTCCATTGTCTCATCAGAAATATTAGCTTTATTATATAGAATTCCTACTACAGTATTTGATGCTGAAACAGGATACATATTCCATCCTTCATAATTTTTAGGTATTTTTATATAGCTTCCACCAATAACTTTACTTTCTCCTTTTTCTATACTACTCGTTGTATATACAAAATTAGGTGAAAAATTTGTTTTTAAAGATTCGCCTTCTTTATAACTAGGATATTCATTATTTATAATCCCTTCCATTACGCTCATTTTTTCAGCTATAGTTCCTGTAGTCAATTCATTTAATATATTAGTAGGCAATTGCACATATATCATATTTTTTGAAACTAAATTTTTATTATTTTGTGTAATAACGCCTTCTCCATTAGTTATACAAGATCCAACATATGCTATTCCTGCTCCACCTTCTGAATTTATCTTTGCTGAAAATTTAGTTTTAATCCCATTAGTCATATTTCCATCGCCTAATACAATTCCACTATCTAATGATTCTAAATTAAATTTATCTTGCTTTTTATTCTCTATATTTTTTGGAATATATTGAACTGGAACTTCTCCACCTTCATAATTTACCAGCGTTCCATTTTCTGTTTCTTCACCATTATTAAACGTTGTCCCATTAGGTTCAGATATTAAATTTATTCCTATATTGTTTGAAATGGGTTTGTTCTCGTATTCTATGTTAAACAACTTCACATTTCCTTCTAATGCCTCGTTCAATAAATTTCCTTTAATTAAATATGTATTATTTTTATTTATTATAAAGTCCGGATTACTTATAGGACTTAACTTCATCCCTTCCGGTACTGATATACTAAAAGTTAAACTTTTAATATTATGTTTACTATCTATGTAGCCTAAATTATTTATGTCATACTTAGCTATATTTCCTTCATCTTTTGAGTAATTTATATGTAATGCTAATGCCCCATTTTCCAAAATAGGATTAGTTTTTATGTTTGCTGAGTATTTTTTAGTTAATAAAATTTTACCTAACGGAATACTATCTTCCTTTTTTTCACCATTAATCTTATAATTTAAAGTCATTATTGGATTTAATTGCACTCCATTTAAAGCATTATTTATTTTAATTAAAGTACTAAATATATAGCTTCCTGAACTATTCCACTCTTGACTATATTTTTGTACTTGTACATTTATACTATTTTCTAATGCCTCTACTCCTAATTGTTGCGCATTAGTTAAAGTTTTTCCATCTACTCCAGAAGGATTTAAATCTACTGTTATTGTTGGATTTTCTAAATTATATAGTTTACCTGTCTTACTACTAAATTCAATAGGTACATTATATTGAAAACTTGTTCCTGTCGTTCCTATATCTCCCGTTGCAGGAACCTGATTTTCTGGTACATATGTAGTATTCTCTGTTGTTCCATTAGATACATTTTTTAAAACTTGTATCTTTCCAACTTCTATTCCTATTTTTGATTCATTATTTTTATTATCTTTAACTTCATTTTTATTATGTACTTGTATAGGTGCTGCAGCTGCCATTATATTTGGCATCATTATACTTGCAGACACCGTTGTAGCTACTATTATTTTATTCACCTTTATTTTTTTCATAAAAGCCTCCTTGTAATAAGTCTATCGAAATATCCATTATTAATTTAAGCAAGCCAAATTTAATTTTTATGTCATTTTAACAGCATCCACAATTATCACATATTTCTCTCTATTTTATTTCACTTTCATTATTATTTAATTAAAATTTAAAAAAATTTAAATTAAATCCTATATTTTTTTGTGAATATAAAAAAAGTTGCATACTATTTCTAGTACACAACTTCCTTTTTATTTATCTAATTTCTTTTCCAAAAGGCATTAATGAAAGTTTAGCCAATTTAAAACTTTGTAATCCAAATGGTATTCCTACTATTGTTATACAAAAGATAACTCCACTGACTAAGTTACCTATACAAAGTGCTATTCCTCCAAAAATTAACCATAATATATTCAAAATAAAGCTAGTCCCGCTATCATCTACTGTTACAACTTCTTTTCCAAAAGGAAATAACTGAAGTTTTGCAATTTTAAAACATTGTAATCCCACAGGAATCCCTATAATTGTTACACACCATATTAATCCTGCGCAAAACCATCCAATTGCATTAATAAAACCTCCAAAAATAAACCATAATAAATTTCCTAAACAACTCATTACCTACTTCTCCATTTCATAAATCATTTTATATCTATTCTATCTAGTATTTATCTTCTTTTCAACTAAATTTAATAGTTATATAAGTGAAAAGGTTTATAATTAATGCTAATTTCTAATATTCGAAATTTATCTCTTTTAACTGTACTCTGCTATTAAAAAAACTTTTATACCCTAAATATACTACAATCATACTCCTATTTTTATGTCGTTGAAATATATCCAAGTAAATTTATTACTTGTCCTTCTGTTAATCTTATATTCATTTTAGCTTTTGCTAATGCATTTTCCGGATCATTTGGATATGCTTCATTTACAGTATTTATCATTTGCTCCTTAAATGTTACCCATGGAACTTCTTCTTGATATATTTGCGAACTAAATTGAGGATTCACTCCATTATCAAATAAATAATTATATATGTTAAAAGCCACTTCATTACCTTCAATAGCTCCATAATTATTAGCTTCTTCTACAGGCACTATACTTCCACCGTTATTATTTATCGCACTGTTTTCAGCCTTAATATAATTTTGCCAAATAGTATTTTGACTCTTCAGCATATTAGCTACATTAACAGTATCATTATTATTTATCTCTTCATTTAATTTTGCTCCAACTGCCAAATAATCCTTAGCAGTATCTACACCTAACGCTTGCATTCCATACCCACTTTGAAACTTTTGTTCTTGTCCAGCTTTTTCTTCCCAATTTCCTACTGCATTAAATTTATCTACAAAGCTATTTCCCACACTATTTAATTCTGGATTTGCAGCTACATTGATTGCTTTAGCTCCATCTAGTTCTATTTCAAATTCACTTTGTACATTATTATTTTTCTTTTCTACTATTGCCTTATTCTTGCTGTTAGTATTTTCATTCTCTACTTTTTTTACATTTCCCGAAGATTTTTCCGTTGCTACATTCCCATTATTCTCATTCTTAGTATTAGCTACATCCTTACTATTAGTATTAGCTACATCCTTATTATTTGTTGTCTTTTCAGAATTTATTGTTTTTTCAGAATTTGTAGGCTTTTCAGCATTTGTCGTAACTGTATTTTCTTTGTTTGTAGTTTTTGTACTTGCATAAGCTTCATATCCAATACCACTTCCTGCTATAACAACTACACAAACTACAACTATAATTCCTATAATTTACCTCTTCTATTTGCTTCTACTAGTCATCTCTTATATTAAGTAAAATCTTAATTCACCTTTATTTTACTCTTATAGTAATTTTTATAGTAACAAATAGATTAAAAACATATAACATTTTTGTAAATAATATCTTTTAAATATTTTTATTTCTATTTTTTCTAAAAAAAGCTTATTTGTGTTTTATCATAATCCTTTTTATAATCCTCTATAATATCATCCATTTTATATAAAATATTATATCTTTCACATTCCTCTTTAAATATCCCCATTAGCTTTTCATGATTTGTAGATGGACATACATAATCTTCTCCATATAACTCTTTATATCTCTTTATTATATCTTTTCCATATTGTTCTTTTATCTTTTCATAATAATAAACTCTCTGATTACTTCTTAATGTTACCCCAATTCCATGAGTATAAATAAATTTAACTCCACTTTCATAAGCTTTCTTTACTATCCCCTTTACGTTTTCCTCTGTATCGTTTATAAAGGGTAGAATAGGCATAAAAAGTATTCCAACATATATTCCATTATCACTTAGTTCTTTAACTGCTTTAAATCTTTCACTAGATGGATTTACACCAGGTTCTATAACTTTAGAAATTTCATCATCTATTGCTGTTATAGTTATTTTAATTAATACTTCTGAATGCTCTTGTATTCTTTTTAAAATATCTATATCTCTAGTAATTAAACTGCTCTTTGTTGCAATACTAATTCCAAATCTATGTTTATCTACAAGTTCTAATGCTTTTCTCGTTAATTTATATTTTTTCTCAAATAGATTATAAGGATCGCTCATAGCTCCTGTTCCTATTACACCTTTTTTTCTCTTTTTGCTTAAATCCTTTTCTATAATTTCTGCTGAATTCTCCTTTGCTCTCACAGTATCAAAATCGATTATATTATAACAATTACTTCTAGAGTCACAATAAATACATCCATGATTGCATCCTCTATAAATGTTCATTGTATAATTTAATCCAAACCATGGATTGTTATCTATATAACTTGAAACTATATTACTAGCTTTAATAAACTCCATCTCTCTTCTCCCTTATCAACTTCATCGAACTTATGTTTCTATTATATCATTCTATTTTAAAAGATTTAATATTTTAATGATATAATTTAATCATTAAATATAAGTAGGTGAACATATGAAAAGAAAATATATAAATAAAGCTTTTTGGGCAAGAATTATTGAAGGTAAGTCTATCTTAATTAATAATTTTACCCCTCGCTTTGAAGGTTATGCTGCTGCTATTTTCATAGAAACTACACACGAACCTTTAATGTGTGAAATTGAAACACATAGGATTCCTCTTGCTAATGATGGCTATACTTGGATTCAAAGATTGCCTATAGATAAAAATTATGCAATATCAACTATGTTTGATGAAAATGATAATATCATCCAATGGTATATTGACATAACTAAACAAAATTCTATTGATAAAAATAATGAACCTTTCTATGATGACTTATATCTTGATGTGGTAGTCTTTCCAAATGGAGATATCTTTTTATTAGATGAAGATGAACTCCAAGAAGCTTTAGATTGCGGAAAAATTACTAAAGATGATTTTAATTTAGCTTATCAAGAAGCTAATAAAATTTTAAACGGAATAGCTAAAGATATCCCTACACTCTCAAAAATGAGTCTTGATGATTTTAATTTTTTTAAATCATTTTTATAAATAATATGGTGATGCAAATTAATTTTGTGTCACCTTTATTTTTTACAAATATTTTTTTAATTTATGCACCTTTTCTTTTTTTCTAAATATAATATGAACATAGTTCAAATAAAAAAGTTAGGGATGATCGATTATGCCAAAAATTATTAAAGATGTAGAAAATAAAATTTTACTAGAAGCTAAAAATTTACTTGTTAATAGTAATTATGCCTCTTTTAACATTAGAGAGCTCTCAAAAAAATCTGGTTTTTCCACTGGTACTATTTATAATTATTTTACTAATAAAAAGGAATTAGTCAATTCAGTATTTTTTAAAGATTGGGATGATGCATTAGAGCGAATGTCTAAAATCAATGTAACTTACAGTACTTTTGAAGAGAAACTTTTTCAAATTTACTTAGAAATGGATAATTTTTTAAAAGTTTTTTTCCAAATTTTCTTAGAAATTTCTTCTCTTTCTCATTCCAATTGCCATCCAGCTTGTTTAAATTCCTTAAAAGATTTGCTTGATGAAATAGTTACTTGTGAAAAATTAAATAAAAATCTTACAAGCAACTTATCAAATGAAACAATCTGCAAATTTCTTATTAGTAATTTAATGTTACTTTGCACCGATAAAACATTAAACTTCGATGAGTTTTATTCAATGATTAAACTATAAATATTTTATTTATATCAACTATTTATCTAATAAACATAAACGATAAGGAGGAATATATTTATGAAGAAAAAATCTACTGTCATCGCGATTATTATTTTCTTATTAGGAATTTTTATGGGGGCCATGGACTCAGGAATTGTTTCCCCTGCTAGGACTATAATTGCTAATAGTTTAAATTTAACTGATACTATGAGCATTTGGGTTATAACTATTTACACCCTTGCATATGCAGTTTCTATGCCTATTACAGGTAAGCTTTCTGATAGATATGGTAGACGAAAAGTCTATATGATTTCAATTTCACTTTTTGCTATTGGTTCCCTTATGTGCGGATTATCTAATTTTTTAGGTAATTATGAATTTCTACTTTTCTCTAGAGTAATTCAAGCTCTTGGTGGTGGTGGAATAATGCCTATTGCAACAGCTTATATAGGCTCTTCATTTCCTATTGAAAAACGTGGTTCTGCTTTAGGTTTAGTTGGTGCAGTATTTGGGATATCAACGATTCTTGGACCTAGTATAGGATCATTTGTATTAGATATAGTTGGAACAAATAACTGGGGCTATTTATTTTTTATAAACTTACCTATCAGTATTATTATTTTAGCCCTTGCCTTTACTTTAAATGAAAATAAAAATGAAGGTCCTACAAAAAAAATGGACATACTTGGTTCTGCTGCTATAACTATAGTAATAGTTTCACTTATGTATGGATTAACAAATTTAAATTTTCATGATTTAGCAAACTCTTTTCAAAGTTTAGATGTATGGCCTTTCCTATTAATATTTATCATTTCATTACCAATATTTATTTTAATTGAGAAAAAGGCTCAAGATCCAATCCTAAATCTTCATTATTTTACTAATAAACAAATAGTTTTAACTTTAATAATTAGTTTCATTGTTGGATGTGGTTTGATGGGAACAGTATTTTTACCTCAATTTGGTGAAAATATTCTTAAAATCAAAGCTGGAAACGGTGGTTATCTAGTAACTTTATTTGCTATTTTTACTGGTTTTGCTGCTCCATTTGGCGGGAAAATCATTGATAAGTTTGGTGTAAAAAAAGTTCTTATAACTGGTTTTACTTGCACTATGCTCGGAACATTATATCAAGCTTTTATAACTGCTAATAATCCAACATTTATTAACCTTTTTATAGGTCTTGTTTTAATGGGCTTTGGTATGGGATTCACTATGGGAACTCCTGTAAATTATCTAATGATGTCTTTAGTCCCACCTGATGAAATTTCTTCTGGGCAATCTACAGTATCTTTAATTCGTTCTATCGGTGTAGCTATATCACCAAATATTTTAGTTAACTTTATATCCGATGCTGGAAGTAAGGTTCCTGATGCAATTCAAAAAGTTTTACCACCTATTACCGGCATGCCATCTGATATATTTACTAATGCAAATACTGCCTCTAATAGTTTAGCATCCTTTCAATCATCCGATGTAACTACAATCTTTAATACAGTAAAAGATTTTGTAAGTACCATGTTAGATGGATTAAAGCCTGTTTTATCTAAGGTTCCTCATATGAATTTTGATGCAGTAAAATCTAGTTATATGACTTCTCTAGACGGATCAAGATCCGCTATAGAAGGAGCATATCAATCAACTATGAATTCTGGTTTTGCCAATCTTTTTATAGCTGCTGCCATAATTGCTGCTATTGGCTTATTAGTCACTTTATTTATTAAAAATCAAAAGAAATCTATATCATAAATCATATATTTTTTTATAATAAAAAAAGGTTGTAGTTAAAACTACAACCTTCTATAATCAGAAACTATCTTCTGTTTTGTTCTTTTTTAGCTCTTCTGCAAGCAGCACATCTAGTTGGTTCGTTTTCGAATCCTTTTTCTTTGTAGAATTCTTGCTCACCTACTGTAAATACGAATTCTGCTCCACAATCTCTGCATGTTAATGTTTTATCTGTCATAATATGTTCCTCCTAAAATTAAAGAATCTAAATGGATATAATAATCTCTAATTTCTGAGAAACTATCTACCTAAATGAAACTTTTTTTGTTAGCATTTCTGCTACTCACTTAGAATAACATATCTTTTATTCTTTTACAAGCTTTTTTTTAAATATATTCTTTTCCAGCTTTTAAACATTCTTTCACATTTACTTTTATACCACCAAAAGAAACATTAATTTCATCCTTTTCAACGTCTATTCTTCTCACATTAGCATCTTCTAATATTTCTATATCTAACTCATTACAATACTTTTCTATAAATTTAAATATATCTATTTTAAAACAATTATCATCAAAAGTTATTCCTTCTAAATCTGCAAAAGCATTCCCTAAGTATCCTATTATCCTTTTAGATACTGAATTCATTAAACTAAAATTTAATACCTTAAAATCATCAATAATCATATATACATTATTATTCATTAAATCTATTATCTTTAAGGTTAAATCAAAATGAATGCTCTTTCCAAAAACTTTAACATACCCCTTAAAAATCACCTCTTTATCAATTTCTACTTTATATAATTGGACTTTACTTTGTATCTTACTAAAGATTAATATATCTTCGCCTGATAAACTTATATCAACATTTTTAACTTTCATCTATCCGTCTCCCAAATAGTTTTCTATATTATAACATATTAAAATTTTTCTTTTAAATATCATTACTCGCTTTAAAGCTCTTATATATCCTATTTACTATTGGATCAAACTCTTTTATTTTACTCTTATCGTATTCTAAAACAAATCCTTGTATCATGTTTTTACCAATCTTTTTATATTGATATATAACCATATCTCCTTCAAGCCATGATGCTACAAAAAAATCTTTCCCCTTTTCTTTATAACTAATATTATCTTTTCCATTTACTAATTCTTTCTCCATACTATCTGGTGTTTCATTTAATACGTTATATCCCCCACTTACAGTTAATTTTAAATCTTCATTTCCTACTTGTATTCCATCACCATTATCCGGATCCACCATCACTTTTAAATAATCTGGATATTCAATAGAAAATCCAAATCTTTCATTATTATATTTTTTATAGTTTATTTCTTTAGCTTTTTCACTTAATTCACTTTTTTCATCATTTTGTTTTTCTTTACTCTCTACTTTATCTATACTTACTTCTTCTACACTACACTCTACCTTTTTTTCCTTAGTAACAGCCATTCCACATCCTACCAAATTACATATGATACATACTATTCCTATACCCTTAAATATCTTATTCATTTACCTTCTCCTAAAAAAAACATTTCTTCATTTTAGTCTTAAATCACATATATTATGCTTACTTTTATCAATTTTAATATCAAAATTAAAAAATATTTCTTTCTCAAGCCAGTTTTCCTTTTATTTAGCCTGCTTTTTATCTATCTGATTAAACTAACATTATTCAGTAAAAAAATACAAGCTTTAAGATTTAAACCTCTCAAAGCTTGTATTCCTATTTTTTTGTTGCTTTTTTCATTACTTTATATCCAAACTTCCCAACTACCTTAGATATCAAACCTATCTTAACATTCTCATCATATAGCACATCTTTAGTAGCCTTCCATTTCCAATGTTTATAATCGGCACTTTCATGACTTGAATTCATAGCCATAGCCTTCCAACCATTATACATAAACACAGATTTAAGTCTTGGTTTTCTCAATTTCTTACTTTCTAACTCTAATGCAAATTCCTTACCCATTTTTTCTATCTTCTTAATATTTTTATCTGTTAATATTTCACTTCTATAAGCTATTGGTAGAACCTTTATAGAATTTATTCCCCAATATTCTAAAACTTCTTTTATATAATTCCCAACTTTCTCATGTCCTGCTCCTGCTGTTGTTGTTACTACTAAAGCTTTTTTCTCAAAATATGTTGGTCTATGAAACTTAAACGACATATGATCTAAAAAAGTCTTAAGTGTTCCTGTTACATTCATAGAGTATACTGATGAAGTAACAATTAAGCATTCTGCTTCATCTACCTTACTAATAATATTCTCCATCCTCTCACTATGAGGGCATGTCTCCTCCCCTTTTAAAATACAATTAAAGCATCCTATACAATTAGGAATTTTTTCTTTAGCTAATTCTATTACTTCAAACTCAAACTCACCATATTTATTCATTTCTTCTTTAACTTTTTCTAATACATCCCATGTGTTTCCTCTCCTTGGACTTCCATGAATGACTACGCATTTCATTAAATCTAACCTCCATATATATCACTACTATCAGTTTATTTAATCCACGTAAAAAAATTCCTCTATATTTTACTATTCACTTAATTTTTTTCTCTAATAATTTCTTTAAAAATTCTATATTTTCACTATAATACTTATGTGCTTTTTCATAAGACCAACTGCAATGTTCTATCCCCATAATCATCAAATATACTCGTAATTTTTTATAAAAACTTTCATCTACTCTCATATATTTTTTATACCCATCCAAAAAAACTTTTTCATAGTCTCTATTTTGAGTAAAATATTTAAAATATAAATTTGCTAAATCATTTTCATTATTATCAGGATAACTTTGCTCAAAATCAATTATTGCACTAATATTATAAATCCCCTTACTCTCTTTAACCAATATATTTCTTCCATCAAAATCATTATGAGTTAGTCTAAATACAGTATCACTAAATAATTCAATATAGTTTTCTCTTATAATTTTTATTGCTTTAAACAATACCTTTTCATCTGGTAATTTTTGATTTTCGATCTCTTTTATCCGCTCTTCCATTTTTTCTATTTTATATTCTATATAATCATTAGACTTTATGCTTTCGTCCCATTTCAATGCATAATCAAAAATTTTATATTTATGTAACTTTCCTAGTTCCTCTCCCATTTCTTCAAATAATGTTAATCTATTTTCATAATCTATTTCTTCTAACACTTTCTCTAATACAACACCTTCAATATATTCAATTAAAATCCACTTTTTCTTATCTTTTTCTCCAACCTTTATTATTTGAGGAGTTTTAACATCACTCTTTTCTAATATTTTCAATGAATTAATTTCTCTTACACTCTTTCCTTCAATACCATATATCTTCAAAATATAAATTCTATTATTAACCTTAATTTTATATACCGAATGTCTTCCAAGCTCACGATTTCCTACTTCAGTTATTGTGCTATTTTTTATACCTATCTCTTTTTCAATTATTCTTTCTATATCTATAATTGAATTTTGCATCTTCACACCTTCTAACCTATTTTTCCCTAAAATACAATTTATTTTCATTATATCATATTCTTTAAATAGCAAAAACACTAGAATTTTACTTCTAGTGTTCTTAAAACAAATCATTAAAACGTCCCTATTTATCTAATATCTTTATTTATATAGTTATTTCCTTGAACCTCTATTTAAAATAATTTATTCCCATACTATCTCTAACTTCATCTAAAGTTCCACTTGCTATTCCTCTTGCTTTTCTACTTCCCTTTTGTAATATTTCATATACATAGTCTATATTTTTCTCAAACTCTCTTCTTCTTTCTCTTATAGGTCTAAGTTCTTCTTGCATAACTTCATTTAAATATTTTTTTACTTTCATATCACCAAGCCCACCTCTCATATAATGAGCTTTCATTTCTTCAAGAACTTCTTTATCTTTACAAAATGCATTTAAATATATGAATACTGGATTTCCTTCAACTTGTCCTGGATCCTCAACTCTAATATGATTTGGATCAGTATACATTGACATTATTTTCTTCTTAACATCCTCTTCACTATCTGATAAATATATAGCATTTCCTAAAGATTTTCCCATTTTTAAGTTACCATCTATTCCTGGAAGTCTTCCTAATCCTTCTTTAGGTAATATAGCTTTTGGTTCTACTAAAATTTCTTTATTATAAGTTGTATTAAACGTTCTTACTATTTCTCTAGTTTGCTCTATCATTGGTAATTGATCTTCTCCAACTGGCACTATACTAGCTTTAAATGCTGTAATATCAGCAGCTTGACTTACTGGATAAATTAAAAAACCTGCTGGAATACTTAAATTAAACTTCTTTTCTTTAATTTCATTTTTTACTGTTGGGTTTCTTTCAAGCCTTGCAACAGTAACTAAATTTAAATAATGCATTGTAAGTTCATTTAATTCTGGTATTTGAGATTGCACAAAAATTGTTGATTTATTTGGATCTATTCCTACTGATAAATAATCTAATGTTACTTCTACTAAACTTTTTCTTATCTTTTCTGGATTCCTAGCATTATCTGTTAATGCTTGTTGATCCGCAACCATTATAAACGGATCATATATTTCTTTGTTTTGAAGTTCAACTCTGTTAAGTAATGACCCTACATAATGTCCTATATGTAGTTTTCCTGTTGGTCTATCTCCTGTTAATAAAATTTCTTTACTCATTAAAATCACCTTCCATTTTTAATTCTTTATAAAATAAAAAAACTCCCTCCTAAAAATATAGGACGAAGATTATATCCGTGTTGCCACCTAAATTGTATAATTTTAAAATTATACCACTCATTTTCAAGTACTAACATACTCTAGCTACTATAAGGTGTAGCACACCACTTTACTAATTTCTTAAAAGATTTCATATCGTTCCTCAAAGGTCCATTCACTAATCTCTTCTTGCTAGGATTTCACCATTTCCTACACTCTCTTTATTGAAGCTAAATTACCTACTTCTCCTTCTCACAGGATATTAAATTATTTCTTTTTTTACAATTATACACCTATAAAATTTAAATGTCTATAAAATAGTTTCCCTTAATTTTAGACTAATATAACTATATAATCCTACTTTACATAATCCATAAATAAAAAATCATCAGTTTAAAATGAATTCTTCAAAACTGATGATTTTTAGTGTATCTTATCTGTTATCTAAGTAACCTGCGATATTTAATAAGTTAAGTATTAAGTTTATTAAATCTAAGTATAAGTTTAATACAAAGATTGATAAATCATTTTTATCTCTTACATACCCACTATTCAAAGCCATTTTCATAATGCTTATATCATACATTACATATGCAGCAAAAATAACTACTGATACAGCACTTATAATTACTGATACAAAACTACTAAATACAAATATATTTATTACTGAAGCTACTATTATAGCAATAAGTCCAGCAAATAATACATTTCCCATACTCATATAATATCCAGCTTCTTTTCTAGATGCTTGGAATGCAAGAATTGCAAATAATACAATTGCTCCTGCTATTACTGAGAAAAATACTGGTGCTCCTAATGCTTGTAAATAGTACATTAATACTGGATATAATATTACTCCATATATAAATGTAAAACCATATACAAATCCAATTGGAAAACTTCTAGGTATTACAGATTTTCTACTAAACATAGATAAAACTATGAGTCCTATAAAAACTATTCCTATAAGTCTATTTGCCATATATGCTACTTGAATTGGTACAAAAAATATACCAAATAAAAATCCTAATCCCATAAATACTAATGAAATTGCTAACGAAGTAAATATAGTTTGCATTGGATTTACCATATAATTATTCGCTTTTGAATTAACGTTCATATTCATCATTCCTTTCATTTGCTTCTTATTAAATAATGATACTCTAAAATTAGCTTTATTTGGTTAAAAATTTATTAATATTTTTCCCTAAATTTAGATTTCTAATCTATTTCTCTTTTTCTATTTCTAATGACTTTTGAATTAAATTATCTAATATTCCCTTTAGCTCCATTAATTCATTTACTTCCATTCCTGTTGAGCAATAAATCTCTCTTGGAATATCTTTAACCTTTTCCTTAAGATTAACTCCTTCTTCTGTTAACTCTACTAAAACAATTCTATCATCTTCATCGCTTCGATATTTTTTAACTAAGTTCATTCCCTCAAGTTTTTTTATTACAGGAGTTAATGTACCTGAATCTAAATATAACTTATCTCCAATCTCTTTTACACTTAATTTTTTATGTTCCCATAAAACAAGCATTGTTATGTACTGTGTATATGTTAAGTTATATCTTCCAAGTATAGGTTTATATTTTTTTATAACCCCCTTAGATGCAGCATATAAACTAAAGCAAACTTGATTTTCTAACTTTAAAACTTCATCATAATTCATCTCTTACCTCTCCATTACTAAAAATACTTCTATATAAATAATATACCTTAACTTAATCTTTTTATAAAGATAAGTTAAGGTATATTTCTTATTTTAATAATTTTTCTATATCCTTTTCCATACTAAGTGGTTTTGTCATAGATGCATATCTTTCAATTACAGTACCTTCTGAATCTATTAAAAACTTAGTAAAATTCCATTTTATTTTAGAGCCTAAAGCTCCTTTTTTATTTTCTTTTAAAAATTTATAAATTGGATGTGTATTCTCTCCATTAACTTCTATTTTTTCAAACATAGGGAATGTAACCCCATAATTCAATTTACAAAAACTATCTATTTCTTCATTGCTTTTAGGATCTTGACTTAAAAATTGATTACATGGAAATCCTAATACAATAAATTTTTTCTCTTTATACTTTTTATATAATTCTTCTAACTCTGCAAACTGTGGTGTAAACCCACATTTACTAGCAGTATTTACTATAAGAATTACTTGCCCTTTAAACTCTTCCATTTTTATTTCTTTACCTTGCATATTTTTAGCATTTAAATCATAAAAATTCATTTTAAAACACCTCTTCTTAATTCTTATTAACTAATACTTCTAATAATTTTTGATGTCCTTTTTCATCTAATGCTGCACTTTTCACTAAATCAGCTGCATCACCTAATCCTAATTCTCTAATCTTTTCTGATAACTCTAAAATCTTAGGATATGCTCCTTCTTCTTCTTTTATAAACATAGGTAATACTGACATTATATCCTCATTCATCATTCCATTTAAATAAGCATATAATCCACTATGTCTTGCCTCATCGCTTCCTATTTTAGTAAAGCTTTTAGCTAATTCATCTTTTCCTTGTTCTTTAGCTATATGTGCTAATGCAAAATACATTCCAGCGGCCATTGCTTCACCTTTTGATAATTCTTCTATTACTTTTTCTAATTCTGTTCCTTTAGTCGATCCATATATTTTCATAATAATACCTCTTTTCAAATTTCAATTGTGTACAATTAAATTGTATGTCATTAATTATATTCTGTCAAATACTTTTTGTAGAAATAACAATAAAATATTTTCCTCTCCATTTTTATCTGTTTAATCTTTCCAAATATCTTCTCCATAACTCTTCCTTAAAGGGCATCCCTCCTCCAGCTTAAATGTTCTCTCCCTACTTGCTCTTAAAAATTTTATTTTCTCTTTCTTTAAATTCCAAAGTTCATCTGAAAAACTATAATTATGAGTTACAAAAAACACCATGACTTTCGATTCTATTAAACCATTAATAATATTATCTGAAATAACTTTCCCCTCCCTATCATTAGTTGAACTAAATGCTTCATTAAATAAAACTAGAGAGTCTTTTTTTATTTCTTCCATTAAATCCCTCATTCTTTTTAATTCTTCCTCAAGCTTTCCTCCTGTTAACCCTTTATCTTCTTCTCTTTTAAAATGTGTAAATATATTTTTAAACACCTTGCTTTTATACTCTGTTGCTAAAGTTATCAACCCACTTTGGAAGAGAATTTGATTTTCCCCAATACTTTTTAAGAATATTGTTTTTCCGCCTCTATTTGCTCCAGTTATAATAATTAATTCTTCATTGTTACAAACTAAATCATTTCCCTTTACATCTATATCTTTCTTTAAACTTAAAACAATTTCTTTTACATTCTTAACTTTAAAATTCTCTCCTTCTTCTCCATAAGAAATATCAATTTTATTTTCCATACAACTTTCATATAACTTTATTCCACCTATATAAAACTTTAATTCAAAACTTAAATTAATAAAAAACTCTTTTATTCCATTACAAGCATTTTCTATTACATTTCCAATTTCATTTAAACTTTTATTCTTTATTAAAGTTATTGTATCTAATGCTCCACTATCTCTTTCATTAACTAAAAAAAACTCTTTTTCTTTCTTATGAATTATTTTTCTCATTAATGAATCTTCTTTTTTCTTATCTACTAATGCTAGTTCATTCAATTTATTTCCTTTTCCAAGCCTACCTTTTATAAATATTCCTTCATTAAACTTTAGCTCAGTCAGTATTCTCTTTAATTTTTTTAAATAGCTTTCATCTAGCACCATAGCTATTTCTTTGGATAGTCTAATTAATCCTTCACTCTTTAATTCTCTTATTCTTAATTCATCTTCTATTTTTCTAAGCTTTTCTAAAAACTTTTCAATTACTAAGATTCCTCTATTCACTCTATTTATTGGATATTCTGAAAACAAACTATGGAGTACTTTCTCTTCTTCTTCTATGGCTTCATCTGCTATACTTTTTAATTTCAATGCTAACTTATCATTATTTATAAAATCTTTTAATATAGATTGCCTCCATTTTATATCTTCTATTTTAGTTAATGGATTTAAAAGTATCTCTTCTAACTCCCTATCATCCATTATCTCTAATATCCATTCCATTTCTAAATCAAATATTTTATTTTCATCATTTATAGTTTTTTTATAATTTCTTATAAAATCTTTTTCTCTAAAAAGTAGATAACTCTTAATCATTTAAAATTCGCTCCTTTATACTTTTATAGTCCAATCCATATTTTTTCACTATATCTATGGCATAAACTTCCCCTAAAGCTTCTTTTCTCTCTATTTTATAAGTTCTCTTATTGTCAGAAGCAGATGCTACTAAAGAAACTGTTTTTGGATACTCATTAAGCTCTTTAATAAATGTTACGTATATACAAATACAATCTTTCTTTACTATTTCCTCCATAACTTTTCCGCCTAAAAGAATTCCATCATCCACTGCTGTAGATGAAAACAACTCATTTAAAATGACAATAGAATCTTTTGTTATTTCATCTAAAATACTTTTTATTTTAACAACATCTTTCTCTAACATGCTTTTTAAATCCATAGCTTTTTCCCCTCTTCCAAAGTGGGTAAACATCTCTTTCCATAAAAAAAGTTTGCTTTCTCTTCCTTGAACCTTTCCACCAAGACTTGCAAAGAAATGTATTTGTCCAAATGTTTTTGCAAAGGTTGTTTTTCCCCCACTATTAGGGCCACATACTATGAAAATCCTTTCATCTTTTTCTAATAAAAAATCATTTGTTATTATCTCCTTTTTAGAATAAATATTTTTATTTGCTAAAGATAAAGAGAAAATTTCTTTCCCATATATTTCTTTATCTTTATTTATTTTGGGATAGTTAAACTTTAATTTATTAAACCTTTTCATAAACTTTAAATAAGAAATATAAAATCTCACTTCTTTATAAAATAATCTTATCTTCTCATCAATAAACTCTTTATATTTATTTTTATATTCATTTAACCTTCTGAATATATTTTCATTTTCATTTTTAATAAGATCTAAAATTCTTTTTTCTAATGAACCCATTTCTATTTTCTCATTAAAAGAACCTCTATAATCTTTATATTTATTTATAAATGGCTCAAGTACTTCTTTAATATCATTATCGCTCTCTTTATAATCTTCAAACTCTTTACTTTGAAAATTTATTAAACTTATCTTTAATCCCTTTATAGATAAAATGTATTCTATTTTTCCTAATTCCTCTTTAATGTCTTTTGTTTCTTGTAATAGTAAATTAAATCCCTTTGTTTTTACATATTCATTTATCATTCCTTTTATATAATTTAATCCTTCTGACTTTAATCTTCTTTCATTTAATCTTTCATTTAATTCTCCTATCTCTATTAGATATTCCTCTATAACTTCTAAAAATATTCTATCTTTTTGAGCTTCTAAATCTAATTTATTTACCCTTACAATACTCTTATCTATTCTATTAATTACTTGTATAAACTTTTCAATACTCTCAAACAATTTTTCATTTTCTAAATCCTTAAATATCTCTTGCCTATATAAAATCTCCTCTTTACTTTTTAATGGAGATTTATATATCTCTTCTAAAAAAGAATCATCATATTCCCCTACAAACTCTTTTATTAAATCACCTATCTCTAAATCAATTAAAATTTCCTCCTTTACTTTATTTACCCTCTTTTCTTTCTGAGCTAAATCCTTAAATAAAATACTTTTCTTTTCCATTTTATTCACCTAAACTTTCAATTTATTTTGAAAATAAAAATGACTTCTACTTAAAACTTAAGTAGAAGTCATCAGCTAAAATTAGCATTTAAGATATTATCTAAAGGAGCACTTCATTCCTCTTTTTTCTTTTATTATAACTCTTTTATTTACAATAATATCTTTTTTTTACAATTATTCATTTTTATTTTTCATTTCACTAATTTGATCAACCTTTTTCACTATTTTTTCTGCTAGGAATGCTGCTATTAATATAATAATCCAACTATTACAACTAAAGAAAAATATTAATAATACTATTGAAATCTTATAATTTCTAAGAACTCCAGCAAGCATAGTTCCCATAATTATAGATGCTGCAAAAGACATATTAAGTCCTAACATATATGCACTAGCCATACCTATAGCTGCCCCTGAAAACATAATTGGGAAAATAGGTCCACCAAGCCAGCCTGTATTTATACATATTTTACTTGCAACTGGTTTTATTAATCCAATAATTATAAGCATTCCAATCCCTAACCCCACACTTGTATTTATTAATGCTCGTAATGTATGTTCTCCTGAAAACAATACAAATGGAAGTGAAATTGCTAGTCCTCCTAAAATTAATCCACCAACAACTGCATTTGCTATTTTATATTTCTTTAATGGTTTAAATACTCTCACTATAATTTTATCTAACACAGCCATATATAAAACCATTACCAACCCTATTATAAATAAAGGAATTAAATATTCTATCTCTTTTTTACCTATAATAACTTTAGAAAACTTAGTTATAAAAGAAACTTTATCATCTAATTTTTCTAAAAGTAAAAACATTATAGTTGAAAAGAAAATAATACTTCCATATAAAACCCTCTTAAAATTTTTAATTTTCTTTTGATCAGTTTCATCAATAAAATTATAAAATCCATAATACGGTACTTCAAAAATCCTTTTAAACTTTGATTTAATCTCTACTTTCTCATGCTTTTCTCTTTTAAATCCATACTTTAAATATTCACCAGTTAAAGTTGACGTTCCACCTATAATTCCACTTAAAGCTGCTTCTGGTCCTACTGTTCCTCCAAACCATAAAACTGCAAATATTTTAACGATTGCTTTAGGTAAAGTTCTATATTCTACCCTTTTTGTCTTTTTAAATTCATGTAAAATCTCTTCCATTGATTTTGGATAACTTCCAATATACTTTTCGCATAGTCCTACTACAATTCCACCTATTATACATACTATTAAAATTAATATTTTACTGTTTTTCTCTAAAATAAAATTTTCCCAAAATATATGTATTCCTAAATAAACTAGTAATAAGAATAGCCATATTATAAACCCTATTATTGCTCCTATTAAAATAGCATATAATAAAGTCCCTATTCCTCTCAGCAATTTATTCATTTTTCTCCTCCTAAGTTTTTTTATAAATTTTCTATAATCTCATAAAATGCAATTAATCCACTTTCTAAAACTCTTATATCTCCCTTAGTTAAACACCATTGAAATGCAAGTCCTCTAGTAAAACTATCTATTATTAAAAAAACTTCACCTTTCGTTCTTCCTTTTTTAAACTCACCACTATCAATTCCTTGCTCAATTAGAAACTTTAATGGTTCTGAGTATGCCCTATTATCAAAATTACTTTTTCTATCATTTATGCTATCTGTTAAATTTGTTATAAATGCTCTAGATGTTAATTTATACCCCATTTTTTCTATATATTCATTTTCTAATTTTACAAAAAACTTTATTTTTTCTTTTATCTGAATATTATTATTTTCTAAATCAAATTTCCTATACTTCTCTAACACATATATATCTAACTTTTTAAATATATATTTACTCATATCTTCATAATAGTTAGCTTTTATAATATCGTCTTTTGACTCAAAATGTACATAAAAGGTTCCTTTAGCAACTCCCGCTTCTTTACAAATTTCACTTACAGTAATATTTTCATAGCCCTTCTTATCTACTAAATCCATTGCTACTTTAAATAATTTTTCTTTCGTTAATCTTGATTTTTCTTCTCTTTTCATTTCTCCTCCTAAATGACCGCGGTCATTTTTATATTATTATAATACTTTTATTCTTTTTTAACAATAAAAAAAACCTCAAAGCAAAATTAGTATATAACTAATCTTACTTTAAGGTCTTTATCTATCAACTTATTTTCCCAGTGTATTTATCCACTTATCTGCTATTTTTTCTTCATGTTTTTTAAACTTCTCATATTTTTTATATTTTCTTAAAACATTTTTTATTTCTTTATCTAAATCTCTAATTTCCATATATTCTACAATGCCTTCATGAGCGTAAATATCACGTATTGCTTCACTTTCTGCTCTTTTTTCCTTAACATCATTTAGGTTATTTAATAATCTCTTGAATAAATCCTTTTTACTAGCAACCTCTGGATCTGCTCCTTCATTTGCTATTGCTAAAAGAGTCTCTAACCTCTTTTTTGTATGTTTAAGTGTTACATCATTCAAATCATCTTCTATTCCATATTCCTTAAGGTACTTATGAAAATTTTCTAAATTATCTTCACCTTCAAAAACTTTTAAAATTTCTACTTTTGTTAACTCTTCCATCTTTACCACCTCAATAAAATTTAATGTTTTCTATGATTATATTTATTTCCTTCGAGTTTATGTTCAGCCTTTTCTTCTTCTTTTCTAATTTCATCTAGCTTAACTCTTTTTTTAATAACCATTTCCTCTTTATATCTTCTATCTCCTGTATTACTCATTTTTTTCACCTCTAAATTTATTTTTTTAAATTCATCATGATAAATTTTTAGAAATACAAAAAAAAGCCAATAATATCTACACGTGTAATCTTTATATATGTAGAAGTCATTAGCTTATAGCGGTTAAAGGTTAACTTCATAACCTATTATTTACTTTTTTTCTTTCTGTTATCAGTATATCTCTTTTATACCTTTTTTTCAAATAAATACTTGTTAACTTTATGTGAAGTCTTATTTCTTCACATTAAACAATTCATAAAAATAATCCCAATCTTCTTTTAATTCATCCTTTTCTTTTTTTCTTTCCTCATCTACTTCTTTATCATATACACAATATATATGCTTGCTTGTAAATCTTTCTGTAACCTCAACTTTATATGCTGTAATTACGCATTTAACATTTCTTTTATAGCTCTTTATAACAACTCTTAATATCTTTCCATTATAATTTTTTTCATAATAATAAACTTCTGATTTTCTAGATGATTTATATACATAATCTGGATTTTCTAATATATCTACTATTTTTTTTAATGTTATCTCTCCATGCTTTAAATGTATGTGCTTTTTATAATTTCTATAATATAAAACTACCTTTCTATGTAATTTAGCTTCTATTTTGAAAACCAACAATTTATTTTCGTAATAAAATCCCATACCATATTACTTCTTTCTTTACATATTTTTCTTTTATTATATCACAAAACCCATAAATTATTTTGTATTAAATCCCCATACTTTTATAGCTGCAAAGCACACACACTCTCTCTTCTAGAAATATTATTTTAACTTTATTTTATACTAAATTTTCCTTTTAATTATTTCTATTAGAAATAAACAAAAAATAAGCTAGAAAAGTAAAATACTTTTCTAGCTTTGTTATCTTATTTAAAAATAATCTGAAAAATATGCTGCTTGTTGTTCTATAGAGTCTTCTAACATATCTAAAGTCTTTCTATCACATGAAAGCCTTCCTATTTTATATAAATAATCTGGACTCTTATACCCAAGTAGCATTGTTGTCATTGTTTGTATATCTATTTTATCCGTTGTCTTTTCATTTACACGTGCAATGCTTCCTTTTCCTTCATTATCAATTTCTAACTTAAATGTTCCTTGATTCCATGATAAAATCGGATCATCCATTACAAAAGTCCATTTTCTTTCAACTGTATCTGGTTTAAATGGATACTGTTTTATAAACTCCTCTAAATCAACGATTCTCGCCATGTAATAAGGTGATATTGTTTCTTTTATATCTGCATCTTCAAGTAAAAATGCTAATGGTTCATCTGTAAATGTATTTCCTACAACCTTTGTTATCATTGAAAAATGTGCACTTATAAAATTCCATAATCCTAGACGTGCTTCTTCATTAACGAAAATCATATCTTTAATATGGAAAACTTCATCTTTTATCCAATATAAAACATATCCTTCTTCTTCATATTTCTCATTATAATATACAGCTGCTGTTAAGTCGTCTGTATCCCAAAGCCAATATTCATTCCATGCTAAATCATCTCTTATTAATGCTCCATGAGTTTGAAGAGCGAATCTTTCATAAGCCCTTTTTATTTCCTCACCCTCAACATCAACTCTTTGTACTTCACCTGTTACTCTTTTATTTTTTGGTAATTGATAATCTTTGATTTCATAAACAATCTTATCAGATATAATTTCCCAACCTTTTCTTCTATAGTAAGGTATTGAGTATGGATAAAGGTAAGATATTGTTTGATTTTTTTCTTTCATTTCTTTTAATGCTTGATATAATAATTTATGCATTAATCCTTGATTCGAATACTCTGGATATGTTCCTACTCCTGTAAGTCCACCCATATCATAAGTTCTATCAAATATTCTAACTTTCATTGGATATACTGCTACTTGTGATATTAATTTATCTTTATCAAACCACCCTAAAACTTCTGCCTTTACTAATGTAGGTGATTTAGCTCTAATCATTTCTTTTTCTTCCCAACCTACTCTTTGTAAATCTAAATCTGTTACTTGAAAAACATATCTTAATAATTGATTGTACTGCTCTAAATGTTCAATACCAACCTTTTTCATTTTTAATTCTCTTCTGCTAAACATATAATTTCCACTCCCTTTCATTATCTTTTTTATATATTATAGTTTATCTTTATTATAAATTAATACTCTTTTTTAATCCTTAAAATTTTCTTCCCACCATTTTACTTATTTAGCTTTATTTAAGTTGCCAACATTTTTGCAATTTGTTATATTTAATATCCAATTTTAAATAAGGAAGTGACTTATGAAATTATATTTCAAAAAATTTATTACTAATGAACGTTCACCACTCAAAGTTAATTTTACTGATAGTTTTATTGGCTTTATAGGTGGTTTTATAACTATTTCGATTTTAGGATATCTATCTTTCAAAAGTTCTGCCCCTTGGATTGTAGCACCATTTGGTGCCAGTTGTGTTTTAGCCTTTGGTGTTTGGAACGCTCCACTATCACAACCTCGTAATATTATAGGTGGCCATCTTATTTCGTCATTTATTGGAATATCTATTTATCAAATTTTTGGTGCTAATTATTGGTCTGTTGGATTAGGTGTTGGGCTTGCTATTGGTGCCATGCTTTTAACTAAAACTACTCACCCGCCTGCTGGTGCTGATCCTATAGTCACTATTTTAGGGAAATCTACCTTTGGCTTTTTAATTCACCCAATTCTTTTAGGTTCTATTATTATAGTAATTTTAGCTTTATTCATAAATAACTTTAGTAAAAAAAGAAGTTATCCTACTTTTTGGATTTAAATGTACATATTATTAGAGCACTTTATTTAAATAAAGTGCTTTATATTTTTTAAACTCTAAGATAAGAATATCCTTCTTGTTGTTTTTCCATAATTTCTATTACTGCTGCTTTCACTATTATTACTTCTTCTAAAAGTTCCTCTTTTTTTAAATCAAAAGTTTTAAGTGAATTATTACATGCTTTTATCTTTACATTTAAATCCTTTAATTCCTTAAATCCATCTATTAGCCCTAAATTTCCTGCTATTTTTTCTTTTAACGCTACTACTGAAGCACTATTAGCAACTATTTCAATTTCACAATCTTCTTTAATTTTCTTTGCATTTTTTGCATTTCCTATAGCTGTTTTCCACTTATCTATTTCCCCTACATGTATTAACAATTTCATACCATCATCTTCTTTCGTTAATTTTTTCTTTTAACTACTCTTATTATACTACATTATTCTATAAATTTTATTTCAAAATTTAAAAGAACAAGCCTTTTAAGCTTGTTCTTATCTATTGTATATCTAATAAATATTGTGTTTTTTCTAAGTATGGCATTTTTTCACCATACATTATTTCTTTTAAATCACCTTCATAAACTATTCTTCCTGGTAAATTTAATAGTTGTTGTGGTCTTATGAGATTTGCGGGCATATCCCATTCTACAATTCCACACTGATTTAAAATGTAATATACAAATTCTGAACATAAAAATTTGTTTTCCACACTCATTTCTTTATTTAATAATACGTAAATCAATCCTTTTGGATTATATTTATATCTATAGCTATTTATTATAAATTCATCTATTATGGTTTTAAATTTTATATATTGTTCTTTTGTAACTTCTATTTCTATTATACTGCCTGGTAATACTTTTTGATGCTTATATAATCCTTTTGTTACATTTTCTTTCTTAAACACTCCTATAAAAGGGTTATACGTATATTTTCTGCTAAACCCATACATTTCATTTAATTCTTTATCTAATGAAATAGCTGCATGAGTATATTTATCTTTTGTTATCAATTTTACAGCATTAGATAAACCAGAGTTTGTTCTAGTTAGAACCACATATATCTTCTCTTTTTTCATGTTTATTCCCCTCAAATCCCCTATACATAATATCTATTAACTCTTATAACTTCTCACTTTTATAAACTTCATTTCTTTTTTATACTACCATATTTTTTCATTTTTTGTACATCTTTTATTCATTTTTTGTACATTTTTTGCAACTTTTATAAATTTCATATTTTACAACTTCCTTTTTTCCACATTTTATATGTAATTACTAATTAATTTAATTTTTTACTTTTATTTTTTACCAAATAATGGTAAAATAGACTTAACATAAATGTAAGGGTGATTGAATTATGAAAAAGAAAAAAATTAAAAAAAGAAAATATAATAAAAAAGTCTATTTAAATAACTTAAAAGAAGAAATCATAAATTTAGAAGATGAAATACTTAACTTAGAAGAAATAACTATTGGTGATTATTTAGAAGAACAGGCAAGTAATCTTATGTTACAAGTCAAAGATCATGAAGAACCTACTTTAGATATAAAAGATTTAATCCAAAATAATATAACTATCGAGGAAATACCAACTTTAATTGACTGTAGTAGCGATATTCAAGAATCAGAACCTATTGAACAAGCTCCAGCCATGTATGAAGAGGAAGTTGCTGCTACTACTGAAATTATTCTAGATGCTGATATTAAGAAAAAAGAATTAGATTTATATCTTAAAGAGGAAACCAAGTATATGGAATTTGATAAAAAACTAATTAATCTTGCGCGTCCATCTACCGAGCCTAAAACATCTTCATTTAAAAGATATCTTGGACGTTTTTTTACAGACGATGTTAAAATTTTCAAATGATAAAATTTAAATTATAGTTATCATACTATTAATTTAAAATATATAAATTTCTACGTATAAAAACTACAATCTTAACCTTTAAAGTTAAGATTGTAGCTTTTTTATTTTCACTCATAATTCTATTTATTACGTATATTAAATGTATTTTTTTCTTTATTTTAATCTTTTATCATCATCCTCTACATATTCTAAAATTTCGGCTGGCTGACAATTTAATACTTTACAGATAGATTCTAATGTAGAAAATCTTATTGCCTTCGCTTTATTGTTTTTTAAGATAGATAAGTTTGCTTTTGTTATTCCTACTTTTTCTGAAAGTTCATTTGAACTTATTTTTCTTTTAGCCATCACTATATCTAAATTCACTAATATGGGCATGATTTTCCTCCTCTATATGGTCATATCATTTTCAATTTTTATTTTTCTAGCATTACTAAAAACCGTTGCAAGTACTGCAAATAATAATCCGATAGTTATACAAATAAATCCAATTACAACTGTAGGTCCAACTAATAATGCATCATGAAATTCAATTATATTATACTTCATAAAATTACTACAACATATAAAAATTATAATCTCTAAAAAAGATAATATTGATATAACCTTTAGAATTTTTATACTCTTTTCTGAAAAAGCTTCATCTTTCATTGTTAAACTTACTAATCTTCTTAATTTAAATAATGCTATAACATATGGTATTCCTAACAAATATCCTGATATTAATAAAATTAAGAAGGTATTACTTCCTGTTCTACTTATCATAGACACTTTTATAAAAGCTCCTACAATAAAGGGTAACCAAACTAATAATGCTATGGTTACTACAATTCCAATAATTAAAATTAAATTTAAAATTTTTGAATTAAAATTTTTCATCTTTTGTTCCCCCATTTCCTTTTACAATATTTATTATACATATTTTTTATTGTTTTTCAATATATTTTTATTTTAATTCAATCTAACTTTCAATTTTTATTATGAATTTAAATCTTCTTATGTATGTTTAAATACTTTAATTAAATAAAAAAACACTATATCGCCAAATTAGCGACATAGCATTTTATTTAAATTATTATTCCTTCAAAATGATCCATTTCATGCTGAATTATTTGTGCTGGAAAATCTGTATATATTTCTTTATGTTTTTTAAAGTTTTTATCGAAATATTCTACTTCTATTTTTTTATATCTTTTTGTTTTTCTAAATCCAATTAATGAAAGACAGCTCTCTTCTGTTTCATACTCTCCTTCATTTTTCAATATAACAGGATTAATCATAGGAATTATAACCGGTCCTATACAAAAGACTAATATTCTCTTTTTTACCCCTATCATATTTGCTGCAAGCCCAACACATCTATCTAAATTTGCTCTTAATGTGTCCATTAAATCATTAACAACATTTATATCTTCTTTTGTAGCTATTTTTGATTTTTGATTTAAAAATAATATATCTTTTACTATTTTCTTTTCCATACTTATCTACACCTCACCTTATTAATTATATATTTTTTATTATAACCTATTATGAGGCTATGTAGTACTTTCAAGAATTTAACTTATTAAAAGATATTATCTATTAAATTTATTTTTTATATGCTTTTAGTTTTAAGATTTATTTATACTTTTATTTATCTCATCTAACATTATATATGTTGATTGAATTCCTCCATCACTAATATACCAAGCTACTGTATTTAAATATATTATATTTCCCTTTTTATACACTTCACTTGAGTTAACTAATTCATTATTCAATAATTCTTTAGCTGTTTTTTTATCATTAGTTATAGCACCTTTATCTATAACAAACATATAATCCGCTTTTTGATTTTTTATATATTCATACGAGACAGTCTGTCCATGATCTGCTGCTTTAACATTCTCATCAGTATTTTCAAACCCTAGTTCATTATAAATTACACCAAATCTTGATTCTTTTCCAAATACACTTAATTCACCATTACTAGCCATTATTGTAGTTGCTGAATACCCATTTTCTTTCACCTTTTTATTTATATCTTCTACCTTTTCATTAATTTTCTTTAATTCTTCTGAAATCTCATCTTCTTTATTAAATATATCACCTAAATACTTAAGATTCTTTGTAGTTGATTCTATATATTCCCCATCTTTTTTAGCTAAAGATATTGTTGGTGCTATTTGAGATAATTTTTCATAAAAGCTATGCTGTCTTCCATTTATTATTATTAAATCTGGTTTTAGTTCATTTATTTTTTCTAAATCTGGTTCTTTTAGCCCCCCAACACTTTCATATTCATCACTTTTATACTTACTTAAATATTCTGGTATTGTTGAAGATTTTGGTATGCCTACAATACCCTCTATCCCTAATTTATCTAATGTATCTAATGCTGCAAAATCGAATACTACTATTCTTTTAGGTTCTTCATTAACTTCTGTTGTCCCTACTTCATGCTCTATTTTAACTACAGCTTTAGTTTTCTCCTCCTTATCTTCTTTTTCCTTATTTGAAAATAATAAAGCCCCTCCAAAAAGTACTGCTACAGCTCCCCCTGCTATTATCCCTATCTTTTTATTCATTTTACCCTTCTCCTTTTAATCATATTATTTATAAACTATTTTCTTTTAAAATTGATTATCTTTCTCAATTAAAAATAAACGCATATCTCTTGTCCATTTATATTTTGAATATTAAAATCCATTTCATAAATCTCTTCTAAAACATCCTTTTTTATTATTTCTTCTCTACTACCTACTTTAGCTATCTTCCCATTTTTAAGTGCTACTATATAATCTGAATAACAAGATGTATAATTTATGTCATGCATAACTAATACTACTGTTTTCTTTAACTCATCACAAAGATTTCTAAGGACTTTCATCATTTCTACAGAATGCTTCATATCCAAATTATTAAGAGGTTCATCTAAAAATATATATTCTGTATTTTGAGCTATAACCATTGCAATATATGCTCTTTGTCTTTGTCCCCCACTTAACTCATCTAAATATTTCTCTTCTATTTCTTTAAGTTTCATATATTCTATGGCTTCATCTATATATTTTTCATCCTCTTTTGTTAATTTCCCTTCACTATATGGAAACCTTCCAAAACTAACTAGTTCCCTTATTGTTAATCTTAAATTTATATTATTAGTTTGTTTTAAAATTGCAATCTTAGTTGATAATTCTTTACTATTCCAATCATCTAATTTTTTACCTTCTATTAAGATTTCGCCACCATCTTTTTTCATAAGCCTTGTAATCATTGATAAAACTGTACTTTTTCCTGCTCCATTTGGTCCTATAAAAGAAGTTATCTTACCTTTTTCTATATCTACTGATACTTTATCAACAACATTTTTATCTGTATATTTTTTTATCAAATTTTTTATTCTTATCATTTTTTATTTTTCCTCCCTTAAAAGTAAATATATAAAATATATTCCTCCTGCAAAATTTATAATCACACTTAGAGTAGTTGAGAAAGTAAATATTTTTTCAACTAGAAATTGTCCTCCTATAATGATAAATATACTTATTAAAATTGATGTACTTATTAAATAACTATGCTTATATGTCTTTAATAACTTTCTACTTACATTTACTACAATTAATCCTAAAAATGTTATTGGACCTACTAATGCCGTAGATATAGATATTAATATCGCTACTAATATAATCATTTTTTTTGAAACTCTATCATAATCTATACCTAGGTTTATGGCATGTTCCTTTCCTAATGCCATTACATCTAAATATTTCATATCATCATAAATAAATGGAATTACTATAATTAACATTACACTTCCTAGTAAAAGTATTTCTGTATTTATATTTCCAAAGCTTGCATATAAATTATTTTGAAGTGCTGCATATTCATTTGGATCTATTACTACTTGCATAAAATTTGATACGCTTTTAAATAAAGTGCTAAATATCATTCCTACTAAAAGTAAAAATACAATGTTGTTTCCACTTTTTTTAAAAAGCTTTCTATAAAGGATATAGGATACCAATATCATAGAAATTACCGATAATAAGAAATTATAATTCTTATTAGTTATAAACTTATTGCTTGTCCCTAAAACAAAAACTATTACTGTCTGAATAAGCACATATAAAGAATCTAATCCTAAAACACTTGGTGTAAGAATATTATTATTTGTTATAGTTTGAAATACCATTGATGCAAAAGCTATACACCCACCAGTTAAGATCATTGCCAAAAGTTTTGGAATTCTTTGACTCATAGCATATTCTAAATTTTCTAACTTAACACCGAATGTTAAATATATAATTGATGTTATACAAATCATGCCTATGATTATTAAAATAATTCTTTTTTGTCTAGTTTCTTTTAACATCGTATTTTTCTCTATCTTAAGCTGCATATACTTTCCTCCTAAGTATCATATAAAGGAACATTACACTTCCTATAACTCCTACAGTTAATCCAATAGGAATTTCATAAGGATATATAATCACTCTTGAAAATATGTCACAAATCAAAACAAATATTGCTCCAAATAATCCTGTATACCAAATATTCTTTTTTGTATTATCGCCTTTATACATAGAAACTATATTTGGAACTATAAGTCCTATAAATGGTATACTTCCAACTGTTATTACTATACTAGCTGTAACTATAGCCACAATCCCTAATCCTAAATTTACGATACTACTATAATTCAATCCTAAATTTGTTGCAAAATCTTCTCCCATACCAGCAATGCTAAATTTATTAGCATAAATATATGCAATAAAAATAAATGGAATCACTATATATAGCATCTCATAATTTCCTTTAAGAATCATTGAAAAATTTCCTTGCATAAAACTTGTTATATCTTGCATTAAATCATACTTATATGCAATAAAATTTGTTATTGAACCTATTATATTTCCAAACATTATACCTACTAAAGGTACTAATACAGCATTTTTAAACTTCAATCTTTTAAGAATTTTCATAAATATAAATGTTCCAATAAGTGAAAAAATAAATGCTATCACAACTTGTCCACCCATTCCTATATTAGGTAAAAACATTAATGAAAATACTAGCCCTAACTGTGCTGCATCTATAGTTGCCCCAGTAGTTGGTGATACAAACTTATTTCTGCTTATTTGTTGCATTATAAGTCCACATATACTCATTCCCATACCTGAAGCTATTATACTTATAAGCCTTGGTATTCTACTCACTCCTAAAACCATAAGTTGCTCATTAGTTAAATTAAAAATATGATTTATTTTTATATCTTGCACTCCTATAAAAATAGATATGATAGATAATATTATTATTAAAATTATCAAATATCTCTTCTTCATATATCCTCCTTAGCATCTCTTCTTCATATATTATTAATTTTTTATTCGCACTTATTATATTGATAATAATTCTCAATGTCAATATAAATTCAAAAATATTTTATACAAAAAAATACTCTATCTACTAAAAGATAGAGTATTCATCGTTCTTTATCATTTAAATATTCTTTTCTCACATAATATATGCTTATTATAAATACTATAAGTAAGCTTCCTTGTATAAAATAACTTCCCTCTGTTTCTAAAAATATACTTCCTATAAACAATATGATAGTTAAAATTGTTACTGGACTTTGTAAAATACTTTTCATTTCAATATTCCCCATATTATTTTTGACTTAAAATATTATATGAACTATATTTTCTATAGTTTCATCAATTTATATTTTTTATAACTCTTAAAATTTTATGCAAAAAAACCACAGCTATAGTTTTAGCTGCAGTTTTTTATTTTCTAAGAACTCTCTATATAAACTCATTAGATTTTTATTTACTATAATTTCTTTTACTATTTATTACTTCGATTTTTTCTCAATATAATATGTTATTTATTTAAATTCTTCATTTTTTTTCTATTTATTTTCGTTCCTATAAAATAAAAAAATACAGCGCTTCCACTTATTCCTATAAAAAATCCTAAATAATACATAAAGTTATTTATCAATTCATTAAGCATTACATACACTCCTTTATTTATATAATAACTTATAGTAATCACTCCAAATATTAACATTTATTTAATTTATTCATCTTTCTATAATTTAATTAACATTTTAAATAAAAAAGGGAAGCTTTACGCTTCCCACTGCATTCTCCACAAATGCTTTCTTATTTCATCATTACCATTAATTAATAATAATTTGTTTTTTTCATCCCTTATAATAAGATTTTCTCCTTCTTCTTCTATCATTAATCGTTTTAAATCATATTCCTCTAATTTTTTTTCATCTTCTATATACAATTTATTTTTCCATATAAACATTTCTATATCACTATTTATATTTTCTAAATACTCACTCTTAATTGATTTCATTAATATTATATACATAAGAAAAATACCTATACAAACTCCAATTCCCATGGCTCTTTCTATACTAATTCCTATTCCTATACTTAATATTACTCCTACTAAAAATGTCCCTCTAACTAAGTTTATAATAATTTTTCTAAATATTTTCCCTATACTTTCTTTAACTTCACTTAAATATCTACCTTGTATATTAATTTCCTTATTTCTATCTAGTATAGTATTCTCCTTTTCTAAATTCTTCAATATCTTTAATTCTTCTTCACTAAATTTTTCTTTATCTATCTCTAGATTATCCCCAAATATAATTTTCTTTTCTCCTATTTCAATTGCATCTATAGGATAAATACTTCTCAAGTACTCCATATTTTTCTGTATTATAATTTTTTCTTTATATATTTTAATATTTACTTCTATTTCTTCTTCATTTTTCCCATAAACTTTTTGTATATCTTTGAAGCCTTTATCTATTTTCTTTTTTTGTCTCATTCCATTAATATAAAAAATACTATATCCTATTATAATAAATACTGCTCCTATAAATCCTTTTACACTTGTTTTCCCTAAAACAAGTAATGCTGTTATATATATTATAGCCAGTTTTTTCACTTTACTATTAGAATATAATTCTTTAAATTTACTATTTGCATCTCTCTTGCCCTTTTCTAGATATTCTTCTAACTCCATTTTTTTATTTAACTCTAAAAGCACTTTCCCATTTTTTTCTTCTACAAATTCAAACACTTTTTCATTAAATAACCTTATCTGTATACTTTCCTCTTTCCTTATAATATCTAAATCTTCTCTATTTATTACTGTTATATCATCACCAATAAATATGTATGCTCTTAGTTCACCTAAATAAATTTTCATATTTCTCAAATTTAAGTTTGACATAAATTTATTTTTTTCTTTTACATTATTCAGTCCACTTATTTTAATATCTTCTGATGCAATAATAATTGGTGTAATTATAAAAAAGAGTATTAAGAATATTCCTACTCTAAAAAAATCACTTTTTAATCCACTCATTCCTAATAATACTATTATTAATCCTAAACAACTAATTTCCTTTACTACTAATCTTTCTTTTTTCATTTCTTTTTTTATATTAGCTTCAAATTCTATTGGATTTATTTCTGTTTTTTCCCCTAATATGTATTTTTTAAAATTAATTTCTTCTATTATTTTTTCTCTTATTTCATAAGGCGCTTTTTCTCTCTTTAATTTAATTAAATTTTTAAGCTCATCTATCTCTTCTTCTCTAAACATATTTCTATCAATAAAATATTTGATAGTTTTAAACTCTAATACTACATTTTCATTTTCTACTATCACATTCTTTAGAGAATCTATCCCATAAACTTTTTTTATTTTATCAAATGTTATTTCTATAAACTCATCTTTTACTTCTAAAATTCCATATACTGAAAAAGATTCTTTTTTATCATTTCCCGTTGCCAAAAGGATATCTTTATTTCTATGTCTTATAGTCTTAAATCTTTCTCTCTCAATATAATCAACCAAGAACTTGTCCCTATATTTAAAAGAACAAATTACGCCAATAGCTGAAATTAGTACTCCTAATGCTATAAATATTATTTTTTCTTTATTATAAATTCCTATGGAAATATAAAAAATAAAAATACTAAATATAAATATTCCCACACTAATCATATTTTGTATCAGACTATCTTTTCCATGATATTTTTCTCCTAAAATTATTTTTTTTAGGATAATTTCATTTTCTTTTCTCAAATCTTTTTTTAGCATTGTCTCTTTAACATTAAAATTTACTCTCATACCCACTCCCCATAAAAAACTAATTTTAACTTAATTTAATTTTAACATATTATTAAATAAAAGTTAATATTTTATAAAATTTTTCTTTTTTTCCTACCTATTTAAACTTTATATTCTATAGTACACGAAAAGATTGGGACTTATTGTAAGTCCCAACCTTTTTAAATTTCCCTATTTTCAATTTTTTTCTAAATTAACCCATCTAATGTTGTATCTTTTAAAAGTTTTTTAACTATTCCTTCTCCTGGTATTTGTCTTCCACAATTTAAAGTTTTCATAGAATTAGATAATGCACGAATATCATATTGTGAAGGATGCATTTCTGGTGCCACTTTATTAACTTTTAATAGTTCATAAGTTGCCATCATAGCTGAACGAATAGAATATTCGACTGTAAATACAACATCTCCAGGTATTTCTGAGAATTGTCCTAAAAATGCTAAGTTCTTTGAACCATCTGGTACAACTTTTGGTCTATCACCTAAAACTCTAGGCATAAACTGTGAAGTTATATATGGCATCATAACAGGTATAACTTTATCAGTTTCTAGTATTTCATCTATATCATTTTCAAGACCTAAGTGATATAGTAATTCTTTTAATAACTCTTCACCTGTACAGTCAACCATTTTTTTCTTTATATAATTTCCTTCTACATCTAAGAATAATCCATATGCCCATAATACAATTACGTCATCTGGTTGAGTTCTAAAATGTGGTTGTCTATTACAAGTTATACTCATTAACCAATTAGAATCAACCATAGTTACTACTCCACCAGTAACTGTTTTTCCTGAGTGAGGATCTCTTCCTGTTAATTCACGAATTTTATCTACTAACTTAGAATCTTTACATGTTATAGTAAATGATTCCCATTTTGATTTATCTACATCACCACAGAATACATCTGGATTACCAAAAGCTTTATCTTTTTCAGCTATATTTTTCCATAGACTCCATACTGAACCTAAGTCTCTTCTTAATTTTGGTACTGTTTTATTATCTCCCATATCAGAACATTCAGTCATTGATCCATTTGTTATCATTACTACATCATCTTTATTTACATTTATTAAAGTTTTTTCTCCATTTAAATTTAAATGAATCTTAGTAACAACTTTTTCAGTTTCTGTTATATCAATATCTAAATCTACAACTTCAGTATTATAAGTAAAGTTAACATTTTTATCTTTTAAATAATCTGTTAGTGGTGTTATAAATGTTTCATATTGATTATATTTTGGGAATACTAAACAGCTCATATCGCTGAACCCTGGAAGAGCGTGAATAAAACGATGCATATAACGTTTCATTTCAACAACGCTGTGCCAAGGTTCAAAAGCAAACATTGATGCCCAAAGGAACCAAAATTTAGTTTCAAAAAAAGTTTTATCAAAGAATTGTTCAATTGTTATATTGCCTAAATCCTTTTCTGTAGCTAAAAATAGCTTCATCATTTCTTTTGTATGAATAGATTCTAATCCTACATTGTCAACTGGAATTTTTTCTCCACAGTTATGAATTAATCTACAATTTGATGAATTTGGATCTGCATCATTTAATTCTTTAAATTCATCTAATACTGAGTAACCTGGTTTTTCTAAGGCTGGAATATCTGCAAAAAGATCCCATGTACATTCATAGAACTCTTCCATTTCTCTTCCACCACGACATACATACCCTGTTTCCGCATTTCCTGAACCATCCATAGAGCCACCTTCAATAGAAGATTTTTCTAATATGGTTATATTTTCACCTTTCATATGTCCATCTCTCATTAAATAAAAGGCTGCCGCTAGTGAACCAATTCCACCACCAACTAAATAAGCTTTTTTGTTTTCTATTCCTTCTGGAATATTAGTTTTATTTCTTCTATAATTACCCATTTTCATATCCTCCATTCTTTTTTGAAATTGTTTACTTATCCCTTATTGACATTATATCTCTCTGGTAATATCATTGAAATAATCAATTTAAACATTCTGTGGCAACTTGTCACAAATATAGAATATTGTGCATTTTTATTAAAGGTGGTGTTTATATGCAAAGTGTAGTGATTTCAAATATGACAAAGGAACTTTTCTCTAACGCATTAAAAATTCATATAAAAGTAAAACCAATAAATAAAATAACTATTCAAGAATTATCTACAGAGTGTGGTCTAAGTAGAAGAACATTCTACAGACATTTTCAAGATATCTATGACTTATTAGAATGGAGTTACCAAACTGAAATTAAAAATAAAATAGAACCTTATATGGATTTTGACCATTGGCAAAAAGGTTTATTAGATTTATTTGACTATTTCTACTCTAATAAAGAGACAAGCATTTCAATAATAAAATATTCTAGACGTGAATACTTAGAAAAATTTTTAAATTCTATTCTTATGGACTCTATTAAGCCTGTAATGGAACAAGAATCCCATTATATTAATCTTCCTAATGATAAAAAAAATTTCCTTATAAAATTTTATACTTTAAGTTTTACAACATTACTAATAAATTGGATTGAAGAAGGAATGCAAGACTCTCCTGAGAAAATTATAGATTCTGTATGGAAAATATTAAATGGAAGTATTTTACGAATTAGCTCTGATTCTCTCTAATTCTTTCTTTATAATGTAAAAAGAATTTATATATATTAATTTATTTAAAAATTCTTTTTATTCTTATATCCTTTTCCTCTCAAAGTTTAAATTTTATTTAACATTATGTTAAACGTATACAATTACCTTTGTAATCGTTGTATAATAGATTTATAGAAATACTAGTATTTCATTTAAGTTATTATAATTTTTTTATTTAAGAGGTGGTTTTTATGAACTTATATAAAGATTTTTTAATGTATTCTTCTGATGACCTTATTAATCTAGCAAAAAAATCAGGTACTTTTGAAGAAAAACACTTTTATGAATTATTAGTTAATTTATGTTTCTCTAATGATGTTCAAAATTCGATTACAGACAGAAAAATTGAAACATTAGGTCATATATCTAAAAATATATAAATAAAAGAGGTTGATTTATTTTCAACCTCTTTTATTTATTAATTTTCTTTCCCACTCTGTATCAGACTCGTACTTTCCCCTATTATTTTTTATATAATATTCTAATAACATCTTCTCTTCAATTCTAAGTTTTCTTATAAACTCATCTATTTCATCCTTCCATACGCAATTGTTCAATATTTCTATAAAATCTTCTAAGCTTCTTATTTCATCCCTTACTATAATTAATTTATCATCGACACATTTACAATTATTTATCTCTTCTATTATTTCTCTCAACTTATCATCTTCCATTTTTTCATTATCTATAAAAAATTTTTCTTCTAAAATTTCTTTTTCAAAACTTAAAAACACTTTATCTAAATTATTGTTTCTAACTCCCTCTTGAACCCTAGACACAATATTAAGAGTTACCTTTCTAATATATTCTTTTTCTTCTTCCATTTTTAAATATCTACATATTTTTTCTGTCCCATTAATCATAATTTCTTCAATATTATTATTTTCAAAAATCTTTAATAATCTTCTTCTTTGAAATTCTGTTACTTCTAATATAAATATATCTTCATTTAAAATGGCTAATCCAATTGCATTAGTTAATATTGGTTCAAATATGTTAATCAATAGCCCTACATAATCCTCGCAATAATTTTCTAAAAGTAACTCAACCTTTTCTTTCTGAAATTTATTGCAAAATTTATTTTCAATTAATAAACTTCCAAGATATTTTTTTATATACTCAATTCCCAATAACTCTTCTGATATGGGATTTGCAAGTTGATAATCTATACTACATTCTATTTCTTGTGCCAAAAATTTATAATCATACTTCTTAAATCCTAATGCAATTTCTATTAGAGTATCTTCATATGATTGATTCTCTACACCTAAATCTTCCTGTATCACATTTTGCAATAACTTCTTTCCCTCTTCTATATCCCTTTCAAAGCCTTTCCATGACTTCTTTAATTCCTCTTCTAAATCATCAATAACTAATATTTTTCTAAAATCCTTTATCTCTCTTTTTAATGAAAAACAAATAGATTTAAAAAGTTCTTCTCCTATTTCTACAGGTACAGAACTACTATCACCCATTGTATATCTCTCTATTCTTTTACCAAGAAGTTCCCATAGCCTTATTTTTATAATTTCTAAATCATCATTTTTTATATCTCTTATATTCGTATCATTAAATACTTCTAAATATATATCTCTATCCTCTTCTAACATAAACTATTCCTTTCTATGTCTAAGCCCATATCTAGTATTACGGCAAAGCTCTTCAAGATTTGTTCCTGCTAAATATTCTACTGATCCTTGACACATTCCATTAAAATATTCTTTCATAAACTGAATTAGTTCATCATCTGCAATTTGCTCCATTGCTTCTCCCTTAAAGAAATAGAAAATATCTTGAAGTTCTTCTAAAGTTTCTTCATAATTTTCTTGCATAATATAAGGTGAATCACAAAATGCATCTATTAACTCCTTCAGCACTCCATTACCTATTTCCATTCTTCCAGTACTCTTTAAACTTTCAAACCTTTTATTAATTAAATTTTCAATTTGGTTGTCTGATAAAACTACTCCATATTCCATAGTTAATTTATTGCTTTCTTTTATATTAGATATCATTTTCTGTTTCTGCATATTTTGAATAGTTACCATAATTTTTTCTTCCATATACATCACCTCTAACCTATCTTACACCTTCTTTCAAAACCTTTCCAGACTTGATTTTTTGGCAAATTTATGGTAATATATAAATATAGCAAAAGCAATGTAACCTTAGTAAATATCAAGTGTTACATTGCTTTTGCTATATTATTATTTTTTTCTTAATTCTAGACTTTGTTCATCCAGCTTCAAGGGATAATAAATTATATTCCTAGTATTTTATCTTTTGTGATATAACAATTTTTTTATTTGAATCTATTCCAGCATAAAATATTTCAGATATATCTTTTATTTTATTTTTATTTAAATATTCTTTTAGCCACTCAAAATCTAACCCTTCTGCAACTAAATTTTTTTCTATTAAAATTCCATCTATTATTAAATCTTTCAATAATCCACTACTATTTACTTCTATATTCATATCATAAGGTGTTATAGCTTTCTTTTCTGCTTTTATTAAAAGAGAAATTTGACCATCACCTTCCATTATTGCATATTGAACTTCCTCTAAGTTAAATGTTCCCTTTTCTCTAAGCTTCATCATAAGCTCATCAATACTAACTCTAAGCTTTAATAAATTATTATTTAGTATTATTCCATCTTTAACTAAAATTACAGGTTTTGAACTGATTATACTTCTTGCCTTAATACTTTTTAAACTTATATAGCTAGTAATTATAGTTAAAGCTCCAAATAAAATTAATGCTATTATTTCAGATTGTATAGGTGAATCCTTATCAATAACCGCATTAGCAATCATTGATCCCATAGATACTCCCATAACTAAATCAACAAAATTCATTTTTGAAATAATTTTTCTCCCTATTATTTTACTTAAAAGTAATGCTAACAAAAATCCAATTATACATTTTATAATAGTCAAACTATATATATTTCCCATTTTTATAACTCCTATAATTATATTATCTTTTAGTATAAACAATCGTCTTATTATTATGCTGAATTTAATATCACTTTCTATTTTTCTTTAATTAAAATTAATTCATTTATAATATTTACTATTAAATTAATTTTATTTTAATCTTATTTAAATCTTTAATTTAATTTTTCTTATTTTAACAAATAAAATAAATCCTTTATAATAAAAATATCTTATTATAAAGGAGCATTATCATATGAATAAACTATCTATTTTAATGATAATTTTATCATTAATTTTAATTATAAGTTTTATTAAATACAAAAAGAAAATGGATATTATTACAAAAATAGCTTCTAGTCTTTTATTTTTAGGAATAACTTTATCTATTTTCTTTTCAAAAGGAATCTTCTTTTCTCTTAGTCAAAGTTTCACTTCATTAGGAATAATCCTATATCTTTCAAATTTTTTATTAAAACCTGTAAACTATAAATTTACAAAACTTAATGGCTCAAGAAAATTTTCTCTAATCTTAATGCTTACGTTTTTTATTTTTATAGGTTTCTCAAGCTATCTTCCAACCTTTATTCTACCTTATCTATTAATCGGAGGTCCTATTCTTTTACCTTTCATACTTATCTTTATCTACCTAAAATGTATGAAACATGAATAGAGAGTATTAAATCTACATTTAATACTCTCTATTTCATTTTTCTATTAAATAAATTTTTCACTTTATATTTCCTTTATTCATTATCATTTCTATTTTATAGGTTAAAATAATACTAAAATAAAATTTAAAGGAGAGTTATTATGAGTGACCATAAAT
Organism: uncultured Clostridium sp.; assembly: GCF_947072515.1. Lineage (GTDB taxonomy): Bacteria > Bacillota > Clostridia > Clostridiales > Clostridiaceae > Clostridium. Next base: position 43,576 of record NZ_CAMTIG010000010.1, read on the forward strand.
TTGATGTAAAAAAACTTGAAAAATTAAATAATCCTAAAAGGTTAGATGCTTTAGACTTAGATCTTTTGATAAAAAATCTAGATTTACCTAAAAATAGTACTTTAGTTGATATTGGTACTGGGACTGGATTTTTTGCCCAAGCTATATTAGATAAATTACCATCTTCAACATGTATTGGATTTGATATTTCACAAGACATGTTAAACTGGACCACAGAAAATATAGTACCTAAATTAAATTCTAGATACAGTGTTAAGTTAATGCCAGAAAATGAAATTCCAGCTAAAGATAATTCTGCTGATCTTGTATTTATGATTGCAGTTTATCATGAACTTCTTAATCCTGAAATCTTATTAAAAGAAGTGAAAAGAATCTTAAAGCCTACAGGAAAACTATTAATATGTGACTGGAAGGAAGGCTCTCATCATCATTTTGTAAAAAAAGATGATATTTTAAAAACTTTAGATCAAACAAACTTTAAAAATATAAAAGAAATCAATGCATCTGAACCTTTTTTATGCTTAATTTCTTCACTATAAAAATAAAGCTAGGAATTTCCTAGCTTTATTCTTTATTTCATAGATTTTTAATTTTATATTTCTTCATTGCTAAATAACCAATATATACTATTCCAAGAATGATTCCACATCCTAGTACCTCTCCAATTCCATAAGCAAATGAATTTAAAATAGTACTCATATTTCATTCCTCCTATCCAATAAAGACTTCATTTTAATATATAAATTATATCATCCTAATTTACAATAAATTGGATTTATATTTAATATTTTCTATTTATTAATATTTATACCTATATAAATTATTTAATATAAGTATAGAAGCTCTTTAGATATTTTCCCATATACAAAAGTGCATTCTCTTTCTACTCTAAATCTATATAAATCTCTTTCTTCACATGTTAAAATTACTTCTTTTTTATTAACATAATCTATTACACTAACATAATATAAATCTTCTCTATTTTTTCTCCCTTGTCTTCCTATACCATTACATACACCTGTTATTTTAGTGTAATTTTTAAATACCCTATCTACACCATTAAACATTTCTTTATCTGCAATTATCATACCTATTATTAATGGAAGCACTGCATCTTTTACTCCAACTATAAGTAGTATTAAAAAAAATAAATTCCAATTACCTGAAAACTTATTTTTGCCTTCTAAATAATTATTAATTCTAAGTTTTTCCCCTTCTCCTAGCGATTCACTTTTCCCATTTAAAATCCAAAATACATTAATATCTCTACTATCTATATTTCTATTATCATTTGTTATTTCTGAAGAAAGCTCACTTACAGAAAATATTGTTACAAAAAATGGTATCATATATAATTCTTCATTTCTATATATTAATCTATCTATTATAAATACTATTAAAAATACTACTCCTATTTTCATCCCCATTTGCATTTTCCATCTCTTTGAAAATTTTCTTTCCCACATTTCTCTCACCTCTCATCCTTATAATACCATTTAATTTAATATTTGTAAACTCTTTATATAGTATTAAATATCTTTTATACCATTTTTATTTAATTGAATATATTATAAATAATAGTCTAATAAAGGTGCTAACTATGAGAAATAAAAAAAAGAATCAAATAATTTTGATTCTTTTTTCATTCCTTTTATTTTAATTTTTTTAAAGGCTCTATTACTGCTATATCCGCTGGAACCCACTTTTGATTTTCTAATTTATCAAAAGTAACCCATTTAACCTTATTATGTGCATTTAATTTTAGCTCTCCTCCTATTACTTCGCATAGGAAGCAATCCATAGAAAGATGGAATGTATCATAATCATATTCTACTTTAGTTACAAAATCTGAAACCTTTATATCTAATTCAAGTTCTTCTTTTATTTCGCGAATAAGAGCTTCTTCTTTTGATTCTCCATCTTCAATCTTTCCACCTGGGAATTCCCACATATCTATAAATTCTCCATATCCTCTACGTGTTATAAATATCTCATCTTCTTTTCTTATAATAGCTGCTACTACGTTTATAGTTTTCATTTTTCTTCCTCCGTTTTATACTTTCTCTACAAATTCTCTATATAAATTTACAGGAACCTTATTCTCTAGTTTTATTAAAACTGTTATAGGTTTTTCTCCTTTATATTCTACAACATTTCCTCTACCTATATAAATATAAGATTGTACTTCTCCATCTATTTTTTTATACTTCCTTATAAATATGTGAAGATTAACGCCTCTTTTCGTATTGAATATGATATCCTTTCCTCTTTCTGAGTCTTGTTTTGTACTATTAGGTGATTCCCATTGAAGAATATCTCTACTTTTAAATTCGTCTTTATAGTTAATACTTTCTTTTATATCCTCTTCCTTATGCAAATCTATAAATAAAAAATATTCTTTTCCATTAGTTATAAGTCCACTCCCTCTAAAAGAACTATGCATCTTTTCATAATTTGATAAAAGGGCTGCCTCCCTCATTCCATATTGAGCATATCTTTTTAAAAATGGAACTCCATAATTTTCACTTCCGTACTCTCTTTCATATCTTACTAATCCATAATTTATAACATCTTCTATATATAATCTATATTCCTTTTTATTTATCAATCTTTCAAAATCTAAAAGTCTTATTAATTTATCCTCTCTAAACTGGAACATTTTTGTATATGCCTTTACTTCCCCTGAATCATAATAATTTTGACTTAAAGTTTTCATAGCATGAATTACTGTTTTATCATCCACTTCATCTAAATATTTTAATACTTCTTTTTTTCCCTCTTCTAAAGTTATATATGATTTTTTTAAAAGAGCTTTTAGTAAAACAAACTCATGTGGTCTTTTTATCCCTAATTTAATAGATATCTCTTTTTAAAATTTTATAAACTTGTCATCCTTAATATATTTCTCTAAAGTCACATCCTTTTCTACTTTAGCTATAAAGCCTAAATAAGTTTTACTTTCTGGATAATTACTAAATTTAAGTGGATCTGGTGCTCCTTCATATTCTATATAATCCATTAAATAGTATGGAATCTTTTCTCCTCTTTCCTTTTTAAATTCCATATATTCTTCCTTTAAATATTTTAAAGAATTAAAATTTTCATTATTTAACTGCTCTAATATTCTCTCTTGTGAAATTCTATCCATTTGAATATTAGTACATCCTTTTATCTTTGCAAAATCTGTTGCTACTGCTACCTTTAAACTATCTTTATCATAATATCTTCTTCCATTTAAAGCTATTGCAATTAAAAATGCTTTATTATGATTTCCTATAAAATCTAATACTGTTAAAAACTCTTTGCTTTTATGTTTTCTAAGACCTCTTCCTAATTGTTGTATAAAAACTATTGGTGAACTTGTTGGTCTTAACATTAATACTTGATTTACAGAAGGGATATCAACTCCTTCATTAAATATATCTACAGTAAAAATAACTTTTAAACTATCTTCATCACTTTCTAATCTTTTTATAGTTTCCTCTCTTTTATCTCCAGAATCTTCACCAGTTAAACAGATACTTTCTATTCCTCGTTTATTAAACTCACTTGTCATATATTTTGCATGATTAATATCTATACAAAATCCTATGCATTTTTGAACTTGTCCATCATATCCATAAAAATTCATCTTTTCTACTATAAATTCAACTCTTCTATTAATCTGCAATCTTTTTGAAACTTCTGCAATATTATCTAACTTAATATTACTTAGATCAATTCCTTCTATATCAGTTATCCCAAAGTAATGAAATGGAATAACTAAATCTTCTTCTAAAGCTTCATGAAGTCTTACTTCTAGAGCAATGTTATTATCAAATATTTCAAATATATTTCCATTGTCACTTCTTTCAGGAGTTGCAGTCATTCCTAATAAAAATTTAGGATTAAAGTATTCTAAAACCTTTGTATAACTTGGACTAGATGCATGGTGAGCTTCATCAATAATAATATATTCAAATTCATCCCTTTTAAATTCATCTAAGCTATTATTCATAGATTGAATAGTTGAGAATAAATAATCTCCATCTATTTCTTTACTTGTCCCAGTTAATAATCCCATATTCAAATTTTTATTTTTAACAAGCTTAGTAAAAGTTTCTTTAGCTTTTCTTAAAATATCTTCTCTATGTACTAAAAAAAGCATCTTTTTAGGCTTATAATTTAAAACATCAAATGCAGACATATATGTTTTTCCAGTTCCTGTTGCTGCAATTACAAGAGCCTTATCTTCTTCCCCTGCTCTCAGTCTTTGAAGATTTAGAGTAGCCTTGCTCTGCATACTATTTGGCTTTATCACATTATAATCTTCAAAAATTAATGCTTCCTTTTCATAAACTTTCTTTATTTCACTTAAGAACTTCTCATATTTACTTAAAAATTCTTCATTAACAACTTCTGTACTCTCCCAAAGCTTTTTATACTCTAGAATCACTTCATTAATAAAAGAATCTTCTCTTTTTGAAATAACAAGAACATTCCATTCAATATTGCTTTTAAGAGCACTTTGAGTAATATTAGATGACCCTATAATAATCTTATACTCTTCTTTATTCTCAAAAATATATGCTTTAGTATGAAATCCAATTTCATTAGCTACAAATACTTTTAAATCTATATTTTTAAACTCATCTAACCTTTTTAAAGCTTTTGGTTCTGTAAAATTTAAATATGTAGAGGTTATAATTTTTCCTTTTACTCCTCTTTCCTCTGCTTCTTTAAATGAATCTAATAAAAGTTGTATTCCACTAAAATTAATAAATGCTACACTAAAGTAAAACTTCTCACATTCTTCTAATGCTATTTTCAACTCATTTAAAAGATTTCCACTTTCAGAATTAGTAATTAATTTATTATTAACTAAATACTTTTCTTCTATCTCTTTATAATTTAACTCTTCATTTATTTCAATTTCTATATTTTCTAAACTTTTAATCTCATTCATCTTTTCTCACATCCAAACTTATTTATATAATTAATAATATTACTAAAATTCATTTTTTTGAATATATTTATCCATTTTTACTAATAATACCTTTAAATATTTAATTTGGAGAATTGAAATTATGACTATTGAAAGTATTATGGAAAAAATAATTCTTATAATGGATGGTATTGCTATTATCATTCTTATTTTTGGTGTTTGCTTAACTACCTTTTATTTTATTAAAGCAAGCTTAAAATCTAATGATTTAAACTCGCTTTCTCAAAACAATAAAAATTTACGTAATCAAATTGCTTCATATATACTTCTATCTTTTGAAATTTTAATAGCTAGCGATATAATTCGCTCTATAATAAAGCCTGATTTACAAGATCTTCTTATATTAGGTACTTTAGTTATAATTAGAACTTTAATATCTTACTTTTTAGATAAAGAAATGAAACAATCTTCTAAAGTATAATATTTCCACTTTGTATATATGTTTTTACATCTATATATCCATTTGATTCTAAAGCTTTCTTTAATTCACTCATTATAACTCTATTTTTCCCACCTACATTTACTCCTCGTAAAAATGCAACTACTTTTTCTTCCATCATATATTTTACTCCTCTAGCTTATCTTCTATCTCTTTTGCTTTAATCATATATAATTATAAAATATTTCAAAATAAAAAGCTGTCTTAAAGAGACAGCTTTTATATCATATTAAATTACATATTTTTCAATACCTACTGCAACTCCATCATTATATACAGTATCAGTAATTTCATTTGCATGTTTTTTCACTTCATCTGAAGCATTTCCCATAGCTATTCCACATCCAACTGTAGAAAGCATTTCTATATCATTTTTCCCATCACCAAAAGCATAGCTATCTTTTATATCTATTCCTAAGTACTCTAATGCTTTTAATATTCCTACTGCCTTTGTGTTTTTCTTTGAATAAAGTTCAAATGCTCTTATATCTACACTACTTACATAAGCATAATCTTTATTATTACTTACAATCGCTAAACATTTTTCTGATGTTTCATCATCTAAACATAACATTTCAACTTTATATGTATTTGCTTCTTCTAATGAATATTCACTCTTAAATAATGTTCTTTCAATTCCTACCTTCTTATAAAAATCATAAAATTCTTTAAATGATTCTTTCATATAACAATATTTTTCGCCTTGCAAAATATATTGAATATTCTCTTTTTCAAGAACCTCTACTAAGCTTTTAATAGTTTTTTTAGGAATATAATCACTATAAATAGTTTTATTATTTATAATAACTTGTGCTCCATTTGCTAAAACAAATCCATCAAATCCAAAATCCATTATAGCTTGACTTAAAAATGCATAAGGTCTCCCAGTTGCAATAAAAACATAATCTCCTTTTGCTTGAATTGCTCGAATTACAACCTTAACTCTCGGTGTAATATCTAATATTCCCTTAAAACAATCGATTAATGTTCCATCAATATCTAAAAATATAGCTTTTTTCAAAATCAATTCCCCCTCTTTATATTCCTCTTCATTTTATATCATTTACTCTTCCTAGTCGATAACATATGTTTTTAATTTATATAATCTTTCTAGTTTTTTTATTAAAAATGTATTATTTTTAATTTTTTTAGACAAACTATAAGTATAAATTTTATAGGAGGTTTTTATTATGGTAACTAATTTTCCTAACAAAGGTGATAATAAAAAAATTTCATTATCTAATAGTAAGTTCAGACAATTTAATTATGAATTTGCCGAATCTTTAAAAACTGACTATCCCGAAATTTGGAAAGCAGGTGGAAATCAATATGGAAATACTGCTTTTAAAAATTGGACAAAAGCCAGAAAAAAAGATTCCTCTAAATCATTAGAAAAATGGATAGTTCGTAGAGAAAGATTTTTAGAACGCCATGCTCATGATAAGAATTTACCAGGTATTGTTGCTACTATAAAATGGGGTGGAATTGTAGAAAAAGGTTCTGCTTACATGAAAAAAGTAATTAATGAAGAAAAGAAAACTTTAAAAGAAAAATAAAAAAATTGTTTTAAAACAACTTTAAAAACTTTTTAGATAAGCCCGTAGAATTTAGTTTTTCTACGGGCTTATTATCTTTATTTAATTATTTTATAAATAGATTTTTCATTTAAAAATATTCGTCTATATTTTAATAAATCAGTTAAAAGTATTTGTATATGCTATGATTTGAAGAGATCCTACATTGTTACTTGTACTTACAAATGTCATAATTCCATTTGCACTTGACGTAGGAATACTCGCATTAATTAACCTTACTGTTCTAGGTTCTGTAACTGTAATCATACCTTGTCCAACAACTTGACCTACCATAATAATTGGAAGTTCACAATGCACTAATGGATTTTGATAATTTGGTATATTGTTATCTACGCTAATAACATCAAATCCAATATATGCAACTTGTGAAATCCCCTCTATATTAACATACCAATTAAAAGTATATAGTCCTGCTTCTAATAATTGTATATCTCCATTTCCCAATAAATTAATAGCTGAAGTACTAGAAAATCCTGTAGAATTCATTACAAAATTATTATTTGATTGAGCAAAATTAATGACTCCTTGATATGGTATTATAAGTGATGGATTGTATATTAAAGAATTATTTATTGCTGAAATCTTTCCTATTGCTCCTGATGGACCCGGAATTCCTTGTACTCCTTGAGGTCCTCTTGGCCCTTGTGGTCCAACTCCTCCTCTTGGTCCTGCAATTCCTTGTGGTCCTCTATCTCCTCTTTGACCTTGATATCCTTGTGGCCCTATTGGCCCAATTTCACCTTGAATTCCTTGTGGACCCGTTAAGCCTATTTCACCTGTTATTCCTTGTATTCCCTGTGGACCCGTTGCACCTATTGGTCCTTCTGGTCCTGGAATGCTCTCATTTAATTTACTTATAGTAATACCTGCTTGTGCTGTTGTATAAAGTGCTAAAACAACAGCCGATTGTAATCCTTGAGAATATCCTGTTATATTAATTAATTGAATCTTAAATGGTATTTCACTTTCTACTAATGATAGTATTGAACTTCCTGTTATTTCTCCTGTTTTTAAAGGATTCACTGCTGCTTGATAATCATGATAACTTCCATCTGGATCTTTTCCCCTTACTGCAAATCCTACTGCATATCCTGTTTCAGCAGTTTGTGTTACTACCCACCAATTAATTAGATAATTTCCTGATTTTAATATAGTTATTTCTCCTGTAATTAAGTCTCTACTAAATGTTTCTTTATCAACTGTATAATCATAATTAAAAATAATTGGATCTTCATAATTTAATGTAGAGGTTTTTGTGGGATCCATTGTATATAAAAGACAATCTAAAACTCCACTCATAATTTATTCCTCCTAATTTTTTATATTACAGTATAATTTATGTATTATATCTTTACTATGTTAATTAAATCTACTTTGTAGATTTCTTATTTCCCCATTTTTATAAATTAATAATATTTATTAATTGATACTTTATTTACATCTTGTTTGTAATTTTTTTTTTGAAGAATGGTACACTAAATATAAATATATTTAATTTTTAAAAGGAGGAATTGGCTTTTGCCAAAAATTTATGAAAAAATCAAACAATAATTTTACAAAAAATATTACAACTCTTGGAATATTACTTGCAATCGGTATAGTCCTTCCATATTTCTTTATGATTTTTGGAACCGGTGCTGGTAAAATGTTCTCTCCAATGGATTTAACAGTTCTTTTAGGAGGATTATTACTTGGTTGGAGATATGGGCTTATTTTAGGTATATTTACACCACTTTTATCATCAATTTTAACAGGAATGCCACCTTTATTTCCCATAGCAACTACAATGATGATTCAACTTGCTATAATAGGACTTATAACTGGTTTATTAAGAAATAAAGTAAATAATTTTATCAATGTTATAATTGCTGAAATTATAGGTAATTTAATTTATGCTTTCGTTTTAACACAGTTTTTAACTCTAGCACATCATCATGCTGCTTTTACAGGAATTTTAATAAGCCTATTTACAATAGGATTACCAGGTATTATAATTCAAATAATAGCAATACCATATATTGCTAAATTGTTAAAAAAAGCAGGTATTTATAATGGATAAAATAAAAGAGTTTTTTAATTCAAAGGCTCAAAATTGGGATAAAGAATCTATTGCAGATGGGAATAAAATAAAAGCAATTTTAAATATTTCTGATTTAACTAAAGATTTAAAAATACTTGATGTTGCTTGTGGAACAGGAGTTTTAGAAGAATTTTTATCCGACTATTCTCCAAAAAAAATAAAAGCAATCGATATTTCCGAAAATATGATTAAAGTCGCAAAAGAAAAATATTCAAATACAGATATAGAATTTCTTTGTGAAGATTTACATAACCTGAAAGATGAGACTTTTGATTATATAATCATTTATAATGCTTTCCCTCATTTTTTAGATCAGAAAAAAACAATAAATCACATATATAAACTTCTAGTTCCAGGTGGTACTTTTGTCATTTGCCATGGAACAGGAAGAAAAAACATAGATGCACATCATAAGAAAGTTGCAAGTGAAATCTCTTTAGGACTTCAACCTGCAATAGATAATGCAATACTTTTAAAAGATAACTTCCATATAAAAACTCTTATTGATAAGGAAGATTTATATGTGATTTATTCGATAAAAAAATCTTTATAAATAAACTTAAATAGAAAATAAGAGCTTAGAAATTTTCCTAAGCTCTTATTTTCTATAATTTATTATATTCTTCACTATCTACTTCCTAGAATTTTATATTCTCTTAATCCTAAAAAAAAGTGATACCTTAAGCATCACTTTTCGTTGTTTTATAAAAGAATTTTTATTTCTTTTATTCTATTCCTTGTATTCTTTTTATAATTATTTTATTTCTATCCTCTTCTACAGTTAAAACATTATTTTTAAAATACTTTATATCCTTATTAAATAAATTTATTACATTTTCTCTTATATATTCTTTTAATGCAACCTTCACTTTTACTTCTCTTACTCTAATATTTATCTTAGTTTCCGTACAAAGTTTTAATGTATCTATTTGAGTTTTCTGTATAAAACCCTCTACATATTCCTCAAATAATATCTTGCTTATTTCTTTATTTAATTTCGTTTTATTTATTTCTTTTACTGTTAAATTTCCTTCTATAGCTAAATCCACTGCAATTTTTTCTATCATATCTCTGTCTTTATCCCATGCATCTAAAAGCTTTATAAGTTCATCCATTCTCTCATACTTTATTTCTTTTAAATATACTTCGTTTATATAGCCCACTATTTCATTTTTAAAATTTTCTATTTTTCTGTAATGTAGTTCATCAAAATTCATCGTAAAATCTCCTTTATAAAATGTTACCACTAATTTTTTGCCTTTTTATTAACATATACAAAAGATTATTATCTAATATTTCTTTTTACTCCAATGTTTTCTACTTACAAAAAAACTATTTATTAATTTCATCATTTTTTCCCTCATAAAATTATTGCTCTTATATAATTTTATGCAAAAATTCCTTTTTTATAATTATTACTTCCTATATAAATTCCTATAATAACAAATATTATTATGCTACTTATTACAAAAATTAAATCACCATTATTAAAATCTCTTACAAAATCTAATAGTCTTTTTTGAGGTAAAATATTTCTTACAGTTTCTATTATTTTGCTACTTCCTTCAACATTCATTAAGCATCCACTAAATAGACTAGTTATCATTCCAATTATTGCAGCATTCATTTGAACTTCATTGGTCTTTTTAAATATATTACCTATAAGAATTATCATACTACTACATAATGTTCCAAGCAAAGTAAGTATTCCTAGAAAAGTCATATAGCTCATATTAATATCTACACTTAAAATTTTTATCATTCCTATAGAAATAATACTTGCAGGCACTATAACTACTAATAAAATATATAAGATTTGCCCTAATGTATATTGAAAGAATGATACATTTCCACTTAAAACTCTTATATATATTCCATTCTCTCTATCTTGCAAAAAGAAACTTGAAGAAGCTAAAGCTCCATAAAATAAAAACATCATTAAAAATCCTGTGATTTTTTCTACAACTCCTACATTATTCTCTGAAGCTATATATTCCTTTCCATAAAAAATCGAATCTATTATTTCTTTTATATTTTGATTAGAATATTCATTTACCTTAACTTTTCCATCCTCAAATTTAATTTCTGCTAAATAAGCTCCTGTTATTAAGGATGTATTTTTTATTTCACTATTTAAAGCTTCTATTTTTATTCCTTCATTTTCTTTAAATATATTTTCAATCATCATTTTCTCTTCATTTGTAGATTTTATAACTGCTATTTTTCCTTTTACATTATTTGCACTTCCAAAATATACTCCTAAACTAACTATTATAGGAAGTACTATTATAATCATTAATAATGTAACCTTATCTTTTTTTAATCTTAATATATTTCCTTTTATTATTAATAGAATATTTCTCATATCTCTCTCCTATAAATATTTTTCTACTTTAAAAGTTTTCTTTGTAATTACTAAAAAGAATAACCCTAAAAGAATATTAATCATTATTATTATCCACAACATTCCTGTACTATTATCATAAATTGAATTTAAGATTCCTTCTATAAGATACTTTACGGGAGAAAGTTTCGTTAAAAAGCTTAAAATTCCTCCAAAACCTTCTAAAGAAATGAATGCTCCTCCTAAAGTACATAAAATTGCTTGTATTAAATTAAAAACTCCATTACAAATTCCAATCTCCTTTACTAAGCTTAAAAGAAACATTCCAAGTCCATTTGATAAAAAAGCTAATGTTATAAAGCTTAAAATTATAATCAACTCATTCCCTGCATAATTGACTTTAAATAAATATTTGAAAATCAAAATGTTTAAAACTATTGAAATAGCTGAAAATATAGTTGAGGATATTATTTGTGAAATATAAATATATCTTTTAGGTACTGGCATATACATAGTTCTTAAATTTCCACCAACTACCTCTACATCACCTAAATTATATATTCCCAAAAGACCAGCTCCCATAAATAAAAATATCATCATACTATTTGAATAATATTCATAAGAGGTTATTCCCGAATTAAAGTAACTTTCTGCTAAATATCCAATTATAAAAGTTAAGAGACTTGGATATATTACAAAATTTATTATCATTATTTTATTTTTAAATAATGCTTTTAATTGCATTTCGATCATATTTTTCATATTAAATTCTCCTCTAATCCCTTAACTTTTTACCAGTTAAACATAAAAATACTTCTTCTAAATTTTTTTCATCATTTTCTTCACAATTCTTTTCTATAACATCTCTAATACTTCCATCTTCAATAACTCTGCCTAAATCTACAATAACAACTCTGTCACAAATAGTTTGGACTTCCTCCATATAATGAGTTGTATATATAACTGTTGTTCCTTCTTCTCTAAGCTTTTTTATAGATTCTAATATATGATTTCTTGACTGTGGATCTATTCCAACTGTAGGCTCATCTAAAATCAATATTTCTGGCTTATGTGCAAGTGCACAAGCAATATTAAGTCTTCTCTTCATTCCACCTGAATAAGTCTTAGGACACTCATCCTTCTTATCTAATAGCCCTACCATATCTAATGCTTCTAATACTCTATCTTTTAATAAAGCTCCTTTTAGTCCATAAAAACTTGCAAAGTATTTTACATTTTCATATGCAGTTAGATTATGGAATAAAGCTAATCTTTGAGGCACTATTCCTAAAGCTTTCTTGTACTCTCTCACATTTTTATAAATATCTTTTCCCTTAAATTTAATCTCCCCACTATCTTTTTTTAATGTGGTAGATAAAATATTTATAGTCGTACTTTTTCCTGCTCCATTTGGACCTAAAAAGCCTAATATTTCTCCTTTTAAAACATAAAAACTAACATCCTTCACTGCTATCTTTTCCCCATATGTTTTCTTTAAATTATTAACCTCTAAAATTTTCATATTAAATTCTCTCCTTTTAATTAATTCTTTTTATACCCTTATAAATTTCTTTAATTTATTTCATTATATTTCTTGAAGCTTTTTTATATCTTAAGTTTAATGGTAGGAGTAAGTCCTAGGTCAATATATTTTTTCTATTATATTTTATGCTTATATTTTCATCTTTATTTTTAATCTGTACTAAAAAAATTACATATGCTATTGCCATAAAGGTAATAGTACTATATAGTACTATTTATACTTTTAATTTATAAAGGAGGTTTTCATTTGAATAATAAAGGTGGTTTTTTAATTAATAAAATAAATTTTTTATCTGGAAGAATGTTTAATAATATAATGAAAAATCAAGAAAATTTAGATATAAATCATTCTCAAGGAAAAATTTTATTTATAATAAGCATTTACAAAGAACTCTCTATAAATGAATTATGTAATGAACTTTCACTAAGAAAATCAACTCTAACTAGTATGTTAGATAGATTGGAATTACAAGGTTATATATCTAAAAAAATATGTGAAAAAGATAAAAGAATTACACTCATATCAAATACTGAAAAAGCAAATAAAGCAGTTAAAATATTTGATGATGTTGTAAAAAAAATGAATCTAGTATTTTATGAAAACTTTAATGATAAAGATATAGAAATTTTTGAATCCTATCTACAAAAAATATATTTCAACTTAGAAAAATTAGATTAATTAGGAGAATTAATATGGTAAAAATAGTAGTGTTTATGGGTAGTCCAAGAAAAAATGGCAATGTAGATACAATATTAGATGAAATAATAAAAGGTGCAAATGAAAATACTGTTGATATTAAAAAATATTATTTAAATGATATGAATATAAAGGGTTGTCAAGGATGCTTATATTGCAGAAAAACCCCTACTTGTGCATTCAAGGATGATATGGTAGATGTATATGAGGATATAAAAGATGCAGATTACGTAATAATAGGTTCCCCTGTTTATATATGTCAGGTATCAGCTCAAACTAAATTACTTTTAGACAGATTATATCCTTTAACTGAAATTAATAAAGCAAAACATACTCCAAGATTTGGAGTTAAAAAATTAATAATGGTCTATACTCAAGCAGCCCCTTTTGGATTTCTATTTAAAAAATATTTTAAATACACTGAAAAGCACTTAAAAGGAATGGGCTTAATCCATTATAAATCTATAATAGCAACAAAAGCCTTTGAAAAGAACTCAACTAAAAGCAATTTAAAGATATTAAAAAAAGCCTATAACCTTGGTGTTAAAATATCTAGTAGCTAAAGTTTATACTTTGTCTTTTTATTGTTTCATTGCTAGGGAATACCTAAGCTTAGATTACCTTTTGCTATAAATAAAAATATAGCTTAATATCAAAAATAAACTTCTAAATAAATACACTTATTAAATCATAATTTAATGAGTGTATTTTCTCTATTTTCCAGTTCTATTTCATCACCTTCTTTTACTTGAAAATAATTTCAAATTCTAAAAAAACAATCTAATCCTTTATGAATTTAGATTGTTTTCTATTATGTTTATTTATCATTTTAAATTTTCACTTCCCCAATCAGACATAAGATCTAAAATTGGAATGAGGCTTTTTCCTTTTTCAGTTAAAGAATATTCAACCTTTGGTGGTACTGAAGGATATTCTTTTCTAAGTATTAATTCCTCTACTTGTAAATCCTTTAAATATGAACTAAGCATTTTGTGCGAAATAGACGGCAATTCTCTTTTAAGTTCACCGTATCTAATAATACTTTCTTTGTGAATTTTACATATAATAAGCCATTTCCATCTTCCTCCTAAGACATTTAATGTATAGGAAATGGGACACTTACTTTCATCCTCTGACCAATTTTTCATATGTTACTCTCCTTCTAGTAAGTACCTTACACTAAAGTGCGTACTTACATCTCTAATCAATATCTTATATTATAATACTATGTTAACATAATTTTCAGCAAAATTTTGCATACTTTAAGGAGAGAGCAAAATGACAAAAAACGAAAAAATTTCTTTTAGTTTAATTATTCTTATACCATTTTTAATGGGGCTTGGAGTTGATTTATATGTACCTTCTTTACCTATAATTACTTCTTACTTTCATTCTACTAGTGGTATTTCTTATTTAACTGTTGGAATATATATGCTTGGCTATGGACTTGGTCAAGCTATTTTAGGACCAATATCTGATCTTCATGGAAGAAGAAAGATTCTTATAATTTCAGCTTTTATATTTTTAATTGTAAGCTTCCTTGCAATTTTTTCAATAAATATAGCCTTTTTAATATTTATGCGATTTTTACAAGGTATTAGTATAGGCGGGCTTGGTGTTTGTGTAAGATCTATTATGGTTGATGTTTTCTATGGTGAGAAACTTAGATATGTTTCAAATTACCTAACTTTAAGTTGGTCAATTGGTCCAATAATAGCTCCCTTTATCGGTGCTACTTTAGAGAAATATTTTGGTTGGAAGTCAAATTTTTATTTATTTTTTATTTATGGATTAATTATATATATCTATATTTTAAAATGCTTTAAAGAAACTCATCCAAATCATAAAAATAAAACCCTCAATAATATAAAAAATGATTTATTAGATATTCTAAAAGAAACTAGTTTCACATTAACAGTTATACTTTCTGCAATAGGCTATAGTCTAGTAATTATTTTTAATATGGTTGGTCCTTTTATAATAGAAAAAACTTTAAATAAATCAATAGAAATCTATGGATACATCGCTATGTTTTTAGGTACTGCATATTTTTTAGGCACTATAGTAAATAGAATTTTAATAAAAAAAGAAACCGAAATCCGCCTCATAAAATACGGGATTTGCTTAGTATCTATATTTTCATTTTTAATGATACTTATAAACTTAAAGCACTCATATTTACTGGTTGTCATTCTACCAGTATATTTAATTTTTATGTCAGTTGGCTTTGTAGTTCCTAATGCTGTCAGCTTTTCTATGGGGAAGTTCAAAGATAAAGGGGGTATTGCCAGCTCACTTTTTGGACTTATAAATGGTCTTGTTGTTTTTACAATAAGTAATTTAGTTGGGCTATTTAAAATTTTCCATGGTTTAGAACTTGGAATAGTTTATCTTATCTTAGGAATATTATCGATTTTAATATTTTTAGTCTTAAAAAAAGATAAAAGTTTTAATTAACTATAAAAACCACACATTATTGAACTTTTTCTTCCTTATAGGCAGTAATTCAGTTCAATAGTATGTGGTTCATCTTCTCTATTTTTCTAAATGTTTTATTGGTGCAAAGGCTTCTAAATACATAATTTCTTCTCCATTTTCAAAACTTCCTAGTATCATCTTTAAATAAACTTTTCCTAAAGATTTTAATTTCATTTCCTTCATCTTTTTTTTAAACAAATTAAAGTTTTCCATAGTAGCTTTTTCACCTTGTTCTGGTGTTTCTATAACTGGAATCTTTATCACCGAATATAAGCAGCTTTCATAAAAAAGTCCTTTATCTTTATTTTTTATTTCTTTTATCACTAAATGCTTTGCCCCTAAAATCTCTTCTTTGTTAAAACTAAATTCTTTTAATAAATTATCTAATGTATGTGCTCTCTTTGAAAGCCCACTATTTTCAAGCTTATTCTTATATTTTTTAACTACTTCATTTGCATCTTCTATAGCTCTTTCATCTATTTCTTCTAATATCTTAAAAGGACCTAGACTCTTTATAGAAAACTTCCCTATATTATTTATGATATTTAAGTAATCGCCTCTAGTTTTTTTAATTTTTTTTAAGATTTCTCTTTTTTCTTTTATTTCTAGTTCTAACTTTTCTTCTTGTTCCTTTAAAATTACATCTATTTTAATAAGCTCTTCATTATCTTTAATCTCTTTTATCCTTTTAATTTCTATATTTAATTCTCTATAAAAATTAATTAAAAAAAGATTGTGTATCTCTCCCATACTATATTTTCTATATCCATTTTCATTATCCTTTACAGAATTTATTAATCCTTTTTCTTCATAAAATTTTATAGTATCTCTTGATATACCTAGCATTTCTGAAACTTGTCCTATCCCACAATATAATTCTTTTCTCATATTCTCCCCTATCTTTCTCCATTATTAACGCTTTATCTTACAAATAATTATCCTAATAAAATTCTTTATTTTTTCTAAAAAAATCACTTTAACTAATATCTTTATTATAACTCACTTTCCAATTTAACCCAATAATTTATAAAAGCTATTAAGAAATTTTTCTTAATAGCTTTTATATTTAAAAATTTATTTTACATTAAATATTTTCTTCATCCTACAAATCTTTTCTTCATTTATGTTTTCTTTTCTTTCAGCATATAATTTCATTTTATATAGATTACTAATATCAATCCTCTTCAAAGTTTCTTCTTCTATTATATTATTAATAGATAATCCAATACCTATATTTTTTCTAATCATTAACTTTAAAGTTTCAAGACTATCACTATATACTATTTTTACATTTAGCCTATTTTCTTTTATAATTTCATCTAACATCATTTTATAATAACTACCATTCTTTAATGATATAATCGTCTTATTATTTAAATCTTTTATCTCATCTATTTTTCTTTTTCTATTAAATACTATCTCAACAGGCATATCTTGTAAAAAAATCATTACATTTCTACTTTCCGTTTTTTTAATATAACAACTCATACAATAATCTACTTCTTTTAATTCTATTACTTCATCAAATTTTTCTATAGGATACTCTTCAAAAATTATATCAACTAATTCTTCCGTATATATATTAGTTAAATATTTATTCGTTACCATAAAGCTTTCATCTTTTGGAACTCCTATGATTATCTGTTTTTTATTTGATTTTTGAATTTCTTCTTTTAAAGTCTTCAAGCTCGCTTCAAAATATTCAATAAACTCTAATAATTCATATCCACTTTCTTTAAGTAAATATCCTTTTGTAAATTTCTCTCTATAAATTAAGTTTGTTCCACATTCCTTTTCTAATCGTTGAATTGCTCTAGAAACTTTTGATTGAGAAATTCCATATCTCTTAGCCATTTCATTAAAACTTTTTGTATACATTAAATATTTAAAATAATATAAATCCTCTATTTGCATATCTTTTAACATTCTTTTTCTCCTACTGCCTCTATCTTCCTAAGCTTAAACTACGTTATCACTTCTTCTAGTTCCCCTATAACTTCTCTTTCATAATCAGTAAGATTTCTATATTTATAATATTCTAAACAAATATTTATTTTTAAACTACACTCTATTTGAATCATTTTAATCTTTTTAGATTCATTAATTTTATCAATACACAGTATGCTCCAACCAATACCTGCTTCTATTAGCTTGTTTAACGTTTCCATATCATGTACATAAATTATTTTTCTAGGCTTTATTTTATAATTTCGTATAATCTCTTCTATAACATCAAAATGTACTGATCCTCGTTTAAGAGATATTATGGTCTTATCATTTAATATCTGCATAGATACTTTTTCATCTTTTATTGTCTCTTCCTTACTCATACAAATATTAAAAGGTACTTCCTTTAATATAATCCTTTTAATTTCTTCATCTTCAATTGATGTATTTAAATAATATCCTAGTAAAAAGTTTATCTCTTTGTTTTTTATGATTTCTTTTAAGTTCATGAATGTACACTCTACTAATTCTATATAATTTTTTTCTTTATCAATTAAAGAATTTATATATTCCATAATATAGTCATTTCCACTACCTTCTACGTAACCTATTATCAATTTATTATTTTCATTTATCTTATTTATCTTTCCTTCAAGTTTATCTAACTTTTTAAGTACATCTTTAGACAATTTATAAACTAATTCTCCGTCTTTTGTAAATCCAATAATTGTTGAGAATTTCGCTCTTTTAACTAATTTTGTCTCAAAAAATTCTTCCATTTTCTTTATAGATTTTGAAATCATGGATTGTGAAGTAAAATTTTTTTCTGCAACTTTAGTAAAACTTTTTAGTTCATATAAATCAATAAAATATTTAAATTCCCTAAACCTCATTATATGTTTCCTTTCAGGTTATCTTATTTACTTTTATTCTATATTATCTTGTCTACAAAGTCTATTTCAAATCTACTTATTCAAATATGATTTTTAAATAATTTTTATATTTCTCCTATTCCTCAAAATACTTTCACATTAATTTCATATTTATATTGCTTTATTCATATTTTCCGAATACTCCAAAAATTTTTTAGGACTGTTATTAAAAAATTTTTTCAAAGGTGTTCCTAAACCATATTTCATTAGCTCTTTAGCTGTTGGAATTTTCTCATTTTCTTTTCTTTTTTTCAAGTAAATATCATTTGCTATCTGTTTATTCCAAAACCCCTTAAACATTATCTTTCTTTCAAATCCTATTCCTCCCATATAAATATCTTTTATAAATAAATATGGACTATTCCTATACATCTTTGATAATGGTGTACTTAATTTATGTTCATAAAACC
The DNA here is from genome assembly GCF_947072515.1 of uncultured Clostridium sp. Taxonomy (GTDB): domain Bacteria; phylum Bacillota; class Clostridia; order Clostridiales; family Clostridiaceae; genus Clostridium. The sequence continues at coordinate 63,024 of NZ_CAMTIG010000010.1, forward strand.
AATCTTTTTTTAAATTCAATATTTCTAATCTTTTTAAATCTTTTGTATAAAATTCAAAAACTTCTTTTATATTCTCTTTATTTTTCCAATAACTCTTCGGTAAATTTTCCATTTCAAAAGCTTTTAATTTATTTGGATAACAATAATTAATTACTTCAAAAATATTACCATTAAAATATTTTTTTAATGGTATATAAATATGATTTTCTTTAAAATATCTTAATGTTAATTTCTTTAACTCTCCCTTAGAGTTTTCATTTCTTCTCAAATATTTAAACAACTCAATGAAATTTTTCTTTCCATCTATTCCAATCCATATATTTTTAGGAAATCTTCCATTATTATTTTTAACTTCTTCATATAATTGAACTATATTTTTTTTCATTTAAATCACATCCTATACATTGTCCTCTAGTATAGCAAAGATTTTTTCATAAAATAAAATTCCAATAATGAATTTTATAATACATTATTGGAATTACATGTTTCTAATTTTTTTACTTTTCTTCTTCTCTTAATTATTTTTTTATTTAACCCCACTTAAACTATTAGCTAAAGATGCAATTTGTTTTTGAAGCCCTTTAAAATGAGTATAAATATTTTTATCTATCTCATAAGCATTTGTTCCTATATCTGTAGTAGTTCCTATAAAATATTTTTGTCCATTTATTACCTTAGTGATTTTATTGTCTAAAATATTATACCCATCTACTCTTTCCTTTTCTATTGTACATATAAGACCTTCTACTGCTGGATTAGATTTATTTATATAATTAAAAGTTATACTTTCATCATCTTCTTCAACTTCATAATATCCAGACCATGATGCCGGTATAGTCATTGCCACTCCATGTCTTTTACTTGTATATGTTTTAGCAGTTGCAACTGGTTTCTCTACTTGTACACTACTTGTTGAAGTATTTTCCTTTGCTACATTAGCTTCATCAATTTGTTTTTTTGCTTCTGCTTCTCTTTTCTTGCTCTCCTCTTCTTCCTTTTTCTTCTTTTCTTCCTCTTGTTTTCTTTGTTCTTCTAATTTCTTTTTGTTTTCTTCTTCCTTTTTAGCTAAGTCTTCTTTTATCTCTTTTAATTTTTCTTTTTGCTCATCTGTAAAAGATTCTTCTTTTACTTCTTTTATTTTATTCTTTGCTTCTGTTAATTTATTTATATCTATTAACTCTTCTATATTATTTAAACTTTCATTATTTTCTTTTATTTCTTTTATCTTAGCCTCGATATTTTTCTTTAATTCATCAATATTTTCTTTTATGTTTAATTCAACATAGTTTTCCGGAATTTCATCTAATAATTTTTTTGCTTCATTTAAATTACCCTTTTCATATTCTTCTTGAGCCTTTATATAATCCTCTATTATTTCTTCTAAATTTTTAGCTCTTTCATTTTCAGGATTCTTTTTTAAAACTTCCTCAAATAAACTACTAGCCTCTTCATATCTTCCTTCATTTAAATAATCAATTCCTTTTTCCAACTTACTTTCTGCTCCGCACCCTACAGTTAAAAAAGCTGTTGCAATAACTACTCCTGCTAATATAAGTTTTGACTTTTTCATTTTCTTCTCCCCCTCTTTATTTTTAAACCTTTGTATTTAATTTAAAATTTTTCTATTGTTATTCTCATTTCTCAGATTAATTTAATCCTAATTAAATTTTACCATAATTTTATAGTAATATTTAATTTTTTACATTTTTTTATTTATTTCACAAAAGGTCTCTTTTTTGTTTTTCCTAAAAATCATTTATTTTAAATTCCTTATTAAATAAAAAAATTTACATCAAAATTAAAATTATTTTGATGTAAACTCTTCTGAATACTATTCTTATATTGATATTATTCCAGTTATTAAAAGTATTATTGATATAACTGATATTACTATAAAAACAATTGCAATTATCCACTCATACCATTTCTCAAATATTTTTTTCTTTTTCTCTTTTTTATTCCAAATAAATAATATAAGTCCAAATGAAAATACTATACAGTTAAATAATATATACTTTAAATCTGCTGCATAAAACAACCATACTGTATATATAAGAGATACCATTCCTATAATGAAATCCTTAATTTTTCTTTTATCATTCTTCTTATAACCATCATTTTTTACTATTATTTTAAGTAAATATAATGTAGTTAAAAAATATGCTACAAGTGATGCAGTTGATGCTAATGAATATATCACCTGATAACTACTATTTGAAACATAAGAAAATATAAGCCATATTTGCGTTATTCCAGTTGTTAAAATAAGCGAATTTATAGGTGTCCCATTTTTATTTTCCTTTGCTAAAAACTTTGGCATAACATTATCTTTTGCTGTTGAAAATGGCATTTCAGCAACTATTACTGACCAACCTAAAAGTGCTCCAAATATAGATACTATAAGTCCTATATTTATAACGTCTGCTCCCCACTTACCAACTGCATATTGCATTATATATGCCATAGAAGGATCATGTAGATTTGCAATAACTCCTCTTTTCATTACTCCTAAAGATAATAAAGTTACTAAAATATAAATTGTGATAATTCCTACAAGTCCTATTACAGTTGCTCTTCCAACATCTTTAGCTTTTTTAGCTCTTCCTGATAATACAACAGCTGCCTCAATTCCTCCAAAAGCCCATAATGTTGCTATCATAGTATTTTTCACTTGACTAAATACACTTCCAAGTGAAGATGTCCCATAAAATTGAAAACTAAAATTTCTTATATGCAATGCAATAATTCCTATTATTATAAAAAGAATTATTGGAACAATCTTAGAGATAGTTACTATAACATTAACAATAAGTGCTTGTCTTACTCCCTTTGTAATAAGTAGTGTTATTCCCCAAAGTAAAATGGATGCAGCAATAATAGATGCTAAATTATTTCCATTACTATTAAAGATTTTAAAGAAATAAGATAAAGCCCCAAATACTAAAGTTGCATAAGCAACATTTCCAAAAGTTGAAGAAATCCAGTAAATCCATGCCGTGCTGAACCCCATATATTCTCCAAATCCTTCTTTACTATATCTATAGATTCCATTAGTAAGCTCTGGCTTTCTATTAGATAAAATCTGAAAAGTAAATGCTAGAGCAAATATTCCAATTCCTGATATGATAAATCCTAAAATAATAGCAAAAGCTCCTGCTCCTTGTGCAAGTTGTGATGGTAAAGAAAAAATCCCTCCACCTATAACGCCTCCAATAACTAATGCTATTAGTCCAATTAAACCTAATTTTTTGTCTTTCACTTAAATCACCTCATAATTTTCTATAAAGTCATTTAAAATAGCTATTTTAAAATAAAAAAAACTCCCCCTAAAAATAGAGGCAGCAATATATCCGCGGTTCCACTCTAATTATAAAAAGCAATAAAGCTTTCTATATCTTAAACTAATTTCAAGTACATTAATAATACCCTAACTCTATAACGGGAGTTCCCGCTGTAGCCTACTTTTACTTCGGTACAGAACTCAAAGATGCATTCGCAAATCTTCCATTAAGGATTTATTTCAGCTACTAAAATCCCTCTCTTTTAACTTCTAAATCTACTACTATTTCTTATCAACGTCTTTTCTTACTATTCTGATTAAAATACTATACTATAAAAGTTGCATAGTCAACAAAATCATAATTTATTAAAATTCCATCTATAATTTATTCTTTAAATTCACAAAAATAGAGTTCTATCTAAAAAGACAGAACTCTATTTTTTATATTCTATGCTTTGTTTTCACAACCACAAACTTTTATTTTTTCTTTTACAAACTTTTTAACTTCATCCATTCCAGCTTTATTATACTTTTTAGGATCAATTGTTTCTGGATTTTCTTTTATATATTTATTTACTCCTTCTGTAAATGCAATTCTAACTTCTGTAGCATAATTTACTTTACAGATTCCCTTATCTATTGCTTCTTTAACTTTTATATCTGGAACTCCAGAACCTCCATGTAAAACTAGTGGAACTTCTACAATATCTTTTATTTCTATTAATCTTTCTATATCTAATTTTGGCTCCCCTTTATACAATCCATGAGCTGTTCCTATTGCTATTGCTAATGAATCAATACCTGTTCTTTCTACAAACTCTTTTGCTTCTATTGGATCTGTATATAAATTCCCTTCTCCTCCATCTAAATCATCTTCTTTTCCACCAACTTTTCCAAGTTCAGCTTCTACTACTATTCCTGAAGGTTTACACATATCTACTACTGCTTTTGTTAAATTTATATTTGTTTCAAAATCACTATGTGATCCATCTATCATTATTGAAGTATAGCCTGTCCTATACGCTTCAGCAGCTAATTCAAAACTTGACCCATGATCTAAATGCATTACTACTGGAACTTTTGCTTTACTTGCTGCAACTCTTGCATTTGCTAAGAAATAATCTAAACTTGCATATTTAACTGTTGATGGTGTTGTTTGCATTATTACTGGTGCATTCATTTCTTCTGCTGCACTAATAACTGCCATCACCATCTCCATATTTTCAACATTAAATGCTCCTACTGCATAATTTCCTTCTTGTGCTTTCTTTAAAATCTCTTTACTTGTTACTAACTCCATACCCATTCTCCTTAATTCTAATTACTTTTTATTTTTTTACATGCAACAAAACTTATTGCACTTAAATATATGCTATATCCTGCTATTACAATACTAATTAAAATAAATATTGTATTAAAATTTTGTTCTATCGCATTAAGAACTACTAAAACTCCAAGAACTACATATGCACAGCCCTTCATCATTATCTTTTGAGGCTCTTTAGTTCTAACTAATGCTTCTACTTTTGATACTTTTCTTTCCCTCTTAAAGTTTTTAACAACTTTTAAGCTTTTTAAATATATAAATCTAAAATATAATTCCACAGCAATTGCTGCTCCACATCCTGCTACTAATGTATTAGTTAATGTATTAAAATAATCTCCAAGTAAAACTAACACTATCAATAAAATTGCATATCTATTATAAAGAATCGTAAACTTTGGCTCTACTTCCTTACTAATTAAATACCCTTTTTTATCTGCAAAATTGTAATATACATTGTCTCCATATAAATCTAAATAAATATTGTTTCCTGCTAAATTGGATTTATTTTTTCTCATTACAACATCGCCTTTCCTAAACAATATGTTTGTTCTATTGAGTAATCTTCATTTAAAACTGCTAAATCACTATCATATCCCACACCAATTCTCCCCTTAGTTTTATGAATGCCTAGGCATTTTGCTGGATTTATAGTACATGAATTAATTGCATAATTAAATGGAACCATAGCATCTTCCACTAAAAGTTTTAATCCTTCATTCATCTTAAGTGTTGATCCTGCAAGACCTTTTGTTTCTGTTAAATGTGCACTTCCATCTTCATATATTTCTATTTCATTTCCACCAAAGATAAACTTAGATCCTGCTTCAAATCCTTTTGCCATTAAAGCATCAGTTATCATAATCCCATAGTCAGGCCCTTTTGCCATAAAGAAATTATATAATGCATTTATACTTGAATGATTTCCATCACAAATAACTTCACCATACATTCCTTTTACTCTATAAGAAAATCCAACTAAGCCATTTTTTCTATGATTAAAAGGTGTCATTCCATTATATACATGCGTTTGTGATCTAGCCCCATGTGCAAAAGCTAATACTGCTTCTTCATAAGTAGCTGCCGAATGTCCTATACTAACAACTATTTCATTTGAAAATAAATATTTAGTTAGTTCAAAGTCTTCATCTAGCTCTGTAGCTAAAGTAACATATTTAATTAAGCCTTTAGCTGCCTTTTGATAATTTTGAAACTCCTTAATAGTTGGTTTAGCTATATATTCTTTTGGTTGAGCTCCTTTATATTCCATATCAAGATATGGCCCTTCAAAATGAATTCCTAATATTTCAGCTCCTTCATATCCTTCTCCAACTACCTTTGCAACATTTGCTAATGCTTTTGTTAAAACCTCTCTGCTTTGAGTTATTGTAGTTGGAAGAATTGACGTAACACCCTCTCTAACTATCTCTCTAGTCCATTTTCTTAACCCTTTTTCATTTGCATCATTTGTATCAAAGCCATAAGCTCCATGACAATGAACATCTATAAATCCTGGAACTATTCTTTTATTTCCATAATCTATAGAATCTTCTTTTTCGTTATACATATAAATATTTACTATTTTATTATCATCGATTTCTATTTGTGCTGGAACAAACTGATCCGCTATCCAAACTTTCTTGCTTTGTATTAACATAATAATTACACCTCCTTAGGATTTCTTAAACTTATTATATCTAAGAAGTCATTTATAATATTTGCACTTTTTAACATACCTCTTATATCTTTTAGTACAAGCATTGTATTTAAAAATCTCTAGACTATAATTTAAAGTAACGAAACACTTATCCATAAACGGAGGGGATATATATGACAATTTTTAATTACTCAACTGAAGAGATGAATAATACTTCATCTACTTTTACTTTAAATGAAATTTATCAACAGCCAAAAACATGGCTTAAAACTTTAAGTCAAATTATAGATACTAAAACTGAAATAGAGAGTTTTATAAATAAAGTAATAACTCAAAATGATTTTGATATTGTTTTGACTGGAGCTGGAACAAGCGAATTTGTAGGAAATTCTTTATATTCATATTTAAATACTAAATATGATCATAAGGTAAAATCTTATGGAACAACTGATATTGTAGCTTCACCAGAAAACTATATTTCAAAAGAAAAACCTACATTATTAGTAAGTTTTGGACGTTCTGGTAATTCACCTGAATCAATTGGTGCTGTAAATGCAGCTTCTGCTGTTTGTAATAATCTTTATAATCTTTTTATAACTTGTAATAAAGATGGAGCTCTTTCAAAAATGGCTCAAGATTTAGATAATTGCTTTGCAATAAATCTTGCTGATGAAACTCATGACCAATCATTTGCAATGACTTCAAGTTTCTCAAATATGTACTTAGCTGCTTATCTTGCATTTAGTTTAGATGAGTTAGGAAAAAAAGAATCTATACTTAATGAAATTTGTAATAAAACAGGTTTTTTTCTAAATAATGGATTTGATATTGTTAATGATATTGTAAAAGATTATAATTTTAGTAGAATTGTTTATTTAGGAAGTAATACTCTTAAAGGGATTTCACAAGAATCTTCTTTAAAAATGCTTGAATTAACTGCTGGTAAAACTGTTACTATGTTTGATACACCACTTGGATTTAGACATGGTCCTAAATCTATAATTAATGATTCAACACTAGTAGTTGTTTATATGAGTAATGATGAATATACTTCTAAATACGAGTTAGACTTAATTAAAGAAATTAGTAGTGAAAGAAAAGGAAATAAATTAGTTGTTGTTGGAAGTAATTCTGACGAAAATCTATCTAAATTAGCTGATTATTTTTATTCTTACGACTTAAATAATACTTTTAATAACGTAGAACTTGGTTTAGCTTATATAACATTTGCTCAAACACTTTCAGTTTTAAAATCATTATCAATGGGCATAACTCCTGATAATCCTTGTCCTTCTGGTGAGGTTAATCGTGTAGTTAAGGGTGTTACTTTATATAATTACATTTCTAAATAAGAATTAAGAGAGGGTTAAATTTATGATAGGATTAATAATTAGTGGACATGGTCATTTTGGAACTGGGTTACAATCATCTTTAAAATTAATTGCTGGAGAATCTACAAATACTCAATTTATAGACTTTGAGGAAAGCGATTCTACAGACTCTTTAAAGAAAAAATATATACAGGCTTTATCACATTTAAATAATTGTGATGATATATTAGCACTTACTGACTTAGCAGGTGGTTCTCCTTTTAAAACTTTAGTAGAGCTTTCATATGAAAGTTCTCAGAAAATACAAGTTATTGGAGGAAGTAACTTACCTATGATTTTAGAAATATCAATGACTAAAGATATATTTTCTGATTTAGATTCTCTTTGTGAATCTGCATTAACTACTGGTAAAGACAGTGTGGTTAAATTTGCTTTAGTAGACCATACTGAAATTGAAGATGAGGATGGTATTTAATTATGAATTGGGAAGTTATCGCTTGGACATGCATTACAGTTGCTGTATTAATATTAATTATTGGTTTAATACTAATGTTTATATCAGCAAGAAACCTTAAAAAGAAAGCTTCAGAAATTAAAGATCTTCATATTGATTTGAAACCTGGAACAAAAGTTACATTCTGTGGTGGTATCTATGGAAGAGTTGTTAAGGTTGAAAATGAAACTGTAGATGTTGAAGTTAGTAAAAATACAATTTTGAAAGTATCAAGATATGCACTTCAAACTGTTGCATAATCTTTAAAATATAGGCAGTTTCGTGCCATAAATTTCAAACAGTGCATCTCTCCCCCTGATAAGAGATGCACTGATTTTATATTTATTCCTTATATACTTTTTGTGCATAATCACTTGGACTTATTTCAAAGTGCTGCGTAAAAGCTCTTGAAAAATAGTGTATTGAACTAAATCCAAGAGTAAATGCTATTTCACTTATAGTGAACTTATTTTCTTTTATCAATCTTTTACTTTTCTCTAATTTTAAATTATTTATATATTTCTTCGGTGTAGTTCCTAAGTTATTTTTAAATAATGTTTGAAGTGATGATCTTGAAAGAGAAAATTTGTCACACAATTCTTCAATTGTAATTGGTTCACAAATCATATCATCTATATAAACTATTATCTTTCCTAATAATTCATCTTGAAAATGTTGATGTGATTCTAAAGTAGGCTTTATATCTTCATGTTCTACATAATCATATTGAAATAATCTTATTATTACCTCATGAAAATTACTAAGTATTAAATTCTGTGAATACGGTATTGTTAAAGAGATATTCTTTGCAAAAACTCTAATTGCTTTATACAGTTCTTTTTCACAATGAAAAACTTTATTGCAAATTAAGCTATCATCTTCACATTCCATATCAAACATAACTGTTAGATATGAGCAAGAATTATCATTTTTCACCTCTTGTGTATGAAATTTATTTTTTTCATATACAATCATATCATAAGTATTTAAATTAAACTCCTCACCATCTATTGTTGTATCAAGATTCCCGTTATCTACAAAAGTTAGTTCATATATATTATGACTCTCCCCTTTAAACTTATAATTAGGACTCTTTATTGTATAGTAATATGCCATTATTTCTGGAATATTTATTGTTGGCAATATTCTATTATATACATATGGTGGATTTAAAAATTCTAACTTCAAATTATAATTTGCTGGAATTATTAAATTATATGATGTTTGTTCTGTCATTGAAATTATATTAAAATACATATTTCGTTTTATCTCTAAATTACGATGAATAGCAAAAAGTTTAAAATCACCATTACTAGATTCACCTATCAAAATATATGCCATTCCTTCTTTTATTTCAACATAAACTGATTCTGAAAAATTATATAAGCTAGATATAACTCTATCACTAGTAACTATCTTTCTTTTTATAAAATCATTTTTACTTATTTCTATATTTTCATCATATATTAACCCATATTTTATAAATAAAGGACTTGATGTCTTATCATACATTGTAAATCACCTCCCCCATAATTGTGTAAGTCTTATATTAACTTAGTATCCTCACCCTTACTTTCGTCCTTTTTTTCACTTAATTTATAGATTAAGTTCTCTTTATTTAAATATTTTTTAAACTTCTCTTAATATTATGTTTATTTTTTAAATTTATGAGCTAAATTAAAGAAAGAGCTTTCCAAAACTAATTTTGAAAAGCTCTTTTTTATATATTAAGTTCTTTTGATTTTATACGAACATTTATATAGTCGCTTGAAAGCTTATATATAGCACTTGCTAAAGGTATTCCAATTAAAATTCCAAGCACTCCATAGAAATAACTACCTATTATAATTGCAATCATAATCCAAATAGATGTTAATCCAACTGATGATCCAACAACTCTTGGATATATAACATTACTTTCAACTTGTTGAAGTAATACAATCGCTATTACAAATGTAATTGCCTTTACAGGACTTATCATAAGTAATAATAAAACTGCAGGTATAGTTCCTATAAATGCACCTAATATTGGGATTACTCCTGTAACTCCTAATAAGCAAGCTATTAATAAAGCATATGGTATTCTTAATATAACCATTAAAATAAATGCTAAAACAGCTATAATAAATGCTTCTGTACACTGTCCAGTAATAAATGCCGCAAATGAATTATTCAATACCCTTGCAACATGAAGAGTTTTATCTCCTGCTTTTTTACTTAGAAGAGCATAAATAACTTTCTTCCCTTGTCTTATAAGTAATTCTTTACTAAACAAGAAATAAATTGCAAGAATTAAAGACATTATGAAATCTATTATTCCACTTGCAAATGATACTGTAAATGAAAAAACTGTTGATAATCCAGTTGTAATCATTCCAGTTGCTACAGAAAGAATATTTTTCCATGCTGAAAATAATTCTTTATATATCTCATTAAACATTGCCGACTTATTAGAAATATGAAATGTCTTCTCTAATGTATCCTCAAAGCTACTAAGATATTTAGGCGCTAAACTAACAATTTGAAGTAAGCTACTTACAATCTTGGGAACAACTACAAAAATTACTGTTGAAATAATACCAAATATAATCACAATTGAAATAAGAATCGTAATTCCTCTAACTACTCCTTTAAGCTTAGTATTTTCCTTTTTTATTAAAAACCTATAAACTATTTTATTCTCTAAAAACTTAACTAATAAATTAATAATAAATGCTAATGCAATAGCCACTATAATTGGTGACATCATACTCATAAATGAATCAATATATCTATGAATATCACTAAGTTTAAAAAGAACAAAAACAAGAAGTACTAAAACAATTCCAATGTAGAGGAAATAATTTTCCTTTAAATTTTTAATCTTCAAATAAATTTCTCCTTTAATAATATTATTTTATTAATCCAAACTTAATATATTATGCACTCAAAGCTTCTCCCAATATATTAAATCATGTTTTATCATTATACAGTTTAAAAATTAATAGGAAATAGCTATCTAAAGAATATATTATTAAAAATTATAAATCAATTATCAAAAAGTCTAAAGATTATTATCTTCCCGCTTAATATAATAATGTTAAAGAGTTAAATAACTTTTAAATTTATGAGGGAGGTGATATTCATGCCAAATATAATTTTAACGAGAATAGACAACAGATTAATTCATGGTCAAGTTGCTACTCAATGGTGTGGATCTATAGGGGCTAATTTAATTTTAGTTGCAAACGATATCGTTGCGGGGGACAAACTTAGACAAGGGTTAATGGACATGGCTGCTCCAGCTTATGCTTCAACTAGATATTGGACTATCGACAAAACTATATCTACTATTCACAAAGCTAATGCTAAACAATTAATATTTTTAGTTTGTGAAAACCCAACTGATGTATTAAGACTTGTTGAGGGTGGTGTTCCAATTAAAAAAGTTAATATTGGTAACATGCACATGGCTAAAGGAAAAAGACAAGTAGCAGGTTCTGTTGCTGTTGATGATGCTGATGTAGCAGCATTTAAAAAACTTAAAGAACTAGGAGTTGAATTAGAAATAAGAAGAGTTCCTAGTGAAGGCACTGAAAACATAGAAAAATTATTTAAATAATTTTAATAAATAAATTTAATAGGGGGTATTATAGAATGGATTTTAATTTAATTCAAATCTTGTTGGTTGCAGTATTTGCATTTATTGCAGCTATCGACCAATTTAGTTTCTTAGAATCTCTATATCAACCAATTGTATCCGGTGCTGTTATTGGTGCAATTTTAGGAGATTTACAAACTGGACTTATAGTAGGTGGTACTTATCAATTAATGACAATTGGTAACATGCCAGTTGGAGGAGCTCAACCTCCAAATGCCGTTATCGGTGGAATTATGGCTGTAGTTTTTGCAGTTTCAACTAAGTTAGATGCAACAGCTGCTGTTGGATTAGCTGTTCCTTTCGCTTTAATCGGACAATACTGTGTAACAATTCTTTTCACAGCTATGTCTCCATTAATGTCTAAAGCTGATAAATATGCTGAAAATGCTGATACAGCTGGAATTGACAAACTTAATTATTTAGCAATGGGTGCTTTAGGATTATTCTTTGCGGTTGTTATCGTAATTGGATTAATCGGTGGAAGTGCTGCTGGTGAAGCTTTAAATGAATTCTCTAAAGACGCAGCTTGGTTCATGAATGGTCTTAGTGCTGCTGGTGGAATGATGCGTTATGTTGGATTTGCAATTCTTTTAAGAATTATGCTTTCAAAAGATCTTTGGGGAATTTACTTTGCAGGATTTGCTCTTGCAACTATTGTAGGTAGTATTGAAGGTCTTGGCGGACCAGCATTATTAATCATCGCATTTATTGGAGTTGGTATAGCTATCTATGACTTCCAAACTAATGTTAAGATGAAAGCTAATGTAAGTTTTGTATCAGAAGGAGGCGATGACGAAGATGGCATCTAATGCAACAAAAACTAAAACTAAAGCAGTTGAACATGATTCAACTCAATATAATGATTTAACTCCAGCACCAAATTTAGATAAAAAGACTCTAAATAAAATGGTTTGGCGTTCACTATTCCTTCAAGCTTCATTTAACTATGAAAGAATGCAAGCTGGTGGTTGGTTATATGGTATATTACCTGGATTAAAAGCAATCCATAAAGATAAAAGTGACTTATCTAAATCAATGAAACACAACCTTGAGTTTTTTAATACTCACCCATTCTTAGTTACTTTCGTTATGGGGATTATCCTTTCTTTAGAGCAACAAAAAGCTGACACAAATACAATTAGAGCTGTCCGTGTTGCTGCAATGGGTCCTTTAGGTGGTATTGGTGATGCTATCTTCTGGTTTACTTTAGTTCCTATCACTGCTGGTATTACTGCTAATATGGCAATTAGTGGATCGATTCTTGGTCCAATATTGTTCTTGCTTATCTTTAATGCTGTTCAGTTTGGTGTTAGATATTTCTTAATGCACTGGTCTTATAATCTTGGTTCTAAGGCTATCGATATTCTTACTAAGAATGCAAAAGAGTTTACTCGTTCTGCTTCTTTACTTGGAGTATTTATAGTTGGTGCTTTAACATCTAACTATGGAGCTACTAAGCTTGCAATAGTTATTCCAAATGGTGATGCTCCTATAGATATTCAAGCTATCTTAGATGGTGTTTTACCTAATATGATTCCACTTGGATTCACTTTACTATTATTCTACCTATTAAAGAAAAGAGGTTGGAGTCCTGTTAAATGTATCGTACTTCTTCTTATAGTTGGAATTTCCTTAGCAGGTGTTGGACAACTCTTTGGATTCCAAATGTGGAAAGTATAAAATAATCATTAAAATAAAAAGGATTTTTTCAAATTTGAAAAAATCCTTTTTTCTATTCTTTAAAAATAATTGTTCCCAGTTACGTATTATCTAATTTTGATAATTAACTTTTAATTCATTTTCATATGGGAATAAAACTATTTCCTTTCCATTTAAATCTACTTTTTTCATATCTACTGCATTTAAACTATTGTTTTTATAAGTATTATAGAAGTATATTTTATCTTCTAAATTCATACATGAAGTATATACAGTTATATCACTTAATTGTTGAGGTGTTCTAACTGTTCCTCTTACCATTGCTACATTATTTAATATATGGAAAAATTCATTTATATCCATAGATTCACTATCATTTGCTAATGCATTATGTCTTAAAAATGCAACTCTAACAAATCTAGATGCTGGTGTAAAATCTCCTGGTAATCCAACACATCCTGCCCCTTGACCTAATGCTGGTAAACTTTGTTCACTCCACTTTGTTTCTCCTGCTTGATTTGCATATAATCCTATATATTGTCTTAAGTTTGTTTCATGCCAATCAAATGTTGGAGAGTTTGTTAAAACACCTAAATTATTTTCAAAAACTTTTAATCCAGCTTGTTTACTCTTTTCAACTACAATACTCTTTCCACTTTTATCTGTTATTATCCAATGTAATGTTGGAATTGGTGTTTTTTCGTTAAATGGTTTATCCATAATATTTACGTTATTTAATGCTTCTCTTACCTCATATAAATCTTTAAAATTAGCTAAAATCCAAAACATAAAATCATATACTGAAACATTTTCTTTATTTTCATCTATTTCAGGCTCATAATATGCATACCCCGGAAAGTTTAATCCAGCTATTCCTAAGCCTTCCTCATTCATTCCATCTGCAAGCATTGGATGATTTTCCATAATAGTCATCATTCCTATTATTCCATATTTAGTGTGCTCTTTAGTATTTATCATTCTATTTTCATACTCAAAATTTCTAGGAATCACTCCTACACTTTGACCAAATTCAAATTCTATATCCATATTTCTTCCAAATAAATGTTTCCCGTCTTTTGTAATTAATGTTAACCCTGTACACATACGCATTCCTCACTATCATCTATATTTTTTAATATTAGTTTTATTAAAATGTTATCACAATTCTTTATTTTCCACAATATTACTATTATGTAATTATTAACTTGTTAAACTTCTATTCATATTTTTCTTATTAATATGACCTAAATAAATTATTACTTAAAATTCCATTCCTCAATGAAATCATCTAAAAACTGTTCCATAATTCTATGTCTTTTTCCCGCTAATTCTTTTCCTTTTCTCGTATTTATTAAATCCTTTAATTTTAAAAGTTTCTCATAAAAATGATTTATCGTATGATTCTTTTTATTTTTAACTTCATCTAAAGATTTAAAATCCATAGGTTCAATAGTAGGATCATAAATTAGATTCCCTTTATATCCTCCATAAGTAAATGTTCTTGCAATTCCAATTGCGCCCATAGCATCTAGTCTATCTGCATCTTGAACAATCATTCCTTCAATAGTATCTTGTTTTGAAGAAACTACTCCACCTTTAAAAGATAAAGTCTTTATTATAGAAATAACCTTTTTAATATCTTCCATTTCAACTTTTTCACTTAAAAGAAATTCTTCAATAATACTTGTATCTGATTTATTGGCTTTAGAAAACTTCCAGTCCTCTATGTCATGTAACAGCGCAGCAAGTTCTATAATATAAGAATTCCCGCCCTCTTCCCTACATAAATATCTCGCTAAATTATATACTCTCTCTATGTGGTACCAATCATGTCCACTTCCCTCATTCTCTAGTTTTTCTTTTACGAATCTTCTTGTATTCTCTATAACTATTTCTTTACTCATCTATTTTCCTCTTCTCATTTAATTAAATTCAATATTTAATTTCTTTACATTACTCTTTAATTTATATCCATAAATATTAATCCTATCTAAAGTTACATCTTCAATTTTTTTCAAGTTATTATTTAAATCTATTATCTTTTCTGGTAATATGGAAATTACCTCATTATTTTCAACCATATCTATTAAAATATCAATAGTATCCACTTCTACTATTCCTTTAATCTTAATTTTACTTTTCTCAATATATTTAAAAGTCTCTATTCTATAGGGACAATTTACATCTCTACTAACAATAACTTTATTTCTTTTACAATCTATTTTATTATTCTTAGATTGTATCCAATAAACTTTTTCTGAAAAAGTTAAAATCTTTTCAAAATCCTTATCATCTATTTCCTTATTAACAAAAATAAAATCAAGTTTTTCCTCTTTAAGTAGTTTTATTAACTCATTTATAGGTCGAGTAAAAATCTCAAACTCATCATTTAGATAATATTTACTTAAATAGATTTTTGAAATAACACCTGTTCCACCTATAGAAGTCTTTTCTTTATTTATTGAAAAATCTTTCTCCATTTTAACTACAATAAATAATATTTCCTTTGCATAAACTAAAAACTTTTCTCCATCACTTGTTAAATCCATCCCCTTATTAGTTCTAAAGAATAATTTCCTTCCTATTTCTTCTTCTAACTTTAAAATTCTTTTACTTATATTAGATTGAACATATCCTAAGCTTTTAGCAGCCTTTGAAGTCGAACTTAACTTTGCAACTTCACTGAATATTTTTATATCATTAATCTCCATAAATATCTCCTTTGCTATTCCTCTTTGGAATATCCAATATGATTTATAACCATTATACAGCACCATATTTCACTTGTATAATGAGCCTATACGAAAGGAGATTTTATTATGAATGCAATGCAATATAAAATCACATTACCAGCTGATTATAATATGGATATCATAAGAAAAAGAGTTTTTGAAAATGGTTATAAAACAGATAATTTTAAAGACCTTTTATTAAAGGCATATCTAATTATAGATACAGAAAATAAAAAACAGTATGCTCCTCTTTATCTTTGGAAAAATCATACTGGCATGAATAAATTTATATTTGAAGGTTACTATGACAATATATTAAGTTCTTTCGGATGGCAACATATAAACATAGGAATTCCACTAGAAATAAATTTTTCAAATAATTTCAAAGAGTCTGCTTATATATTAGAAATAGAACATACTATTAAAGAAACAAATAATATGAATTATCCTAAACTTTCTAATAAATACAATAACACGCTAGGACAGATCCTAATTTATAATCCTGATAAATGGAAATACGTTGAATTCTATTTCTTTAAAGAACAACCTAGCATTAATGAAAACTTTACCTCTCTATATGAAATACTTCATCTATCACTATAATTGAACTTCCTTTCAAAAGATGGTATGCTATCAATATTAAATTTAATATATAATTTCGATTAATAAGCCTTTATTTTAAAAGACTTATTATTAAAAGTGAGGTACTAAAATGATAAAAGTCGAAAAACTTTCTTACTCCTTTCCACAAAAGGATTTATATAATGATATTTCCTTTACTTTAGAAGCAGGTCAACACTGTGCTTTTATAGGAACAAATGGTAGTGGGAAAAGTACTCTAATAGATATACTTGTAGATCCTGATAAATATATGTTTGATGGAATCTTAGAAAAATCTCCAAATTGTAGAATTGGTTATGTAAGCCAAATATCTCAAATAGATGATATAAAAGATATTACAGTTTTTGATTACATTAGCGAAGATTTCATTCGTTTACAAAATAAGATAGATGCTATTTGCGAGGAAATGGCTACATCTTCTGAGCTAGAAGCTTTAATGGAAGACTATCAAGAAGCTTTAGATGCTTTTGAAGCCATAAATGGTGATCAGTATCCTAATATTATTGATAGAACTTTAAATCTTGCAAACTTAGGAAGTTATAAAGATATGTTAATATCTGAACTTAGTGGTGGAGAATTTAAACTTGTTCAAGTAATTAAATCAATGTTAAACAATCCTGATTTAATTATTATGGATGAACCTGATGTATTCTTAGATTTTGAGAACTTAACTTCTCTTAAAAATCTAATTAATTCTCACAAAGGAACAATGCTTGTTATTACACATAACAGATATTTATTAAATCATTGTTTCAATAAAATTATTCATCTTGAAAATAAAGAAATACAAGAATTTGATGGAAACTATATTGATTATAATTTCTCTTTACTTCAAACTAAAATTGAATTACAAGAATTAGCTGCAGCTGATGATGAAGAAATTGAAAGAAATGAAGTTATTATAGATAAATTAAGAGACTTAGCTACTGAAAATGCTGAAGCCTTTAGAGGAAGACATTTAAGAGCTAGAGTTAAAATTCAAGAAAGATTAGAAAAACGTAGAATAAAGGCTCCATTCGTATATATTAAAAAGCCAACAATCTACTTCTCTACAGATAAAAAACTAGGTGATGATGTTATTTTAAAAGTTACTGATTATAGTGCAGTTTTTGATGATGTAGTTTTAGAAAATGTTAGTTTTGAAATTAAAGCTGATGAAAAAGTTGCAATAGTTGGACCAAACGGTACTGGAAAAACAACTTTACTACAAGATATTTTCAAAAATAATAACCCTGCAATTGAAATAAATGAAAATGCTCAAGTAGCTTATCTTTCACAAATATTAGGGAATACATTAAATCACTCTAAAACTATTTCTGAAGAATTTATAGATTCTGGTTTTGAAACTTATGACCAAGTTCTAGAAAGTATATCTGAATATGGTTTTGATGAAAAATCTCTTAATCAAAAAATAAATGCTTTATCTGGTGGAGAAAAAATCTTACTTCAAATAGCTAAGATTTCTGCAACTGATGCTAACCTTTTAATTTTAGATGAGCCAACAAGTCATTTAGATACATATTCACAAATAGCATTAGAAAAAGCTCTTCAAAACTATAATGGCGCTATTTTAATGGTTTCACATGACTTCTATTCTATAATAAATTGTATGGATACTATTTTAATAGTTGAAGATAAGTCAATTAGAAGAATGAATATGAAAAAGTTCAAGAAAATGATTTATGCTAAACATTTTAGTAAAGATTATTTAGAAATTGAACAAAATAAAAAATTAATAGAAGTTCAAATAGAAACAGCTCTTAAGAATACTGATTTTATTCTTGCAAAAGAGTTATCTATAGAATTAGAAAGACTTATTAAGTTACTTTAAGCTACTAATCAAATAATGATAATTATTTTAAAGTAATTAAATTTAAATCTCAAAATCAATTTTGATTTATAGTTTAAATAATTTTAAAACTATAAAAAATAGCTAGTATTAAAGAAACTCTTTAATAACTAGCTATTTTTATTATTTTATATATTTTATTAATGTTTTTACTTCTTTTTCTATACTCTCTATATTCTCATGTATATAGATTCCGTTTCCACATGCAAATATAGTTTTTCTTGAAGTTTCTAAATTCCCATCTACTTCTGGTCCTGTTGTAGCTGGATTTAATTTTATATTACTTCTCATCCCTACTATTCCATCTGATAACATTCCAAGTGCTAATATTAGTGTATCGCACTCTAAAGTTTTTTCTTTATCATCTTTTTCTATTACTATAGATTGAACTCTACCTTTTCCTAAGATTTCTTTAAGTTTAAATCCTTCATAGATATTTTTAGTAAGACTATAGCTATCTTTTTCGTCGCCTATAATAGTTTTTATCTTTACATTCTTATCTTTAAAATCTTGGATTATAGTATTAAGATTTTCTGTTCCATAAATTATGATTTCATTTCCTAAAGAAATATCTCCAGCATTTAGAAATTTCTTCGCCATCCCAAGTGTGATTACTCCAGCACATCTATCTCCAGGCATATTTATAATATTTCTTCCTTTATCTTTAGCTCCATTTGCTAAAATAATATTCTTTGCTCTTAACTCCTCTATTCCTCTTTCTGGACTAGTACAAATAACTGACTTCTCATCATTTATATTTAAAACCATCGTGTTTAAAAGAGTTTCTATCTTTAACTCATTATATTCTTTTAAAAGTCTTTCTTTATATTCTTTTCCCGTAATTTTTTCATTTTCACTAATATTATAATTTGCAAGATTTAAGAATCCACCAAGTTCTAAGTCTTTTTCTATTACAATTACATTTTCTATTCCACTTCTTTTAGCTTCTATTGCTGCTAACATTCCTGAAGCTCCACCACCAACTATTATTAAATCGTAACCTACCATCTTAAACTACGCCTCCTTAAAACCTATAACATTTGAGCATTTTGAATTTTTATTTACTTCAGTAATTGGAATACCTAATTCTCTACTTATTATTTTGCTTATAGGTAATAAGCATCCTGTTCCTTGGCATCCCCCCATGGTAGCTCTTGTTCTTCTCTTAACTCCATCGACTGTTTTTGCTCCAAGTGGTCTGTTTATTGCATCAACTATTTCACCTTCTGTTATAAGCTCACACTTACAAATTATTTTTCCATAGCTCTGTTTTTCTTTTATTAATTTATTTTTTTCTTCAATACTTAATCCTGCGAATTTTATTATTCCTTTTCTAGTTTGAATAAAATCTTTCTTCTTCTTTAGTTCTATTTTTCTAGAAACAATATCCTTAACATATTTAGCTATTGCAGGTGCTGCTGTTAATCCTGGTGACTCTATTCCAACTAATGATATGAAGCTATCTTCTTCATCAATTACAAAATCTCCTTTTTCTAAATGAGGTCTTAAGCCAGCAAATGTTGTTAATATTTTTGCCCTATTAATATTAGCTACACTTTCATTAGCTTTTTCCATAATTTCATCTAAAGTATTCTTTGTATTTTCTAAACCTTCATTATAGACTTTTTTAGCTGTTGGTCCTATTAATAGATTTCCATCAACAGTTTTTGTAACTAATATTCCTTTCCCCATTTTACTTGGTGTTCTAAAAATAGTTTTATGGATTAATCCACCTGATACTTTATCTAAAAGGCAATATTCTCCCTTAATTAATTCATGTGTATATTTCTTTTCATTTATTAAATTATTTATTTTATCACTGTTTATTCCAGCTGCATTAATAACTAACTTTGCTTCAATTTCTTCTCCATCTTTTAAAACAACTTTATAGTATCCTTCCATCTTTTTAATATCTATAACTTCTGCTTCAAATTTAAAATGGACACCATTTTCACAAGCATTTTCAGCCATAGCTACAGTCATTTCATATGGATTAACTATTCCTGAATTTTTAACATACAATGCCTTACAAACTTTATCTCCCACATTCTTCTCTAAGCTTTTTACCTCTTCTAAGGATAAAATTTCTAAACCATCTACGCCTAATTTTTCTCCATTTGATTTAAGCTCTTCTAAAACTCTAACTTCTTCTCTATTAAATGCTAAAACTAAAGCTCCATTTCTTTTAAAAGAAAAATCTAAGTCCTTAGCTAACTTATCAAACATTTTATTTCCTTCTATATTAAACTTACCTTTTAAAGTTCCTAATTTTTCATTATATCCTGCATGGACAATTCCACTATTAGCTTTTGAAATCCCCTCTGCTACATCTGAATTTTTTTCAAGAAGGCTAATATCTAAATCGTATTTTGCAAGCTCTCTTCCTATTGAGCAACCAACGACTCCTCCACCAATAATAATTATATCTTTCATATAAAAACCCCCTTAAGTTCTAATATCTTATAAACTAAATTTAATCTCTTTCCTTGCTTTAAGTATATTCTCTTTTCTATTATAAGTAAAATTCCTTTTCTCTATAAAATATATACGATTTTAGCTATATGTATTTTGATTTTATGTAATAAAAAAAGTGAAGCTATAAAACTTCACTTTTAATGTTATATGGCTTATACAGCCCCTTCTAAAATTTTTCTACTAACTTCAATAGTTATTGAACCTTTTTCACCTAATCTAGTAAAACCATGAGCTTCTAAAGCTTTAACTAACTTTTCAGCTCCTTCTTTATCTATTCCATAATCAGATAATCTTGTTTTAATTCCAAGACCTTCAAAGAATTCTCTTGTCTTTTCAATTGCCATATCTATTCTTTCGTCAACTGAACCTTCTGTAATTCCAAATATTCTTTCTCCATATTGAAGAAGTTTAGCTTCCTTTTCTTTTCTCATTACATTCCATAATGAAGGCATAACTACAGCTAAAGTTTTTCCGTGGTCTACACCATACATAGCTGTTATTTCATGACCTATTACATGAGTTGCCCAATCTTGTGGAACTCCTGATCCAATAAGACCATTTAATCCCATTGTTGCACACCAAACTAAATTAGCTCTTAAATCATAATTTTCTCTATCTTCTATAGTTCCTTTTCCAATCTCTATAAGAGTTTGTAAAATTCCTTCTGCTGTTCTATCTTGGAATCTTCCATCTACAGGATAAGTAACATATTGCTCACATACATGTACAAAAGTATCTACTACTCCATTTGCTACTTGTGTTTCAGGTAAACTAAATGTTAATGTTGGATCTAAGAATGAAAACTTAGGGAATACTAATGGATTTCCAAAAGCTAACTTACTATCTCCAATACATATAACTCCTCCTGAATTCATTTCTGAACCTGTTGCTGGTAATGTTACAACTGTTCCTAAAGGAATTGTTTTTACTATCCCACTTGCTTTTCTATATAAAATATCACTAGCCTCTCCGTTATAACTAGATGCTAAAGAAATAAACTTTGTTCCATCCATAACAGAACCGCCACCAACAGCTAGAAGAAAATCAATTTTTTCTTTTTTTACTACTTCAACAGCTTTCATTAAAGTATCATATCTAGGATTTGGTTCAATTCCACCAAATTCAAAAACTGTTCTATCTTTTAATCCACTTAAAACTTTATCTAAAGTTCCAAATTTCTTTACGCTTCCTCCACCATAAGTTACTAAAACTCTTGCATTTTGAGGAATAAGAGTATCTAAATCTCCTAATCTATCTTTCCCAAATACTATTTGTGTAGGGTTATAAAAATTAAAGTCGTTCATAAAACAACACCTCCATTAATTTATTCTATATATTAATTATAAAACTTAGAGTTAACTCTAAGTCAAGACTTTTATTTAGAATCTTTTTAGTATGTCCTCTATACTAATATACATATTATCTTACAGCATCAATAAATAAACAGTACAAATTGTTATAGATAAAATCATAAGTGGAAATCCTATTTTTAAGTATTCTATAAATTTAATTTTATATCCATTTCTTTCTGCAATACTTCCTAATACCACATTAGCTGATGCACCAACTAAACTTCCATTTCCACCTAGACAAGCTCCTAAGGATACAGCCCACCAAAGTAAATGGACATTTACTCCATTTTTTTGCATTACAAGAATTAACGGTATAAGAGTTGCTACAAAAGGTATATTATTTAAAAATGCTGATACTATAGCTGAACCCCATAACATTATTATCATTAATATTATTGGAGATGATTTTCCATAACTTATTATTAAGTATGCTAATTTATCTATAACTCCTGTTTGAACAAGTCCTCCAACCATTATGAAAAGACCAATAAAAAATAATATAGAATTCCACTCTATATCTTTACTTATACTTTCAAAAGACACCTTTGAAAGTATAAGTAATACGCATGCTCCAATCATTGCTACTGCTCCAACATCAAGTCCAAGTTGAGAACTAAATATAAAGCCTAAAAGAACAAATACTATTACTATAATCCCTTTAACTAAAAGCTTTTTATCCTTTATTTTATCTTTAGGATTAAGTTTAGTTATAAATTCTTTTTGTTTTTCTTCCACTACTAGTCTCTTTCTATATCTAAAATATATACATATTATTGTTACTATTAATATAACCATAGTAATAGGAAATAATTTAGTTAAAAAATCATTAAATGTAAGATGTGCTGCACTTCCTATCATAATATTAGGAGGATCCCCAATCAATGTACTGGTGCCACCTATATTAGATGCAAATATTTCTGTTATTATAAATGGAATAGGGTTAACTTCGAGTATTTCTGTAACTATAATAGTTATAGGTCCCATAAGTAATACTGTAGTTACATTATCTAAAACAGCTGAAAAAATAGCTGTCAAAATCCCCAGTGCAAAAATAACTTTTAAACTATTTCCTCTACAAACTTTTGCCGTATAAATGGCTATGTATTCAAAAAATCCTGTTCGCTTAAAAATCCCCACAATAATCATCATTCCTAAAATAACAGCTATTGTATTAAAATCAACATATCCCATAACTTTAGATAAAGGTATTATTCTAAATGCCACCATTAAAATAGCACCTGTCAAGGAAAGAACTGTTATATCGAATTTTTCTATAATTATTCCAATTAAAATAACTATAAATATTAAACTGGCAATAATTTGCTGTCCATCCATATGTCTAAATCAATCCTCTCTTATTTTATTAAATTTATTTTACCATACTCTCTTACCAAAGATTTTATATTCACCCTTTATAAAGAAAAAGTTGCTGTCTAGCAGATTTTAATTAATCGCTAAACAACAACTTTTTTTAAGTATTAATCTGAATGGGGATTCAAATTGTTAATATTTTGAGAGTTCTTTTCTTAAGTTATATTTTAATTCTTTCCAGCTCTCCATTTTATATTCACATGTATTTAAATTTTTTCTTTTTAATCTCTATTATTTTATTTAATATGTTTCAATAAATAAGCCTATAAATAAACTTTCATTATTAAAAGTTTCATTTATAGGCTTTCTAATACTTTATTTTTTTATTCTTTAGTTAAAAACTCTTTTTCTAATTTTATAATATCAAATAAAACTTCAATAGTTTTTAAAACATCACCTTGAATGTCTAATCCATGATTAGCATCAGTAATATTTACTAATTTAACACCTTTAACATCTTCTATTTTATTAAGACTCTCTTCACTTAAAAGTGGATCTTTAGTTCCTGTAATAACTAATGAATCTTCACAAACTCCATGATGTGCAGTTTTATCAATAGGACTTATATAAATATTTTTAACTTTTTTATCTTTAAACAGTCTATTTAACATAACTTGAACACAAGTACCAATGCTCTTACCTATAATAACTATATTTTCATAATCTTTAGATATAGCATTTTCTATTGCTTCAATAGTTTCTTTTGCCATTTGATGGAATTCTGTAGAAATATCAAATTTTGTTCTATTTATATGGAATCCATATTCAATTGCCATTACATCATATCCTAATTCATCTGCTAATTGTCTTGAGTAATCTAAATATGATCTATCGATTAAATATGCTACTCCTGGAAGTACTATACATAAAGTGGTGCTATTATTATCCTTAAACATTGGATTAAGTTCTACACCCCATTTAGACATAACTTTTTTTGTTTCCATAATATATTTCTCCTTTGTTTACCTGTTAAATTTCTATAATATTATTTTTTCTCTGTTTCTCTATTATATACCTTTAACCTTAATAAATAAAATCATCATTCTCAATTCCATTAATAACTATTTACCTATCATTATTTTCCACATTTATCTTCCTATAAATAGTTTAATAAATTTCTAAAGAATAATCGCTAAAATAATAATTTAAATTATTCTCTCTCAATACTGTATTATAAATTAAAAAGCCCCCTTTAAAAATTTTATTTACTATGCAATACTTAGGATAAATACCATATTATTAAAGTTACATAATACTATTCTCTTAAAAAAGGAGTGAATTTAAATGAATATAGGCGAAAATAATTTAATTACTAAAATAGCTTTCTTTATTTTCATTATAGCTTTATTCTCAAGTTTAACTTTCTACATAGATCCTTTAGCACAAACTATAAATGATTATACTGAAACTGAAAAAAATGAATCTTCTAAAATAAATTCTTCTATGAAAAAAAATCTAGGTTCTTTAGAAATATTAAAAGTCGATATTGCATCTAATAAACCTTTAGAAGGTGCAATATTAAAGATAACTGGACCTAATAATTATTCTACAACTTCAATTACAAATAAAAATGGGCGCATCTCTATTCCTAATGTACCTTTTGGTTCTTATTCTATTAAAGAGATTAAAGCTCCTATAGGATACAAGGATAATGCAAACATTCAAACAATAATCATAGATAAAAGCTCAAAGCCCGTACATAATCTTACTTTTAAAACAGAACGAATCATTGGCAATAGATATATTAGTTCTAGTAAAGTTCCTGAACCTTTAAATGATGTTTCTAGTATTGATAGCCTTATTTCTAATAATACAAACTTACCACGTCCTACTAGTTCTAACATTACTTTAAGGAACTTTTCTAATCCATTAACTAATACAAAAACTCTATTTCTTTATCTATTATGGATGATTTTTTTAATTCTTTTTGGTGGTTTTTCACTATTTCTTAAAAGAACTCATAAATAAATCCATCAAATAAAAGAATGATGCATTTAAAATATATGCATCATTCTTTAATTTTTTTATTATATAATTTTACTATCTAACCCACTCTACAACTTCAGACATATCTCTTCTAGTCTTTTGTCCTGGTTCACTTACTCTATAACCAAATGCAGCGATTATTGTAACTTCAAATTTTTTCGTATCTAAAACATTATTATCAACTAATATTTTTTCTACTTTTTCTTTATCTATTCCACCAATAGCACATGAATCTATCTTCATTAATGCTGCAACATCCATCATTGTCCCTAATGGTAAATAACATTGTTCTCTTGAATATTGATCTATAAGCTCATCATTTCCTTTAAATCTGCTATCTTCAATATCCTTCATAATGTTTTTCATCATACCTTGAACATCTTCTGGAAGCTTTTTAGTATCTCTTAATAAACTATCTATATATTCTGAATTATGCTTTAACTCATCAGCTTTTCTATTTAATATAATCACAACATGACTAGCTGATGGTATTTGTTTCTTTCCACCCCAGCATACATTTGCTATTTCTTCTCTCATCGCTTCATTTTGAAGCACTAAAAACTTCCATGGCTCTATTCCCATTGAACTTGGTGCAAGTCTTCCACTTTCTAAAATAAATTCAAAGTCTTTTTCATCTATTTTCTTAGATTTATCAAACTCTTTACATGCATGTCTAAAATTTAATCCTTCTAAAATTTCTTCTTTTTTCATATGTTATATCTCCTTTAATCCAATAAAATATTTATAATGGTTGTGCCCATCATTCTTCTTCATTCTAATATACGACTATTTTGCTCAGATATCAAGTACGCACCTCTAGGTAACTATCTTATATATGATTGGCTGGATAAATCCAAATGTCATTTTGTCATTATTAAAAAATGCTTCACTTACATACATAGCCTCATTTGTTATAGTTTCACGTAACTCAAATCTTGTTGATTCTGTAAAGTTACTAATACTTTCACCTTTAAAACCATTTTCTATTTTTTCATATACCATTGGTGTAAACTTCTTAGAAACCTCTAATTTAGTATACTCTAAAATAATATTTTTATTATTATTTCTAAAATCCTCTTTTGAGATTTCTTTAGGTATATCATAAGATGTTAATACAACTTTATTTTCACTATTTACAGTAAATAAAAATAAGTGTGGTAATGTATTTTTGAACGTTCCCATAGTATAATAACTTTCTTCAATTACAAAATATCCATTAAAATCTTCAGGCAAATTCTTAATTTTGTCATTACAAATTCCATTTATATGTCTTGCTATTGGATGCTTAACTTTTCCTTCTTTTTCCTCAGCCTTTATTTGCTCTTCATTAGTAAACTCTCCACATAAATGTTCCATAAACTCTTCTAAAACTTTCATAATTTACGCCTACTTTCATATTTTTACTATATATTTCTAATTATACACCTTTAAAATAAGTAAATCTCCATATTCTAGTCTATTTCTCTTTATATATTAGATAATTTTATTTATCTTTAATTTGGTGTAAATGATCCTATTAATGTTACAGGATATGACACATTTTTATTTGAAGCGGGGATATAAACTCCACTCATCTGCTTTCCATTTTTACTAATATTCAGTTCATATTCTCCAGTTATCTTACCTTCAAACTCTTCATTAAAATATGCATTATATTTTTGAGACTTTTCTTGATAATTATAATTTATATTAAATAGATTATTGTCACCTGCATACTTTTCATAATATCCACCATAATTTACTCCTGGTATAAATGTTACTGGCGTATTATTTACAATACCACACATAAAAGGATATGATTCCTCATTAGTATATGCTTGTAAAGAAATACCGATAACATTATCTGATCCTGGTTTTGAATAAGTACCATGCAATGAGATTTCCCCTATTGAAGATGTTGCTTTTAATTTAAAAATACCAGTATTTACTCCATTGTAGTATTCATAAAAGGTATAATTATTATTTCCTTCTGAATCTATTTTAAGAGTGAAGACTTCATTCAATCTATCTACATAATACTCTTTAAGGATCAATTGATTGTTTACAACTGTTCCATCATTTAAAGGAATTATTATAGTATCACCTTCAATATTCCCACTAAAATATTTAGCTCCATTAACTATAGATGCAAAATTTCCTGTTCCATTATCTGCAGTCGTTGAAGTAGTATTTGCAGCAGTACTTGTACCTGTTGTAGCACTTGTATTTATCACATTTGTAGTTGAATTATTTTCAGCAGTATTAGCTGACTTTATTTCATTTTCATTTGTATTAGCTTTTGAATTTGATGCAGTTATAGCATTTTCTTTTGATGTAGTTTTAGAAGTTGTATTTGTACTATTGGATGCATATATAAATGCACCAATTCCTGCCCCTATTATTACAATCACTAAAACTACAATTATAATTATTTTTTTCATAATCTAGCATCTCCTTAGCTTTTATAGAGCTAGGATATCATTTTAAAATGAATAGGTAATAGAAGGAAAGTTAGTTTTTTATTTCTAAAAAGTATCAAATTTGTCATAACTATATGGTACCTTTTAATTATTTTTATATAAAAATAATTATTCTCTTGTAATTTTCATATTATATTTATCTTCTAAATAATAAATTCCATGATTATGATATAATAAAATAAATTCGAAAATGTTTACATGGAGGGGTTATTTATGCGTATAGGAATAATAGGAATTGGTGATATCTGCAAAAAAGCATATTTACCAGTATTAACAATGAGAGATGATATAGAACTTATACTTTGTACAAGAAATCAAACTACAATCAATGATATTAAAAATAAATATCGAATAAAAGAAGGATATACCTCTATCACTGATTTAATAAATTCAAAAATTGATGGAGTTATAATAAATTCAGCAACTACGTCACACTTTGAAATCGCTAAAAAATTATTAGAAAATAAGATTCCAGTCTATCTTGATAAACCTATAAGTTTAAATTATAAAGATAGTGAGGAACTTTATAAAATTTCTAAAGAAAATGATACAAGAATTATGGTTGGATTTAATAGAAGATTTGTTCCTAAAGTTAAAGATTTAAGAAATGAAGAATATCCAGATATTATAATAATGGAAAAAAATCGACTTAATTTACCAAATAACGATACAAGAGTCTTTATTTATGATGATTTTATTCATGTTGTAGATACAGTAAGATTTTTAATGGGACAGCCTCACGAAGATATGTCTATTAAATATAAAAAAGATGAAAGAGGTCTTTTAAATATAATTTTGACATTATCAAATAAATCCACTACCGCTATTGCTATAATGAATCGAGATAATGGTTGTAATGAAGAAACTATAGAATATATGTCTTCTGGTAAAAAAACAATCGTTACATCCCTTGTAAAAACAACTAGATTAACTAAAGAAGGAGCAACTGTTTCTGAATTTGGCGACTGGATTCCTACTCTGTATAAGCGAGGTTTTGAAAGTATTCTAGATGAATTTATTTCTGGAATAAAAGAAAATAGAGCTTTTAATGTAAGTTTTGAAGATTCACTTATCTCCCATAAGATTTGCGAAGAAATAATTCAATATATCCAATAATCAAAAAAGATATGCCATTATTACGCATATCTTTTTTAAATTTAATTTGATATTACTTTAAACGTATAGCCTTTCTTTTTGAAATGCTCTATTATTTTTGGTAATGCCTCTACAGTTGTTTTCTTTCCACCTGCATCATGCATCAATAAAACTATGTCTTCTGAATTTCTTACGGCTTTAATCG
>NZ_CAMTIG010000011.1 GCF_947072515.1 uncultured Clostridium sp.
TAATAGGAACAGGAACAGTTGCATTTAGTGATTTAAGTTATACAGATATAATGAGTAAAGGAACATGGTATTCTGATGTTTTAGGAACATTAAATAATGGAACAAAAGTAAATATAATTGGACAAAATGACAATTGGTTTGAAATAGAAAATGGAAAAGGAACAGCATGGATACCAAAAAATAGATTAAGCACATCACTAGGACATACTGTAATAGGAACAGGAACAGTTGCATTTAGTGATTTAAGTTATACAGATATAATGAGCAAAGGAACATGGTATTCAAGCTTAGCAGGAACATTAAATAATGGAACAAAAGTAAACATAATTGGACAAAACGACAATTGGTTTGAAATAGAAAATGGAAAAGGAACAGCATGGATACCGAAAAATAGGTTAAGCACATCACTAGGACATACTGTAATAGGAACAGGAACAGTTGCATTTAATGATTTAAGTTATACAGATATAATGAACGAAGGAACATGGTATTCAAGTTTAGCGGGAACATTAAATAATGGAACAAAGATAAATATAATTGGACAAAATGAAAATTGGTATGAAATAGAAAATGGAAATGGAACAGCATGGATACCAAAAAATAGAGTAAGTAGATAAAAAAAGTGATCTTTAAGATCACTTTTTTTATATGTAGAAATATAAAAGTGCGATTTAAAAAGATTAATTTTAAAAAGAGGAATAAGAAGGTTTAGGTGGGAAAAAATAAGAGTAAAAAAGAGAAATATTTCATATAAAATTTTAAAAATTTTCCGTTGTAGTTAATAAAAAATTAGTATGATGAAAGATATGTTAGATTTTATAATACGTTGGGAGAATTAATAATAATGAAGAATAAAAAAGTTTCTATGTTAATTGCAGCTAGTGCAGCTGCCGCAACTATGCTAGTAGCAACACCTTCCACTAGTAGTTTTGCTACTACTATAAAACATGAAAAAAATACAAAGTCAGAGAATACAAATACTGAAAATCAAAATAGTACATTGAAAAATGGACAAGTTAATAATATAAATAAATTAGTGAAAAATGAACAAGTTAAGAATGTAAATCAATCAGCTAGTAAAAAAACAGCAGTAACTAAATCAACAAAAAGTTTGAAAAAGGTAGAATTAGCACAAGTAAATTTATTTACTGGGAAAGTTGTTAAATTACCAAAAGAAACAGAAAGAGCACAAGCAACGGGTTTTTCTGTTAATTTTAATGGGTCAAATCATATAACGTACTACAATAATCAAAATGTTAATCCAGATATGGTACAAACTGAGTTTCATTCTAAGACACAAGAACAATTATATAACTATTTGATGAACCCTAATAATAGATGGGTAGCAGAAAATGAGGCAATTGGGTTACATGGAGGAGATACAGCAAATGATTGTGTATTTTTTGTATCGTCAGCACTTAGAGCTATAGGAATTAATATTCCGGATAATATAGGATATACAACAAATTTGATGAATGAACT
Organism: uncultured Clostridium sp.; assembly: GCF_947072515.1. Taxonomy (GTDB): domain Bacteria; phylum Bacillota; class Clostridia; order Clostridiales; family Clostridiaceae; genus Clostridium. The sequence goes on from NZ_CAMTIG010000011.1 coordinate 1,483, forward strand.
TCAAAATTTAGGCTGGGAAAGAGAAACAAATTTAAGTACTCTTGAACCAGGAGATATATGTTTTGCATCAACAGCACATACTTATGTATTTATGGGATGGGCAAACAAGGCAGAGGGAGTTGCATGGGTTGCAGATAATCAATTTAGTTGGTTTGGAACAAATTTTCATCCAAGATCGCAAGCAAGTGTACCAAACGTAGATGTTAGTCCAACAACATGTTACTATAGACTTCCAGGAAATTATTCAGTAGTAGGAAATACATCACAAGTAAATATGCCTGTAAATTATGATTACAGTGTAGGAACAGTTAATGCGCAAGGATTAAATGTTAGACAAGAGCCAGCATTAGATTCTAGTGTTTTAACATGTTTAAATTATGGACAAAGAGTACAAATTTTAAGTCAAGATGGAAATTGGCTTAAAATAAATTATAATGGGCAACCTGCATATGTATGGGCGAGTTATGTAACAGGAACTACTCCAACAGTGAAGAAACCTTACGAAGGAAATTATAATGTTATAAGTACAGGTACTGTTAATTTTGATGGTGGAGCTTATACAGATGTAATGAGTGGTGGAACATGGTATTCAAATGTTAGAGGAACATTAAATAATGGTACAAAAGTATCAATAATAAATCAAAATGCTAATTGGTATCAAATAGAATATAAAGATGGTACAGCATGGATTCCAAAGGATAGATTACAAACAAACTTATCATATAAAGTTATAGGAACAGGAAAAGTTGATTTTAATAGTTTAAGTTATACAGATGTAATGAGCGAAGGAACATGGTATTCAAATATCGTAGGTACATTAAATAATGGGACAAGTATAAACATAATTGGTCAAAATGCAGATTGGTATAAGATAGAATATAATAATGGAGTGGCATGGATACCAAAAAATAGAGTTGAATCAGGTTTAAATGATAAAGTTATAGGGACAGGGAAAATTGATTTTAATGATTTAAGTTATACAGATGTAATGAGTGAGGGAACATGGTATTCAACTATTGTAGGAGCATTAAATAATGGAAGTAATGTAAAAATTATTTCGCAAAATGCAGATTGGTATCAGATTGAATATAACAATGGAACTGCGTGGGTATTAAAAAGTAGAGTTAACACGAGCTTAAATGATAATTATAAAGTAATAAGTACTGGACAAGTGAATTTTTTAAGTGGAAATTATACAGATATAATGAGTGAGGGAACGTGGTATTCAACTGTTTTAGGAACAATAAATAATGGAACTAATATAAAAATAATTGGTGAAAATACAGATTGGTATAAAATAGAATATAATAATGGAACTGCATGGATACCAAAAAATAGAGTAAATACTAATGTAAATAGAAAAATTATAGAGAAGGCACAAATAAACTTCCTAAGTGGAAACTATACGGATATAATGAGTGCTGGAACATGGTATTCAGACGTTGCGGGAACATTAAATAATGGAACTAATATAAACATAGTTGGAGAAAATGGAAATTGGTTTGAAATTGAATATAATAATGGTTTAGCATGGGTTCCAAAGGCAAGAGTAAATACTAATGTAAATAGAAAAGTTATTCAAACAGGATATGTTAACTTTTTAAGTGGTGGCTATACAGATATAATGAGTGAAGGAACATGGTACTCAAATGTAGCAGGAACGCTAAATAATGGAACTAAAATAAATGTAGTTGGAGAAAATACAAATTGGTTTGAAATAGAATATGGAAATGGATTAGTATGGATACCAAAAAATAGAGTTCATATAAATAGAAAGATTATAGAAAAAGGGCAAGTGAACTTTTTAAGCGGAAATTACACAGATATAATGAGTGAAGGAACATGGTACTCAAATGTAGCGGGAACATTAAATAATGGAACTAATGTAAATATAGTTGCAGAAAATGGTAGTTGGCTTGAAATAGAGTATCAAAATGGATTAGTATGGATTCCAAAAGCGAGAGTAAATACTAATATAGATAGAACTGTAATTCAAACGGGATATGTTAATTTCTTAGGTGGAAGTTATACAGATATAATGAGTGCTGGAACATGGTATTCAGATGTTGCGGGAACATTAAATAATGAAACAAAAGTTAATATAGTTTCGCAAAAAAATAATTGGTATGAAATAGAATACGGAAATGGAACTGTATGGATACCTACAAATAGAGTAAATACTTTACATGATACTGTTTTAGGAACAGGAACTGTAGATTTTAGTGGTGGAAGCTATACAGATGTAATGAGTGCTGGAACATGGTACTCAACAGTAGTGGGAACATTAAATAATGGAACTAATATAAATATAGTTGGTGAAAGTGGAAATTGGTATAAAATAGAGACTGGAAATACAAATGTATGGATACCTAAAGATAGAGTAAATACTGATTATGGAAAACCATCAATAAAAACAGCATATATTAATTTTAATGGTGGAAATTTCACCGATATAATGAATGGACCAACTTGGGATACAAGTTTGGCAGGAACATTAAATAATGGTACTCAAGTTTCTGTAATTGGTGAAAATGGAGCTTGGTATCAGATTAAATATGGAAATGGAAGCGCATGGGTTCTAAAGGATAGAGTTGGAACGAGTCAATATAATTATGGAAATGCTGTTTATAGTGAAACTATGAATCAATATATTGCAGATGAATTACAAGAATATATTGATTGTGTTGGGGGCGGATTAAGTAATTCTCAATTAGACAGTATAACAAATCAACTAGCAGGTGCAATAAATCCTCAAAATGCAGCTACAGATTTAGAATTCTTAAGAATAGATCAATTTAGAAATGTAAACTTTAATGCTGTACAAAATCTTTTAAATGGAAAAGGTGTATTCTCAGGACAAGCAGCGGCATTTATAGGAGCTGCAAAACAATATAATTTAGATCCAGTTTACTTGATGTCTCAATCAGCACTAGAAACAGGATGGGGAACTAGTAATTTTGCACAAGGAATAACAATAACACAAATAGCGAATGAAAATGAACCAATATATGAAAATGGTGTGTTAGTTGGATATCAAATGATTAATTTACCAGCACCAGTTACTGTATATGATTTATTTGGAATAGGTGCATATAATGCAAGTGCATATTTCCCAAATAAAACAACAATATTAGCGACAACTTATGCATATAATCATGGATGGACAAATGTATCAAATGCTATATATGGAGCAGCAGCATTCCTTTCAAATAACTATGTGCATAACCCAGATATTGCTCAGAATACGCCATATGAAATTAGATATATTGATGCACCAGCAGATGATATTTGGCATCAATATGCAACAGATATAACGTATGCAGAGCAAATTGCAGGACTTATGTCTCAAAATAAAGACTTATATTCAGAAGGTGATGTATTTAATTTTGCGGTACCACAATTCCAAGGACAACAAGGAGTAGCAAGCTTTGCAGTGGAACCAAATGCAGAAATAAAAAGTGAACCAAAAGAAGGTAAGGAAAATGTAGTTAAAAATCTGAAAAAGGGAAGTAAAGTTGTAGTAACTGGAGAAAAAGGAAATTGGTACAAAGTCAATTATGGAGAAGGTACAGGTTGGGTTAAAAAGGATAAAATAAAAAAAGAAAAATAGGTATAGAAAATTAAAAATATATAAAAACTATAGATAGCCCTCTAGGCAAAGGGCTAGGGTTTAGCTTTTGGAGGTAGCAAATATGCTATCTCCTTTTTATAATAATTATATTGAAAGTTTAAAAAGAGAATAGAGAAATTTTAAAATCAAAACAGACATATAATTGGATTGCAATATTTATATAAATTAGGTTTACCTTATTAAGGTAAGCCTTTTTATTTTGGAAATTAGAAGGGAATAGATAAATATATATTATAAAACAACTAAATAAATGGAAAAATAAATTAAAAGGTTTAGAATGGAAAAATCTAATCTAAAAGAAATTACATATATTATATGATTTAAATAATAATATAATTCGTACATATACGAATTATAAAATAAATTAAAGGTATAATGTTGACTAAAATTGAAAGGAGTGTTATTCTGAAATTACCAAGGGATAATATGGAAAATTAAAAGATTGAGATAAAACTTTAATATTACTGGAGGGAACAAAATGGCTTTAATTAAAACTATATTCGTTGAAAAAAAAGAAGGATTTAATGTTGAGAGTAATTTATTACTTGAAGATTTTAAAGAGAACTTAGGAATTGAAAATTTAGAAGAAGTAAGAGTAATAAATAAATATATTATAGGAGAGATAAAAGAAGAAGATTATAAAAAGAGTTTAAAAACAATATTTTCAGAATTACCTGTAGATAATATTTATGAAAAAAATCTTGAAATAGGAAAAGATGAAAAGGCTTTTGCAGTTGAATTTTTGCCAGGGCAATATGACCAAAGAGCAGATTCAGCATCTGAATGCTTAATGCTTTTAACAAGTGGAGAAAAAATAGAAGTTAAATCTAGTAAAATTATAATTTTAAATGGAAATATAACTGATGATGAACTTATAAAAATAAAAAAGTATTATATTAATCCAGTAGACTCAAGAGAAGTAGATATTAATAATAAAGATTTAATAAATGAATATAGAGAGCCGAAAAATGTAGAAGTACTTAATGGATTTAGAAATAAAAACTTAAAAGAATTAGAATACTTTCATAAAGAATTAGGACTTGCTATGACAGTAGAAGATTTAAATATGATTAGAGAGTATTTTATTTTAGAAGAGAGAGAACCAAGCATTACTGAAATAAAAGTAATAGATACTTATTGGTCGGATCATTGTAGACATACGACTTTTTTAACTACTGTAAAAGAAGTCCAAATAGAGGAAGGAAAATATAATGTTCCTGTAAAAAAAGCTTATGAAGCTTATATAAAATCAAGGGATTTTGTTTATGGAGAAAATACTGATAGAAAAATAAATCTTATGGATATGGCTGTAATTTGTATGAAAGAATTAAGAAAAAGAGGTTATGCAGAAGATTTAGATATATCAGATGAAATAAATGCATGTTCAATAAATGTAAATGTTGAGACAGAAGATGGTGTGGAAGAATATTTATTAATGTTTAAAAATGAAACACATAATCATCCAACAGAAATTGAACCTTTTGGTGGAGCTGCTACATGTTTAGGTGGAGCTATTAGAGATCCATTATCAGGAAGAACTTATGTATATGGAGCTATGAGAGTCACAGGTTCGGGAGATCCTACAGTTTCAGTAGAAGAAACACTAGGAGGAAAACTTCCACAAAGAAAGATAACTTTAGGAGCAGCACATGGATATAGTTCTTATGGAAATCAAATAGGACTTGCAACAGGACAAGTTGATGAAATATATCATGAAAATTATAGAGCAAAAAGAATGGAAGTTGGAGCAGTTATAGCAGCTGCACCAAAAGAAAATGTGCTTAGAGAAGAGCCAAGTTTAGGCGATAAGATTATTTTATTAGGTGGGAAAACAGGAAGGGATGGAATTGGTGGTGCAACTGGTTCATCTAAAGAACATACAGAGGATTCAATAAATGAATGTGGGGCTGAAGTTCAAAAAGGAAATCCACCTACTGAAAGAAAAATACAACGATTATTTAGAAATAAAGAAGTTACTAAAATGATAAAAAGGTGTAATGATTTTGGAGCAGGTGGAGTTTCAGTAGCAATTGGAGAACTTTGTAGAGGATTAGATATAGATTTAGATAAAGTTCCTAAAAAATATGAAGGATTAGATGGAACTGAAATTGCTATTTCTGAATCTCAAGAAAGAATGGCAGTAGTTATTGAAAAGGAAAATGTAGAAAAGTTTATAGAACTTTCTAAAAAAGAAAATTTAGAAGCAGTAGTTGTAGCTACAGTAACTGATACAGATAGATTAAGAATGTTCTGGAGAAAAGATAAAATAGTTGATATAAGCAGAAATTTCCTAGATACAAATGGAGTAACTGGAGAAATTGATGTTAAAGTTATAAATCCTTTAAAATATCCTTTTATAAAAGGGAATGAAAATATAAAAGAAGAGTGGATAAAAATTTTAAATAATTTAAATGTTTGTGATAAAAAAGGATTAATTGAAAGATTTGATTCAACTATAGGAAGTAGAACAGTTTTAATGCCTCTTGGAGGAAAGTATTCAAAAACTCCAGCAGAAGGTATGGCATTTAAAATACCAGTGAAAAAAGGTGAGTCAAAAGATGCATCAATAATGACGTATGGATTTAATCCAGAGCTTGGAATGTGGAGTCCATTTCATATGGCTTATTATGCAGTAATTGAATCAATAACTAAGTTTGCTTGCTTAGGTGGAGATTATAAAACTGCAAGGTTAACTTTTCAAGAATATTTTGAAAGACTTGGAGATAAAAAAGAGAAATGGGGAAAACCTTTTGCAGCACTTTTAGGAGCTTATAAAGCTCAAATGGATTTGAAAATTCCTGCAATTGGAGGAAAAGATTCTATGTCGGGAAGCTTTAAAGATTTAGATGTTCCTCCAACACTTGTTTCTTTTGCAGTAGGAATGGTAAAAGCTAAGGATGTAGTTTCACCAGAATTTAAGAAAAGTGGGTCTAAGGTAGTCTTAGTAGAAACAGAAGAGTTAGAAGATAAAACTATTAATATGGAGTTATTTAAAAGTAATTTAGAAGCTTTAAATAAATCAATAAAAGATGGAAAAGTTTTAAGTGCATGTTCAATTAAATTTGGTGGAATAGCAGAAGCTTTAAGTAAGATGTGCATTGGAAATAATATTGGAATAGAGATAAAAGAATTGAATAATGAAGAATTGTTTGGATTTAAATATGGAAGCTTTATTTTAGAAGTTGAGGAAGATGCAGAATTAAATGGACTTAACTTTAGAGAAATAGGAAGAACTACAGATGAGACTTTTATAAGTTCAAAAGAAATGAATTTAAATCTTTCTTTAGAAGAAATAAATAAAGAATATGAAAAAAGACTTGAGAAAGTATTTAAATCAAAAACAGAAAAAGCTTCGAAAACAATAGAAACGAAATTTTATGAGGGTATAGGCAAAACTTCTCCAATGATTAAGGTAGTAAAACCTAAAATTGTAATACCAGTATTCCCAGGAACAAACTGTGAGTATGATTGCAAAGCAGCGTTTGAAAAAGTTGGTGGGGAAGTTAAAGAAGTGATTTTAAGAAACTATAATAAAGAAGCATTATTAGATTCAATAGAGGTTCTTAAAAAAGAAATTCAAAAATCGCAAATAATAATGTTACCAGGAGGATTCTCAGCAGGAGATGAACCAGATGGATCAGCAAAATTTATAGTAAATGTTCTTAGAAATGAAGAAATAAAAGATGCAGTAACGGAACTTTTAAATAATAGAGATGGATTAATGCTCGGAATTTGTAATGGCTTCCAAGCGTTAATGAAATTAGGACTTTTACCTTATGGAGAAATCTGTGATATAGAAGAAGATATGGGTACACTTACTTACAATAATATAAATAGACATATGTCAGCTATGGTAAGAACTAAAGTTGTATCTAAAAAATCAGCATGGCTTAATGAAGTGACTCTAGGGGATATACATTCAGTTCCAATTTCACATGGAGAAGGAAAGTTTGTAGCACCAGAAGCACTATTAAAGAAACTTTCAGAAAATGGACAAGTTGCCACTCAATATGTAGATTTTGATGGAAATATTTCAATGGATATGCCATTTAATCCTAATGGTTCAACTTTAGGAATTGAAGGAATTACAAGTCCTGATGGAAGAATATTTGGTAAGATGGCTCATTCAGAAAGAATTGGAGAAAATTTATATAAAAATATGGATGGAAACTTTGATCAAGGCTTATTTAAATCGGGAGTTAATTATTTTAAATAAATCATTTTAAGAGGAGAGTGTAAATATGAAAGTAGCAATATTTTTTGGTAGTAAATCAGATGTTGAGGTGATGAAGGGAGCGGCAAATGCTTTAAAAGAATTTGGTGTAGAGTATAAAGCTTTTATTCTTTCAGCACATAGAGTTCCAGAAAAACTAGAGGAAACAGTAAAAAAGATTGAAAAAGAAGGCTATGAAGTAATTATAGCAGGAGCAGGACTTGCAGCACATCTTCCAGGTGTTATAGCATCACAAACAGTTTTACCAGTAATTGGAGTTCCAGTGAAAGCTGCAATAGGAGGAATAGATTCATTATTATCTATAGTACAAATGCCAAAATCAATCCCAGTTGCAACAGTTGGAATAAATAATAGTTATAATGCTGGTATGCTTGCATTACAAATGCTTTCATTAAAATATCCAGAGATAAAAGATAAACTTGTAGATTTTAGAAAAAATATGAAGAGAAAGTTTATTGAAGAGAACGGAGAAGGAGTGGAATTATAATGGTAAACATGTATGAAAAACTTTATGAAGGAAAAGCAAAACAAATTTTTAGAACTGATGATGAGGATAAAGTAATTGTTCATTATAAAGATGATGCAACAGCATTTAATGGAGAAAAAAAAGCTCAAATTAGAGATAAAGGTATATTAAATAATGAAATTACTTCTATGATTTTTGAAATGCTAAATGAAAATGGAATAAAAACTCACTTTATCCAAAAGCTAAATGAAAGAGATCAACTATGTAAGAGAGTAGAAATAGTTCCTTTAGAAGTAATAGTTAGAAATGTAGCAGCAGGAAGTATGTCAAAAAGATTAGGACTTGAAGAAGGATTTAAATTAAAAACTACAGTTTTTGAATTATCATATAAAGATGACTCATTAGGAGATCCACTTATAAATGATTATCATGCAGTAGGAATTGGAGCAACAACTTTTGATGAGCTTAAAGAAATATATGAGATGACAGCAAAAATAAATGATTTATTAAAAGAATTCTTTAAAAAGCAAAATATAGATTTAATAGATTTTAAAATAGAATTTGGAAGACTTCCAAATGGGGAAGTTATTTTAGCTGATGAAATTTCACCAGATACATGTAGATTTTGGGATTCAACAACGGGTGAAAAATTAGATAAAGATAGATTTAGAAGAGATATGGGAAATGTTCAAGATGCATATAAGGAAATATTAAAAAGAATTAAAGGATAAAAGGAGAAGGCTATGGTAAATTCATCAATTCAATTTATGGACCCTGCAAATGATAAGTTTAAAGATGAATGTGGAGTATTTGGAATCTACGTAAATGAACCAGTAGATGTAGCATCCATTAGTTACTATGGCCTTTATGCACTTCAGCATAGAGGTCAAGAAAGTACTGGGATTGCAGTTTCAAATGGAAAAGAAATTAAGATTCATAAGGGACTTGGAATAATAACAGAAGCATTTAAAAATGAAGATTTAGAAAGATTAAGAGAAGGGAATGGGCATATAGGAATAGGACATGTAAGATATTCTACAGCAGGTGCTAAAACTATAGAAAATTCACAACCTCTTTTAACTAATACAAAACTTGGGCCAATATCTGTAGCGCATAATGGAAATCTTGTAAATGCAGATGTTATAAGAGAACTTTTAGAAGATGGGGGACATGTATTTCATACTTCAGTAGATTCAGAGGTTTTAATTTCATTAATTGCAAGAGGAGCAAAACGTGGAATAGAGAGAGCAGTAGTGAATGCAATTTCAGCTGTTAGAGGTTCTTTTGCAATGGTAATGATGACCAGTAATAAATTAATGGGAATAAGAGATCCCCATGGAATTCGACCTCTTTGTCTTGGGAAAATTAATGAGGGATATATTTTAGCTTCTGAAAGCTGTGCAATAGATGCAGTTGGAGGAGAATTTATTCGTGATATAGAACCAGGAGAAATTGTAGTTATAGATGAAAATGGAATTAAATCTATAAGATATTCAGAAAATACAACATGTCAAACGTGTTCATTTGAATATATTTATTTTGCAAGACCGGATTCAGTTATAGATGGATTAGATGTTCATGAGACTAGAGTTAATCAAGGAAAACAATTATATGAAGAAAATAAGATTGAAGCAGATTTAGTTGTAGCAGTTCCGGATTCAGGAATACCAGCAGCAATGGGATATGCAAAAGCTTCAGGAATTCCATATGAAACAGGATTTATAAAAAATAGATATGTAGCGAGAACATTTATATCACCTTCACAAGAATTGAGAGAAAGAGCTGTAGCTGTAAAACTTAATCCTTTAAAGGTAAATGTAAATGGAAAGAGAGTTATATTAATTGATGACTCCATAGTTAGAGGAACTACATCAAAGCATTTAGTTGAATCTTTAAGACGTGCAGGAGCTAAAGAAGTACATTTCTTAGTAGCCTCACCAATTGTTAAATTCCCATGTTACTTTGGAATTGATACACCATATAGAAGTGAACTTATAGGGGCAAACAGAACAGTTGAAAATATAAGGGAAACAATAGGAAGTGATACTTTAGGGTATTTAAGTATGGAAGGTATGTATAAAAGTTTTGAAGGAAGAAGAAATTTCTGTGTAGGATGTTTTAATGGAGTATATCCAGTTTCAGCACCAATGGAAAAACTAAATGATAATCTTGAGGAGGAAAATATATTATGTTAACTTACAAGGAATCAGGAGTAAATATAGAAGAAGGATATAAATCAGTTAAACTTATTCAAGATTATGCTAAAAAAACATTAAGTGAATATGTTTTAAATGGATTAGGATCATTTGGTGGAATGGTTGAACTTCCAGAAGGATATAAAAAACCTGTTTTAGTTTCAGGGACAGATGGAGTTGGGACAAAGCTCCAAATAGCTTGTAAAAAAGGAAAGTATGATACGGTAGGAATTGATTGTGTTGCTATGTGTGTAAATGATATTTTATGTCATGGAGCAAAACCATTATTTTTCTTAGATTATATAGCATGTGGAAAGCTTCAAGCAGAAGTTTCAGCAGATTTAGTTAAAGGAGTTTCTGATGGATGTATGCAATCAGACTGTTCTTTAATTGGAGGAGAAACAGCTGAAATGCCTGGTTTTTATAAAGAAGGAGATTATGATATTGCAGGGTTTGCAGTAGGAATTGTTGATAAAGATAAAATTATTACAGGGAAAAATATAGAAGAAGGAAATATTTTAATTGGAATAGCTTCCTCAGGAATTCATTCTAATGGATATTCTTTAGTAAGAAAATTATTTGAAGATTTAGATAGAGATTTTAATGGAAAAGAAATTTATAAAACTCTTTTAGAGCCAACTAAGATTTATGTAAAACCAGTATTAGAGCTTTTAGAAAAGTTTGATATAAAAGGAATGGCACATATAACAGGTGGAGGATTTATAGAAAATGTTCCAAGAATGTTTAACGGACAAGAACTTACAGCTGTAATAAATAAAGAAAGCTATCCTATGCCAGAAATCTTTTTAGAAATAGAAAAGTTAGGTGTAAATAGAGAGCATATGTATAATACATTTAATATGGGAATTGGATTTGTATTATGTATAGATAAAAATGATAAAGAAGCAGCTTTAAGAGAACTTATAGCTATGGGCGAAAAGGCATATGAAATTGGATATATAACTTCTGGAGGTGAAGGCATTTGTTTAAAATAGCAGTGCTTGCATCAGGAAGTGGTTCAAATCTTCAATCTATTATAGATGAAATAAATACTGGAAATTTGAAAGTAGAGATTGAATATGTAATTGGAAGTAAAGAAGGAATATATGCGTTAGAAAGAGCTAAAAAAGAAGGCATAAAAACTTTAGTAATAAGTAAAAAAGAATATAAAGATACTTCAGAAAAAATATATAAAGTACTGAAAGGGAAGGTTGATTTAATAGTTTTAGCAGGATATCTTTCAATCCTTGATGGAGAAATATTGAAAGAATTTAAAGATAAAATTATTAATATACATCCATCTTTAATACCAGCCTTTTGTGGGCCTAAAATGTATGGGGTAAATGTTCATAAAAGTGTAATTGAAAAAGGTGTTAAATATTCAGGGTGTACAGTGCATTTTGTAAATGAAGAAGTTGATGGTGGGGCTATAATACTTCAGGATATAGTAAATGTAGATTATAAAGATACGTATGAAACTTTACAAAAAAAAGTTTTAGAAAAAGAACATAGAAATCTTCCTTTAGCAATTAAGCTTATAAGTGAAGAAAAGATAGAGGTTAAGGAAAATAAGGTGAAAATTAAAGAAGAGGTGTGTTTATGAAAAAGAGAGCTTTAATTAGTGTATTTAAAAAAGATGGAGTTTTAGAACTTGCTAAATTTTTAGAAGATAGAGATATAGAGATAATATCTACTGGAGGAACATTTAAATATTTAAAAGAAAATGGAATAAACGTTATTGAAGTTGAAAAAATAACTAATTTTCCTGAAATGTTAGATGGAAGAGTAAAAACTCTTCATCCACTTATACATGCTGGGGTTCTTGCAATAAGAGATAATAAAGAGCATATGGATACATTAAAAGAAAGAGATATAAACACAATAGATTATGTAATAGTTAATCTTTATCCATTTTTTGAGAAGGTTCGTGAAGACTTAGAATTTGATGAAAAAGTAGAATTTATAGATATTGGTGGACCAACGATGCTTAGAGCAGCTGCTAAAAACTTTAAAGATGTAGTAGTTATTTCAGATGCTAATGATTATGGAAGAGTAATAGAAGAAATAAAAGAAAATGGAGAAGTTTCTTTAAGATTCAAAAAAGTCTTAGCAGGGAAAGTTTTTAATCTTATGGGAGCTTATGATAGTGCAATTTCAAATTTTCTATTAGAAGGTGAAGAAGAATATCCAGAATATCTTTCAGTTTCATATAAGAAGAAACAAAACTTAAGATATGGAGAAAATCCACACCAAAGTGCAGCTTATTATGGGGATTTAGAATTAGATGGGGCTATGAATAGTTTTGAAATTCTAAATGGTAAAGAACTATCATATAACAATTTAAAAGATGTTGATATTGCATGGAAAGTATGTAATGAGTTTGAAGAAGTTGCTTGTTGCGCATTAAAACATAATACACCTTGTGGAGTAGCAATTGGTGATTCAAGTTTTGAAGTTTATAAAAAAGCTCATGATGCAGATCCAATATCAATTTTTGGAGGAATTGTAGCTGTAAATAGAGAAATAGATGTAGAAACAGCAGAAGAGATGAGTAAAATTTTCTTGGAAGCTGTAATAGCACCAAGCTATACGAAAGAAGCTTTAGAAATTTTTAGAAAGAAAAAGAATTTAAGAGTTTTAGAATGTAAAGTAAAACCAAATGCTAAAAAGTATATGGTTACTATTGATGGTGGAATACTTGTTCAAGAAGAAGATTTGAAGTTAAAAGATAAATTAGAAGTGGTAACAGAAAAGACACCTACTGAAAAAGAGCTTAGAGATATGGAATTTGGAATGAAGGTAGTTAAATATGTTAAATCAAATGCTATAGTTGCAATTAAAGATGGTGTAGCTACTGGAATTGGTGGTGGACAAGTTAATAGAATTTGGGCTACTACAGAAGCATTAGAAAGATCAAAAAATGCAGATGTTATTGCATCAGATGCATTCTTCCCTTTTAGAGATTGTGTTGATGAAATTGCTAAATATGGAATTAAAGCTATAGTTCAGCCAGGTGGTTCTATAAGAGATGAAGAATCTATAAAAGCATGTAATGAACATGGAATTTCTATGGTATTTACGGGGATAAGACATTTTAAACATTAATTAGTTAGCTTCTTAAAATATATAAATAAATTTAGAATTCAGATGGGATCAATCTCACCTGAATTTTAATTATTTAGAAAAATTAAGGATATAAAATAAGAAGTATAGTTAATAACTATAAAATTTATTGTGTAAGGAGAATAGGGATGAAAATTTTATTAATAGGTTCGGGTGGGCGTGAAAGTGCAATAGCTTCTAAACTTTTAGAAAATAAAAGAGTAGAAAAGATATTTGTAGCACCAGGAAATGGTGGAACAGAAAGTTATGATAGATGTGAAAATGTAAATTTAAATATAAATGAAGAATTAAGAGAGTTTGCAATAAAAGAGAATATAGATTTAACGATAGTAGGTCCAGAGGAACCTTTAACTAAAGGAATAGTGGATTATTTTAAAGAAGAGGGATTAAAAATATTTGGACCCGATAAAAGAGGAGCAATGCTTGAGGGAAGTAAAAGTTTCTCTAAAGATTTTATGAAAAAATATGGAGTAAGCACTGCTGAGTATGGAGTTTTTTATGATGAAGAAGATGCTAAAAAATACTTAGATGATTGTGGGTATCCTATAGTCATAAAAGCGGATGGGTTAGCAGCAGGAAAAGGAGTTGTGATTTGTGAAAATAAACAAATGGCAATGGAGACAATAGAACTTTTTATGGTAGATGATATTTTTAAAGGGGCAGGTAAGAAGGTTGTTATTGAGGAATTCCTAGAAGGGATAGAAGCATCCATATTATCTATAACAGATGGAAAAACAATAATACCATTTTTATCAGCAAAGGATCATAAGCAAATTTTTGATAATAATAAAGGTCCAAATACAGGAGGAATGGGAGTAGTAGCACCTAATCCATATGTAACAGAAGAAGTTTTAAATGAATTCTATAAAGAGATTATGGATAAGACATTAATAGGAATTCAACAAGAAAAAATGGATTTTAAAGGTATTATCTTCTTTGGAATAATGATGACTAAAAAAGGTGTTAAACTTTTAGAATATAATGTTAGAATGGGAGATCCTGAAACTCAATCGGTATTAACATTAATGGAATCAGATTTTTTAGAAGTAATAGAAGCAGCGTTAAAAGAAAATTTAGATAAAAATTCTGTTAAATGGAGAAAAGGATATTGCGTAAACATAGTATTTGCATCAGAAGGATATCCTAAAAAAGCTAAGATAGGTTATAAAATTAAAATAAGTGAAGAAGTAAAAGATAAGGTGTTTATAGCAGGAGCAAAAAGAGAAGCAGATGACTTAGTTACAACAGGGGGAAGAGTATTATCGGTAGTAGAGACTGGAGAGACTTTAGAAGAAGCTAGAGATAATGCATACAACGCAGCAGAGCAAGTACAATTTAAAGGAGCATATTATAGAAAAGATATAGGAAAACTTTAAAGGAAGAGCTGAAAGAACTATTTAAAAAATAGTTCTTTTATTTATATTACTTAAAAAAGAAGTAAAAAAGTAATATTTTCAAAGAGTGAAGTATATAATAAAATATAACATTAAATGTTTACATTAGAATAGAAAAATGTATATAGGGGAAGATAATTTTAAATTTATTAAGTAGGAGGGTTTAGAATGGATTATAATAACATACCAGGGTTAGATAGTTATGTGGCAAAATATATGGATGAACATGGTTGTAGTTTTGAGCAAGCATGTGAGGAATTAGATATTGATAAAAATAATGTATTTAATTACAATAATAATATTTTAGAGTAATGAAATTTAAAAGGAAGATTAAATCTTCCTTTTTTTTTAGCCCTTTGAAAATATAGAAATAAAGCATATAATATATAGAAGATTTAATTTAAAGAAAAGAGGGAATTTTATGAAAATAAATAGAAATGATGAATGCTGGTGTCAAAGCGGCAAAAAATATAAAAAATGCCATATGGAATTTGATGAAAAGTATGATTTTATGAAAAGAAATGGATGTATGATGCCAGATCGTAATTTAATCAAAAATGAAGAGCAGATAGAAAAAATAAAAGAGAGCGCAAAAATAAATACTGGAGTTTTAGATTTAGTAGCAGAAAAAATTTGTGCTGGAATGTCTACAGAGGATATTAATAAAATAGTCCATGAATATACAGTAGCAAATGGAGCTATACCTGCACCACTTAATTATGGAGGATTTCCTAAAAGTGTTTGTGTATCTATAAATGATGAAGTATGTCATGGTATTCCAGAGGAAAATATAGTACTTCAAGAAGGCGATATA
Organism: uncultured Clostridium sp.; assembly: GCF_947072515.1. Taxonomy (GTDB): domain Bacteria; phylum Bacillota; class Clostridia; order Clostridiales; family Clostridiaceae; genus Clostridium. The sequence continues at coordinate 17,340 of NZ_CAMTIG010000011.1, forward strand.
GTAAATGTAGATGTATCAACTATTAAAGATGGATATTTTTCAGATGCATCAAGAATGTTTATTATAGGTGAAACTTCAGAAGAGGCAAAAAAATTAGTGGAAGTAGCTAGAGAATGTTTAAGAAAAGGTGTTGAGGCAGTAAGACCTTGGGGCTTTTTAGGGGATATTGGAGAAGCGGTAGCTAAACATGCACATGAGAATGGATATACTGTTGTAAGAGATTTTGGAGGACATGGTGTAGGTCTTAAATTTCATGAAGATCCTTTTGTAGCTCATATAGGGAAAAAAGGTGAAGGAATGGTTCTAGCACCAGGAATGATATTTACAATAGAACCTATGATTAATGAAGGTGGATTTGAGGTTTTTGTAGATGCTGATAATGATTGGACAGCATTAACAGAAGATGGATCACTTTCAGCACAATGGGAACATACTATATTAGTTACAGATACAGGTGTAGAAATATTAACTTGGTAATAAAAAGATTTAATCATCGAAGAATATTAAAAGCTTCGATGATTTTTTTTTTGTAAATTTGAGAGAAAAGGAGAAAATTTTAGTAAATTAATATATTGTAAACAAATTGGTAAATTAAATTTAAAATAGCCAAAAAAGGAAATATATAGCGTATAATGTGGGTAGATTAAAGAGGAATTTTAAATAATGGGAAGGTGCTTTATAAATGAGACTAAAGAAAAGGTTGGGAGATCTTCTGGTAGAGCTAGGATATATAACTGAAGAGAATGTTATAGAAGCTATAAAGATTCAAAAATCAACAGATAAAAGATTAGGTGAAATATTTCTAGAAATGGGAGTTATTGATGAAGATACATTATTAGAAATATTGGGAACACAGCTTAATATAAAGAGGATTCATTTAAATGACACTGAATTTGATATGAAAGCTGTAACTAGTATAAGTGAAAGTTTAGCTAAAAAATATGAGCTTATCCCTGTTGGATTTAATAAAGGAAAATTAATAGTTGCCATGTCTGACCCATTAAATATATTTGCAGAAGAGGATGTATCAATATCTACGGGGTATCAATTAGATATAAAACTTGCTTCAAGAAAAAGTATAAATAATTCAATTTCAAAATATTATTCAAAAAATTATATGAATGAAACGGCAGAAAAAATGAAATTGGATAACATTGAGAGAAATACAGAGGTTTTAGTAGCAGAGGATGAAGATTCACCGGTAATAAAACTTATAAATACTATTATTGAAAATGCAGTGAGAAATAGAGCGAGTGATATACATTTAGAACCACAAAAAAATAAAGTAATTATAAGATATAGAATTGATGGAAAATTGAAAAAGCAATTTGAATCACCAAAAGAACCTTATAATGGAATGATAACAAGAATTAAATTGTTAGCAAATTTAGATATAACTGAAAAGAGAGTTCCTCAGGATGGGAAAATAATTAGAAAAGTTTCAGATAGAGACATTGATTTGAGAGTATCAATTATTCCATCTATTAATGGCGAAAATATAGTTATACGTATTTTAGATAAAGAAGCTTTTAAATTAGATAAAGAAAATTTAGGACTTAATTTAGATGATATAGAAAAATTAAATTCTATTTTAAATAAGCCTTATGGAATAACATTAATAACAGGACCTACAGGAAGTGGGAAAACCTCTACATTATACTCTATATTAAATGATATTAATAAAGAAGAAAATAATATTATAACTGTTGAGGATCCGGTTGAATATAGTTTAGACGAGGTTGTACAAGTTAACGTTAACAAAAAGGCAAACTTAACATTTGCTAAGGGATTAAGAGCAATATTAAGACAAGACCCAGATTTAATAATGGTGGGAGAAATTAGAGATGAAGAAACTGCTATCATGGCTATTAGAGCAGCAATAACAGGGCATAAAGTTTTAAGTACAGTTCATACAAATGATGCAGTAAGAACTATTGCAAGATTAGAAGATATGGGGATTAAACCATATCTTCTAGCATCATCTTTAGTTGGAATTGTATCACAAAGGCTTATAAGAAAGATTTGCCCGTATTGTAAAGAAGAATATTTAGCAAATATAAATGAAAAAGAAGTTTTAGGTGTTAATTTAGAAGATGAACTAAAATTATTTAAATCTTGCGGATGTGCTTATTGTTCAAATATTGGATATAAAGGAAGAATTGGAATATTTGAAATTATGGAAATAAATGCTGAAATAAGAGAAATCATAAGTTCTAGAGGTGGAATAAAAGCTCTAGAAGAAGCTGCTAAAAGAAATGGAATGAAAGATATTTTAGAATCAGCAAAAGAAAAAGTTTTAAATGGAACTACAAGTTTAAGTGAGTTATTAAATATAGCATTAATAAAAGGATAGTTATTTAGGATGAATATGTTTAAGTATGAAGCTAAAAGTTTAGAAGGAAAAATAATAAAGGGCTCAATGGAAGGAATAGATGAAAAAGCTATACGAAAGAGTCTTAAAAATAGTGGATATTATGTTGTTAAAATTATAAAAGTTAATTCAGGATTAAATAGAGAAATAACTTTTTCAAAAAAACAAATTACGGATGCTGACTATGCAATGATATGTAGAGAAATATATTTTTCTCTTTCATCAGGAATGCCTCTTCTAGACAGTTTAGAAATTGTAACAGAAGGTATAGAAAATAAAGAATTAAAGAGAATTCTAGTTAATATAAAAAAAGATGTGGAAAGTGGTAATTCATTTTCTTCGGCGTTAAGAAAGTATAAAAAAATACCAACTATATTGTGGAGTATGGTACAAGTTGGAGAAGAAGTAGGACAATTAGATGAAATAATGAATGAACTTTCAGAGTTTTATTATAAGCAAAATGAGCAAAAGAAAAAAATAAAGAATTCACTTTTATATCCTAAATTCTTATTTGTTTTTGCAATGATTGTTATAACATTTCTTGTAGTTTATATAGTACCTATTTTTATTCAAAATTTACAGATTGCTAAAGGTCAAATTCCAATACCTACGAAAATAGTCATGGGTATAAGTGATGTAATCGGGAAGTATTGGGTTTTTATAGGGGTTGCTATATGTATTTTATTTATCATAAAAAGAGCATTTCTTAATAAAAATAAAAGATATATTTATTTTAGAGATAAATATTTAATGAATTCTAGAGTTTTAGGAAAAATAACACAATTAATTATAACAGCAAGATTTGCAAGCACATTCTCTATATTATTTAGTGGAGGTATAAGTGTTGTAAGATGTTTTGAAATAATTGCTAATGTTATTGATAATGAATATGTAAGAGAAAAACTAGAGCTTGGGAAGCAGATGATAAGTAGAGGTTCTACTATAGGTGAAGCACTTGAAGAGTATAGGGTTTTACCTAAAATGATAATAAGAACGATTAAAATTGGTGAACGCTCAGGTTCATTAGATAAAATTTTAAAAAAATCAGCTACTTATTATGAAGCAGAAGCAAACTTTAAGTTAGAAGCAATATCAAAGCTTATTGAACCAATAATGATAGTAATATTAGCATTTATAGTTGGATTCATAGTTATATCAATGATAATGCCTATATTTGCTATGTATAATGCTGTAATGAGGTATTAAAGATGAAAAAGAAAATAAAAGGATTTACATTAGTTGAATTAATAGCAGTAATAGCAGTATTAGGGATTATAGCAGTTATAATTATTCCTAATGTATTAGGATATATAAAATCAACAGAACAAGCTAAAATAAAAAATGAAGCTACAATAATGGTTCAGATTGCATATAGACAGCAAGCGGTGGGGGGAATAGACCTTTCAAATAAAAGTAGTCCAGTAAGATTATATGATTTACTTCAATTATATGATAATGAAAAATATATTGGATATTCGGTGTCTAGTCCTGAAGCTGCATGGAATGACTTGGGAGTTATGACAACGTTACAACAGTTAATTGAAATATCAAATATGCCAGTTAAGGACATTCCAATTAAAAATGGAAAACTTCCACAAGTAAACGGACAGGCTGTTTTAAATTGATTTTAGAGATAGAAATATCTTTAATATATATTTTGTTTTTATACAAAGGAGGAATTTATAAATGAAAAAAATTACTAAAGGAAAAAAGAAAGGGTTCACGCTTATTGAACTTATTGCTGTTGTAGCAATATTAGCAATATTAGCCGCAATTATAATACCAAATGTAATAAACTATATTGATAATGCTAAAATAGCAGCAAATAAAACAGAGGCCTCAACTATATATAATGCAGCTTTAGCCGCAAATACAGAAGCAAATCAACAAGATCCATCAACAGGATTAACTACAGAGGCTTTAAATAATCTTCAAATTTCACAATTAAAAACTACATTTAAAAGTGATTCACTGTTTGTAAATGAAATTAAATATAATACTGTTATAACTTCAAGTACAACAGTAGGACAATTAGTAGGAATAATGGAAAATGGTAAAGTTACAACTACTGATAGTTCAAATTAACACAATATAATTAGAAATAAAGCTGTCTTAAAGTAGGGCAGCTTTTTAAATATAATAAGGAGGAATTATGCTAGTTGAAGTAAAAATTATTAGTTGTCTTTTTATTGGAATTATAGGACTTGTTTTAGGGAGTTTTTTTAATGTGTGTATATTAAGAATACCTAAAGGTGAAAGTATAGTTTATCCTCCATCACATTGTAGCTGTGGACATATCTTGAAATGGTACGAACTTATTCCAGTTTTAAGTTGGATAGGATTAAAAGGAAGATGTAGAAAGTGCAAAGAAAAAATAAGTTTCCAATATCCTTTAATAGAAATAATAACAGCAGTTATTTTTATAGTAATATTTTTATTTTTTGGATTTTCAATAAATACTATAAAGTTTTTAGTGTTATTTTCTATTTTACTTATAGATTCAGCTATAGATATAAAAACGCAAGATGTATATTTTTCCATATCTATTGTGGCTTTTATTTTTGGCGTAATATTTAATATTATAGGGATTTTACAAGGGGGAAGTTTAAGTCAATCAATAATATCAGTTGCTATAGCCATAGTTTTAATGGGAGTTATTTATTTAAGCAGTAAAAAGGTTGAGGGATTTGGATTAGGAGATGTAGAAATAATAGTATTCATATCTTTATATGTAGCTCCATCAAATTTAGTAGTTATAATATTTTTAGCTATTGTTTTAGGAGGCGTTTATAGTATAGGTTTACTTTTAAAAGGGGAAAGAGGAAGAAGAATAGCATTTGTCCCATTTATTGCTGTTGGAGCTTTAATTGGAGTTACATTTGGAACACAACTTTTAAATATGTATATGAAGCTTTTATAGGAGGACTAAGATGAAATTTAGTAATAATAAAAAACAGATAGTATTAAAAATTGAAGATGATTTTATAGATATTATATGTGGGAGTAAGTTGAAAATAGATTTTGAAGGAACAATGATATTAAAAGAAGGATTATGTGAAGATGGATACTTAAAAAATGTTTTAGAATTATCTAATATTTTAAATCTTTATTTTCTAAAACATAAAATTAAAGCTAAAGAGATATCTTTTGTGATACCTAGTGGAGATAGTGTAGTTAGAAATATTAAAACACCTTATATAAGAGGAAAAGAGTTTGAAAAAAATATTTACTTAGAAGTAGAAGAACTTATAGCTAATTGGGATGAATATTATATTGATTATGAAGTTATAAAAGATATAAAAGATGATAATGGAAAAATACAAAATCAAGAAGTTTTAATTGTAGGATGTCAAAAAGAAAAAATAGATTTATTAGTAGAATTAAGCGATGCATTAGGAAAAAAATTAAATAAGATAGATACATTAACAAATACTTTAAATAAGGTTATGATAAATGGAAATATTGATTATACAGGTAAAAGCGCCTGTTTAGTTTATCTAGGACATAATTTTAGTAATATATCTATTTCTGAGAATTTAGTATTTAAAATGGATAGAACAATCTTATTTGGTGTTAAAAATATAATTAGAGAGTATGAAAATAATAATATTTTAGCTAATGATGAAAATAATTATAAGAAGGAAAAAGATAAATTTGAAAGAGATATTTTAAATATAGATAAGTTTTTTAGAGATAATCAAAAAATTAAAGAAATACTAGATAATTTTTTAGAGCTCATAGAGAAAACTATGAAATTTTATAATTCTAATAGTGAGCATAAGGGAATAGTAGAAATAGTATTATTATCACAAATACATATTAGTGAAGGTTTACTAAAATATTTAGAAAATTATTTAAGTTTAAATATTAGATATATAAAGGGACAAAGAGGACTAGGAATAGAGTTTAGAAGTAAGAATATAAGTGAATTTAAATATTTATCTTTATATGGAGTATTTTTAAGGAGATAAGATTATGTCAAAAGAAATTAATTTAAATCCGAAAGTTTTACAAAAGAGAAATTCAAAAGGTCATGAAAATGAAGTAATTATAATTGTATTTTTTATATTTTTAATAGGATTATTTTTCTTTGGAACATACCAATATATTAATTATAGAAATTTAATAAAGCAGATGAACTCTCTTCAAGTAGAGACACAAGGATTGAATTTTCAAAATAATAATATGGAACTATCTAAAAAGATAGATGAGAAAAATAAAGAAATTAAAAGTTTAAATGGATTAAAGTCAAAGAATAATTATTATAATGAAATTCATAATATTGAGAAATATGAGCCAAAAGGCATAATAATAACTGGAATAAATGCTGATAAAAATGGAATAAACATAACTGGAATAGCAATTAATGATAGTTTAGTTCCGATATTTTTAAAAAATTTAAAAGAGAGTAAAGAATATAGTGATGTATTTTTAAATAACATGCAAAATATAAAAGAGATACAAAAAAATAAAATTGAAAATACAAAAAATAAAAATATTGGAGAAAATTCAGCTAATATAGCTAGCAATACACAAGATCAAAATAAAAGTATAGAACAAACTTTTTTTACTATTCAAATAGGAGGTAATAATAATGGGGCGAATGAACAAAGCTAAAAAGAAAAAAGAAAATAAGTTAAAACTTTCTTTAAAGAGTTTGAGTTTAAGAGAAAAGATATTACTTCTTATAAGTGCCATTATTTTTATTTTTTTAATTGGTAACTTTGTATTCATAAGACCTATTATATTAAAAGGAGTAGATGTACAAAATGAAATAGTTGCTTTGAACTTAGAAAAGACTCAAGGAATAACAAGTAATGAAACTAATAATAGACTTATAAACGAATATAGTTTAGACGAAGAAAAATATAATTCATTGATGAAGGAATTTGAAAATAATATAAATCAAGAAGAACTTGTTAAAGAGCTCATTCAATTAGGAAAAGATAATGGTATTCAAATAAAGGATATTACATTTGAAAAAGGACAAGAAGAGGCAACAGTTAAAAAAATAATTAACAATAGCGGAACTATAAATATACAAGGAGAGTATTCAAATATATTGAATTTTATAAAAGGAGTACAAAATAGCAGCAATGAAGTTCTTATAAATGGAGTAAATATTGCACAAAAAAATAATGATATTAATCAAATTAATACTAGTAAAGAATATACTGCAACTATAAATATAAATTATTTTAATATAGTTAAAGGATCTAGTGGAAATGAATAAGAAAAAAGGTGCTTCACTAATAGAAGTTATGGCAGCTATAGCTATTATGGGAATGTTATCCATAGTAGTAGTTGGAATGTGTATACAGAGTAATAAAACAGTAATTAAAAATTCTACATTGATAAGTGAAACATCAGTTTTAGAAACAATAGCAGATTATATGTATTCTGCACCAACAGAATATTATACAGAAAATTTAGGACTTACAAATGGAAATGAAAAAGCAACTGGTACTCAAAATTGTAAATTTGTAATTGAATCAGTAGATTTAAAAGGGTTAATAAATAATTTGAATAATATACAAATGGGACAAAATAACAACTCTAATATAAATGAAGTAGGAAGTTTAGATGGAAAGATTAAATTTATAGGAATTATAAAGGTTCGATATATAAAAGATGAAATATATGGATGTAAAATATCTTTATATACAACAAAGGATGGAGCATTACTTAATATATTAAATGATGCAGACTTAGAAACAGGTGGGTTCTATAATGAAAATTTAAATGAATCTTATAAGAAAAATTTCAATATGATAAAAAGAAATATTGTTATTAATACTGTAGGAGAAAAAGCTATAAGCGGAAATGATGGAAGCTCAAGTAGTTGGAATCCATCAAAAAATAGTTCAGGTGAAGGATGGATACCAAGTGGTTGGAATCCAAATTCAGTTATTCCTAAAAATATAGTAAGTCCTTTATATTGGTCTTGGGGAACTTGGGGGAAAATGGAATGGTGGAATGGTGAATGGAATCCTGGAACTTGGTTTTATGAAAATTGGATAAATCTTGGAAGTGGTCTATATCAAATGAAAAATGAGGATTATGAATATAATAATTCTACAGGAATAGTATATCAAGAAAATAATTTAGGACAATATATTGAGATAGGAAGAACTATTCCAGGAATATTTAATGATTGGCAAAGGTATAATTGGACAAACTTTGGATTTGGTATATATAGAAGCACTATAAATTCAGATATGTGGTATGACAATAATAACGGAGGAATTTATTACAGTGTATGGGATTTAGCTAAAGATGTAATATTAAATCAAAAACCAGTACGTATTACAATTCCACATATATTTAGTGAATAGGAATTAAAGTAATAAAATTAGATAACCTTTTGAGGTGGGAAAATGAAAAAAAAGGGATTTACATTAGTTGAAGTTATAGCCGTTATGGCGATAACTTCAATTATAATAATAACTATTGGAAGCTTCTTTTTGAATTATAGCAAAGTTGATATTCAAATGAAAAATAGTACTATAAATGAAAATTATTATAATATAGCTAAATCAAAAATTATAAATTTAGCATACAACAAAAATATAATAAATCCTAAAGAAAATACGATAATGGATTCTTCAGGTAATATAATGAATGTAGAATTTATTATAAAAGAAGATAATAAAGAAAATTTATTATGTGAAATTAATAATGAATATTATATATATATGGGAGTAACTATAAAAAATGGTGTGTTGGAAAGTTATTTAGAAAAGAATAAGTTAGAAAACGTAGGAGATATAAAAATGGATTGGAATTCTAAAAGTATAAACACTAATTTATTACAGGTAGATTTAACTATAAACATAAATAAAACTACAAAGACTTACGAATTTTCTTTAATAAAATCTTAGTATTTGTAGATAGATTCTCAAAATTGAGGTGAAGCTATGAAAAAAAAGCAGGGAGCAGCATTAATATGGGTATTGATGATTTTTACAGTGCTTATAATAACAGGAACTGCAATTATGGTTTTAATAACCAGTGCAAATAGAATTGATAATTCTAGTAGTATACAATCAAATTTAAGAATAGAAACATATACAGGGATAAATTTAGGTGAATACTATCTAGTAAATGAAGAGAAATATAAAGAGATAACTGCAAATAATAAAGAAGTTATATTAAATAAAGAAGAAGTTATAAACATAGCAAATAATTTAGGTGAACAGAATTTGATAGAGGGGATAAATAAATATGATTTGAATATTCAGTATAAATGGATATCTAATAATGAATATGAAATTACTAGTGTCGCTAAATTAAATGGACAAAGTTATAAGCAAAGTAAAAATATAGAGGTAATTGAAAGTGAAGAGACTAAGATAAAAAAAGAAATAGATAGTTTTATGAATAATATATCAGGAATTTCAATATTAGGAGAAGGAACGGGGATTAAAGATTTTAATATTGAAAGAGAAAGTAATCTTGAAAATGATTCAACTTGGAATTTAGTTTTAAATAATTTAGGAATAAATATAAAAAGAATTAAAAATATAGTAGATGTTACAAATGAAATAAATAATTCAAAAGTAAATTTAACTATTATGAATTGTAAAAATGAGAATTCAGAAAATGGAACGGATTCAAAAGGGCTAACTTTAAAATTTAAAAGTAATCCTTTAAAAGTGGATGTAAATTATTTGAATAAACTTAATTTAATTTCTGCTAATCCAGGAGATGTGATACTAATAAACGGTGCTTTAAATAGTAATAATATAAAGTTAGAAAATGAAAAAAATTTAACTGAAGAACAAATTGAAGAAAGTGATGGAATATTAGTATATTTGGGGGGATATGTACCAAGTCAGAAGTGGGCATTGATTAATAATGGAAATATTATAATAAATTCAAAATTAGATAAAAATGCAAGTTTTAATAATATGCTTATTTACTCAACTAAACAAATAGTGTTACAGGGAAGCTTAGAAAACCAAGTTTATTATATTCAATGGTCAGATTTAATTGCTAATTATGGAATATGTTTCCAAAACACTAATATTGAAATGGCTAATGAATTTAATTTAACAGAAAAGCAAGCTTTTAGAAATATTTTAGAAAAGATAGTTAGATAATAAATTAATTTAAATAGGTTTTATTTGAAAGTTTCAAATAAAACCTATAATTTTTTTCTTAAATTTAAATATAATTAAAAAATAAATAAAAATAAAAGTTGAAAAATGTTGATAAATTATGAACAATATGTTATTATTTATTTAACAAAAGAAGCGGGGGGTATAAATTTTGAGAAAGATAGCAGTGTTAACGGATAGTAGTTGTGATTTATCATTAGAAACAATAAAAGAAAATAATATAGAGATGTTACCAATTAGAATAATATATAAAAATGAAGAGTTTGAAGATAAAATAACTATAACATCAAAAGCAATGTATGAAAGACTAGCAGATGAAATTCCAACAACTTCATTACCTAATTTAGATACTACGGAAAAAGTTTTAGATAGGCTTAAGAAAGAGGGATTTACAGATGTAATGGTAGTTTGTGTATCAAGTAAATTATCAGGAACATTAAATAGTATAAGACTGGTTTGTGAAGAGCAAGAAGAGTTGAAGTTTCATTATTTAGATACTAAGACATTAGGATATCCACAAGGAGCTATTGTTTTAGAGGTGGTTAAAATGGTTAACGATGGAAAGATGCCAGAGGATATAATTGCAGAATTTCAAAACATTAAAGAAAGAGTGCACGGATTTGTTACATTTGATACTTTAGAGTTTTTAAAAAGAGGTGGACGTATAGGGAAAGTTGCAGGTACGATTGGAGAAATATTAAACTTAAAGCCAGTTATTGCATCAAATGAAGAGGGTGAACTGTATACATATGCTAAAACTAGAGGAAGAAAAAAAGCAATAACTAAAATAAGAGATATTTTAATGGAGTATTTAGAAAAAAATAAATGTAAAGTTTGGGTTTTAAGTGGTGCAGCAGATGAAGAAGCAAAAATGTTTTTTGAAAAAATAAAAGATCATGAAAATATTACTCAGATTTCATTGGAGCAAATTGGAGCAGCTATGGGAATTCATACAGGTCCAGGTGCTTTAGGAATATGTATTTTAGAGGAAAAGGTATAGAAAAAAGCGGACAAGTTATAAAGCTTGTTCGTTTTTGTGGTTTTTAAAAATAACAAGCCTCTACAATTGTAAAAAAAAGGTAGTATGATATAATGTAAAATGTAACAGGAGGGGCGTAAGATGACTTTATTTATTATATATTTTATAATATATAGTTTTTTAGGATGGATAGTAGAAAGTGTGTATTGTGCAGTGATTGATAAAGTATGGGTTAATAGAGGGTTTTTAAATGGACCTGTATGTCCTGTATATGGAGTAGGCTCAATTGCAGTAATAATGCTTTTAAGTCCATTTAAAAATGATATTGTAGTATTATTTTTAATTTCAGTAATAATTACAACAGTAGTTGAGTATGTAACAGCAGTGATATTAGAAAAATTATTTAATTTGAAATGGTGGGATTACTCTACGTATAAATTTAATTACAAAGGAAGAGTATGTCTTTTAAATTCAACTTTATTTGGAATAGGCTCAGTAATTTTAGTGAAATTAGTACAACCTATTTTAGGTGAGTTTATTATAAAGATACCTGAAAATTATCAGATTGTTTTAGCAAGTATATTCAGTTTGATTTTAATAGTAGACCTTATAATAACTATGTTATCACTTATAAATATGAAACAAGTAATTGATAGAATTTGTACAATTAAAGATGAATTTAAAGTTTTAGAAATTACTGCTGATAAGTTTACTGAAACAGAATTCAAAAAAAGTTTTGATAAATTAAAGGAAAAGGTAGAACTTTTAGAGAGTAAAAATAAATTAGATGAATTTTATTCTAAAATAAAAGAATTAAAAGAACATTCAATGGTTCAAAAAAGAATTTTAAGAGCATTCCCAAATGTGAAATCTTTGAAATATGGAAAATCTTTTAAAGATATAAAAATAAATCTTTTTGAATACTGGAATAGAAAAAAATAGTTTACTTGTTAAAGAGATAGGAAAAATGTATAATAGTTTAAGAAATTAAGAAATATGGAGTGAAACTTATGAGACTAAGAAAAAAGCCATGGGCAAGACCAGAACTTGAAGCATGTCATTTTTTTGTTGCAGAACCAAATGATAAAAAAAATAAATGGAAAAATGATTTTAAAAATAATGAGAATCAGATGTATTTAGAGTTAGGATGTGGAAAAGGGAGCTTTATTGCACAGCATGCATCAGCTAACACAAATATAAATTATATAGCTATTGATATAAAAGATGAAGTATTAGTTTTAGCTAAAAGAAATATCGAAGAAGCTTTTAAAGAAAAAGAAATCGAAAATATAGATAATATAAGATTAATGGCAAAAGAAATTGCATTAATTGATGAAATGCTTGGTGAAAAAGATATCGTTGATAGAATCTATATAAATTTTTGTAATCCTTGGCCAAAAGAAAAACATAAGAAGAGAAGACTTACACATCCTAGACAATTAAATAACTATAAAGGATTTTTAAATCCAAATGGAGAGATTTGGTTTAAAAGTGATGATGAAGAGTTATTTAATGAATCATTAGAATATTTCAATGAAGCAGGATTCGAGATTAAATATATGACAAGAGATTTACATAACAGTGGCTTTGAGTATAATGTAGTTACAGAGCATGAAGCTATGTTTACAAAAGAAGGAATAAAAACTAAGTTTTTAATTGCAAAAATAAAATAAGGTAAATTTCTTAGAAGTTGTAGGTAAAAAATAAAAACTCCGTTTAAGCGGAGTTTTTTTTGCTAATTATGAAAAAAGTTTCAAAATTTTAATAAACTAAAATAAAATATAAGGTTTATAGGTGTAATTAGTAGAATAAATGTTAAAAAGTAGTAGACGAAAAATAAAAAGTATGAATAAATAGTAAAAAAGAAAGAAATGGTATTGTAATTGAGTTAATAATATAGATAATAAAATATAGAGTGAAAATGGAGTGTGAGATAGAGGAGCGAGTACTAAGAGTAAATAAAATTTCTAAAAGCATGAAGAGTTTTATCTAAAGGAGGACTTGCCGAAATATCATGGTAATTGCTTTAAACTATGATGTTGGGGATATGTATAATATACATATAACTGCCACAAAATATTTGTGGAGAACTATCATTCAAAGGCAGATTAGTTAAGAAGGTGTTATCAAGCTCAGAGTGAAGTATTTCCTCAGGGTTTTTTTGCTTTAATTTAACTAAGGAGGAATCGGTTTGGCAGAGAATACAGAATTAAAAAGAGGACTTAAAGAAAGACATATTAGCATGATTGCTTTAGGTGGAGCCATAGGAACGGGAATTTTCCTAGCTATGGGAGATAGTATACATACTGCAGGAGCTGGTGGGGCTTTAGTTGCATATGCAGCCATTGGAATAATGGTTTATTTTTTGATAACAAGCCTGGGAGAAATGGCAACATTTATGCCAGTCTCAGGTTCATTTGGAGTTTATGCAACTGAGTTTGTTGATCCAGCATTTGGATTTGCAATGGGATGGAACTACTGGTATAACTGGGCAATAACAATAGCAACTGAATTAGTTGCTGGAGCATTAATAATGAGGTTTTGGTTTCCAAATGTACCGGCTATAGTTTGGAGTGCAATATTCTTAGTAATTATAGTAGCATTAAATGTATTATCGGCAAAAGCATATGGAGAAGCAGAATTTTGGTTTGCTGGAATAAAAGTTGTAACTGTACTTGTATTTTTAGTAGTTGGTATATTAATGATTTTTGGAATTATTGGAGGACCAGCTATAGGATTTAAAAATGTATTTGCAGATGGAGGACCTTTTATAGGTGGTGGAAAAGCTATAATAAGTATTTTCTTTATTGCAGGTTTTTCATTCCAAGGGACAGAACTTATTGGAATAGCAGCAGGAGAATCAGAGGAGCCAGAAAAAAATATTCCAAAAGCAGTACATACGATATTTTGGAGAATACTGATTTTTTACATGGGAACTATAATAGTTTTAGGATGCATATTATCAGCAGCTAAAGCAGGAGTAGAAACAAGTCCATTTACAATGGTATTTGAAAAAGTAGGGATAGCAGGAGCTGCATCACTTATGAATGCAGTAATATTAACATCTGTTTTATCTGCAGGAAACTCAGGAATGTATGCATCAAGTAGAATGCTTCATTCTATGGCTTTAGATGGAATGGCACCAAAGATGTTTGCTAAAACAAATAAAAGAGGTGTTCCAGTAAATGCAATAGTACTTACTACAGTAGTTGCATGTGCATGTCTTTTAACTGGTTTCTATTCAGAAAATTTAGTTTATCTTTGGTTAGTGGCAGCATCAGGACTTGCAGGATTTATAGCATGGCTTGGAATAGCAGTTTGTCACTATAGGTTTAGAAAAGCATATGTTGCGCAGGGCAGAGATTTGAAAGATTTGCCTTATAGAGCAAAGTGGTATCCATTAGGACCTGTAATTGCTTTTGCACTTTGTGCAGTTGTGATTTTAGGGCAAGGTATAACATATATTGATGCTGGAAAAATACAGTGGATGGGATTCATTTCTTCATATATAGGTATACCACTATTCTTAATTTTCTTAATAGGATATAAATTAGTTAAGAAAACTAAAGTTGTACCATTATTAGAAGTAGACTTAAATAAGAATAGATTAGAAAAATATAATAAAAAATAATAAAAAGAGAATTTATCTAGATTATAGATGAATTCTCTTTTTATTTATGGGAAATATGAATATATAACGAGACAAATGTCTTATCATAAAAAAATAGATAATAAACATAATAGATAATAAGAAAAAAATTAACAAATAGTTATTTTAAAATATTAAAATTAATTAAAGTAATAACTGAGGAAAGGACTTAAGGAAAACGTTAACAAAAATTAAAGAAAAGGCTTACATAGTTAGGACATTTGTGCTATAATGAACTCATAATTACAAAGGAGGATGATTTTTTATGGAAAAAAAATTAGTACCAACACCACATATAGGGGCACAAGTAGGAGACATTGCTGAAACAATATTATTACCAGGAGATCCACTAAGAGCTAAATTTATAGCTGAAACATTCTTAGAAAATCCTGTACAATATAATACTGTTAGAGGAATGCTTGGATATACAGGAACATATAAAGGAAAGAAAATATCAGTTCAAGGAACTGGAATGGGAATTCCTTCAATTGGAATATACTCTTATGAATTAATTCATTTTTATGGGGTTAAAAATCTTATAAGAATAGGTTCAGCAGGAGCTATAGATGAAAGTTTAAAATTACATGATATAGTAATTGGAGTTGGAGCTTGTACAGATTCAAATTTTGCAGCTCAATATAACTTACCAGGAACTTTTGCTCCAACAGCTAGTTATAAATTAGTTGAAGGTGCAGTAAGTGCAGCAAGAGAATTAAATATTGAAGCTAAAGTAGGAAATATCCTTTCAAGTGATGTATTCTATGGAGAAAGTGGACTAGACGCATTAAGATCATGGCAAAAAATGGGCGTTCTAGCTGTAGAAATGGAATCGGCAGGACTTTATATGAATGCTGCAAGAGCAGGAGTTAATGCATTATGTATGTTAACAATCTCTGATTGTCCATTCACAGGAGAATTAACTACAGCTGAAGAAAGACAAACAGCATTTACTAACATGATGAAAGTTGCATTAGAAATGGCAAATAAATTAGATTAATATATAAAAACACACAGTTTCGACTGTGTGTTTTTTTTTTTTTTATGATTATAGAAAAGTTAGTTAATAGTTTTATTAACTAGCTTTTTTTTATATTTAGAAAATAATATAAATGCAATAATAGCAAAAAGAAAAGGTCCAATACCTATCCAAATAGTACTTTGAATATCTCCATTTAGTGCAGGTTCGATTATTGAATATATATTAGTGAAAGTTACAACTATAAAGCAAATGGTACCGAAAAGAATACCTATTTTCTTAGAGAAAAACACATAATCTTTTTGAAGTGTATCATTCTTTTTGAATTTAATATATGCAAAAATGATGAAAGAAATAGGAACTGTTCCAGAGACAAAAGTCATAAGAGTCATTTTATTAAAAATTTCTGAAACAGAGCCACTACCAAAACCAAGAAGAATAATAAATAAAATAACAATTAATGTTTGCATAATAATAGCGTTTTGAGGAACACCGTGTTTATTAAGCTTAGTTAATTTCTTTGGAAGCATTCCTTCTGGCAAACCTTCAAACATATGTTTAATTGGAGAATAAATTCTTATAGGAACAGAAGTTAGTCCAATTAGGCTTAAAAATGTTATAAGTCTATTTACCCAAAGTCCCATACTAATAGAGACGTCAGGAGAAAGCCCGATTAATGTTCCAAGTCTATAGAATTCTTCTTGAATTATGTATATAGAAAAATTAGCTAGGTTTGCATTTGAGTTTCCAAAGGTTTTTTCAAAATTACAAGTCAAACCTAAAATAAGTACAGTTAATATGTATAATGCAGTTATGATTATAGTTGAAAGAATGATAGCTTTTGGAACATTCTTTTTTGAATTTTTAACTTTATCAACTAATCCACCGCTATTTTCCATTCCGGCAAAAGAAAAAATAGTAAATACTAAAAAACCTATAGCTGGAAGAATGGAGTTATAGTTAGGATTTGGACCATAAAAATATGAACTGACACTGTGAAAATCAAATCCTTGTGCTGGTTTAAAACCTGATAAAATAAAGACGATTAAACCACCAAATAGTATTAAAATATTAGTTAAAATAACAGTAATCATAGATATATTTGATAAGAATGTCATTTTTTTTAGACCTCGTGTGGAAGTTAATGCAACTATTAGCATATATAAGATACCTATAATGGCTAAAGTTTTAGGGGAGGATAGCCCAAAAAGTGACCAAGTACTAGTTAAATCTCTTCCTGTTAAAACTACTGAAATAGAAATACATATAGTAGAAGCAGAAAACCACATAACTACAAATGAACCATACCAAATAAATGTACCTATAAAGGCAAATTTAGTATTTACAGAGTTAGACATCCAAGAAAAAATTCCACCATGTTCATTTTTAAAAGCAGAACTCATTTCTGCAATTATAAATGAGTAAGGAACAAAGAAAAAAATAGCGGCAATTATTAAATAGGTTATTGCTGCGTAACCCATTTGATAATATATTTGTTCGCTATTAGCCAACGCGTAAACAGTTAAAAAAATTATTGAGACAAAACTAAAAAATGAAATACTATAATTTTTTTTATCTTCCATAATAATAATAGCCTAATGAAATAGGCTCCCCCTTTATTTAAAAATATGTGAATAATTATACAATTTAAAAATGAATATTTATAAAATAAAAAACGAATAAAACGTTAAGTATGAATAAAATTTTAACTTTAAAAATACGAAAAAAACCAAATAGAAATTATAAGGCTTGAATTTATAGGAAAATAGTCGAAAAATGCAGATAATATAAATAAAAAAGTAAATTAACAGAAAAAAATTTAAGAAAGGGATAACAGTAAATTTAATTCAATTAAAATTAAATAAAAATTAATTAAATTAACCTTTTGACAATATTTAGCCTATATGCGAAAATAGTAATAAAGTGTAGAAAATTTAAAAAAGAGGTAATTTATGCAAAAAATTATATTGAAAAAAATAATTGGTATATTTATAACTATAGTTGTTATATTTAATTGCTCAACGATTGTTGCTGAAGGGGTTGAAAGTAACGACGATATACGATTTAAGAATATAACTGTAAATGATGGTTTATCTCAAGGATCAGTATATTCTATACTTCAAGATAGCAATGGATATATGTGGTTTGGGACTAATGATGGATTAAATAGATATGATGGATATTCATTTGAAGTATTAAAAGGGAGTGATAAAGAAGCGGACAAGCTATATTCAGGAATTGTAGGTTCAGTAATTGAAGATAGTGAAAAAAATATATGGGTAGGTGCAAGTGGGGGATTAGCAAAAGTAGATTCTAAGACTTTGGTAGTAGAGAGAATAGAAGTAGATAGTGATGATAAGAATAAAATATCTAACAATCATATATTGGATATTTACATGGATAGTTATAATGATATATGGATTGGAACAGAAAATGGATTGAATTTATATGATAAAAAAATGAGAGAATTTACGAAGTTTTTTAATATAGATGAAGAAGAAAATAGTTTAAGTAATAATTTTGTTAATTCAATAACTGAGGGATTACAAGATGAAATATGGATTGGAACTAAAAATGGATTAAATATATTAGATAAAAAAACAGGAATTATAAAAAGAATTAATAAAGAAAATACAAAAGCATTTAAAAGCAATAATATAGTTAAAGTATATAAAGATATAGGAAATAATATTTGGATATCTACTCAAGAAGAAGGGTTGGTAAAATATAATAGAGTAACGAATAGCTTTGAAGATGTAAAAGAGATAAATGAAAAGTTTGGTACAGAAAAATATGCTGTAAATAGTATTTATGAAGATGCAGTTGATAATATTTGGTTTGGAAGTAAAGGTGGACTTATACAATATTCTAAGATTGATAAGTCGGTAAAGAAATATAAAAAGAAATATTATGATACAGAAAGTCTTATAAATAATTCGATTCAAAGTGTTTATAGGGATAAAGGTGGAATAATGTGGATTGGAACATATGATGGAATAAGTATATTCAATCCAAAAGAAACTTTTGAAGGTTTTAAAAATGATCCGTTGAAAAAGAACTCATTAAGCTCGAATTCAATTTCAGGAATGTATGAAGATTATGAAGGCGATATATGGATGGGGACAACTAATGATGGTATAAATTTAGTTCATAGGGAAAGTGGAGAAATTGAACATTTTAAAGTAGATAGTTTAAATGAAAACTCTATTTCTAGTAATACTATTTATGAGATAACGGGAAATAAAGAAGATATATGGATAGGAAGTAAAAATGGATTAAATAGAATAAATAAAAAGAGTAGAACTATAAAAAAATATTTTAAAGAAAATAAAGAAAATACATTAATAAGTAATGATATAAAATCATTATATCTTTTTGAAGAAAGATATTTATGGATAGGAACTAGAGATGGTCTTGATATTTATGATATTCATGAAGATAAATATATAAATTTAAATTATATATTTGAAAATGGAAATGTTGGAGAAACTTTTGTAAGGAGAATATTTAAAGATTCAAAGAATAACTTTTGGATAGGAATGGGATGGAATGGTGGTTTAATAAAAATAGATACCCAAAATAAAAAGGTGAAATATTATAAAAGTGAAAATAAAGACTCTATTAAAAATAATGCAATTAAAGGAATTGCAGAAGATTTAGAGGGTGATATTTGGATAACAACATCAGAAGGAATCGAAGAGATATCAGAAAGTGGAATTAGAGCACTAACAGAAAAAGATGGTCTTATAAATAACTATGCATACGGGATATTAGTAGATGAAGAAAATAATATTTGGATAAGTACAAATGGTGGGATTTCAAAATTTGACCAGAAAAAAAATAGCTTTTCAAATTATACAATTGTAGATGGGATTAGCAGTAATGAGTTTAATGGAACATCAGAATTAAAAACAAGGGATGGAAAAATGTTTTTTGGAAGCATTAATGGTGTTACGGCTTTTTATCCGAGAAAGATAAAGGAAATAGATAAGGAAAAATTGAAAGTCGCTATAGGCGATATAGAAGTATTTAATAAAAATAATTATATTTATCAAGGTGGGAATTTAGAACTAAAACATAATGAAAATAATTTTTCAATTGAATTTTTTATGCCAAGTTACTCAAAATTAGGAAACTGGAATTATGAGTATATTTTAGAAGGATTTGATGAAGAATGGATAAGCTCTAAAAATAGAAATTATGTAAGATATACAAATTTATCACCAGGAAAATATGAGTTTAAGGTTAGGGCAAGATATGGTATAGAAAGTGTAAGTGAAGAAACAAAGGTCCAAATAGTAGTAGCAAAAGCATGGTATGAATCAAATATAGCATATGTTATTTATTTGCTTACAGTAATATTAATAATATATTTAATATTAAATAGAGTGAAAATATTGGAGAATTTAGTTAATGATAGAACAAATAAACTAAACAAAGAGTTAAGAGAAAAAGAAAAAATTTATAAAGAGTTGCTTAAAATAGAAAAATTTAGAAATACGTATTTAGTGAATTTATCACATGAATTAAGAACTCCATTAAATGTTATTTTATCAAGTGAACAACTTATAAATAGTTTAAATGAAGAAGAAAAAATAGATAAAAGAAATTTGAAAAAATATATGGAAATAATAGGGAAAAATTCACGTGGATTATTAAAGGTTATAAATGATTTAATTGATTCATCGAAAATTCAATCAGGGGCATATAAATTAGAATATAGTGAAGTTGATATTGTATATTTAGTTGAAGAAACAGCATTATCTATGAGGTCCTATATAGAACAAAATGGACTAGAACTTATTATAGATCCAGAAATAGAAGAGAAGATGGTTGAATGTTCCAAAGATGACATAGAAAGATGCGTAATAAATTTAATTTCAAATGCGATAAAATTTACTGAAAAGGGCAAAATATATATATCCATTAAAGAGACAGAAGATGATTATATTAAAATAATTATAGAAGATAGTGGAATAGGAATATCAAAAGAGCAACAAAGTATAATTTTTGATCGCTTTGCAACTTTAGAAACGGGAATATCTAGTAAACATTGTAGTAGTGGAATTGGACTTACATTAGTTAAAAATATAGTAGAGTTACACAAAGGTACTATTAGATTAAAAAGTGAAGTTGGTGTAGGCAGTAGATTCACTATAATATTACCGATAAAAAAGAAATAGTGTTTACAGAATATTAACTAATCCCGAGTTGATTAGTAAGGATTGACGAGGTATAATAAATTCAAATAGAGAAAGTCCTTATTAAAGAATAACAATTACAAATAAAGGATGAAATTAGAGGAGTGAATTAATATGAACGTAGTTTTTGACGGATTAACATTAAAATTATCAGATAAAGAAGTAAAAGTAGGAGATAAAGCACCAGACTTTTCAGTATGTAAAAGTGATTTACAAGAAGTAACTTTAAAAGATACAAAAGGGAAAAGAGTATTTTTAGCAATACCTTCAGTAGATACACCTGTATGTGACTTAGAAATCAAAAGATTTAATAAAGAAGCAGCAGCATTAGGAGATGTTACTATATATACATTCTCATTAGACCTTCCATTTGCACAAGAAAGATGGTGTGGAGCTAATGGTGTAGATAAAGTAGTTACATTATCAGACTATAAAACAAGAAGTTTTGGTAAAAACTATGGAGTATATATAGAAGATGTTGCACTTTTAACAAGAGCAGTATTTGTATTAGATGAAAATGATAATGTAATCTATGTAGAATATTGTAAAGATGCATCAGATCACCCAGACTATGATGCAGTTTTAGAAATCTTAAAATAAATTTAAGAATAATAAAGGACTATCTTTAAGATGGTCCTTTTTTAGTTTGTAAGAAAAGATAAATAGTTACCTCGTTTTAGTAACAAAAATATAAAAAAACTATAAAATATATTAGATAGTAATATGATGAGGTAAATATTGTGAATGGAATGAATCCATTATTTTCAGTACTTTTAAGTAGACTTGGCGGTAATCAAATGAATAATAATCAACTTATGAATATGCTTTTTAATAATATGGGTGGTAATCCTATGGGAAATAATAACCCTATGGGAAATATGCAAGGACAAATGAATAATGGAAATATGGGGCAAATGAATGGAAATCCATTATTAAACATGCTTTTAAATAATATGGGTGGCGGAAATATGAATGGAAATGCCATGAATGGGAATAACATGAATGGAAGTAATATGAATAACACCAATAATATGAATAATGCCAACAATATGAATAATAATTTTAACATGGAGAATTTAAAAAGTACTCTTAATAATTTAGGCATTGATAGTAATAACTTAAATAATATTAGTAATGAAGATATATCAAGAGTTTTAAATAGTTTGAATAACGGAAATTCTAATAATGGAAACTTCAATAATGGAAATTTTAATAATGGAATGAATTATAATGATGGAAGCAGAAGACAGAGAAAAAGACATAGAAGATAGTTGGTTAAAAAGAAACTTTAGAAAAACTCGTTTAGGCGAGTTTTTTGCAGTCTAAGAAGAAAGATTGACATTTTTTTTTAGAAGAAAGATAATAAAAAGATAAAAGTTCTTAGAAATGAGGAAAAGAAATGGAAGATAAATATATTTATAGAAATTATATAAATATAGGAAAAGAATTTAAAATTAAAGGAAATAAACTTAAAGCTATAAGTTTTTATAAAAAAGCCTTTAATACAGAGGATGGGAAAAAAGATATTGAGTTAGCTATAGATATGGCGCTACTTTTTCATGAACTTGAACAGCTAGATATGGCGAAAAGAATGTATATTCAAGCAATTAAAATAAATGATAAAGATGAAAGAGGATATTATGGACTTGGAACTATTTATGATGAAGAAAAGGATTATGAGAAAGCAAAAAGTTTTTATAAGAAAGCTATAAGTATAAATAAAAATTATGATAATGCATATTTCTTCTTAGCTAATATATATGATGACGAAGGCGAAAAAGAAGAAGCAATAGAAACTTATAAAAAAGTTATAGAAATAAATAATCAATATCTTTTTGCATTTGTTAATATAGCTTGTATTTATGAAGAAATGAGCGATTATATAAATGCAGAAT
This sequence comes from uncultured Clostridium sp., assembly GCF_947072515.1. Lineage (GTDB taxonomy): Bacteria > Bacillota > Clostridia > Clostridiales > Clostridiaceae > Clostridium. The sequence continues at coordinate 40,531 of NZ_CAMTIG010000011.1, forward strand.
ATTATATAGATAAGGCATTAGAGATTTCTGATTCTCAGTTTAGAGTTTTATTTAATGCAGGAGTAATAAAAAAAAGATTAGGAAAAATAGAAGAAAGTGAAAAATATTATAGAAAATCAATAAAAGAAAAAGAGGATTTTCCATATAGTTACTTGAATTTAGGAGTCATTTATAGAGAAAAAGAAAGATTTATGGAAGCTATTGATATAATTTCGTGGGGAATAGAAAATAATGAAGAGGAAGGATTTCTTTATTATAATAGAGCTTGTTTTTATGCTTTATTAGAAAAGAGAAAAGAAGCTTTAAAAGATGTTATAAAAAGTACTGAATTAAATGAATTCTTCGTAGAATATATGAAGAAAGATAGTGAACTAGACTGTATAAGAGATTTAGAAGAATATAAAAATCTTTTTGAAAAATAAAGAGGGCTTATTCCCTCTTTATTTTTTATTCTAATTTTTTAATTAAAGTATCGAAAGCTAAATTTATAGTTAAATGATTATTTAGTTCAACAACTTTATTTACTTCTTTAGAATTTAAAAAGCCATTTCTAAGTAAAAGTTTTTCAGAATTTAGAGTAGTTAATACAACAATATCTCTGAATCTATTTGAATCAAAATTTTCAAGAGTATTAGATAGTTTTAAATATTCTTGTAAAAGAATAGTATTATATTTTAAAAGTTTGCTAGTTAATGTTTTTATACCAGTTTCAGCATTATATGGGAATATAAATTTATTGAAAAATAATACTGTGAAAACACCTACTAATATAAATGAAATTCTAGATAAGGTGATTTCTGTTAATCCCATTGTTAAAGAAGCCATAGATATAGAAGCAATAGAGGTAAACATAGATAATTTGTAATATTCTTTAAAACCATAAGTAAAATATAGGGATATTAATAATGCAACTATAGCAATATTAGGATCATGAGTTACATGGAGAAGTGTAATAATTATAGTTACACCTAAAAGATTACCTAAGAGTCTTTGTTTACCCTTAGAGATAGTTTCTTCATAGTAAGGTTGCATAACAGACATAATAGTTATAGCTACCCAAATAAATTTATATAAAGAAATTACATGACCTAAGAAGATGGTTATAGTAAGTGCAATAGCAATTCTTAAAGAGAATCGAATCTTAATTGAAGCGAAGGTTAAAAATTCTTTTTTAAATTTAAAATTGCTTTCTAAATCAGAACGACTCCATGAAGAATATGGTTTATTAATATCTTTTAAATTTAAGGAGTTTATATGTAAAATTGAAATAGAAAGGCAAGAGAGAATTTCAGAGAGAATTTTAAATTTATCATTGTTAATATTAGATTTTGAAAAGTCCTGTAAGGTTTTTGATACTAATTGAATATCAGAGGTAGTGTTTAAGATTTCTAGTGTTGAAGATATAGTTTGATTTAATTGTTTTAAGGTAGCATCATCTTTTAAGTCATATTTTTGAGAAAGATCTTTTAAGTGAAGATTTAATTTCTCAAGTATTAAATAGATATTAAACTCAAGCATACCTATATTAGTGGTAAAATAGTTTTTATAGCGAGTAACATATATCTTATAGCAGAGGGCTCTCATCGATTTTGAAAAACTATAATATCCCTTAGATAAGTCTGTTCCCTCTAAGATAGATTGTATATTAGTATTTAAAATGTTAAGAGGCATATAAATATCATCCTTAATAATAGTTTTTCTTGTTTTTCTAGATGTTATTAGAGAAAGAATTATAACAAAAAGAACGCCGAAAACAATAGATTCTAGTCTAAGAATGAAATCAGGAAAATCAGTTTTAGAAAAGCTAGTAAAAACAAATAGCATCATAAATGGCTTATAAATTTTAGGGTTAAATCTAGCAGTTAGAAAATAAGCAATTAAAAATGCCGTTGCAAAATTAAGAGGAATACCGAAGTATGGGTTCAATGAAGCTATAAATGATACAGTAACAATAGAACAATCTATAAGAATTAAGCTTATAGTTTTTTGAATAGTTTTCACATGTATGTCTTCAAAAGAAAGTGAAATAGCTGTCAAAGCGATTGGGAAAGCAAGCATACCGTTTTGAACACCAAAAAGAAATATTATAGAAAGCATAGAAAATGCAGCAACAGATCCATACTTTAGCATAGTTTTAGTATTAAGGTTTGTAAGTGTTATAAATTTTTTTAACATAATAATTCTCCTAAAGATAAAATTCTAAAAATAGTATGTACAAAAATAAAAAAAATATTCTAAAAATAAATATTTGTATAAAGAACCAATAGATTATATAATATACATATGTAAAATAAAATTTTTTTAATATAAGGAGTTTAGAGATGAAATCAGTTTATAAAAACCCAAAAGAATTAGCTACTTGTTTAAAGGATTTAGTAGACTTATATCTTGAGGACTTAATGACAGAAGATAAGTTAAAGCTTAGAGTTGTGAAGATGATAGAAGCAAATGGAGATGCTATATATGACGAAGAAGGTCGTATGCCAGTTAAGCTTCAAACAGTTTTAGGTGAAGAGAGAAAAGCTGTATTAGACAATATAAACAAAGAAAGATAATACATAGAGTATTAACAAAATAGCATGAAAAATTAAGGGGTTGTTTAAGAGCAACCTCTTTTATTGAAGAATTTTTAGAAGGTGATTTTTTGAAGAGGAAAGAAATAGAAGAAAAATATAAGTTATATTTAAAGATGGTAGTATCAGTAGGGGAATTTGAGAATTATAATAGATTTTTTAATATATATAGTGAATATGAAGAAGCTTGTAGAAGAATAGTAGTATTAACACCTTATGAAGAACTAGAAGAGGTAAATGAAGTTAATAAAGATAAAAAGATAGATGAACCATTTGAACATGAAGGAAACCTTTGGATTGAGGAGTATCCTATTTTAACAAATCCTAACAAAATAGATTTAGATTTAATGGATATAGATGAGGATATTATTAAAAGCTTAATAAATTAAAAAAACTTGCACTTTTTAGTGCAAGTTTTTTTAATTATTAGTCTCTAACCAATTGAAAAATTTAATTGTAGCATTAAAACGTATATTTAAGTTATCTGGAGTAGAAGACATACTTTGAACAATTAAATATTTAATTGATGGAAAGCTTAAAATGATATTCCCAGCTTGTTTATCGAATTGGAAAATATTGTTGTTTTGCATATAATTAAATAATGTATCTTTAGAGATAGAGATAAACCCAACTTTACCTGATTGATAGTGTAAAATTCCTTTTCCATTAGTAGTGGTACAAGTAAATATTAAATGAGCTTGTACTGGAATACCGTTATATAGTAAGTTTGCATATACATCGATGGTATTATTTGCTTCCATATTCACTTGAAGTCCTGAGATGAATTGGGATAAATCAGGATTTTCTTTAGCTACTGCTATAAAAAGGCTAGTAAGATCAGAATTTGAAAAATTAGTATCAGAAGTCGCTGAGAGTTCTGATAGAGATAGATTTATATCCTTTGGAATAAATTTTTTTGCTAAACTCCATTCTGTCAAAGTTGAAGGAGAATTTAATGGTGTTACCTGGACTTGAGGTTTAAATGAAAACTCATATACACAAAATACACCTAAAATAATAACTAGAATAGCAATAATTATTCCTATAATGAATTTTTTCATGTAAATTACACATCCTTTATTTTTTATCTATTATAGCATTAAAAATAAAAACATACATTAGTGCAAAGTAAAATTGAGAAATGAAAAAAATAAGGGCTGTTAAAAAACAGCCCAGTCAAGAGTGAATTTGAATCTATAAAAGATTCTTATTTTACATGCATATTGTAAAAAGGTATATATATGTTATTGTTGCATAGCAACATTAGCATGCTCATGTTTTTCTTCAGTAGTTTGAATTTTTCTCCAAACAACAAGTCCATAAATAGCGTTTACAGTAAATTGTATCCACATCATAGCACCAGATAAAGCAGCAAGTGAGAAAACTGGAGCAGCAAATAATGAATGTAGATATAAAGCTATTCCAACACCATCTGATAAAATCCAGAAATACCAAGTTTCTTTAAATCTTTGAGTAGAAACAATAACAGCACAAATAGTAACTGTTGCAGTAAATGAATCTATAAGATAAGAGGTATCATGTGGAATAGTTGCGCCAAATAAGCTGTGTACTATTGATGGTAAATGATAAACAAATTGAGAATATAATCCCCAAACGACTACTACAAAAATTATAATGCCTATCCATTGTTTTTTCTTTAAACTTCTAACTTCAATAGTAGAAGAAGAAGAATCTTTTTCTTTAGCTGCTTTTGTACTTTTATTCCAAGCATAAAATCCATACATATTCATAGGAAGCATATAGATAGTATAAAGAATAACTTCACCATACATATGTCTAGATAAAGAAACTGCTATATAAACAATTGTATTAACAACACCCCAAGCATAAGCAGCTGATTCAGCACGTGCAGTATAAATTGCAGCGAAAAGTCCTGTTATAGTTGATAAAAGCCCTGCTATAGTAATTAAAGTTAAACTACTTTTTATTGAAGATCCTGTAAATACAGGACTAATGAAAAAGAAGATATTTATTACTAAGAAAAATATAAAATATACTTTATGAAAGTTTGAAAACTTCTTAAACCAATTAATCATAATTGTCCTCCTAAACTATGTCTCTATTATTTTAATATTGAAAATTTCCTGCAGTGAAAACGTTATCCCTGAGATGAATTATAGCATGAAAAAAAAGATTAAAGGGTCATTTGTCTCTTAATTAACAAAATAGTAAAAAAAAATATAAATGAAAAAAATCAGAAATATCTATAAAAACATTGCGATGAAAAGGTTTTCTAGGGGAAAATAAAAAATAACTCTCATATAATTTATAAACTAAATGTAAATAAATTATAGAGAGTTATTATATTAAAACATAAAGAAAGGTTTTATTAATTATTTAAGTTCGCTTCAATAGCTTCTTCTTTTCGTTGGATTTTCTTCCAAACTAAAAGACCATAGACAGCATTTACAGTGAATTGTACCCACATTAAAGCACCAGATAAAGCTGCAAGTGAGAATTCTGGTGAAGACATTAATGAGTGAACATATAATAGGATTCCAACAGCATCTGATAAAATCCAAAAATACCAAGTTTCTTTAAATCTTTGAGTAGATATAATAACAGCACAGATAGTAACTGTTGCAGTAAATGAATCTACAAGATAAGCAGAATCACCTGGAATAGTAGTACCGAATAGGCTATGTACTATTGATGGTAAATGATAAACAAATTGAGAATATAATGCCCAAACAATTACTACAAAAAATATGATACCTATCCATTGTTTTTTCTTTAAACTTCTAACTTCAATAGCAGAAGAAGAAGAATCCTTTTCTTTTGCAGCCTGAGCACTTTTACGCCAAGCAAAAAATCCGTATGTATTCATAGGTAACATGTATAAAGTATAAAGTATAACTTCAGCATACATATGTCTAGATAATGATACACCTATGTAGAATATAGTGTTTGCAACTCCCCAAGCATAAGCAGCCGCTTCGGCACGGGCAGTATAAACAGCAGCAAAAAGTCCAGTAATTGTAGAAACTAATCCTGCAATTGCAAGGAGAGTTAAACTACTTGTTAAAGATCCACCAGTAAAAAGTGGACTAAAGAAAAAGAATATATTTACAATTAGGAAAAATATAAAATATATTTTGTGAAATTTTGAAAACTTTTTAAACCAATTAAAATTCATAGAACCTCCTAAAATAGATAAAATTATTAAATTTAGCTTTCCTGAGCTTATTTTAATTGCTATATAAGGTTTATACAATGTAACAAAAAGTAAAAAAAAGAAAGGAACGCCAAATAGTATAGTATAAAAGAGTAAATATTAACAAAATAAAAACTAAATAATAAAGAAAAGATTTACATAACAACAGTTTTCCAAAACAAAGAGTATATTATACAAATATATATTAAATAAATATGAATAATATTAAATAAAAATATAAAATAAATACGTTAACAATTATAAAAAAGTCATATGAAAGTAAATGATAACGTTTATCGCAAGATGAATTAATATAATAATATATATTAATTATATATTAGGTATACTATTTAAGGAGGTATGTATGATATTTGGTGATATGTGTATATGATGAAGATTGATTTAAAAGAAGATATATGTATAATATTAAAGGTATTTAGACAGTTCGGAAGCCTCCTGTCTATAAAAAAAACTAAGGCAATTTAAACGAATGTTTAATTTATGCCTTTATTATAAGGGGAGAAAAATTATGCAAAGATACAGTAAGGTATTAGGAAAAAATGAAAGAGAAATGGTTATGATTAAAGGTTTTCCATGTAAATGGGGAAGATGTACTTTTTGTGATTATATCCATGATAATTCAGAAAATGAAAAGGAAATTATAAAATTTAATAAAGAAATTTTAGAAGATATTACAGGTGAGTTTGGCGTATTAGATGTAATAAATTCAGGAAGTATTTTTGAAGTGCCTAAGGAAAATCTTTATGATATTAAAAAGATAATAGATGAAAAGAATATAAAAAAAATATTTGTTGAATGCCATTGGATTTATAAAAACAGACTTCAAGAAATTAGAGATATTTTTGGGATAGAAGTAATTTTTAGATGTGGAATAGAAACATTTGAGAATGATTTTAGAATGAATTTTTTTAATAAAGGAGCAAACTTTAAGGATTATAGCGAAGTAAATAAATATTTTGACTCTATATGTTTGTTAGTTGGTGTAAAAGGTCAAACTAAAGAAATGATAGATAGAGATATTAAAATACTAGAAAAAGAATTTAAATTAGGATGCGTTAATGTATATGTAGAAAATTCAACTAATTTAAAACGAGATGAAGAGTTAATTAAATGGTTTGAAAAGAAATATGAGTATTTAAGAGATAACCCAAATATAGAAGGGCTTTTTCACAATACAGATTTAGGTGTTGGGAGTGAAGAAGATGAGAGAAAATAGAACTTTACTTATAGCTAAATTAGCAATAGTCTGTGCATTATATGCAGGTATGACATTTGCCATTTCACCTATAGGATATGGTATATTTCAAATAAGAATATCAGAAGTATTAGTGCTTCTAGCATTTTTTGATAAAAGATATGTAATAAGCTTAACTTTAGGATGCTTTATTGCAAATTTAATGAGTCCTTTTGGAGTCGCAGATATAATTTTTGGAACTTTAGGAACATTATGTTCAACATATTTAGCTAGTAAAAGTAAAAATTTATTTATAGCAAGTCTCTGGCCGACTATATTTTGTATTCCGGTAGTATATTTTTTACATATATTTGCGAACCTTCCATTTTGGTTAAGCCTTGCAGGGTTCTCAATTGGAGAGTTTATATCAGTAACAATAATAGGATATCCTTTATATAAAGCTTTAATAAAAAGAAAGAAGTTTTTAGAAATAATAAAACTTTAGAGAAAAGGACTCTTTTAGCTGTGGCTAAAGGAGTCTTTTTGTATAAAAGATAGAAATTTATATCAAACTAAATTATTGATATAAACTATAAATTATTTATAAAATGAAAAGATTATTTCTTTTAAATGAAATAATTTACCTTTTAGAAACATTTTTTTTATTAATAATACAAAAATTTAAACTAATATGTTAATTATGGCTTAGTTTATTTAAAAATTATTTAGAAATTATATATTTTATAAAATAAGTGGCTAGGCAATAACAATTAAATAAAAAGGAGTGATTAAATGGCAACGAAAAAGAAAAGATTAGCAGCTACAGCCTATGGAGGGTGTAAAGGTGAAGAGTATATTCCTTTTGTCCCAACATCAGAAGTATTACCTGAAACTACAGGATATTCTATTGTTATTGGGATATTAATAGCTTGTGTTTTTGCTGCTGCAAATGCATATTTAGGATTGAAAATAGGAATGACTATTGCATCAGCTATTCCGGGAGCAATTTTAGCAGTAGGAATATTAAAAGGATCATTTAAAAGAAATAGTATTTTAGAAGCAAATCTTGCTTGTTCTTTATCAGGAATGGGAGAAGCAGCTGCAGGATGTTCTGTATTTGTTCTTCCTTCACTTATTTTAGCAGGATTTCATATAAGTTTGCTTACTATAATTTTGATTATTGTAATTGGTGGAACAATGGGGATATTCTTTATTACACCACTTAGAAGATATTTAGTTGTAGAAGAACATGGAACTTTAATTTATCCAGAAGGAATGGCGGCTGCAGAAGTTTTAGTATCAGCTAGTCAAGGTGGAAATTCTTTTAAAACTGTTTTAATTGGAATAGGACTTGGTGGACTTTATAATCTTTGTTCAGATGGATTTAAATTATGGGGAAGTCAAGCTACGTATATATTAAAAGGCTATCAAGGAACTATGATAGGTATGGATACTATTGCTCCAGTTTTAGGAGTTGGATTTATAGTAGGAGTTCGAGTTGGTCTTTTAATGTTTGGTGGAGCTTTAGTTGCTTGGTTTGGACTTATTCCGCTTATTAAATTTTTTGGAGTGGGATTGAATCATGCTATTTTTCCTTCAACAAAATTAATTTCACAAATGACAGCAATGGAAGTTTGGTCAAACTATATTAAATATATAGGTGCAGGTGCTGTTGCCATGGGGGGATTCATTTCTTTAGGAAAATCGTTACCTACACTTGTAAAAAGCTTTAAAGAAGCTGTTGGTGGAGCATTAAAAGAAGAGAAACATGGAAAAGCTACTAAGAGAACTGATAAGGAAGCACCAATTGTATTCCTTATTGCAGCAGCATTAATAGGATTCTTTGCAACTTGGCTATTACCAATGTTTAAAGCAGGAATATTAGGTGGAATATTGGCTGTGATTTTTGCATTTTTCTTTGCAGTAGTATCAGCAAGAATGGTTGGTATTATTGGAGAATCAAATAATCCGGTTTCAGGAATGGCAATAGCTTCACTTTTATTTATTGCTATAGCATTTAAAATTTCAGGGCTTAGTGGTCATATTGGAATTGAAAAAGCACTTATTGTAACATCTATAGTTGCAGCAGCAGTAGGAATTGCAGGTGCATCTTCTCAAGGTTTAAAAACTACATTCATAATTGGTGGAACACCAAGAGATAACCATATTTGGATGTGGGTTGCAATGATATTTTCAGCAGTTATAGTTGCTATAGTTATATTTATGTTAAATAAAGCTTATGGCTTAGGGTCAGTTAATGTCCCAGCACCACAAGCAACATTAATGAGTATGCTTGCTGATGGAATTATAACAGGTCAATTACCTTGGACATTAGTTTTTGTTGGGGCATTTATTGCTATTTTTTGCGAAATGGCAGGAATTCCAGTACTTCCAGTAGCACTTGGAATTTATCTACCTATTACATTAGACGCTACAATTCTTTTTGGAGGAGTAGTTCGTGTATTAGTTGAGAAAAGATTTAAAAAGCAAAAAGAAAAACAAGAGGCAGCTGTTGAAAAAGGTATATTAACTGCATCAGGACTTGTTGCAGGAGGAGCTATTATGGGAATAATAGTAGCAATTTTAACAACAGTTGGAATAGATATAGGGTTTGGAGCTAATATATTACCTTCAGTAACAGGAAGTAATTGGTTACCACTTATTATGTTCTTACTTTTAGCATATTGGTTCTATAATTCGTCAATAAAAGGTGGAAAAAGTCTGAAGGTTACTAAAAAAGAGGATACTTCAAATGAAGCATAAAAAAATTGCAAATGAAAAAAATGCAAAGTATAATTTTATCCTATATATACCAGAGATAAAACATGATAATTGGAAAGTTATTGATGATAAAGTTACGGTATATTTTAAGGTGAAAGATCCGGTAAAGAAATTTGTAGGATGGCTTTATAAAAAGTCACCTACTTGTGATATTACATTTGATGAACTTTGCTCAAAAGCATGGCTTTATATGGATGGAAAAAGAACTATTTATGATATAGCAAAGCTTATGGCAAAGGATTGTGATGAGCCAGTAGAAAGTTCTATAAAAAGAATAGTTCCTTATATGAAGTTTGTAGCTCAAAAAGGATGGATAAAGTTTATTCAATAAAAAGAAAGTCGCTTATTATTTTAAGCGACTTTTTTATAAAATATATATTTAAAGGAAAATAAGCTATTGAGGAGGAACAATAAGTCCGTTATCAAATAGTTTAGAGATTTTATCTAGAAGAAATGAATTTAAATTAGAGTAGTCATCAGCTTTACACCAAACACGAATACCGTAAGTAGTAGTAGAACCATTTTGTGAGATAACACCATAGAAAATATTTGAGTTTGGAAATATTAAAGGTGAATCAGCAATTAACGAATTTAATATTTCTTTAATTTTATCAGTACTCTCCTTAGAGGATACTAGAACATCTAAATCAACTCTTCGTAAATCTTTAGTAGAAAGATTTATAATACTTGAACTTGAAAGTTTACCGTTAGGGACATAAATAACTTTATTATCATCTGTAATAATAAGAGTATAAAAAAGAGAGATATTTTCAACTCTACCATTTCCTTCAGAAGTTCTTATAGTATCACCTAATTTAAAAGGCCTAAATAATAATATAACTACACCACCAGCAATATTTGCAAGGCTTCCTTTGAGAGAAAGACCAATTGCTAAGATTGATGCACCTAATAGGGCTGCAAGAGTAGCTTGAGAGATTCCAATAAAGCCTAATAATATAATAATTAGAATAACTTTTAAAGATATTTGAGAGATATGATTTAAGTAATTATTTACAGTTCCATCAATACCGTTTCGATCTAATAATTTAAATTGGATTTTTGTAAGTTTTTTTATGATTTTAAAGCCAATCCATAAAAGGATAAGTGCAATTAATATTTTAAAAAGATGAGATGAAATAGTGGAAATGAAGTGTCCTAAAAGGCTGAAAATTTGTTCCATAATAAAAAACCTCCTTTATATAAAAATAGTATTCCTAAAAAAAGGAGATATATATACTATGAAATATTTTCAAATTATTAATTATATATATACAGAAATTCAAAATTAACAATATATTTTTAATGTATAATGATAAAACAACTTTAACATAAATAAAGTAAATAAATTTCAAAGAGGTTAAAAAATGGATGCTATAAAAATTTACAGTGATATGATAAAAAACAGGATTGATAAACCAGAAAAATTTAGAAAGATGCTTAAGATGGGATATAATCTAGAATATTTAAGATTAAAGCTAGTAGGAGAAAAGGATCTTCCAAAATCGCTTAATTATCTTTCTGAACTTTGTATGAAATTTACATTAGATCCTTTAAAAGAAGCGGAAAAAACAGCGTTTATAAATGTATTTACACCAGGGGAATTCTTACATGCCTTTGATTTACATCCACAACTTATAGAAGCTTTTTCATCATATATATCAGGAACTAGATGTGAGGATGCTTTAATTGATGTTGCAGAAAGTAATGGAATTGCAGATAGTTTATGTTCTTATCATAAAACATTTATAGGAGGAGCTATATCAAAAGTATTAGAAAAACCAAGATTTGCAATAACAACATCAACAGCTTGTGATGGAAATATAAATACGTTTAAACTTGTAGCAAGTCTTTATAATATTGATACATTTGTAATTGATGTACCTTATGATTATTCAGAAAGAGGTGTAGATTACGTAGAGGAGCAGCTTCATGATATGGTTAAATTCATGGAGGAACATTTAGGGGAAAAACTAAATCATGAGAAATTAAAGAAAATAGTACAAAGAGAAAATGAAAGCTTAAGATGTTATAAGGAATATTTAAAACTTTTAGGTGAAAAGTATTTTCCAAATAGTTTAACAATAGAAATGTTTAAGGTATTTGTAACACACCCATTTATAGGTAGAGAAGATACTCTTAAGTTTTATCAGATGCTATTAGAAGATATAAAAAAATACCCATATAAAGAGCCTAAAAAGAAAATTCTATGGGCACATTTATTACCATTTTACAGTCAATCTTTAAGAGCGTATTTAGATAAAAATGAGGATTATCAATTATTGATGTCAGATATGAATGCAGATAATTTAGATTACTTAGATGAAAATGATATATATAAATCAATAGCTAAAAAGATTATTTTAAATACGTATAACGGACCATATGAGAGAAGAGGAAATAATATATTAAAATTAGCTAAGGAATTGAAGGCAGACGGTGTAGTGAATTTCTGTCATTGGGGGTGTAAGCAATCTAGTGGTGGATCATTAATATTAAAAGAAATATTAAGTAAAAATGATATACCTATGCTAAGTATAGATGGTGATGCAGTAGATAGAAGAAATAGTCAAGAAGGTCAAAATAAAACGAGATTAGAAGCCTTTTTTGAAATGTTAGATGCAAAAGATGGAGGGAAAAAATAATGATAGGATGTATGTGTAAATACAGTCCTTTTGGAATATTTGAAGGATTTAAAACAAAGGGGAAAATAATTAATAGTGATATAGAAGGATTTAACAAATCAGAAACTCTTCTTCACCCTACAATGTGTTCTTATAGCAAAGTATTATTGGACACTTTAGTAGAAAAGGGAATAAAAGAGGTTTTTCTCGTAAATTGTTGTGATTCTATAAGAAGACTTAAAGATACTTTAGAAAAGATGGAAGAAATAGATTTTGTATATATGATGGATCTTCCACGAAAGAATAGCTGTTGTTCTAAAGATATGCTTAAAAATGAAATACTTAAATTTATAAAGGTTTATGAAGAATATAAAGGAATGAAATTTGATATAGATGCCTTTAATGAAGGAATCTATAAATATCAAACTCCCAAAAGAGAAGAGAAAAAAGAATACATAATGCTTTTAGGGGCAAAAGCATCTTTAGATTTAATTCATAAAATTGAAGACAATTTAGATTATCCTTTAATAAATGAAACTTGTTCAAAAGAACATTATGTAACAAACATAAAAGCATTTAAGGATATAGATGATATTTGTACATGGTATTCAGATCAAATACTTAGTAAAACACCATGTATGAGGATGGCGGATACTACAAATAGAAGAAGCCTTATAGAAGATCCAAATCTTAAGGGAATAATATATCATACAGTTAAATTTTGTGATCATTATTCATTTGAATATATGGGGCTTAATAAGGGTGAAATTCCTATAATAAAGATAGAATCAGATTTAACAAATCAAAGTAATGGACAAATAAAAACTCGTATAGAAGCTTTTAATGAACAGTTAAACGGAGGAAAATTTAAAATGAAAACTATAGAAAATAAAGAAAGAATTTATACTATGGGAATAGATAGTGGATCTACCTCAACTAATATTATTATATTAGATAAAGATAAGAAGGTTTTAAGTAGTGTTATAGTTAGAACAGGAGCTAGAGCTTTAGATTCAGCCTATAAGGCATTAGATTTGGCATTAGAAGAGGCAAAGCTTAAAAGAGAAGATATAAGTTTAATTGTTGGAACAGGGTATGGAAGATATAATATTGATTTTGTTGATGAAAATATAACAGAAATAACATGTCATGGTAAAGGAGCTCATTTCTTTAATACTGAAGTTAGAACCATTATTGATATTGGAGGACAAGATAGTAAGGCTATAGCTGTAGATGAAAATGGAAATGTAACAAGTTTTGTAATGAATGATAAATGTGCGGCAGGAACAGGAAGATTTTTAGAAATGATAGCAAAAACTTTAGAGATAGATTTAGAACAAATGTCTAAAGAAGGATTAACATATAATGAAGATATTACAATAACAAGTGTTTGTTCTGTATTTGCAGAGTCAGAAGTTGTATCTTTAATTGCAGATAATAAAGAAAGAAGAGATATAATTCATGGAGTTAATAAATCGATAGCAACAAAAACAGTAGCATTAGTTGATAGAGTAGGAAGAAATCCTAAATATATGATGACCGGTGGAGTTGCAAAGAATGCTGGAGTTATTAAGGAAATAGAAAATAAATTAAATTCTAAATTATTTATAGCTGAAGAACCACAAATCTGTGGAGCAATGGGAGCAGCACTTATAGGACTAGAAAAAATATTGGAAAATTTATAAGATATATAAAACTCGTTTAGTGAGCTGCATACTTCATAGTAGGAATAGTTCATAAGCGGGTTTTTCTTTATGTAGATAAAAGGAAATTTTTAATATACATAGAAATTAATAAGTATAAATACTTTAAGAATAATAGTTAAAAGAATAGATGATTAAAAATAAAAAAAGATGAAATGATAAAGATTAAGAGGTGAGAAAATGGAATTTAATAAAATACAAATGGAAGTAATTGAAGAGTTAAAAAGAAATATTTATTTGACTGCACCAGCTGGAACAGTTATATTTACCAAGTATATACTATATATATAAATAAGGATATAAAATACATAAGAGACGATATAGAATAGGATATTGTATAGTGAAAGAAAAGTAAAATAAACACTATATAATATCTTTTTTTAATGTATAATAATAAAGAGCACAAAAGGAAATATAGGAAGAAAAGGGAATATATAATAATGAATAATAAAGAGAGCATGAAGAATCCAAATGTATATGATATTAAAACTAAGAAGAAGTTAAAAAGAATAGATACAAGTGAACAAATAGCGAAGTATCTAGACTTACGAGATATAGTAAATGAAAGGAACAGATTATTAGGCGTAATAGGGGAGGATAGATTTAGAAGTATAAAAGCTGAAACCATAGATATAGCAAATAATAAAAAATATACATATTATGTGGTTGATTATGGGTTGCCAGTATTTCAAGTGAATGAATTTCTAGATACAAAAAAAGATTCGGAAAATACTGCAAGAAAATATTGTAACATAATTAGTAGATTCTTAAATTATTTAAATCAAAGAAACATGGACTATTTTGAGGTTGATAATAATGTAGTAGAGGATTTTGTAAAGTTTAGAATTTATGGTGGAAATTCAAATTTAACATTGTTAAAAAGTACAATTAACTATAAAACAGTAATGGACGATATTTCTGTTATAAAAGCTTTTTATTTATGGCTTTCAAGGAGATGTACTAGAGTAAATATGTCCTTCTATAGTGAAAAAAGAAATATTAAATCAGCATTCCTATATGCAGAAATAGGTGCAGTTGATGGTGAAGAAATTGTGTCAAAGCATTTACATTCATTAGGGGAATCAAAGGAATATATTAAGTGGTACACCGAAGAGCAAGTAGAGGCTATTCTTAGTAATTTTTCAGCAACTAGAGATAAGGCTATCTTTTTATGCACATTAGATGGTGGAATGAGAATCGATGAGGTACTTAGTGTTAAACGTAAGGATTATGATGTTGAGAGACAATGTATTACTCCAACAAGAAGTAAAAGTGCTAAATTAAGAACTATAAAGCTTTCCAAAAGAGCTTGTGATATGATAGAGAATTACTTATTAGGGGAGAGGGAAGATGCTGAATACGACTCGAATATACAATCACAATATTTATTCATAAATATAAAAAAAGGAAAAAATCAAGGTAAGCCCGTAGGCTATAACAATTTTCTTAAAATATTAAAAAGAGCAGCTAAAAGAGCAGGATTAGCAGAAGAGCAAATAAGAACACATAGTGGAAGAAGTTCTAAAACCATGGAATATCTTAAAGCGCAAGCAAGGTATCCAGAATTAAATTTAACAGACTCTCAAATAGCTACAAATATGGGATGGGAAAATATAAATACAATTAAGCACTATAAAGATCATCAAAATGAAGAATTAGGACTAATGGCACATGAAAAGATACTTAAGGCAAAAGAAAAAGCAGAGGGAAAGGAGTAAATATTAAAATGATATTAGAAAAAGATTTTATTGAATCTATAAAGAATACTATATTTTGTAAAAAACCGCTTGTACAAGTGGTTAAAAGAGGTCCAACCAATGAGGTTTTTGAGGTAATTAATGGTATTGATGAAGAAATTATAGATGATTATATAAGGTATTACTGTGATAAATATATAGATTCAACTGAATATAATAAAAATAGGACTATATATAATAAAAACTTTATTACTTCACTGAAAATATTTAAAGTTATGGCACCAAATTCACCTAATGTTACGACATATGCTTTTTGTAAAACCTTTCTTAATGCTAAAAAGTTTATGGATAGGATTAAAGATATAGGTGAAGAAATAAGGCAACAGAGTATAAAAGAAAGAGAGGAAGATAAGGCAAAAGCCAAAGTAGTTAAACAAAATATTAGAAGAAATATTATTGAGTCTGTATATAAGACCATATCAAATAAACAACCACTTGTGCAAATTAATGTAAATGCACCAATCAGGGAATTATTTGAAGAAATCAATAGTATTGATGAAGAAATTATAGATGATTATGTAAGGTACTATTGTGACAAATATATAGAAACTATTAAAAATGATTTTTTAGATAAAGGTTTTTTTATGAGTGATAAAGTATATGGACTTATGATTCCTAATTTATCTACGAGTGTGTTAGATAGATATGAACTTTTAAAAAGATATCCAGCTTCAAAAAAACTTATAGATAGAATTACAGATATAGGGATAGAATTTGGTGGGATAACAATTAGACCACTAGGGGAAAAGGCTAAAAAAAATTTATTTAACCTTATAGAAAAAACTATATTAGATAAAAAACCTCTTGTGCAAATTATACCTAAAGGATTTATTAGAGAAATATTTGAAATAATCAATATTATTGATGATGGTGTTATTGAAGAATATATAACACATTTTTGCAATATATATATCAATTCCTTAAAAGATGGTTTAACGGATTCTATTGTTTCTAGAACTAGAATGACATATAAAATATATTTACTGATAGCTCCCAATTCACCATATAAAACTGAATTAACTAGTGTTATAGAAGGGTATCCAGATGCAAGTGGATTTTTTGAGAAAATTACTGCTATTAGTGAAACATTTAGAGATAAGATGATTGAAATAGTTATTGGGACAAAAAAAGGTAGTTATATTGAATCTATACATAAAGCTATGATGAATAAAGAGCCTCTTTCACAGGTAAAAGCAGGAGAAGGAATTAAGCAGATATTTGAAATAATTAATAGTATGGATGAAGAAGTCTTAGTAAATTATATAAGATATTATTGCAACAAACATCTAGATTCAGTTAAAGATACAAAAGAGTTAAGTAAAAAAAATTGTAACATATGTGCTTCAGTATACCCAGTAATATTTCCAAATGGACCTAAATTAGCTAATATTTTAA
Organism: uncultured Clostridium sp.; assembly: GCF_947072515.1. Classification (GTDB taxonomy): domain Bacteria; phylum Bacillota; class Clostridia; order Clostridiales; family Clostridiaceae; genus Clostridium. Next base: position 57,731 of record NZ_CAMTIG010000011.1, read on the forward strand.
TGAAGTATTCAGAGGTGAAAATTTTTAGAGATACTATTATAACTATAGGTAAAGAGGTTAAGTATGAGAGGTTTATAAGTTTAATAAAAAGCAAGACACCATTAGCAGACTTGTACAGTTTGTATGGTCTTCAATTTAATAGAACTGAAGTTATGGAAATGATTGTTAGATATATGCAAACTGATGCAGAAAATTTCAAAGGTTATATATTACATTTATTAGTAGATGGATTAAATAAAAGAAGTCTAGAGGGCAAAAAAATAATAGGAATAAAAAATGTAGAAAAGATAATATCTAATGCTATAGTTGGACCGGATACTCTTTATAATTTTAAAGAATCAGAAATTATATTTAATATTACTATGGAACACTATGATAAATATTGTAAATCATTAGTAAGTGAGTGTGTTGAAAATAATAAACCATTAAAAGATATAGATCGTTGCGTTATTAATAGTCCAAGTGTAATGAAAATATTTTTACAAATGGATATTAATACGAGGAATAAATATGTCAAACAAAGAATGGATTATTACTTTGATAAAAGAAAAATGATGAATTTGGGTACTTTTAGACAAGATTGCACTTGTAGGAATAAATTCATTCTTGATGAAAATTATATAAAAGAACGTGAGGAGATTCGTGAGTGTATAGAAGCATTATATGATATATATGCTAAAAAGCTAATAAAAGGAAATAGAGAAGAAATTTCAATGAGTAACAATACTTGGACTCTTTTCTTTATGGAAGGTCCTAGAATAGGATATAGATCCTTTAAATTCGATGATATAAAATCTGAAAAATTTAGGTATGAGGTCAAGATGTATATGATGGACGAATGCACTTATAGAATTAAGAATAACGTAACACTTTCATTAATTAAGGATAGCTTAAATTTTTTGTATGATAGAGATAAAGATTGTGATTCATTTAGTAAAGTAGATTTAGGTGCTATCAGAGCATTAAATGACTATCTTCAAAAGGATTTAAAAATTAAGAATAGACCAGTTGATAGAAATAGAAGTGCGGGTACTGTAAAGAAAAGTATTGCGAAACTAGCTAGTATAGTTGACTTTCTGATTTCATATAGTCAAAAAAATACAATGATAACAGAACCTCCAATGAATAACCTATTTGGTACTATTATTTTCAGAAATCTTGAGTCAATGTCAAAGAGAACGCATATAATTCCAGATGAAATAATAGAACAAATGGATAAGTATATTGAACACTTAAATCCTCAACATCAGTTGATGTATGAAATATTTCAAAATACAGGTATGAGGTTATCTTCAGTATGTAAATTGGAGGCTAGCTGCTTGAAGCCATCCAGATATGATGATGTCAAAATACTGAAATATAAGCCTTATAAACTTGAAAATTTCAATAAGAAACAAGGTAATTTACCGTATGAAGAATTAATAATTACACAAGAATTAGCAAATAAAATTGAAGAGCAAAAGAAAGCTACGAGTAAGTTAAGAGAAAAGTATAACTCCACATATATATTTTTAAGTATCAGAGAAGAATGCGGATTTTTAAGACCTAGCATAGTTGGAGGAAAGGGATTTGTAGAAGCATTAAACAGAATAGCAACTAGGAACAATATATGCTATAATAACGGAGCTATTTGGCATTTTACATCGAGACAATTTAGAAAGACTTTAGTTTCTATAATGATGAATAACAATGCTACTGATTCAGAAATTGCTTATGTTTTGGGGCATCATAATCAAAGGACGTTAAACCGTTACTATAAAGAAATCAATGAACAAAGAGTTGAAAATCTAAATCATGAATTTTTTAAAAATAGATTTGGTATAGATATTGGAGAGGAGAATCTAAGTCAATATTCGCAAAAAGAGAAAAAAATTTTATATATAGATTTTGTAACAAATTATAGAAGAGTTCCTTTAGGTTATTGCTGTAAACATATAGCAGATGGACCTTGTACTAAAGAATCAGGAGCAAGTGCTTGCGAAAAATGTCCTAAAATATGTACTGGAAAGCAGTTTATTCAAGAGTGGATTAACTTAAGAGATGATAGAAAAAGAGAGTTAAATGAGCTTGTAGAATATTATATTAAGAACAATATCCCAAAAGAGGAATATTTAGAGTATAAAGAATATCAACATATTTTTTATGAATTTAACTTATATCAGGACGCCATAGATAAAATAAATGAAAAATGTAGTGAAGGAGTGTAATGTATGAGTAAATCATTGCGAGTAGTTTTTCCGTTTGATTTTGGGAATGATGATATACAAAATTTAAAAAAATCACTTAAAGATTTATCAAAACATAAAATTGATTTTTATGATAAAAAATGGGTTTGTGATAAATTAGCAAATAATGAAGCAGTAGATAGTTGTGGACGATATACGCTATATTTTACAAATACGCCTGAACAGTATAATGACTGGATAAGATATTATGCATTAGAAATGTATCGTACTGGTGCTAGAATAGCAACAATTAATAGAAATATTACTGATATAAAGGAGTTTTTTCAGTTTCTAGAGAAATACTGTGATTCAATTTCTCTTGAAGATGTAGAGATAGCACAACTTACTAGATTTAGAGAGTATCTAAAAAAATCAGAGTTAAGTGAAGATACTAAACATGCTAAGTGGTCTTGTATAAGTAATTTTTATATTAAAATGAAAGGGGCTAATGGTTACTTTAATGTAAATATAGTTGATAAGAACCCGTTTAAAAAGATAAAGCATAATGATTCTAAATATATATCAGACTGTATCACTAAGCAATTAGATGACGTGTTTAAAGATGAATCAATACCAATATCAATGAGAGCAGCTTATTGGATTATGAGATTTATACCATCTAGAATACAGGAAGTATACAAAATATCCATTGATTCCATTAAATACATTAAAAATGGATGGACGCTAACGTTGTATATGTATAAGCAGAATGGTGGTTACTATGAGCCTGAATTAAGAATGATAAAGTTTAAAAATGGCAGTATGGAAGGAGAGTTTTTACTTAATATACTAGAGCAACAAAGGGCTATAGCTGAGAGTTTGCAAGATAATCTTTCAGAAGAATTAAAAGGCTATTTTTTTACTTATCATGCATTTAATTCTAGAAAACAAAATGACGGTAGAATTAAATATTTTAACACTAAGGATATACTTGTTGCATGTGAGGGGAGTATTACCTATTTTTTATCTAACGTTTGTAAAAAGTATGATATAAGAGATAAAGAAGGAGAGCTTGCCCGCATTTCTTCGCATAGGTTAAGGCATAACGGAATTACAGATAGATTAAGTTCAGACGGTGGGTTTGATACTGGTGATGTTGCAAGTATAACAAATCATAAAAATGATTCGATGATTTTTAAAAACTATAATCATCCTACACAAGAGCAAATATTACAAAGCCAAGAGAATGTGTATAAAACATTGAATAGTAAAGAATATTCTAAACCTATTTATTTTCAAGGGAAAATAATGAATATAAATCCAACTCTAGAAAAAAGATTATTAAGAGATTTAAAAAAACATAAGACGAAGCTAGGTATATGTAGTGATAGCGAGGATTGTAAACATCAATATCGTTGTCTTGAAGATTGTGATTTTTATATTCCAAATTGTGATGATTTGGAGTATTTTGAGAATGAGATTTATGAATGGAATAGAAAGGCTGAATTTTATAAAGCAAAAAATATGACTATTAGACTAGAAAATGCTGAATATAATTTAGGTATTCATATTAAAGTTAGAGATAGAATACTGAACATGATAAAGGAGGAAGAGAATGGCTAGAAGTATACCAAATAAACTAAGAGAGAAGCAAGAAAAACAAAGGAAATATACTACTAACAAGATTGAGGAAGCTATTGAGATGTTGAAAGATTTAGGATATGAATCAATATCTATATCAAGTTTGGTAAAAGAAACTGGATTTGGTAGGTCAACTTTTAGTAAGCCTCATGTGAAAGACATATTAAAAAAGCATAAGATAGGTAAATTTAAAGAAATTAAAACAATTGCTTTAGAACAAAATATTAAATACACAAGGGAATACATTACTTTATTAGAAAAACAATTAAATAATGCTAATATAAAAATAAATAAGCTTGAATCAGAGTTAGTATTTAAAAATGCTAAGTTGAAAGAAACTCAATTAAATTTTATCAAAGTAGATTTAATGAATAAAGACTTAGCAGATAAATTTCAACGTATGTATGACAGAGTTGTTGCGGTCGGGGTTAATATAATTTTATAGTTTTAATATAAAATTATATGGGTGTGGAAAAGAGATATATATAGAAATGTTAAATTAAATTAGGAGTATCATATGAAAATTTAAATAAGCAATTAGATGTTTTTATAAGTTAATAATTAATTATAGAAAAGTAATCTTTAAGTATGAGTTAAAATACTTAAAGATTATTATTTTTTGTCAAATAAAGATTGTATAGGAACCATTAAGGCTTCAGCAATAGCCTTAATTTCATAATCTAAGACTTCTCGTTTTTTACTCTCTATTTTTGATAGCATTGGCCTATCAATTTCGAGACCGTTAACTTGCAATTTTGCTGTAAGTTGTTCTTGAGTAAGGTTAGTAGATTTTCGTATTTTTTTGATGTTATCACCAATAATATTTCTATTGTTCATTAAAATTCCTCCTAGATGTATTAATTCTAATAAATTGAACAAACTAAAATGTGTGATAAGTACACAAAGAGAAGATTTAGGAGGTTTTATTATGGAGATACGTTCACCATATGTTAAAGATATTGCTTTGTATAAAGAGATTGCTAAAAATATAGTTAATCCATTAGAAGTGCCAAGAGAAAGTATTAGCAACTCAATAGATGCTGAGGCAAAAACAATAACAATAGATATTTTCAGAAATGAGAAAGGTGTATTTTGCATTAGTTTTTCTGATGATGGATGCGGAATGGATATAAATGATATAGATAGCTTTTTTAATTTAGGCGATTCTAGAAAGGACATAAGAAATATAGGAGAAAAGGGATTAGGAACAAAAATATTTTTTAAGAGCAAATTACTAACTGTAGTTAGTCAAAAGAGCAGTTCAAAAAGAATAATTGCTAAAATGGAAAGTCCATGGGAAAAGTTAAGCTTTGGAGAGATACCAAGTTATAGCTTAGAAGAAGTAGAGGCAGTTGTTGGTAGTAATGGAACCACTGTTATTATTGAAGGATATTTAGTTAATAATCCAGAAAAATATTTTAATTTTTATACATTAAAAGACTATATTTTATGGTTTACCGCAGGAGGTAGTTTTAAGAGCATATTTGCTACATTTCCTGAATTAAATATTTATGTTAAAAATATGCAAGTAGCACCTAGAATATATATCAATGATAAAATATTAGAGATTAAGAAAGAAATAGCAGGAGGACATCAATTTCATTTACCGCAAGAAAGTCCTAAAGAAGATTATTGTGAAAAAGTATATAAAAAGTCAGTTAATTATTGTAGACATTTTGGTCCATATCACAAAAGCACAAATATAGATGGTGAATATGTATCATTCCAGATGTATGGAACAATTTCAGGAATTAACTGCAGAAAAGAAATTTGTAAATTAAGACCTGGAGAAACCATAAAGAGGAGATTTGGAGTATATTTAGCTAAGGATTTTATAGCATTTACAAAGAAGTCGAGTTTAATAACAGATCCAAATTATCATCATTTTCACATTTTAGTTAATTCACAAAATTTTGAACTCACAGCAGATAGAAATAATATAAGTAATGAAAATGATGCAAAAATAAAGTGGATATTATCTTCAGCAAAGAAAATTATAAATGAAGATATTATGCCAATTGCATATAAAACATATTTTAAAATGAGAAAAGAAGAAGAGTGTTTAGAACAAATATTAGAGAAAAATTATAATTTAAACAAAAGAATTGAAAAACTACCTAAATTAAGGGAGTTGAACTTAAAAGATATATCAGTAAAAAAAGTTCCAGACAATGAGGGGCAAGTAGCTTTATTGTTAGCTGTTTTATTATGCACTAAATATAAAAAACATATAAAATATATAGATTCCATTGCACAGTATTCTCACCAATCGACAACAGATTTAATTTGTTACAATAAAAATGAGGAGCCGTTGCTAGTAGAATTGGAGTTACTCTTAAGCAATATATTTAAACATGAGCATCCATATCAAACATTTGATTGTATAGTATGTTGGAAGATAGATATAGAGGTAAATGAGAGGCGAAAGCTAGTTGATGGTGTGGAATTAAAGTTAATATTTGAAAAAAATCAATGGCTATTGAAATATGGAACCGATAAAGTGATACCTGTGATTGAATTATCAGAGGTAGTTAGGAATATAGTTAATGTTCAGAAGCAAGGAATGTGAGATATTTAAGTAATATGAGGTGTTTTATAATAAATTTAAGCAATTTAAATAGATTATTTAATAGAGATGTTTTAATATATTACAAGGAAAAAATATATTAAAACAACCTATGAGTTAATTAAGTAAATTGACTGAAAACTATCTTTGAATTAGTACATATACTACTTCAAAGATAGTTTTTTTATGAAAATAATTAAATATGTATATTTATATTGATAAGTGTTATAATTATATAGAAAGTGGACCACGGAGGTGAAAAAATATGGAGTATAAATCAACTATAAAATCTAGACCATACTTATATAAAGAAACTAAAAAGTCTATAAGCCTTATAAATAAAGGGTTAGATGTTGATGATATAAAAAATAAATCTCTTGAAGATAATATTTTCCAACTAGAAAGTGAAGCCAGAAAGAAGGAAGTTGCATCAATAATTATTGCAAGGTTAAAAGATTTAGATAGATACATTATAGAGAAAATTGAAGATAGTAATATAGAAACATCAAAGGTTTTAGTTTTATATGCAATAGTTAAAACAGATAGATTGTTTTTTGAATTCATAAATGAAGTGTATAAGGAAAAAATACTATTAAAAGATTTATACATAAGAGATAAAGATTTTGGGGTATTTTTTCAAAATAAAAGAGAGCAAAGTGAAAAGGTTGCATCATGGTCAGAGTATACTTTCAAAAAATTAAAACAGGTTTATATAAGAATATTATTTGAAAGCGGTCTTATATCAAATCAAAAAGGTGATAGAGAAATTAGAATTCCTATGATTGAAAGTGAAGTAAAGGATTACTTATATAGTATCGGAGATTGCATTTATATAAATGCAATACTTGGAATAATTAATTAGTAAATGGGAGGGGGTTAATGAAATGAAAGATATATATATAAGATTGGATGAGATATTACCTAAAGTAGTTGAACCAGACTTTAGAAAAAACAAAGGATTAGGTAATGAAATTGGATTTTATGTATTTGATTATAATCCGGAAGAAGAGTTAGTAGTTAGAGATAGAGTCAAATTTATAAAAGAAAAGGCTAAATCAGCATATGGATTAAACATTGTTGAGTTTGATTTATATCAAATTATAATAGAAACATTAATTGAATTTGGATATTTAGAGCGCTGTTTTAAAATGGAGCAGGCTAAAGGCAGTGAGCATGTACTTTTAAAGGCAATAAAAACATGTTTAAGAATTACTGAAGATGATGATTTGTTTTTAGAGTACATTGAATCAAGGCTTGAAGGAGCAGATATAGTATTTTTAACTGGTGTTGGCAAAGCATGGCCGATAATAAGGTCACATACTATATTAAATAATCTTCATAGAATTGTTGAGGAGCAACCATTAGTAATGTTTTTCCCAGGTACATATGATGGGGGAACGCTTATGTTATTTAATCAATTAAAAGATGATAATTATTATAGAGCATTTCAATTAATAGACAAATATTAAGTTGTGGGGGAATAAATTTATGGACGTAAAATTAAAAGCTATGTTTTATAAACCAATTGATAGAGATATTAAAGGGGTAATTAAAGTAGGTCAGGCTGATGATGAAAATATTAAGCAAGAATTAGAAGAATATGTTGTAACTGGAGAGTTAAATAAACATATAGATAGATTCTTTGAAGCCTATAAGACAGGGATTATAGGAAATACTGACAAGAATGGAGTTTGGATATCAGGATTTTTCGGTAGTGGTAAATCACATTTCTTAAAAATACTATCGTATCTTTTAGAGAATAAAAATATAGAGGGTAAGAAGTCTATTAATTATTTTGATGATAAGGGATTAGATAATTTTATATTAGCCAATATGAAAGCAGCAGGAGACGTTTCAAGTGATGTAATCCTATTTAATATAGACTCAAAGTCAGATTCTAAAAGTAAATTAAATAAAGACGCAATAGTTAATGTATTTAATAAAGTTTTCAATGAAATGCAAGGCTTTTGTGGAACTATGCCTTGGCTTGCAGATTTAGAAAGACAAATGGCTAAGGATGGCGTTTATGAAAACTTTAAAGAAAAGTTTAAAGAAATAAGTGGTGCTGAATGGGAGAAGTGTAGATCTAATTTCTACTTTGAGGAAGATGCAATAGTAGAAGCATTAGCGGAAACAACTAAAATGAGTATTGATGCGGCTAGAAATTGGTATAACAAGGCTGAAAATAACTACTCATTAAGTATTGATGATTTCGCTAGCAAGGTAAAGGAATATTGTAATTCAAAAGGTAAGAATCATCATGTTGTATTCTTAGTTGATGAAATTGGACAATACATTGGAGATAACACTCAACTTATGCTTAACCTTCAAACAGTTGTTGAAGATTTAGGTACTAAGTGTCAAGGAAAGTGTTGGGTTATTGTAACTTCACAAGAAGGATTAGATGAATTCACAAAAGTAAAAGGAAATGACTTCTCTAAGATTCAAGGTAGATTTAATACAAGATTATCTTTATCATCAGCCAATGTTGATGAAGTTATTAAGAAACGTATTCTTAGAAAGACAGACGGTGCTGAAAGTCATTTAAAAGTATTATATGAGCAAAAGGAATCAATAATAAAGAATCTTTTAACGTTCACTTCTGATACAGCAGAAATGAAGTTATATAAGAATAGTGAGGATTTTGCAGAAGTATATCCTTTTATACCATATCAGTTTAACTTACTACAATCAGCCTTTAATGGAGTAAGAGAGCATGGTGCATCAGGTAAAAGTTTATCTAAGGGAGAAAGATCTCTTTTAGGGGCTTATCAACAAGTTGCTATTGACTATATGGATAGGGATTCTAATATATTAGTTCCATTTTCAGCATTTTATAAAACTATAGAAACTTTCCTAGATTCATCAATAAGATCAGTTATTATGAACTCAGAAAAAAATGATAGATTAGATGAATTTGATGTTGAAGTATTAAAGTTATTATTCTTAGTTAAATATGTAAAAGAAGTTAAAGCAAATATAAACAACCTAGCAACATTATTAGTTGATAATATAGATGCATCTCATAGAGATTTAACATTTAAAGTTCAAGAGTCATTAAAGAAGTTAATAAGGGAAACATTAGTACAAGAGAATGGGGAAGAGTATGTATTCCTTACTAATGACGAACAAGATGTTAATAAAGAAATAAAAAATATGAATGTAGATAATGGGGAAGTTATACAAAAGGTTGGAGAAATTATCTTTGATGATATTTATAAAGATAATAAATATAACTACTCTAAAAAATATATGTTTACATTCAATAAGATAGTTGATGATAGAACAAGAGGTCCACAAAATAATGAAATAGGAGTTAGAATAACAACTGCTAACTTTGATTTAATAGGTGGAGGTGGTACTTCGCAAAGTGAATTAAAACAACTATCTATTAGAGAAAATAATGTAATAGTTAATATCTCAAAAGATGTTAATTATTTAGATGAAATTGAAAATGTGTTAAAGATAGATGCATATCTAAGATTAAAAGGTGGTTCAAAGTCAACTTCTACTATAGAGGATATCAAAACTAAGAAGAGTAGAGAAAGAGAAGATAGGCTAAAGAGAGCAAAACTTTTAATTGAAGAAGCAGTAAGAACAGCAGAAATTTATGTTAATGGAAGTCTTTTAGATATAAAAGAAAAAGGTGCTATAGATAGAATCAATGAAGGATTAAAAGCATTAATAGATTCTAAGTACAACAAATTGAATTATATAAAGGAATTTAAAGAAACTACAAAGGATTTATTTGATATCATAGATGCTAAGTTAGTTAAAATGACTATGGTAGATGTAGAACCTAATAGACTTGCAATAGATGAAATAAAAACACATATAGAAACAAGTACATCAAGAAACCTTCAAGTAACTGTTAAAAGTGTTATAAGTAAGTTCTCAAATGCTCCATATGGATGGAAAGAGATAGATATTCAAGGAGTAGTAGTAACATTGTTTAAAAAGCAGGATATAAAGGGTGTTTTAAACAATGAAGTATTATCACCTAATAATAGAGATGTGGTTAACTATGTTACTAAGAGAGATTATGTAGATAGAGTTATTTTAAAGACTAGAGAGAAAGTTCCAACTAAGTATATAGAAGCATTAAAGGACTTAAATAAAGATTTATTTGGTTATTCATCTATGCCAAGTGATGAAGATGGAATGATGAGTAACTTTATATCACAGTGTGAGTCAGAATTGCACAGGATAGAAATAATGCTTAATAACTTTACTGTAACAAGCAAATATCCAGGAGAAGTTATATTAAAAGATGGAATGAAGATCTTTAAAGAAGTTATAGAAATTAGGGATACATTAGAGTTTTTTAAGAGAGTTTATGATTTAGAAGGAGACTTCTTAGATTATGTAGATAAGATTGATAACATAAAGGGATTCTTCTTTAAGAAGGAAAATGGAACTATTGATACTTCTTCTAAAGGAGAACAAAGATTAATATTCGATAGTGCAATAGAAAAGTTAAGAAATTATGATGAAAACAAAGAATATATAGTAAATGATGAAATTAAGGAAATAGTTGAAGAGATAAAGACTATTTTAAGAATGAAAGAGCCATACTCTAAAATACCAACTATTCCATTATTAATAGAAAAGTATAATAATAAAATTTTATCATTATTAGAAGAAGAAAGTATTCCTGTTCTTGGATTTATTCAAACATGTAAGAAAGAAGTTATAGAAACTTTAGAAAACTATGATTTTAAGAATAAGTTCTTTAACGGAATAAATGAAGAGTTTAACAACTTAAGAACTAGAACTGAAAAGGCAAGTAGTTTTGCTGTTCTTTCATCAATGTCAGACCTTTCAGATAAGTTAAAATTAAAGTGGATTAAAGAAATATTAGCAGAAGATGAAAGACAAAGGTTATTAAAGGCAAAAGAAATTGAGTTAGCAAATAGTATTAAAAATCCTTCTGGAGCAATAGAAGGAAATGATACAGGTTATGTTGCAGATCCAGTTAAACCTGAGCCAGAGGTAGTAATAAAAACTAAAACTTTAAGTATGAGAGAATTAGTTAGAGGACAGAAAGTTATTAAAAATACTACTGATATAGATGAAGTTGTTGAAGCATTAAGAAAGAAATTAGAAGAAGAGTTAGAGAAGGATACTATTATAAGTCTAATATAAGTGAACATCTAAATCTTAAGTGAGAATCTAAATTTTAATTTAGTTATTCGAACATACCTACTTGGTGGATTTAGTAATGTGAACTTACTCAGCGAACGTATGTGAGTCGAGTTACAAATATAAATAGGGAAGTAGGTACTTCCCTTATTTAATGTGAAAGGATTGTAAAGATGGATAAGAATAGAATAAAATCTTTTGCTATTTGGGCAAGAAGAAGTTTAATTAAGTCGGTAAGCGAAAAAGCATATAGTATTGGAGTATATGAAGATAAGGTATTAGAAGCAACTGCTGTACAAGGTGGATTTAAGTTAGAAGGAAAAGAAGAGATATTTACGCTTTCAAAGAAGGATAGAGATACTTTAGTTAAGCAAGTTAATGAAAAGGGATTTGAGCAAGTAATGGAAGAAGTTGCATATACTTGGTTCAATAGATTTATGGGATTAAGATATATGGAGGTTAATGATTATCTTCCAACAGGAGTTAGAATACTTTCATCAGAAGTTGAGGGGAAAAAAGAACCTGATGTATTAACTAAGGTATCGGAAATAATAGATGAATTAAATTTAAATGTTAATGAAATATATGATCTTTTAGATACAGGTGATACATTAGATAGAGAAAAAGCATATAGAATTATTCTAGTTAAACAATGTAATGAACTAGGAAAAATAATACCTCAAATGTTTGAGAAAATAAGTGATTATACAGAACTTTTATTACCAGATAACCTACTAGAACAAGGTTCTGTTATAAGAAGAATGGTTGAGGATATAGAAGAATCAGATTGGCGTGAAGAAGTAGAAATAATAGGCTGGATGTACCAATACTATATTTCAGAAAAGAAGGATGAAGTTTTTGCAGCCTTAAAGAAAAATATAAAAATAACAAAAGAAAATATACCAGCAGCAACTCAATTGTTTACTCCAAAATGGATTGTTAAATATATGGTGGAAAATTCATTAGGAAGACTATGGCTAGAAGGACATCCAAATGAAGAACTACAAAAAGAGTTTAAATATTACCTAGAAGAAGCAGAACAAGAGCCGGACGTTAAAGAAGAGTTGAAAAAAATAAGAGAACAACATGCAAAACTAAACCCAGAAGATATAAAAGTTTTAGATCCATGCATGGGGTCAGGTCATATTTTAGTTTATGCCTTTGATGTTCTTTATGAAATATATAAAACAGCAGGATATTCTGAAAGAGAAATACCGAGGATGATACTAGAAAATAACCTATATGGCTTAGATATAGACGATAGAGCAGCACAATTAGCATCATTTGCATTAATAATGAAGGCTAGACATTACAATAGAAGATTGTTTAGAGAGATTGAAAGAGAATATTTAGAACTTAATATATGTTCAATACAAGAAAGTAATAGTATTCATAAGGAAGCAATAGATTATTTCTGTAGTTTAGAAACTGGATTAGATAATGATGATTTAGAAAATGACTTAGAATATCTATGGTCAACATTCACTGATGCTAAGGAATATGGTTCAATAATTGAAGTTGAAAAAGTAAACTTTGAAGCATTAAACCAGAGATTAAAAGAAATAGAACAAGAAGATAATTTAATGTTTGGTGATTATAGAGTAATGCTTTTAGAAAGAGTACCTATGCTTATTAAACAGGCTGAGATAATGAGTAGAAAATATGAAGTTTGTATTACTAACCCTCCGTATATGGGTAATAATGGTATGGAGAAAGGGCTGTTGGAGTATGCAAAAAAAAGGTATCCAAATAGTAAAGCAGACTTATTTGCAATGTTTATTGAAAAATGTGGAAAGTTAACGAAAGATAACTACTATCAGGCTATGATTACACAACAAACATGGATGTTTTTATCAACATATGAGAAATTAAGGAAGAGCATTTTAAATGATGATATTATAAATATGATTCATCTTGGACCTAGGGCATTTGAGGAAATTGGAGGAGAAGTAGTACAAACAACATCATTTGTTTTAAGAAAATCTAATGTAGATAAATTTGTTTCTTCATTTGTTAGACTTGTTGAATATACTAATCAAAAGTTAAAAGAAGAAAATTATAGAAATGAAAAGTGTTTATATCTTTTTGAAAAAAGATATATTTATATGATACCTGGTAATACATTTGCATATTGGATTTCTAGAAAGTTATTAGAAGTATTTAGTAAATCGATTAGTTTAAGTTCGATTACAGAACCAAAGAGTGGTTTATCAACAACGGATAACAATAGATTTTTAAGATTATGGCATGAACCATTATGGGAAAAAATAAACTTATATCAAAGTAATTATGAGCAAACCAATGGCAAATTCTTTCCTTATAGCAAAGGTGGAGAATTTAGAAGATGGTATGGGAATTTAACTTATGTAGTAAATTGGGAAAATGATGGTAGTGAAATAAGAAAGGCTGCTATAGGGGCAAGTGGAGGACGTGTAGTTAATCCACAGTTATATTTTAAAGAGTATATAACTTGGACAAAAATTTCAACAGGATATTTTTCAATGAGATATTTCCCAAAAGGTACTATTTTTTCAGATGCAGGAGGTTCATTATTTTCTGATATGAATTTAGAATTGTTAGGATTTGCCAATACTAAAGTTTGCCAAGCATTTCTTAATATTATTAATCAAACACTTAATTATGTCGTGGGAAGTATCTCAAAATTACCATTATTGAATTTTAATGGATACGATATTGTTAAAATTGTTAATTATAATATAAGAATATCAAAAAATGATTGGGATTCATTTGAAACTTCATGGGACTTTAAAGTTCATCCATTGTTAAAATTATTAGATGAGGGTGAACAATATAGTTTAAATGCTATATTTTCTATTTGGGAAACTGAATGTGAGGAGAATTTTGAGCAGTTAAAATATAATGAAGAAGAGTTAAATAGAATATTTATTGATATTTATGGGCTACAAGATGAATTAACACCAGAGGTAGATGATAAAGATGTTACTATAAGAAAAGCAGATAGAGAAAGAGATATTAAGTCATTTATTTCTTATGCTGTTGGTTGTATGCTAGGTAGATATTCTATAGATAGCGAAGGTCTTATTTATGCAGGTGGAAACTTTAATGATAAGTGGAATTTGGGAGAAGGTAAGGTTAGAAAAATAGAAAAAGATGCAGATGGGAATATAATATCTGATTCATGGGTGAATTCTAGATTTACGCCTGATAGGGAAAATATTATTCCTATTACAGAGGATGAGTATTTTGAAGATGATATAGTTACGAGATTTATTGAGTTTGTAAGAACTGTTTATGGAGAAGAAACATTAGAAGAAAATTTAGACTTTATTGCTGATTCAATAGGAAGAAAAGCATCTGAAACATCTAGACAGGCAATAAGAAGATACTTTATTAAAGATTTCTATAAGGATCATTTAAAGATTTATCAAAAGAGGCCTATATATTGGATGTTTGAGTCAGGTAAGAATGATGGATTTAAGTGTTTAGTTTATATGCATAGATATAATGAACAAACAGTTGCTAAGGTTAGAACTGATTACATTCATACATTACAAAGAAAATATGAAGCAGAAATTAATAGGCTTCAGTTAGTAGTAGATTCAGAAGAGTATACAGCAAAGGATAGAACTACTGCAAAAAAGAAGATAGATAGAATATCTAAACAAATAGAAGAGTGTAGAGAGTATGACCAAGTAGTTGCATATTTAGCAAATGAAAAGATATCTATTGATTTAGATGATGGGGTAAAAGTAAATTATGCTAAGTTCCAAGATATTAAGGTAATAAATTCAAAAGGAAAAGAAATTAAAATGAATTTATTAGCAAAGATTTAAAACTTAATATGGGGTGAGATAATATTTCACCTCATGCTATTTTTTACAGGGGGGAAGATGGAGTATTTTATAGAGGGGTTAAAAGAATTTCTAACATATGATTTATTAAGAACGTTGTTTATAGAGAGTTTTAAAGCAGGTATTACTTTATTATTTGCATACATAAGTTTTAGATTTTTTCAAAATTATAAAGAAAAGAGTCAAAATAATAAGGTTTATATAAAAATGTTAAAACTTAATGATGATATAAGAAGAAATATTGAGAAGATATATGAAGTACTAGAATTATATAAAGAAGGTGAAAGACTTCAAGGTAATCTAAAGATACAATGTTCAAACGAAGTATACTATTATGATATCGCTCACAAGATAAGTGAGATAATAAATTTATATTATATTGATAGATCATATATAGATTTTTATCAAGAATTAGTTGAAGTATACTATTTTGATAGATATCCTATTCAAAGCATTGCAGAAATGTCAAATGAAATTGAATATATAAAACAAGGAACATGTGATCCAGAGGAAATAGCAATAGCAGAAAATGAGTTGGACTATATTGCAAAGAAAGATATATTTAATGATTTGAAAGAATTATATGATTTAATATCTAAGGCAGATAAGGAAAAGAAACTTGATAAAGTCAATTGCAAGTTATTTAAATTTAATAATAAAGAAGTAAGTGCAAAAAATAAAGAGTTAGATGAATTTTGTCAAGAAATATTTCTTAGAAACAAAACAATTAATGAAATAAAAGAAAAATATAAGAGATATAATTTTTTAGTAGGCAAAGTAATAACTAATGATAAAAAAGAAAATATAAAATTGAATTTTAAAAGATTTACTGATAGTGATGGAGTGTTATCTGAATATAATGCAGAATTTTATTTTAGGATAGAAGATATATTAGAAAAATATAATAATAAAGAGATATTATTAAATGATAGAAATATCTTAGAGAATACGTGTAAAGAGTTAGAGCAATATAAGTGTGATGTTGAAAAAGAAATAAATATAATTAAAAAGAAGATTGATTCGACTAAACGCTTTTTTGGAAGATAAATTAAAGAGGTGAGCAAGTGAATTTACAAGAAATAAGAAATTTTCTTAAAGAATTATTTTTAAAGCCTTTAGATAATGGTAAGAAGCGTCATATTGTATTTTGGTATGATGAAAATGAAGATTTTATAGATGAAATAGATAGTTTTGATTTAGAGGGGATAAAGGTTATTAAATTAACTGAAAACAATGCCTTCTGGATAAAACATTATATAGAAAAAGAAGATGAAGTAAACAATATATTAATATATTCAAATATGAAAAAGCCAGATCCACAAGAAGATTGGCTTTATGATATTTTTTCTTATAGCGAAGAGTTCTCTACTGATAGAGCAACAGTTATAATGAGAGAATTAAGAGTAATGGATTCATTACTAAAGCCAGAGTTCGAAACCTATAATATATTCTTTAAAAATAAAGAAAGAATATCAGGATTTAAAAATTTAAGTATTCAAGATTATACAAAAGAAAAAGTTCATATAGGTGTTCTTGCCGTTTTAACTAAGGTTAAAGTAATGGATATTGAAGAGATAATTAAGGCTATTATTAAAGATTATTTAGATGGAAGTAATAAGATATATGAAGATATAAAGAAATTTGGAAATGTAGATGCATTATGGGATTTACTTGAGAAGTATTTTGGGTATTCATTTGAAGAAAAAAGCATAGAGAGATTTATGGCTATGTTATTAGTAACTAATATGAATGAAAATATTAAGTTTGAATTCCCTAAAGCGTATACAACATATATTTCTTCAAAAGTTAGGAACTGTTTAGTTTTCATAAATCATTTTATGGATAACATTAAAGATAGTGATTATTATGATAAGATGCAAGAGTTAATTGCAAGAAAACTAAAAATAACACAGTTATTAGAAAAAAGGGATACTGATGAATTTATAAAATGTGAAGTTTTTGAAGATGTTGATAAAATAATTTTAACTAGAATAACCAATCTCTTAAAAGATGGTGTAGAAGAATATGATAAGTATTTATCTATTTTAGCATCAAGAAGAACATTACATTATTATAAGCAGTATAAAAGTGAATACAAGGCTATAAAATGGGCTATAAACTTATTAAATAAGAAGAAGTCATTAAATTCAATGATACAAACAGAAGGCTCATTTGATATGGTTAAGTCTTATACAAAAGATTACTACTATATAGATAAGGCATATAGAAAGTTCTATTATCATTATGATAAGTGTCAATGGAAAGAAGAATTAACTGATTTAAGAGATACTATTGAAAATACATATAATAACTGGTATTTACAAGAGTTATCAATTAAATGGAATGAATCAATTAGAAGTTTAAATTCTTGGAGAATAGAAGGTTTAAAACAACAAGATAAATTCTATAGAGAAAATATTAAGTATAAAGGAAAAGAGAGAACTTTTGTAATAATATCTGATGGATTAAGATATGAAAGTGCAGAAGAGTTAAATACCTTACTTACAAATGAAAGAAAAGGTAAAACTGAATTGGATTATATGCAAGGGGTGTTACCTTCATTTACAAAGTTAGGAATGGCATCTCTTTTACCTAATAAAACTATTGAAATTAATGATAAATATGATGTTATAGTTAATGGAATAAGTAGTAATGGAACAGATAATAGAGACTTTATTTTAAAAAGGGAAAATGAAAAATCTTTAGCAATTACTTATGATAAAGTTATGGATATGAGAGATGCTGAAATAAGGAAAGCATTTGTAGGTTTAGAAGTAGTTTATATTTATCATAATACTATAGATGCAAGGGGAGATCATGCTTCAACAGAGAGAGAAGTATTTAGTGCTACAGAAGAAGCCTTTAAAGAAATAATTGCTTTAGTAAATAAGTTAGTTAATAGAGTAAGTGCAGCAAGTATAATTATTACAGCTGATCATGGATATCTTTATCAAAGAAGTGCTATGGAAGAAAGTAATAAAATATCAGGTATTAAACTCGATGATGGTGAAGATAGTAGAAGATTCTTATTAACATCTAAAAATGAAAATGTTGAAGGCACAATAACATTTAGTATGGATTATTTATTAGGAGATGATTCTAATAAATATGTTATAACTCCAAATGGTACTTCAAGGTTTAAAGTTCAAGGAGCAGGGGCGAACTTCGTTCATGGTGGAGCAATGTTACAGGAAATTATAGTACCAGTTATTAGATTTAAAAATGATAGAAGTACATCATCAGCTAATGATATAAGAAAGGTTAAAGTATCTTTAACAAGTATAAATAGAAAGGTAACTAACCCAATAACATTCTTAGAGTTCTTCCAAGATGAAAAATTACAGGATAAAGTAATTGGAAAGAAAATAAGAACTTATTTTGAGGATGAAGAAGGAAATAAGATATCAAATATTAAGACAATAATAGCAGATTCAAGATCAGAGAATCCAACTGATAGAAGTTATAGAATTGAGTTTGTATTAGAAAGTAGACCCTATGATAAAACAAAGCAATATTTCTTAGTTATGGAAGATGAAGAAGATGCGAATGGCGATTATGATAGAATACCATTTAATATTGATATAGCAATATTAAATGATTTTGGGTTTTAAAATTGACTAGAAAGATATTTCTAGTCAATTATGAAAGATAGTCATTGAGAATTATATTTAAAATTAAACAATCAATTTTAGGATTAAGATTTAGTATTTCTATTAATTTAGTATAAGTTGTACTTAGGAAGAAAACGTCAAAATGGGGTTTGTAGTTATCTAAAAAATAAAAATCTGTATGAATTGTATCGAGAATAAGGTTTTTATTATAGTCAAGGATGTATAGAACGTCTTTAGAACCGCAAAATTCCCATAAGTCATTAGTTGTATCTGTAGTTGAAAATAGAAAAGTTCTAGAGGAAGTAGATTTTAAATTGTTTATAATTATATAAGTAAAGGAAGATAAAGGTATATCTTTGTAATGGAAAACTTTCTCATCTATAGATGAAAGTGCTTTAAGAAATTCAGATACTGTAATATTAATATTTAAAGTGTTTGTTATATAGTTATAAATTACGTTAGAGTAAAGTAGTAATGATACTTTAAGGTTTTCAACTTCTAGGGAAGTTGGAGCAATATAAATATTTGAAAACCTATCGGTGTAATTTACACTTGAGCAAGATTCATTTTTATAATGTGAGAAGTGGGTTCTACGGATTGGACTA
The DNA here is from genome assembly GCF_947072515.1 of uncultured Clostridium sp. GTDB lineage: Bacteria > Bacillota > Clostridia > Clostridiales > Clostridiaceae > Clostridium. The sequence continues at coordinate 77,294 of NZ_CAMTIG010000011.1, forward strand.
TTTTCACATTTAATATATACAGGCTTATGACAAAAAGGACAATAAGGATTAAAATTTACTCCGTTTTTCTTTAAAACTAGGTACTGATCTATAAAGTATATATTACTTTTATTGTCAATACAGGTAGAATGAAGTTTTTTTGGATTAAACATTAGATTTACTCCTATACAGTTATATAATATATATTATTCAATTTATACTATAAAAATACGTATATAGATTAAAATGATTTTTATGGGGAAGGGATTATTTTTTATGGATGAATTAAGTGTGAAAATTAATCAGCATTTTGCTGGGAAGGTTGTTAGAAAAGATTTAACACAAAAATTAAAACAAGGTGCCAATGTGCCTATATATGTACTTGAATATTTACTTGGAATGTATTGTGCTACTGATGATGAAGATAGTATTAATGCAGGAGTAGAAAGAGTTAAAAATATATTAGCAGAAAATTTTGTAAGACCGGATGAAGCCGAAAAAATTAAATCTAAGATTAGAGAAATGAGTAGATATACAGTTATCGATAAGCTTACTGTTAAGCTTAATCAAAAGAGAGATATATATGAAGCAGAGTTTTCTAATTTAGGGCTTAAAAACGTTGAGATAGACTCAAAATATGTTAAGGAGTTTGATAAGCTTCTTGGTGGTGGAATTTGGTGTATTGTTAAGATGAAATACTATTTTGAGGAAGGAGTTACAGACCCAAATCCTTTTATTATAGAAGCAGTAACGCCAATTCAAATGCCTAATATGGATATGGATGAACTCATAGAAGGGAGAAAAGCTTTTACTAAGGAAGAATGGATTGATATTCTTATTAGAAGTATAGGAATGGAGCCAACACAGCTTGAGGATAAAGTTAAGTGGCATATGCTTCTTAGAATGGTTCCTTTATGTGAAAATAACTATAATATGTGTGAGCTTGGACCAAGAGGGACCGGTAAGTCACATTTATACAAAGAAATTTCACCAAATTCAATTCTTGTTTCAGGTGGACAAACAACGGTAGCTAATTTATTTTATAATATGTCTAAACGACAAGTTGGACTTGTTGGAATGTGGGATACAGTAGCCTTTGATGAAGTTGCAGGCATAACATTTAAAGATAAAGATGGAATACAAATAATGAAAGATTATATGGCATCAGGCTCTTTTGCTAGAGGAAAAGAGGAGAAGGCAGCTAGTGCGTCCATGGTATTTGTAGGTAATATAAATCAAAGTGTGGATGTTCTTTTAAAAACATCCCATTTATTTGATCCATTCCCAGAGGCTATGGCTTATGATTCGGCCTTCTTTGATAGAATGCATTTTTATTTACCGGGATGGGAAATTCCTAAGATGAGACCAGAGTTTATAACAGATAACTTTGGGCTTATTACAGATTATCTTGCAGAGTATCTTAGAACTATGAGGAAGAAAACTTTTGGTGATGTTATAGATAAGTATTTCAGATTTGGAAGTAATCTTAATCAAAGAGATGTTATAGCAGTAAGAAAGACAGTTTCAGGACTTGTAAAGCTTATATATCCTCATGGAGAATATGAAAAAGAAGATATAGCAGAAATTTTAAAGTATGCTTTAGTAGGTAGAAGAAGGGTTAAGGAGCAGTTGAAAAAAATAGGTGGAATGGAATTCTATGATGTTCACTTCTCTTATATAGATACAGAAACTATGGAAGAAGAGTTTATATCAATTCCAGAGCAAGGTTCAGGCTCATTAATTCCAGAAGGGATGTCAAAGCCGGGTCATGTTTATACAGTTGGAATGGGATATGACATGATAGGAGTTTATAAATTAGAAGTTGAAGTTGTTGGAGGAACGGGTAAGTTTGAGAAAACTGGTATTGGATATGATAGAGAGGCTAAGGAAAGTATAGAGACAGCATTTAGATACTTTAAGGCTAATAGCAGAAATATTAGTGCTTCAATATCAACAACTAACAAAGACTACTTAATGCATATACAGGATGTTAATGGAGTAGGAATGACATCTAGTCTATCACTAGCAGCAATAATAGCAATGTGTTCAGGGGCATTAAACAAACCAGTACAAAGTCAGTTGGCTGTATTAGGTTCTGTAAGTATAGGTGGAACAATTAATAAGGTAGAAGATTTAGCAAATACACTTCAAGTATGTTTTGATGCAGGAGCAAAGAAAGTATTACTTCCAATGATAAATGCAGGTGATATACCGATGGTTCCGCCAGAGCTTTTTGCAAAGTTTCAAATTATGTTCTATAACAGCACAGAGGATGCTGTATTTAAAGCATTAGGAGTTCAATGATTAATGAATTGATACTTAAGTGATGTAATAAAAAAATATAAAAGAATCTATGAATTTAATTTATAGATTTTTTTGTATATCAAATTAACCATTTCATATATAAAAAGAGATGATTAAAATCATCTCTTAATAGTATATACTTATATTCTATCTATAAATTTATCTGATATCAGTTTTATAAATCTACTTAAAGCTGTAGAATATCCATATTGATTTGTTTTTGATGAAGTTATATATAATTTCTTTTTAGCTCTGGTAATTGCAACATAAAAAGTTCTTTTTTCTTCTTCAAATTTATTGTTCTTTACAGCTTGAAATGAGGGGAATACATTTTCTTGTGCACCAGATAAAAAGACATAATCGAACTCTAATCCTTTAGCTTGATGAGCTGTTATTATAGGGATTCTTGGTCTTCCAATTCTTTTAATCATCAATTCTTCTAATTCACCATTTGATAATCCTGTCATTTTAATTACATCTAGTAAAGAATCGCGATTGCTTTTTTCTAGAATATCCATATCTTCTATTAATCTATAGAAATCTCTTAATCTTGAGATTTTATCAGCACCAGTTTCATCTTTATAAATTTCTTTTAAACCAACTATATTCATTACATATACTATAATTTCATGAGCTCTTTTATTTTCAGAAGTTATAAATAAATTGTGTAAAATTTCTCTTATTTTTTCAAAACTTTTTAGGTGTATTCCCATTAATGCTATACGCTCTAATGAAGTTGGCCTTAAATATTCATTTATAGCATGTTTTAATAATTGACCTGTTGCTAAAATATCATCCATTGCATTATGAGTTGGCTTGTTTTCTGTATCAAAAATATTGCTAAGAGTTTCTAATTTGTGATTAGCTGCATTAGGATAGAACCTTCTAAATATATCTAAAGTGTCAAATATACCTTTAAAATTAGGCTTACTTAATTTCAATCGCTCTAGTTCACTAGCTAATATATTTATATCATATTGAACGTTATGTCCTACAATTACAGTATTTTCGCTGAATTTTAAGAAATCTAGCAATACAATTTCTTTTTCCTCACCATGTTCTGAAAGAAAATCATCTGAAAAACCATGTACTAATTCTGATTTTTTTACTGACTTTTTATTTTTAAGAAATCTTTCAAATGTATCTATTACTTTACCGTCGTTATTAAGTTTTATTGCTGCTATTTGTATAATTTCATCTTCAGTAACATCGATTCCAGTACTTTCAACATCAAAAATTACAACATTATTTTCTTCAAATTCTTCAATTAAGAGTCCATATTTTTCACCATATTTTACTGAGTTATTATCAATGTAATCTGCTAATGTAATTCCAACTTGTTTGTATTCATTAGAATCTATATTATCTAAAGTTTTTTTACCAATACCAACAGGTAATCTTTTTAAAATTCGATTTAGACTTAAGGAGTCATTTCTATTAGCTATTAATTTTAAAAAGGCTATCATATCTTTAATTTCTTGTCTTCTGAAAAATTTATATTGATCTACTAAAACAAAATCATATTGTTTCCTTCTTAAATTTGATAAGTTAGCACTTAGTAGAGTATTATACTTATTATCTCTAGTTATAATACAAGTCCTAGGAAGTTTACTGCCGTCATAGACTAATTTATCTACTTCTGATACTATAAACTGTGCTTCTTCATTAATATTCCTTTTAATAGCTAATGAGATTTTTTCACCCTCATTACTAGTTTCTGAGGTTATTTCATCTTTATAAGTTTCACTAACTTTAGTTGGAAAAGCATTTTCAAGAAAATCTACCGAAGCATTAGTTAAAATTTGAGTAGCTCTATAATTTTTATCAAATACTACTTCTACAGGTTTATATTTTTTTCGAAATGTTTCAAATATAAATTCTGGTTCTGACCCTCGCCACTCGTAGATCGTCTGGAATATATCACCGCAAAGTAATATATTATTGTCTTTAAATAATTTTTCGACTATGGAATACTCTAATTTGCTAGTATCTTGCATTTCATCTATATTTATAAATTTATATCTCTTATTTAATGATTCAACTACTGCTATATCATTAAATAAGAGTTGTGCATTACTTATTAAATCATTAAAATCTAATCCATGATTTATATTTAATAAGGTACTATATGTTTTAATTAAATCTGCACCATGGTCTCTAAAATACTCTTTCATTTCAATATTAAGCTCATATTTTCCATTTACTTTTTGTCTACATACGTCATTAATGGCATCTTCATTTTTTATAAATATATTTTGAATAGCTTTTTTAAAATCAGTATTATTGCTAGAAGTATATATATTCGACTTGGCTATTTCTCTCTTTATTAAATCAATGAAATCTTTTAATCCTTTAACTGGATAATTAAAGTAGTTACAAGTTCCTAATAATTCTTTACAATCTTCCTCATCAAAAATTAAGAAATCTGTGAATATATCTGTTTTTTTCTTAGCTTGTTGCTTTATAATATCAAAGCAAAAACTATGAAATGTTTTAATTGTAATATCCTTAGCTTCCGTTCCAACTATGGTTTCTATTCTTTCTTTCATTTCTTTGCAAGCTTTATTTGTAAAAGTAATACAAAGTATCTCTTGGGGAGTTGCTTTTTTCTCACTTAAAATCTTTGCTATTCTTTTGGCTAAAGTATCTGTTTTTCCTGTTCCGGCGGATGCTAACAAAAGAATGTTGTTAGCATGCTCATTTACAATAAAATTTTGTTTTGTATTTAATTCCATTACTGATACCTCCTAAGTATTTAATATCTTGTTGCTACTTAAAATATAAGTCTATTATTAGTATTATCGACTATAGTATCCAATTTTAAATAGAAATGTATTTTAAAATTTTCATATTTAAAGAAAGATATTAATTAAGTCTTCAAATTATATTTTATTATGCTTTTGAATATATTATCACATAATAATATGATTATACATTTTTAGATAATAATTCTACTTTGCTGAAAGTTTTATATTAATAGTTGAATGTAGTTTTTATTAAAAAGTATTATTTTGTGATTAATCTTAGAGTTTAATAATATAAAAAAATTAGTCTGGTTTTTAAAATATCAGACTAATTTTTTGTGACTTTAGAGGTACACTATATAATGAATCTTATAAAAATAGATAAATAGATAACTACGATATAGTAAATAATATATAGTGAAAAGAAAAGGTTAATATAAGTAGTGGAAAGACTATGGTTTTATCAGAAAGAATAAATAATATTTTAAACAGTGGGATAA